>JAAVCL010000019.1 GCA_014802335.1 Bacteroides sp. | reverse complement strand
TAATTTTTGCGCGGACAATATACAAACGGCGCTAAGCACCGGCTACTCTTTCGTGGATGTGATGACGCATGGCGAGCCAACTTATTATACTGTAGAATATGGAAGCCCTTATTCGACCGAGAATGCTTCTAAATTAAAGAATAAAGGGTATTCTATTATAACGACGATGGCGTGCTTTACTAATGCTTTTGATAATAAATCTGATCCCTGCTTGAGTGAGGCTTTCATTAGAAATGCTGACAGCGGAGTCCTGGCATATTTCGGCTCTTCACGTCAAGGATGGGGGTATGATGGAGATTACGATGAGGAAATTAAATTAGGCCCATCCCTCCAATATGAGGCTGAATTTTATAAGAATCTTTTTATGAATGACTCTGATATTAGCCATAACTTTGCAAAATGTGCCACTGATGCTAAATTAAATGAAGGATTTGATTGTAATCAGTACAACCCTTATAGATGGTTGCAATTTTCCTTGAATCCAATTGGAGATCCGGAATTACCAATTTATACCAAACAACCCAAAGGCATTACGGAACCCAAACTCGATTATTCAAATGGAATTTTGACTGTTGCTCCTGTTGAGGATAATACGAACATCACAGTAACCAGTCTCAGTGATTATGGAGAAAGTTTTTACGAAAGTGTTAAGAATTCATCCAATGAAATTGACGTCCCTAAGATTGATTTTAGTGTAGCGATTAGTCTCACTCGACCCGGTTATCTGCCGGCTATGTATGCAGGAACGTATACTCCAGCTTCCAATAATATTCCGGCAAAAATGGTCTTTTCAAAACTTGATCACAAAAATTTTCTGGGTAAAATTCCCGCTACATCATATCGAGGCTCTATTGAATATGTATATTCAATAGGTTCGGAAATGAAGATAGGTGTGCTTCTTGATGAGTCATCTGATTATAATGAAATTATTGTTTCGGATTTGATGGGTAATGTTAAGGCAAGAAGAAGCCTTACTCAAGAAGAGGATATACAGACTCTGTCTGTTGAAGTTGCACCGGGCTTCCATTGCGTATCTCTGTTCACGGATGGACAATTCTCGGACCAGAAGAAATATTTGGTTAAATAGTCTTTGCTGTCTGAAATTCTCTTAAAGAAGTTGTTTAAACTTTTTTCAAGGTTAAGGGTCATTAATCTTGAAGAAAATAATTTTAAACACTTCTCAGGTTTTCGAAAAAAGTTTAAACAACTTAAATATACAAATCTCCTAAACATGAAACATATAAATTATTTGCATCGCGCGGCAATACTCTGTTTTTCGGCCGGAATGATTTTTTCAATCTCGGCTCAGACCAAAGGCATAGATGCCGGGATGCTGGGGCGCCTGAAGTCGACATATAAGCCGGATTCCCAAACCAAGGCGTTGCGCAATGCCGTGGCCTCGAATTCGATTGATGTTCTGGCGGTAAATGCCGAGAATAAGAATAATTTTGACACGCAATTCTCGCACAAGGTGCCGGGGAAAGGTATAACCGATCAGAAGCGCTCGGGCCGTTGCTGGCTCTTCACGGGGCTTAACGTGCTCAGGTCGCAAATGATGAATAAACACGACCTCGGCGAATTAAAGTTGTCGCAGAATTATAACTTCTTTTACGACCAGCTTGAGAAATCGAATCTCTTTCTTCAGGCCATGATCGACAATGCCGGGCGCCCACTTGATGACCGCACGGTCGAATGGCTGCTGAAAAATCCGCTTAGCGATGGCGGCCAGTTCACCGGAGTGGCCGACAATATAATGAAATACGGTGTGGTGCCAGCAGAGGTGATGACAGAATCTTTTTCGGCCGAAAATACATCCAGAATGAGCAACCTTATCGCACTCAAGCTTCGGGAAGACGGCCTTGAATTGCGCAAGATGGTTGCAGAGAAAAAATCGGCGAAGGCAATATCAGTGCGAAAGGAAAAGATGCTTGGCGAAATTTATCGCATGCTTGCCCTCACACTTGGTGAACCTCCCGTGGAATTTACCTGGACAAGACGTGATTCGAAAGGTAATGCAATCGACACGCGCACCTACACACCGCAATCTTTCTATAAGGAATATGCCGGTAACGATCTGAAGAACAACTATGTGATGTTGATGAACGATCCCTCGCGTCCTTTTCATCGTCTGTATGAGATAGATTTTGACCGTCACAGTTACGACGGAGATAACTGGACTTATGTCAATCTGCCGATAGAAGAAATTAAAGAAATGGCCATAAAGTCGATCAAAGACAGCACGATGATGTATTTCTCATGCGATGTAGGCAAGTTTCTTGACCGTGACCGCGGCTATCTCGACCCGGCCAATTTTGATTATGCCTCTTTGATGGGCACCGAATTCGGCATGGATAAAGCCGATCGAATCCGCACTTTCGCCAGTGCATCCTCTCACGCCATGACCCTGATGGCCGTTGATCTCGACAGCGTGGGCAAGCCTGTGAAATGGATGGTGGAAAACAGTTGGGGTCCCGGTGCGAACGACGGTCACCTCATAATGTCCGACAAATGGTTTGACGAATACATGTTCCGACTCGTGGTGGATAAGAAATATGCTTCACCCGCCGTTCTCGACTTATTGAAAACCAAGCCTGAAAAACTTCCGGCCTGGGACCCGATGTTCTCTCCTGAAAATTAAATATGCACGAGCCTTTAATTCAACTATACTGAAATTATCGACATGAAAAATACAGCAGAAAGACGGACCATACGCAAATACTCCGGAAAAGAAGTCTCCCCCCAACTTCTTGAAGCAATTTTGAACAGTGCGATGCGGGCGCCAACATGTGGCAACATGCAGCTCTATTCGGTAATCGTGACTCGCAGCAAAGAAGGTAAAGAGGCACTTGCCCCCGCTCATTTCAATCAGCCAATGGTGACATCGGCTCCTGTGGTGCTCACGGTTTGTGCAGACTTCAATCGGTTTACCCGCTGGTGCAGACTAAGCAATGCCGATCCGGGATATGATAATTTCCTCTCCTTTATGAACGCAATGGCCGATGCCTCCATTTTTGCCCAGCAGATTGTGGCCGAAGCCGAAGCGCATGGACTCGGCACGTGCTATCTCGGCACCGTTACATATAATGCCGATATGATTTCTGAAATCCTCGGACTCCCCGAATTGTGTGTGCCGGTGGCATGTATCACAATCGGTTGGCCCGATGAAGAAGGAGTTGAAACCGAAAGGTTGCCATTGCAGGCAGTGATGCACGATGAAAAATATCGTGCCGACTCTGATGAAGAGATAATTGAACTCTTCAAGGCCAAAGACGACTATGCACCAAATCATAAATTCGTGGAAGAAAACAATAAACAGACTCTGGCTCAGGTCTTTACCGACATTCGCTATCCGCGGCAAATGAACGAGACCTTCTCCGCGAAATTTATCGAGCTTTTGCGTTCCAAGAAATTTCTTTAAAAAAGAATTGTAAAAAGAATTTGCAGATTGGGTAAAATTCAGAATAAATTATTATCTTTGCATTTGCAATCGGCCCGCTCGGCGATTGCATCAGCCGCAATAGCTCAGTTGGTAGAGCATTTCATTCGTAACGAAAAGGTCCCGGGTTCGAGCCCCGGTCGCGGCTCAAAGTGTAATTCATTTAAAACCAATCTTTTGAAGATTGGTTTTTCTTTTTATCTGTCGTGAAAGACACTGTTTCAACAGTAGTTCCTGAAGGTAAATGTACTTAAAATGTACTTAACGGTCAGTCTCGATCCGTGCAGAATCCGTGCGGGTTGCGGTTATAACGCATAATGTGAGCCCCTCTTGCGGCTCATATAAACTCACGTTATCGGGTAGTTAATCTTCCGAGGCGAATTTAAATTAGTTTAAACGACTTCAATATGGTCAGTTATCTACAGATTGAGAAGCTTACCAAATCTTTTGGTGATCGACTTCTGTTTGCCGATATTACCTTCGGGGTGTATGAAGGCGACAAAATAGGTATCGTTGCACGCAACGGTGACGGCAAATCAACTTTTCTAAATATTCTTACGGGGCGCGAGGACTATGACTCGGGAAGTGTGACCTATCGCAATGGCTTGCGGGTGGGATATCTTGAGCAGTTGCCCCCTATGCCCGAAGGGATGACTGCCCTTGAATATGCCACTCCCGCTCCCGAACCGGGACACGAAGAAATATGGAACGGTGCCGACCTTGCCCGACGCATGCTCACCGACTTCGGAATTACGGATGTGGAAATGCCGTTACAGAATCTTTCGGGTGGTCAGGCCAAACGTGTGGCTCTTGCAAAAGTGTTGCTCACCAACCCCGACATGCTTATTCTTGACGAGCCTACCAACCACCTCGACATTGACATGATAGAATGGCTCGAAAATTATCTGACACGCCAACGTGTCACGCTGTTGATGGTGACCCACGACCGCTATTTTCTCGATAAAATCTGTTCACGGATCATTGAAATTGACCGGCAGCAGATTTATACCTACGACGGAAATTATGACTACTACCTGCGCCGTCGCGAGGAAAGAATCGAGGCTCTGAACTCGGAATTGGCAAAGGTGAGAAATCTTCTCCGCACCGAGCGCGAATGGATGCAACGGCAGCCCCAGGCGCGCGGTTCGAAGGCTAAATATCGCATAGACAATTTTCATCAGCTTGAAAATCGAAGCCGCGTCCGCACCGACAGTAAGGATGTGTCGCTCGAAGTGGGTTCAAGCTATATCGGCTCTAAGATATTTGAAGCGAAGAATATTTCCAAGAAGTTTGGCGATAAGGTTATACTGAAAGATTGGAATTATACTTTCGCCCGTTATGAAAAAGTGGGAATAGTGGGCGATAACGGCGCCGGAAAATCTACGTTCATAAAGCTGTTGTTAGGTCTTATACAACCCGATAGCGGGGCGTTCGATATCGGGCAGACCGTGAAGTGGGGGTATTACAGTCAGGAAGGAATGACCGGTTTCGACGAAAATAAAAAAGTTATAGATGCCGTGCGTGAAATTGCCGAGGTGGTGCGCATAGACGAGAAAACCACTCTTTCCGCTTCTCAATTCCTGTCTAAATTCTTATTTACTCCCGAAACTCAGCAGAAATATATTGCCAAACTGAGCGGAGGCGAAAGACGCCGGCTTTATCTGGCCACGGTGTTGATGAAAAGTCCCAACTTCCTGGTGCTCGACGAGCCCACGAACGATCTGGATATCATGACTCTTGCCGTGCTTGAAGATTATCTGGCCAATTTCAAGGGTTGTGTGATTGTGGTGAGCCACGACAGGTTCTTCCTTGACCGCATCGCCGACCATTTGTTCGTGTTCAAAGGCAATGGCGAGATACGCGACTTCCCCGGAGATTATTCCACTTACCGCCACTGTGTGGCCATGGAGGAAAAAGAGAAAAAGGAGGCCCTGCGCGAACAGTCACCTGCACCGCAAAAGGCTGCCGCTAATTCCCGCAGAGTAAAAGAAAGCAAGCCTAAATTATCGTTCAAACAGAAAAGAGAACTTGAAGAACTGGAAAAGCTGTTGCCCGAGCTTGAAGAAGAAAAGAAAATGTTGGAAGAGTCGTTATCGGGAGGCACACTCTCGACAGACGAAATCATTGAAGCCGGCAACCGTTTGGCTGAAATTACCGAAAAGCTTGACGAGTCAGAACTGCGTTATCTTGAACTTCTTGAATTAGTGGGGTAGGCTCTTGAATTAGTGGGGTAATCAAAGAACTAAATTGCAATACTCATGTTATCACAATAAAGACACTTTTTGTGATATGGAAAAAATTGTAATAATAGGAGGCGGATTCGCCGGACTGAATCTTATAAAAAAACTTGATCCCAAAAAATATGAGATCGCGCTTGTGGATCGCAATAATTTCCATTGCTTTCCTCCGCTGTTTTATCAGATTGCCTCGTCGGGATTGGTGGCAGCAAACATTTGTTTCCCTTTCCGAAGGGAAATAAAGAGAATGCGCAATGTGTCTTATCACATGGGGCATGTAAAGAATATCGACCTGAAAGCGAAGACTGTAAGCACAAGTTATGAGACCATATCGTTCGATCGGCTTGTGTTGGCTGCAGGCTCTACTAATAATTATTTCGGCATGTCAAATCTCGGAGAGGAAACATTTGGCATAAAGACAGCAGCCGAAGCGATACATACACGTGATGAAATCCTTGACCGTTTCGAGCGCGGAGCAATCTGCAGCGATAAGGAGCGTCGCCGCCAGCTTCTGAGCTTCCTCGTGGTGGGGGGAGGCCCCTCGGGTGTTGAAATAGCCGGAGCCCTCGGTGAAATGAAAAAATATATTCTTAAGAAAGAATATCCCGAACTCGAACCCGATGATGTGACCATCACTCTTGTGGAAGGCACCTCGAATCTTCTCGGCGCCATGAGCGAGCATTCACGCAAAAAGGCCGTGGAAGGATTGCAGGACCTTATGGTCAACGTGCGTCTCAACACCATGATGAAGAGTTATGAAGACAAATATGTCACCTTTGCCGACGGTCATAAGGAATATTATGAAACCTTGATTTGGACAGCCGGTGTAAAGGGTGAACCCATGCCTGGAATGCCTGCTGAAACGGTTGGCCCCGGCGGTCGTATAATTGTCGACGAATATAACCGGGTGAAGGGATATGAAGACGTGGTGTGCGCCATCGGCGACATCGCGCTTATGACAAGCGATCAATATCCTAAAGGTCACCCTCAGATGGCTCAGCCCGCTATCCAGCAAGCTCGGAACCTTGCCAAAAACCTTAATAGGGGTGAATTTAAAAGCAAGTTCGAATACTTCAACAAAGGTTCCATGGCCACCATTGGTAAAAACAAGGCTGTGGCCGACCTCGGCAAGTGGTCTTTCTCAGGTTTCTTCGCCTGGTTGATCTGGATGCTGATTCACCTGATTTCTATCCTCGGAATGAGAAACAAACTGAGTGTGCTGGTCAATTGGTTCTGGAACTATCTCTTCTACAGCACATCTTTGCGTCTGCTGCTGCGGCCTACCAAATATCCCTTGCGACGCCATTGGGCTGAGTAGTAAGTAGTTCTTAGAAATTAGTTTATATTGAAGTAATTCTTAGTGGCTATGCTTCTTTTCGGTCTTTTTTTATGGCTTTGAAATTGTTCATCAGTCGTTTAGCCCGCTAAACTCCTTCTTCACAATTCCAAATCCATTCAAAAAAATCCCCGAAAATAAGTCATAGCTAATTTATAAGAGCTACTTACCAAAACAGATTTAAAAACAGAATTATGAAAATATCAAAAATAATAACCGGCTTGGCAGTCGTTACCGCAACTGTGATGATGACCGGATGCAGCCTTTTCAATAAAACGGAAGTCAACAAAATAAATCCCACAATGCCTCATGACCGGGAAAATATTGCCGTAAAGAAAGATCCTCAGGTTTATACTCCGGGTGAAATCAAACAGGGGGTGGTGAAGGGCGATTGGTCTATCGAAACCGTGTTCGGAAAAGAAGCGGTGGGCGAGCAGGCTCCGTTCCTGAAATTCGTGCCGGCAGAACGCCGCGTTTATGGTAACAACGGTTGTAACGTTATCAATGCCGACTATAAATATAATCCGCAGGACTCTACAATAAGCTTCGACCATATAGCCTCGACCATGATGATGTGTCAGGGCGAAGGTCTGACCGATTATGATATCAACACCGCGTTGGGAGCAACAAAGTTCTATACCTGGCGAGTTGAAGGCCACGACTATTACCTGAATTTTTATGACGAAACAGGCCGTGAACTTATGCAGCTTATGCATCAGAATTTTGAGTTCCTGAACGGCACCTGGGGGGTGAAGAAAATAGGAAGCAAGACTGTGAACGACCCCGATATGAAAATGGTGATAGATATAGACGAGGGCAAATTGCATGGCAACACAGGGTGCAATATAATGAATGGTGAAATATCGATAGATATGAATCAGCCCAACTCCATCTCTTTCTCTAACATAATCACCACCCGGATGGCCTGCAAGGAAAATTCGCACGAGACCGACCTTCTGGTTGCCCTTGAGGAGGTGAGTGCGGCGCGTCCCACTTCAGGAAATGCAGTGATACTTTATGACGCGCGCCACAAAGCTGTGTTGACACTCGAACGCACCACTGATAATTAAGCAATTGCCATGCCACAGGAAGAAAGAATTGACAAATGGCTTTGGGCTATGCGCGTTTTCAAAACGCGCACCATCGCCACTGATGCCTGCAAGAAAGGACGAGTTATGCTTGGCGGGGCGGCCGTGAAACCCTCAAGAACCATAAAAGTCGGCGATGTGATTGATGTCAGAAAGCCCCCGATCACTTATACATTCAGAGTCAAGGCCCTCACGGCAAACAGACTTGGAGCCAAGCTTGTGCCCGAATATCTTGAAAATATCACCGCTCCCGAACAGTATGAACTGCTTGAAATGACAAAAATATCCGGATTTGTGGATAGACGTAAAGGTCTGGGACGACCCACGAAACGAGATTCACGCGAACTCTCCCGGTTCCGCGAAGACACCTACGCCGATACCTATTATCTGGATTTCGAGGATTTTGACGATGATGAAGACTGATATGGGAAAAGATATTTGAAAATTAAGAAAAATTTTGTATCTTTGCGCGAATTATAATGTGGTGACGGCGACCTGTTTTTCAGACAGCGCTGTTAATCATATTATTTTTCTGTAAATTAAAGAATAAACATAATCTATTATATGATTAATATTACCTTTCCCGACGGAAGCGTAAAACAGTTTGAAGCGGGAGTAACTCCCTATGACATAGCCGGAAGCATCAGTGCGCGATTCGCATCTGATGTTCTTGCTGCTAAAATTAATGGTGAAGAGTGGGATATTTCCCGTCCGGTTAATGAAGATGCAACCATAGAACTCTTCAAATGGGATGACCCCGAAGGCAAACATGCCTTCTGGCATTCTTCAGCTCACCTCCTTGCCGAGGCTTTGCAAGAATTGTATCCCGGTGTTAAATTCGGAATTGGTCCGGCAATTGAAAACGGATTCTATTATGACATAGATCCGGGAGAACACAAAATCACAGCCGAAGACTTCCCCAAAATTGAAAAGAAAATGCTTGAGCTTGCTCAGCGTAAAGAGGAAATCAAGCGTTCTGACATATCAAAAGCCGATGCGCTGAAGATGTTCGGCGATCGTGGCGAAGTCTACAAGTGCGAGCTTATCAGCGAACTTGAGGATGGCCATATCACCACTTATACCCAGGGCGATTTTACCGACCTTTGCCGTGGTCCGCACCTCCCCAATACGGCTCCTATCAAAGCTGCGAAAGTAACTTCGTTGGCCGGTGCCTATTGGCGCGGCGATGAAAAACGTCAGCAGCTTATCAGAGTATACGGCATCACCTTCCCCAAGAAGAAAATGCTCGACGAGTATTTAACCCTTCTTGAAGAAGCCAAGAAACGCGATCACCGTCTTCTTGGAAAGGAAATGGGTCTTTTCACTTTCTCGCACACTGTGGGCGCAGGGTTGCCCCTCTGGTTGCCGAAAGGCGCGGCTCTTCGCGACAGACTCGAACAATTCCTTCGCAAGATCCAAAAGAAATATGGCTATCTGCAGGTCATAACCCCGCATATCGGTAACAAGGCGCTTTATGTGACTTCAGGCCACTGGGCAAAATATGGCAAAGATTCATTCCAGCCAATCAAGACCCCCCAGGAAGGTGAGGAATATATGCTCAAACCGATGAACTGTCCTCATCACTGCGAAATTTTCAAGGCAGCTCCCCGCAGTTATCGTGAGCTTCCGCTTCGCTTCGCTGAGTTTGGAACAGTGTATCGTTACGAGCAGAGTGGTGAACTCCACGGTCTGACACGCGTTCGCGGATTTACTCAGGATGACGCCCACCTGTTCTGCGCCCCCGAGCAGATAAAAGATGAATTCCTCAAGGTGATGGATATTATCCTTTATATCTTCCGTGCGCTCGATTTCAATAACTTCGAAGTGCAGATCTCATTGCGCGACCCGAAGAACAAAGAAAAATATATAGGTTCTGACGAAAATTGGCATCTCGCTGAGAATGCAATCATCGAGGCATGTGCTGAAAAAGGCCTTAAGGCCCGTCAGGTGGAAGGCGAGGCTGCGTTCTATGGCCCTAAACTCGACTTTATGGTTAAGGATGCAATCGGACGCCGTTGGCAGCTCGGCACAATTCAGGTTGACTACAACCTGCCCGAGCGTTTCGGACTCGAATACACCGGTGCCGACAATCAGAAGCACCGCCCGGTTATGATTCACCGCGCTCCCTTCGGCTCAATGGAACGTTTCGTGGCCGTGTTGCTCGAACACACCGCCGGCAAGCTTCCCCTCTGGCTCATTCCCGATCAGTGCGTTATTTTGCCGATTTCAGAGAAATTTAACGAATATGCCCATAATGTGGCAGCTCGTCTCGATGCCGAGGGTGTCCGCGCAATCGTGGACGATCGCAACGAGAAAATCGGTAAGAAAATCCGCGACAACGAACTCAGCAAAGTTCCCTACATGCTGATTGTAGGTGAAAAGGAAGCAGCCAACGATGAAGTCTCAGTCCGTAAACAGGGCGAAGGTGACCAGGGCGCTATGAAAGTCGACCAGTTTGCCAAACTTGTTAACGACATTGTCGAAAAGCAAACAGCACAAGATTTCTGAAATAATTAATAAATAACAGAAGTTGTTTAAACTCATTAAAACAGTAAAAATACTCCCTGAAAAAGTTTAAGCCTCTTCAAAACAACAAAAAAGAACACTCTGACATTTAATGGAGAAAAAACCAAATTTCGGCGGCCCTCGCCGCCCTATGGGCCCCAAGCCACGACCCGGGCAGCGTCCCGTGCGTGGAGGTGATCGCCGCAACGATCCCTATGCCATCAATGAATATATCCGTGCCCGCGAGGTGCGTCTTGTCGGCGATAATGTTGAACAAGGCATTTATCCTCTGGCACAGGCATTGAAGATCGCTGAAAAGCTTGAACTTGATCTCGTGGAGATATCTCCCAACGCCGAGCCTCCGGTGTGTCGGATTATTGACTATCAGAAATTCCTCTACCAGCAGAAAAAACGCCAGAAAGAGCAGAAGCAGAAAGCTGCAAAGGTGGTGGTGAAGGAAATTCGTTTCGGACCGCAGACCGACGACCACGACTATAACTTCAAGCTGAAGCATGCCCAGGGATTTCTTAAAGAGGGTTCTAAGGTGAAGGCGTATGTATTCTTCCGCGGACGTTCAATCCTTTTCAAAGAGCAGGGAGAAGTGTTGTTGCTTCGCTTTGCCAATGACCTTGAAGACCTCGGAAAGGTAGAAATGATGCCCGTTCTCGAAGGTAAGAGAATGTCGATTATGCTCGCACCCCTTAAGCCTGCTGCAAAAAAGGAGGATAAGTCAAAAGAAAAACCTGCAAAAGCCCCCAAACCTGCCGCTGAGGAACCACAGGCTGAGGAAACCGCAGAATAAAAATCTTCGTGCCATGCAATAAACTTAACATTATGAAGTTTATTATAATGGTGCATATCAACCGAATCACCACAAGGACCATACGGTAACTTGGCGATTAAATAAATTAGAGACCGTAGGCACAACGTGCCGAGGTGAAATGTTAACAACTAAATTTTTAACAAAATGCCTAAAGTAAAGACTAACTCCGCTGCGAAAAAGCGCTTCGCGCTCACCGGCACCGGTAAGATCAAAAGGAAACACGCTTATCACAGCCACATCCTTACCAAAAAAACTAAGAAGCGTAAGAGAAATCTTGACCATACCGGCCTCGTGGCTTCTGCCAACGAAAAGCAGGTAAAAGAGCTTCTTAACCTCTGCTAATCGCAGCGCAGTCGTATTTTCAAACTGCAAGCATTTATCATCAATCCAAATTTTTTAACCGAATTTTCAGCTCCGCAAGTGCATGAATACTATTCTTGCCGCTGACATTCAAAAATTTAAACAAAATGCCAAGATCAGTAAATCACGTAGCATCGCGTGCTAAGAGAAAGAAAATATTGAAACTGACACGCGGTTACTATGGAAGCCGTCGTAACGTGTGGACAGTAGCTAAGAACACCTGGGAAAAGGGTCTTACCTATGCTTACCGCGACCGCAAACAGAAAAAACGCAACTTCCGTGCCCTCTGGATTCAGCGTATCAACGCAGCTGCACGCATGGAAGATCTTTCTTACTCTAAGCTCATGGGCCTCATTCACGCTGCCGGTATCGAAATTAACCGTAAGGTTCTTGCCGAGCTCGCTATGAACAATCCCGAAGCTTTCAAAGCTATCGTAGCTCAGGTGAAAAAGTAATTGCATTTACTAATCATCAAAAATTCAAATATGGAGAGTCATGACTTTTCGCCATTGGCTCTCCTTATTTTTTTAATAATCATTTAACCGATTTGTTATGAAGAAATTTGCCTTTCTACTTATGACCGTTGCCATTATGGCTTCGACTGCGCTCGCTCAGCAACAACTCTTCTCAGTGGGGCAAGCTAAAAAAGAGCACAAAACTGAACTCACACAGACTAAAAAAGCCGCAAAGAAGGCCGACTGCACACAGACTGCTAATTGCGAGAACGTTCAAAAATGTACTAAGGCTGTCAAGGCTGCCAACACTGTATGCTGCGGTGACTGCCAATGCACAAAATGCAACTGCAAGACTGAAGGCTGCGCAGTGTGCACGTGTGAGGTTTGCGAAGGTTGCAACGGTTGCGGGTCATGCAAAACAGCAAACCCCTGCAACAATGCAAATTGTCAACAGACTGAATGTGTAAAAACCAATTGCAACGCTAACACAAACTGTGTAAACGCAAATTGCAACGCAAGCACAAACTGTGCAAATACCAATTGCAACGAAAAGGCAGAATGTGAAAAAGCAGCCTGCGAAAAGAAATAAGCAAAATAAAAGCCGGTAAATCCGATTAATCTTTGAGAAGCATTTACAATAGAAACAACTAACGGGGAATTTTAACGTTTTTTTTCATCATCGATTAAACTTTTACCCGTTACGATTGTCTATAATATAGGTGATTGTCGCAGACATTGCCTGATAATAAAACAATGCTATCGCGACAAAACGGAGCAAGGGTCGAGGCCTCTGCTCCGTTTTTTACTTACCATATATTTTCCCTCGTCAACAAGAATCAACAGTCACTTACTATCCCATATTCATAAATCGCCTGACCCTCGGAAAAATTTTCGCCGACAATTTCGTGAGGCGCCACGAAATTGTCGGCGAATTTCCGCTTTGTTTTTCTCTCGGACATGCCGAGTCGGGCATGTTATTTTTTTACGTCATAGCCTTGATCGCGCAGATAATCTTTGATTCGATAGGCCATGGCATGGTCATAATAATCAAGAATGTGGGCAACCCAATCATGGTCGGTAGTGCCACCTGAACGAGTTCGGTTGTAATGCTTCACAACCTCATCGTAGGCCTCAAGTTCTTCAACCATTTTATCGTTGTCTTGTCTGTATGCATTTTTCATAAATACAAGCGAGAGCGGCTGTTTGGGTTTCAGGTCGGGATGTTCGCGTGGAATTCCGAGTGCAAGTCCGCACACCACGAATACCCCTTTGGGAAGTTTGAGTAATTCTGCAACTTTCTTCGGATCGACAGTGCGCAGATAGCCGACGCAATTTGAACCAAGACCGGCAGCCTGGGCTGCAACAACTGCACTCATCATGGCTAATGAAGCATCAATAATACCGATAGTTACCCCGTCCATTGTATCAGTAAACGGAGGCATATCGAGTCCTTTCTTTTGAGCCAGAAGAGAAATTTTGTTGTAGTCGGAACAGAAAATCAGCAATCGGTTGCAGGTTTTGAGCTGCTTTTGATTGGTGAGCATATACAATTCTTCTTTCAAAGACTGGTCGTCAATGTCGATGACACTGAACTGTTGTCCGTTATAGGAAGTGGGAGTGTTTTCAACAGCTCGGTAAATGAATTCCATGGTTTCGGCCGGAATTGATTCTCGTTCGTAACGACGCACGCTGGTGCGTTCGAGAAGGGCCTCTTTTACATCTATCATATTCTGTAATTCTAAATTTGGGATTTATCAAAGTAACAACAATGCGCGCCACTCCGGGTTTCGCGATAAAGTTGTATAAACGATTTCAAAAGAAAAACCGGGGAATGCGCGAGCATTCTCCGGTCTATAAGAACCACACCAAAGGAATGTGACGAAACTCCGAACGACAGGATTTGAGAGCTCGCCAATCTTTGTAATCCACCTTGTGCCCAAAAGGGCAACGCCTTTCGGCGCGGGGCCCGCCATCGACGGGCAAGCTTGTCTCGGTATTTCTTTAAAATTTGATGAGTTTCCCAATTTGCTTTGATGTGGGTTTTCTCACGTCTGTTTTTATAACGCAAAGATAAACCATACGGTTCAATTTTCCAAATTTATTCCGAATTTTTAAATATATCTTCGAAATTATTTACATATTACCGGACAAGTGTAGGGACGTGGCGTGCCACGTCTGAAGGCTGCTGTAATAATGGGATGGTGTTTACCCAGACGTGGCACGCCACGTCCCTGCACACGTCCGGTAATGGGATGGTGTTTACCCAGACGTGGCGCGCCACGTCCCTACATTTGTCCGGTAATGGGGAGGTGTTTATTCAGACGTGGCGCGCCACGTCCCTACACTCGTCCGGTAACGGGGAGGTGTTTATTCAGACGTGGCACGCCACGTCCCTACACACGTCCGGTAACGGGACGGTGTTTATTCAGACTCGCTTCGTCCCTACATTTGCCGATGAATTTTCCCTTTATTTGAGACCAAAAAGAAGCAAGACCACAAAGAACTTCTTCAATACATACTAATTTCTATTTACTGCTTATCGTATTTATTTATGAAGTAGGGGGGATAAAATTTTGGCTTCGGCTGAGCAATACCCAATCCATTCAAATAATCCTCTAAAATAAGTCGGAGCTCATTTTTCAGAGTTACTTATTGGGATATTTTTTGTATTTTTGAAATCGCATTAATTTTTCAAGGGCAAGTGTAGGGAAGTAAGTCTTTAAATAATGATATGGATTTCAACGGAGAAATAGGCAAACATACAGTTCGGCATGGAAAGCGCCTTTACTGGCTTGATATGGCGAAGGCATTCATGTTATTGCCCGCCATTCTTGAGCATACTGAAGCCGGATTCTTATGGGATTGGTGCGACAGTATGGTACTGGCTGTGTTCTGGATGGGCGCAGGATATGTGTCGCGTCCGGATTTTAATATTATCTCCAAAGCAAAGAGTCTGCTGCTTCCTTACTTCGTGATGAGTGCGTTATGCCTTATTTTTCTATGGACATACGTTAATGAGCCTTTCAATCAACTTCAAATAGAGGGAGTTTTATACGGAAGGTTTAAACTGTGGCGGGACCCTTTGTCGGAACTTAATCCGAAGTTGATGACAGATATGAACAGCGTTCTGTGGTATCTTCCTTCGTTCTTCCTTTCTTATATAGTTTTTAAGTTGCTCATTAAGGTAAAAGGGTTGGCAAGAAATGTAGGAGCCATCGTTATCTGTGTTGTGGCTTCTTGGTTAATGGGCATGCTTCCGATTCTTTTGCCGTGGAGTCTTGACACGGCTCCGGCTTTTGGCAGCCTCATTTACTGCGGGCGATTAATCAGGCTTAGCGAAATCTTGAAAAAACGAGCCGTTTTGCTGACGCTCACAGGAGTTGTAGGTTACACGGTGTTCAATCAGCTTGCCGGGGTGACTAATATTTCTATCGGTTATTTCGGCAATTCAATTTTCTATTGGTATGCAGCCGCGCTCTGCGGAGCTACGGCCTTTTTGGCACTCTGCTCGCTTTGTGGAGAATCGGCCTTAAGTCGGGGGGTGGCCTGGTTCAACAGGGGAGCACTATTCATTTTCGGAATGCAACTTGTTTTCACGCGTCTGGCGCAGGACTTTTATGCACCCTACGGAATAGAATCGTGGAAAATCCGTGCTGTCATCGTGCTGATCTTCTGCTTCGCCGGAGGCAAAATCCTCTCCGTTCTCTATTCGTTCGCACCCCGGCGTCGGCAGCCTACCTCCAATCCCCTCTAATTGCACCTGCCCGCAAAATTTGTAGGTCTTACTCGCAAAAAACAACCGGCTCCGCCCGCGAAAAATCGTAATACAATCGAAGGCTCCGCCCACAAAAATAATAGTGGATGGAGCCTTCGATTAAGTTATGTATGCATGAACCCTCCCGGCTTAAATCACAATTCTAAATTATTAATTATATATTTAGAATTCTGAAGAGAAGTGGAAGCGTATCTTCGGGAAGTCATTCTGGGCCATCTGCAAAACATAGTTTGAATCGGCAAGAAATACATCGCGTCCTTCCTTGTCGGTGGCCATAAATTGATGCTTGCGCTTTTTGAAAGCTTCAAGGGCTTGTTCATCGTCGCTTTCAATCCAACAGGCTTTATACAGACTGATAGGTTCCCAGCGGCATTGCGCTCCATATTCATGAAGCAGACGGTATTGGATCACTTCAAACTGCAGCTGACCCACAGTGCCGATGATTTTACGTCCGTTAAACTGATTGGTGAATATCTGAGCCACGCCCTCGTCCATAAGTTGGTTTATACCCTTTTCAAGCTGTTTGGACTTCATCGGGTCGGCATTTTCAATATATTTGAACATCTCGGGCGAGAAAGAGGGGAGACCTTTGAAGTGGAGCAATTCTCCTCCTGTCAGTGTGTCGCCGATTTTAAAGTTGCCCGTGTCGGGAATACCGACGATATCTCCAGGAAACGCTTCATCCACGATATTCTTCTTCTG
This sequence comes from Bacteroides sp., assembly GCA_014802335.1. Classification (GTDB taxonomy): domain Bacteria; phylum Bacteroidota; class Bacteroidia; order Bacteroidales; family Muribaculaceae; genus Lepagella. The sequence continues at coordinate 1,908 of JAAVCL010000019.1, read as the reverse complement.
GGCCATAAATGCCGTGGGGGCGGCAAAGCGCATCATCTTGTCGTGGCGCACATGTTTGTAATAGACATTGCGTTCGAACTTGCCCGAGCACACTTTGACAAACGCTATGCAACTGCGGTGATTCGGGTCCATGTTGGCATGAATCTTGAATACGAATCCGGTGAATTCTTCCTCTTCGGGACGCACCTCGCGTTCTTGTGCCATAACCGGGCGCGGAGAGGGTGCTATCTCCACAAAGCAATCCAATAATTCCTTCACACCGAATGTGTTGAGCGCCGAGCCAAAGAAGACGGGTGCCATTTCGCCTCTCAGATATGCCTCCTTGTCAAATTCAGGATAGACGCCTTCTATCAGTTCAAGATCTTCGCGAAGTTTGGATGCATTCTCCTCGCCAACCAGTCTGTCAACTTCAGGTGAATTAACGTCATCAATTTCCACACGTTCGCTAACGGTCTGTTTCGAGGGAGTGAACAGGTCGAGTCCATGCTCATATATATTATATACCCCCTTGAATCTTTCGCCCATATTGATAGGCCACGTCAAAGGACGCACGCCGATGTGGAGTTCCTGTTCGAGTTCATCAAGAATGTCGAACGGGTCGCGCCCCTCGCGGTCCATCTTGTTAACGAAAATGATCACCGGGGTGCGACGCATGCGGCACACTTCCATGAGTCGACGCGTCTGAGTCTCAACACCCTTTGCGGCATCAACAACAATTATTACCGAATCAACGGCTGTAAGGGTGCGGAACGTGTCTTCGGCAAAGTCCTGGTGACCCGGAGTGTCGAGGATATTTATTTTGTAATCGCCATAGTTGAAACCCATGACAGAAGTGGCAACCGAGATGCCGCGCTGCTTCTCGATTTCCATCCAGTCGGATGTGGCTGTTTTCTTTATCTTATTGCTTTTTACTGCGCCTGCCACGTGTATCGCGCCACCGAATAAAAGCAGTTTCTCGGTGAGGGTGGTCTTACCCGCGTCCGGGTGTGAGATGATGGCGAATGTGCGCCGGCGGCTTATTTCCTTATTGAGTTCGTCAGACATTGCTGGAGACGTTTATGAAATAATGGGATTTTTTTGAAAATTGCTATTCGAATACATACTTACTGACCGCAGCGAAATGCTTTTCACTCAGAAAATTCGAGCTCGTTATTATAATCTTTCTTATAATATGCGGCCAACAACGCGAGAAATTTTGAAATTCGTCGGGATGCTTCCTGTGTTTCAGCCGAGATTTCTTTTTGTTGAAGGCGAAGCATCAGCAAGCCGTAAAGTGCATCGAAACAGGTCTCGATTTCATCCTTCTTGTTCTCTCCGGCCTTGGAGCGCAGTTCCACTATCAGAGGCAGTGCGTTGTAATATTCAGCTGCATATTGAGCGAATTTTGGATCATTCAGCAGACGACGGTGAAGATTCTCAAGGTCGTGCAGCGTATTGGCATTCAACTGCAGATGGCCGGTTTTTTCCTTACCTTCCCTACGCATCATGTCTATTAAAGATTCATACCAATCCTTCATGTCCTTTCGCTGTTGCGCCTCAAGACCTTCATATTTATTTATTATGTCGGCCTCGATTCTGTCTATGTCGAGATTATAGGCGCGTATTATATCCTCTATCTGCCACATATAGAGCAGATACTCTGCGATATTCTCTCTTTTCTTTTTTGATGCTGTTATCATGATTGCAAAATTACTAAAAATTGATTGTGTTGGCAACTGCTGTATAAACAAATTTCATGCCCTTACTCCTACAAGTAATCATAACCCCGATTAAGAATAATCCGCAATAAGAAGTCGTTTAAACTTTTTTCAAGGCTAAGATTTATTAAGATTTTGAGCGAATTTTGATTCTTGAAGAAGGAGCATAGCGGGCTATGCGACTGATGAAAGAATCGAAAGGCGCCAAAAT
>JAAVCL010000018.1 GCA_014802335.1 Bacteroides sp. | reverse complement strand
TAGCCCGCTATGCTCCTTCTTCAAGAATCAAATTGAAAATCGACGAGTTTCCTTTAAATAGAAATGACGAGTCAAATTCGCTCAAAATCTTAATAAATCTTAGCCTTGAAAAAAGTTTAGACGACTTCATTTTCGGCAGAATGGTTTTTCAGAGTCGGGTAAGCCACTCGCGAGTGATAAATTGTTGACAGACGCTTCTTAAAAGTATTCTTTATTGTCTGAATGTCGCGGAAAGATATTGGTGATTCGTTAAACAGGCCTTCCTTTTCCTGTGAGTCAATAATGTTGTCCACAAGTTTGCCGATTGCTTCGGGAGTATATTCGGGGAGGCTTCTGGAGGCAGCTTCCACGGCATCGGCCATCATCAGGATTGCTGTCTCGCGGCTTTGTGGGTTGGGGCCGGGATAAGTGAATTTTGAACGGTCCACCACCTGCCCTTCGGGAGCTTCATTTACGGCTGTATTGTAGAAATATTTAGTTACGGAACGCCCGTGGTGTTCGGTTATGAAATTGCGTATCACCTCAGGTAATTTTGCTTTTTGGGCAAGGTTCAGTCCTGAAGTTACGTGCGAGATGATTTTATGGGCGCTTGTTTCCGGTTTGAGTCCGGTGTGTGGGTTTACGCCATGTTGATTTTCGGTGAAGAAAATCGGACCGTCAAGTTTGCCAATGTCATGATACAAGGCACCGGTTCGAGTTAACTGGGTATTTGCACCGATTGCCCGGGCAGCATCTGCGGCCAAGGTCGACACCTGCATGGAGTGCTGGAATGTTCCGGGAGCCTCCTCGGAGAGTCTGCGCAACAGAGGGTTGTTGATATCCGAGAGTTCCACCAATGTCACCGACGAAGTAAGCCCGGTAAGTTTCTCGATGATGTAAATAAGGAAGTAGGCGAACGAGAGCACCACCGAATTGATTGCAAACGCACCGATCACATGCCATTGCAGCGTTTCGAGAGACCCCTCGGTGACTAACGTAATTGTGGCGTAAGCCACCACGTAGGCTAAAAATGTGAAGAGGGCCGTTCGCAACAATTGCGAGCGCTTTTCGAGCGTCTGTATAGAAAAGGCCGCAGTTAATCCGGCTGAAAGCTCCAGGAAAATAAAGGTGAAAGGATACACGGCCACCAGGGCTGAAATCATCACGGCCACCAAAAGGGCAAAGATGGCTGTGCGGGAGTCGAAAAAGACCATTATCACCACCGGGATTGCAGCGAATGGCAGTAAATAAATGCCGTTGGTCACATATTCAAACATCAGAATTGCAAACACTGCAAATGCCGTGATGCATGAAATAAGAAAAATCATATTGGCCATTGACGAGAAGAATCGCCATCTCACCGTGAAGAGGAAAGAATAGAGCGCCAGGAAGCAAAGCAGGATATATAGAATCTGGCCTACAAGGAAATAGGTGGTCTGGTTGGTATTCTCATGATTTTGTTCAGCCAGTTCGATGTAGGTGTTGAGATTCGTGAAAATCTGGGGAGTAACAATCTCGCCGCGATCCACGATTCGCTGGCCTTTCTTGATGATGCCGAGCGCTCCGTTTACAGTCAGATATTCCTGTTCGCGGAATTTATTGTCGGCCACGGAGTCAATCACAATATTGGGAGTGAGCACGGCGCTCACAGTGTGCACCACATCCTGGGGCAAAAGTTCTGAAGCCTGTTCTCCGGTAAGAGCCGAGTGATACACCGAATCGATATATTCAAAAGCTTTTGGGGGAGAGAGCATTTCTGAGGCATCAATGGTCTGCACGGAGTTGCCGCCATCCTCAATGTCAGCCACCCGAAGAGAAGGATGAGAAGAAGAATAAATCTTCTTGTAAAGGTCGGTAGAAATAATTCCCCGGCCATAAACATCTTTTACCAGATTTTGCAGTCGTTGGGCGGATTCGGCCGAGGTCTTACCCTTGATGGCATTTTCAAATTTCGTGATATTGGTTTGGGCCACATTCGGATTCCGGTGCACGAAAGGCACAAAAGTCCGGTCAATACTGTCGCGCATCTGTCGGGCCGAAGATGAATCGCGCATTATGGGCATGTCGAATTCAGCGGTCAGAAGTGGATAACGCCAGGGCTGGTTCAGTTCGTAATTATACGACTGCCGGTCGGCATGAGGCAGAAGCAGGACAATGATCGTTGTGGCGATGAGCACCAGCCCGAGATTTTTTAATATGATTTTTTGATTTATTTTCATGAGATTCTGCGGGCTGTGCGAAGCCCCTTTATTTCTTTGAGGGTGTTGAGTATAGTATTTAAAGTCACGGTCGAGTCAATAAGCACCACCAGCTCGCACGAGAAAACCTCATTGAGCGCGTTAATGTTAAGGCTTCTCAGGTTGATGTTGAGACGCCGGTGGAGAGTGGTGGCTATATCTTCGAGTATTCCCGGGCGGTCAAGACCTTCCAGAAGTATCTTCACTTCGAATTTATCGGCCAGAGAGCCCCATTTGGTTGCAACCAGGCGCGAGCCGAAACTGCTTTTGAGTCTCATTGCATCCGGACAGCTCACTTTATGAACAACCACCTGTTCGCAATCGTTTACGAATCCGAACACATCATCGCCCGGCAAGGGCGAGCAGCAGGTGTCAAGAAGGTAATTGGGTTTCAGTGCATCCGGATGAAGGGTATAAGTTTTCTTGCGGTCAATTTTTACAGTAGGCTCATTATTGACGGGGGTTGCGCTTTCATCCGCATCTTTGGCTTCTGACGGAGATTTTTGATTAGAGAACGGATTGCGGAATATTTTCCGCAACATGGAGACTCTTTTCTTCTGCGAAGCTTTGAGTTGGGCAGGAGAAAGGCTTATTTCATCGGCGGCCAGCATACGGTAAAGATCATCGGGCGACTCCAGACGATAGTTCCGCAGCAACCTTTTCATCACGTCCTGATTGTTGGGGATTGATTCCCGTTCGAGCATCTGGATATAGATTGCGCGGCCGTGCGAGGCAAGAACTTCCCTGTCTTTCCTTAGCAAGTTGCGCAACGCATCCTTGGCTTTGGCCGAGTGGCAATAATCCATCCACTCGCGTTTGGGAGTCTGCGACGAGGAGGTGATGATCTCAACCTGGTCGCCCGAACCGAGCACATGGTTCAACGGCACAAGCCGGTGATTGATTTTTCCAGCTATGCAATGTTTCCCGAGTTCCGTATGAATTGCGAATGCAAGGTCGAGCACGGTTGCCCCTGAAGGAAGAGCCAGTAAATCTCCCTTTGGTGTAAAAACATAAATTTCGGAGGCATATAAGTCGAGCTTTATTGTGTCGAGCACATCAATCGAATCAGGCTCCGGATTGGCAAGGATGTCTTTGATTGTGTTCATCCATTTTTCAAGGCGGGAATCCTCGTCGGCAGTCTGCCCGGTCTTATATTTCCAGTGGGCGGCATAACCCAACTCGGCAATCTCGTCCATTTTGCGAGAGCGTATCTGCACCTCAATCCACTTCCCGTCGGGGCCCATTGCCGTCATGTGAAGTGCGCGGTATCCGTTGGCTTTGGGAACGGAAGTCCAATCGCGAAGCCTGTCGGGGTGCATGTTGTGGCCGTCGCTGAAGAAAGTGTATATTTCCCAGCATCTCAGGCGCTCTTTCTCGTCGTCATCGTTTTCAAAGATGACCCTAACCGCATATATGTCATATACCTCTTCGAAAGGTATTTTCTTATTTTCCATCTTCATGAAGATGGAATAGGCACTTTTTACACGAGCCTTAATTTCATATTTATAGCCGGCGGCATCAAGGCGTCGGCGCACGGGAGCCACAAATTTCTCGACTACACTGCGACGGTAAGACTCACTCTCATCGATTTTAGCCATTATTTCGGCATACTTCTGAGGGTGTTCGTAACGGAATGCCAGATCCTCGAGTTCTGTCTTTATTTTAAACAGGCCGAGCCTATTGGCCAGCGGGGCATAGACATAAAGGGTTTCGCCGGTGATTTTCAGTTGCTTCTCCGGTCTTAATGAACCGAGAGTGCGCATATTGTGGAGCCTGTCGGCCATTTTTATCAGCACCACCCGGATGTCATTGCTCATTGAAAGCAGCAGACGCCTGAAGTTTTCAGCTTGCAAAGATGAGCGTGCTCCTAAAATACCTCCCGAGATTTTTGTCAGCCCGTCAACGATATTGGCAATCTTGGGGCCGAAGTTGGCTTCGATATCTTCACGTGTGAATTCCGTGTCTTCCACCACATCATGAAGAAGAGCGGCGCAAATGGATGTGGAGCCGAGGCCGAGTTCGGATATTACGATTCGGGCCACGGCGATGGGGTGGAGAATATAGGGCTCGCCACTGCGCCGGCGGGTGCCCTTGTGGGCGGCTTTGGCAAAGCGGTAAGCCTTCTCGATAATTCCGGTTTTCTTGCGGTGATTACTGCGCAGGTAGGCAGTGATGAGTTGTCTGTACTCATTTTCTACCAATTCCTCTTCCGGGTCTGAGGGAACGGTTGTGGCAAGTGAGTGTGGATATCGGTTCATGATTTGCAAAAATACAAAAAAATGATGGTGATTACAATTACTTGACCAATCTTTTTGCCTCTGAGAACGCTATCGGCTGTATCCACAAAAATAAAAAAATCCGGGCATCTCGCGACGACCGAATTTTTCCGCATATCCCGCCGGGAGTTAAGGCGGGAGGGCGGACGATAGAAATTACTAATGTATATAACCCAAAATTTAGACATTATATATTTTTCATTCTATTAGACAAGGTTTTATTGAAACATATCTAAGTCATGAAAAAAGTGAAAGTTCATGCCGGCATAAAACTCCGTGCGGAGTTTGCCGATGTGATGGGGGTGCATGCCGGGTTCGACCCATCCTTATCGGTTGGTCGTGGCTATGCGTTGTCTGATGTATTGGGGGATATAACCCGGGTTTTACACCATCGGGCGGGGTGACCGGATGCGTTCATGCCGGCACATTCGAATCAAATTATAAACAAACATAACATTGTTGCATTAACCGATATATTAACGGCCCGGCGAGTGTGAATATTACTGACAAAATGTTAATCAGACGTTAAAAAACATACCTTCATTAACCGGCAGATTGATTTTAATAGTTATCTACTTGTTAATGAAGGTGTTGGGTGTGTGTTTGGCGGGTTTGTCCGAGTCTGTGCCGTCTTGATTGAGAGTTATTCTATTTCAGAGACTCCACAATTTTTTCGGCGGCATATTCAGCCGCCACGTAATTTCCGAGGCGCCGCTGCATGGTGCGGTATCCCTGCAACTGAAACTCGCGGCGCGGTGAGGGCTGAAGCAGGGGCGACAGTTCGCGTGCGATTGAAGCAACCGTGCATTTATGCACAAGGAGTTCAGGCACAATCTCGTTGTTGACTATAAGATTGGGGAGGGCCACATATCTGACCTTAAGCAGTTTTTCCATTATTTTATAGGAAATGGCCAGCCCGTTGGCTCTGTAAACCACTACTTGCGGAGTTCCGATAAGAGCCGTTTCGAGAGTTGCAGTGCCCGATGTCACTACGGCAGCTTGAGAATATTTCAGCAGGGTGGGGGTGCATCCGAACACAAGTTTCAGGCCGGGGTCCTGAGCAACCTCACGATAGAATTTCTCGCCGACAGCCGGGGCCGCTCCCACCACATATTGAAACTCGGGGAATCGTTTGGCCGCTTCGATCATGAGGGGGAGGTTGTTTCGGATTTCGCCGCGGCGCGACCCGGGGAGTAACGCAATGATCGGACGGTCGTCGTTAAGACCCTGACGCTCCAGAAAATGTTTTTTCGGCGGAAGATGTCCCATGGAATAGGCCACCTCCTGCACCGACGGATTCCCGACGTAGGTCACATTATAATTATGTTTTTTGAAAAAATCCACTTCAAAAGGAAGAATGGAATAGAGGTGGTCAACATATTTTTTGATTTTCCGCACTCTATATTCTTTCCAGGCCCAGACCTTGGGAGAAATGAAATAATGCACCGGTATTCCGAGTTTGTGTGCGTAGGGGGCTATTGTGAGGTTAAACCCGGGATAATCCACCAAAATCAGTGCATCCGGCTTATATTCGCGCAGAAGTTTGCGCGCTTTCCGCAGGTTTGAAATCAGGTCGGGAAGTTTGCGAAACACTTCGCTGAATCCCATCACATTCATGCGGTTATAGTGAAGATCGGGTTTGCGGCGAGCCTCATCGGCCATAAGATCCCCCCCGAAAAATCGGAAATCGGCGTCCGTGTCAAACTGCTTGATATACTTTATCAACTGCGAGGCATGCAGGTCGCCCGAAGCCTCGCCGGCTATTACCATATATTTCATAGATATGAGTTCATTGGAGTCTGCCCGCTCCGGGCCGTGAAATATTCGCGACCTGCGGGCGTTCATACTATATGAAGCAAATGCGTTATTTTATATTGACTATAATCGGGCTTGTAAGTTTAATCTGCATCTCGTGTATTGAAGACGGTTTTACAAATTCTCCCTCCGATCTGCTGGTTTTTTCGCGCGATACGGTGAATTTCGACACGGTGTTTACCGATCTGGGCACGCCCACGGCGCGTCTTGTGGTGAAAAACAAGGCCAAAAAGGGTGTAAGGATTTCTTCTATAAGGTTCAAAGACCCGCAGACACGCTTTTCGCTCAACGTTGACGGTGTGAGCGGAAGTGAATTCAGTGATGTTGAAATCCGCGGGCGTGATTCAATATATGTTTTTATTGAATGTTTTATACCTGAAACGCAGGCAGTTGCGGCCGGATTGGTGAGTGATGCACTCGAATTCGTGACCAACGGGGTGACCCAGACCGTTACCGTCGAGGCCTACGGCATCAACGTTACCCGCCTTCGCAACGTGAGGGTCAACAGCGACATGCGGCTCACGGCCGAGCGCCCGTACGTGATTTTTGACTCGCTGACCGTTGAGCGCGGCGCGCGGCTCACAATCGAACCTGGAGCTCAGGTTCTGTTTCACGACGGGGCGTCGCTCGTTGTGGAAGGAACTTTGGATGCCTGCGGAACGCCCGACAAAAAAATAGATTTGCGGGGTGACCGCCTCGACAATGTGCTTCCCGATGTGGAATATGACATTATGGCCGGACAGTGGAGAGGCATACGCATCGCACCCGAATCTTTTGACAACCGCATGGAATACGTAAACATGCGCTCCACAACTTCAGGCCTCGTGCTGGATTCTTGTGCCGACGTGTCGCGCACGAAGCTTACACTGCTCAATTCGTGGCTGCACAATTCTAAGGGCAACGTGCTGAGCGCGGCTTATTCTAAAGTCAGCGCTTTCGGTTGTTGCTTTTCAGAAGCGGCCGCATCGGTGGTGAAACTTAAAGGGGGCGAGCATACATTCCTGCAATGCACATTCGCAAACAATTATCTTTTCTCTGCAATCAGCGGTGCGCTGGTGCAACTGGAACACTTGTTTGAAGAGGATGCCGGGAACGGCCTGCCGTTGATGCAGGCAAGATTCGAGAACAGTATTCTTTATGGTCTCTGCGCGGATATAAATATCGAAGACCTCACCGGAAGTTCCGTATTCTTCCATAGAGTATCATTGAAAGCGGAAGGGAACGACGATGATAACTTCATCGACTGCCTTTGGGACACGGATCCGATGTTCCTTACCGACCGTCCGCTTTATTATTTCAATTATCGTCTTGCCGATGATTCCCCGGTAAAGGGAGATGCCGATCGCGAGCTTATCACGCCCCGGGTGCAATATGATATGGATGGAGTGGATCGTCTCGGCTCAAATCCACCGTCGCTGGGGGCATACCAGTGGATTCCGGTGCGCTGACAAATAACACACACGATGCACCCACTATCTAAATTTGCACATTAAAGAGAAATTGTGTAAATTTGCCGATTGAGAAATGCGAATACTGAGGCACATGTGATAAATGCCAATATGCGAATGTGTCATCGGAGGTATTACTTACCACTAACGATAAGGAAGCAAAGTGAAAATACACCGCGAAGGAACCAATATACTTGTCCTGCTTTTTATAGTGCTGGCGGCTTTGAACGCGCCGGTATGGCTTTTTATGCCACCATATATCATACCATGCGTGCTGACCGCATTGTCGCTGGTTGTCTATCTGTTTGTATTTAATTTTTTCCGTTGCCCCAAACGTAAATATCGTGGAGAGCGGCGCGACCATGTTGTCAGCTCGGTAGATGGCAAAGTCGTTGCCGTGGAACGAGTAAAGGAAAACGAGTGGCTTCATTCGGAAGCGATAATGGTGTCGGTGTTTATGTCGCCCTTGAATGTTCATGCCAACTGGTTTCCTGTGGACGGTCGGGTGGAATATGTGGCTCATCACCGGGGCCGTTTCCTTTCGGCCTATCTTCCCAAAGCCAGCACCGACAACGAGCGCAGCACTATCGGTATCCGCATGAACAATGGGAGGCCGATAGTGGTTAGACAGATAGCGGGAGCCATGGCGCGCCGCATCGTGACCTACGCCTATCCCGGCGAAGAAGCTGATATTGACGAGCATCTGGGATTCATTAAATTCGGTTCGCGAGTCGATATATACCTTCCCGTTGACGCCGAAGTGTTGCTTAAAATCGGTGATATTACGCGTGGAGGTGTAACCCCGCTCGCCATTGTAAGAGCCTCGGATGAATCTTCCTCCGCATCGGGAGTGTGAAAGTCTGATGCCTTCGGCGGGGGCCGTCGGCTTTATGCAATGTCGCGTTTATAAAGACCGGACGCAAAACAGACCGGAATTACCCAAACCGGTCTGGATATTGACAAGAAAAGATACTAAACGAAACATACTTAAGTGATTATGAATATTATCACTCGTAATATACCAAATACCATCACATGCATGAATGTTTCAGCCGGTGTGATGGCTATTATATGTGCCGCCATGGGCGATAAGACATTGTGGGGAATGGAGGCCTACAACTGGGCATATATTTTTATCGGCATTGCGGCTGTTGCTGATTTTCTCGACGGGTTTGCGGCGCGTTTGCTGCATGCCTATTCGGAACTTGGGAAACAGCTCGATTCACTGTGCGACATGGTGAGCTTCGGCGTGGCCCCCGCTGTCATCATGTACTACTGTCTGGAAACATTAGGCGAACCCGCGTGGACTCGCTGGCTGGTTTTTCTGATACCGGTGTGCGGGGCGTTGCGACTTGCTAAATTCAATATCGATACGCGCCAGTCCACTTCTTTCATCGGTCTCCCCATTCCGGCCAATGCCATATTCTGGATAGGCTATTCAGCCTTGTGTTATGCCGGCTCGCCGTCGCTGGCGCAATGGTTCTGGGTAATACCTGCTATTGTTATCGAAAGTTGGCTTATGGTTTCTCCGATTCATCTGTTCTCGTTGAAATTCAAAACGTGGGGGTGGAAAGAAAATCAATGGCGCTGGCTGCTTATCCTTACGGCCGTTTTCCTTATTTTCTGCATGGGAGTGCCCGGGCTGATGTGGCTTATATTGGTCTATGTGGCATACGGCATTTTTGCATCCAATGAAAAGTGATTGATATGGGATGGTTTGTTATAATACTCTTGATTTTGATTTTCTGCTGGCCTTGGATATCGCGTTTTGTGCGCGGGTGGATCAGCAGATATATGGCCCGTCGCGCTGAAGACATGGTGAGGCGCATGATGGGTGCCCCCCCTCGCAGCAAAGAAAAAAAACGACACGATAAGAGAACTGAAACTCGCTCCCAAGGCTTCAAGGCCGATGAATATGGAGCCGGCGCATCTGCAAAATCTTACCGACGGGGGAGAAGTACCGGAATTGCAGCTCTGATGCAGCTTGTGGCCGTTGACGTGAACTTTGTCGAAATTAAGGAATTCTCATCAACGGTGATAGGCCGCGACGGAGAATCTTCATATTCTTTCAGATATGAAGAGCAAATTTCAGATGTGAAATTTGTGGAGATAAAAGATTGATTTCCATGAAAACTTTATATGTAAGCGACCTCGACGGAACACTCATGCAGCCCGATTGCCGCATTTCACGGCAGGGGGTCAGAATGTTGAACGAAGCGATAGCTTCGGGTAAACTGTTTACAATTGCCACTGCCCGCACACCGGCAACCGTTGCCGATATTCTTAAAGATGTGGATATGCGCATCCCGGCGGTGGTGATGACCGGAGCTGCCCTTTGGAATCCGAATACAAAGAAATATTCCAATGTGAGGTATTTTGATGCCGACAGGGTTGCGAAGCTTATCGAAATTTACCGCGACACGCAGACACCTACGTTCCTTTTCACACTCCGCAACGATATGCTTGATATTTATCATTTCGGAGGAGAGATATTTCCGCTTCAACAGAAATTCATGGAAGAACGCCTTCATTCGCCGTATAAAACATTCCATATCAGCCGGAATGGATCGGAACTTCTTCCTGATGATTTGTCTAAAACCGTTCTGTTCTATACGATGCTTCCCGACCGGAAGGCGGCCGATGTGTTTGCCATGACCTCAGAAGTGGAAGGAGTCAGACCGCAATACTATCACGATATTTATGGACCTGAAATCGGGATTCTGGAGGCATTCAGCGAAAACGCGACAAAAGCAAAAGCCGTCAGGGCGCTCGCCGATTCGCTGGGCGTGGACCGCATTGTATGTTTTGGCGACAATATTAACGACCTCCCCATGATGGCCGAGGCAGACATAGCAGTGGCCGTGGAAAATGCTTTGCCCGAAGTGAAGGAAGCGGCCGACATTGTAATCGGCCCCAACACTTCGGATGCCGTGGCTAAATTTATTCTCGATCACGATTGAACTTCGGCTAATGCCTAAAATCTCGTTTATACAGCTTTTTGAACGGTTGCGCAATGGCAAAATCCTGATTTTTCTTTTTGCCACAATTGCGGTTATAATTTTTGTGCTCATATCCAACAATCTCGTAAAGCAGCTGGCCGCCCAGGAACGTGAGCGAATGGATATATGGGCCCGCGCCACCGAGCGCCTCGCCAAGGCAAGCATAGATGCCGATTTTGAATTTCCTCTTGCCATAATCACCCAGAATAACACCATTCCGGTGCTTATCACCGATGCCGAGTTCAATATCTCGGAATTCAGAAATTTTTCCCTGCCCGATAAGGAAGATGCCGATAAATCCACTTTCGAAGAACTTTCGGAACGCAACAAGCAATACCTCATCAAACGGCTCAGGAAATCCTGCGGCAACACTCCGTTGTCGGAAATGGTTAAGATCAACAACCATTTCATCGAGGTGGACCTTCCGGGGGGTGCACGCCAATACATATATTATGAAGATTCCACATTGTTGCGAAGTCTGAGTTTCTATCCATACGTGCAGATGGTGGTGATGATTATTCTGGCGGTGATACTCTATCTGGCGGTGGTAAATACAAAACGGGCGGAACAGAACAGGGTTTGGGTAGGACTCTCAAAAGAAACGGCGCATCAGCTCGGAACGCCGATTTCATCTTTGATGGCATGGGTGGAATATCTGCAGGCTGTAGGCGTAGAACCCGAAATCGCCTCCGAACTCGACAAAGATGTGAAACGCCTCTCCACAATTGCCGACCGATTCTCAAAAATAGGCTCCAAACCTGATATGGAACTCGAATATCTGAACCAGACGGTGGAAAGGTCGCTCGAATATATGCGCAACCGTGTTTCCGACCGCGTGGTAATCAGGATGCACCTTTCTGACGACGACCACGGGGTCATGATTTCCCGCTCGCTTTTCGAATGGGTGATGGAAAATCTCACAAAGAATGCCGTCGACGCCATGGCAGGCGAAGGAAGAATCGACATAACAACAGGCAGCGACAAGAATTGCGCCTGGATTGAAGTGGCCGATACCGGCAAAGGAATACCCCGCAAGAACTTCAAGACAGTGTTCAAACCGGGTTATACCACCAAAAAACGAGGGTGGGGCCTTGGGCTCACACTGGTGAAAAGAATCATAGAAGATTACCATGGCGGCCGCATCTATGTGAAAGACTCTGAACTCGGCGCGGGCACCACATTCCGCATAGAATTAGACACCGACCCGCGGAAATTTTCAACATAGGGCTGTGTGGCTTATATTTTTCCTGCTAATTTAATGGCTATTGCTCATTTTTTTGCTAATTTTGCATTATGAATATCTCATATAAATGGCTTAAACGCTATATAGATTTTAATTTAACTCCTAAAGAGTTGGCGGCCGTGCTTACATCAACCGGCCTTGAGTGTGATACAGTCGAAGAAGTGGAAAGTGTTCGCGGCGGTCTTCGCGGAGTTGTAATCGGCCGGGTGCTGACCTGCGTTGATCATCCCGACAGCGACCATCTGCACATAACCACCGTTGATCTCGGCGGCCCGGAACCCGAGCAGATTGTATGCGGGGCGCCCAATGTAGCCGCCGGCCAGACCGTGGTTGTGGCAACCGTGGGCTGCACCCTCTATGACGGCGATAAAGAAATAAAGATAAAGAAATCGAAGATCCGTGGAGTTGAGTCGCGTGGCATGATATGTGCCGAAGACGAACTCGGAATCGGAACTTCTCACGACGGTATAATTGTTATTGAAGAAGATGTGGCTCCGGGCACTCCCGCTGCCGACTACTTCAAGATTTCAAGCGACTACTGCCTTGAAGTGGAGCTGACTCCCAACCGCGTTGATGCGGCCGGACACCTCGGGGTTGCCCGCGACCTTAAGGCGCGCCAATGGTGCGACATCGCCATGGGAAAGGGTGACGTCGAATTCCCGCAGGTTACGGTGCCCGACGTGTCGGCTTTTTCACCCGACACCGAAGCCGGAGCTGTTAAGATTCGGGTGGAAGATACGGAAGGTTGTCCCCGGTATTCGGGTGTGACCATCCGCAACATCGAAGTCAAGGAATCGCCCGAATGGCTCAAGAATTTCCTCATCACCGTGGGCCAGCGACCCATCAACAATATCGTCGATATCACTAACTTTGTGCTGCTCGGACTCGGTCAGCCCTTGCACTGCTTTGACCTCGACAAGATTGCAGGTGAGGAAGTAGTGGTGCGCACTTGCAAGGCCGACACAGCGTTCACCACTCTCGATGGCGTGGAACGTAAGCTCAACGAAGCCGATGTGATGATTTGCGACGTTGAAAAGCCGATGTGTATCGCTGGTGTGTTTGGCGGTCTTGACTCGGGTGTGTCAGAAAATACTAAATCCGTATTTATCGAATCGGCATATTTTAATCCCACACGTATACGCCGCACTGCACGCCGACACGGACTTTCCACCGACGCCTCATTCAGATATGAGAGAGGTACCGACCCCAATATAACAGTATATGCCGCAAAGTTGGCCGCTCTCCTCATCAAGGAATTGGCCGGTGGTGAGATTTGCGGTGATGTGGTTGACGTGTACCCCAACCCCGTGAAAGATGCTGAATTCGACTTCTCGTTCAGCTATTGCAACCGACTCATCGGTAAGGAGCTGCCCAAGGAATTGGTTGTGACCATACTTCGCGCGTTGGATATAACAGTCGAACCCACCGATTCGCCCGATATTGTTCACCTTCGCGTGCCCGCTTACCGCGTTGACGTTACCCGTCCGTGTGATGTTGTGGAAGAAGTGCTCAGAATATATGGCTATAATAATGTTGAGATATTCACCGAAGCCCACATCAACCTTTCGCAAAGAACAGACACGGACTTCTCATTCGATCTCAAGGAACTTATTTCCGAACAGCTCACCGGCCAAGGCTTTAACGAAATCCTTAACAATTCGCTGACATCGCAGGCTTATTATGCCGACTCTGAGCTCCTGCCGCTCGATCACAGCGTGCGTCTCCTCAATCCGCTCAGCGGTGATCTTTCCGTGCTTCGCCAGACGCTCCTCTACGGCGGTCTTGAGTCTATAGCCCACAATATCAATCGTAAGGCTCCCGATTTGAAGTTCTATGAGTTCGGTAACGTTTATTTCCGCGACTCCTCTAAAGAATCCACTCCCGAGCATCCTTTGGCACCCTACAGCGAGCGCCCCGAACTCGGAATCTGGCTTACCGGAAAGAACACGCAGTCCTCATGGAATGTCAAAGCCTCCGAGGCCACATTCTATGATCTGAAAGCCGTGGTGGAAAACATCTTCCGCCGTGCCGGTCTTGACCCTGCTGCGTTGGTCCAGACTCAGTCGTCTGATGAAATCTTCAGCGCCCGTCTCGACATTTCTTCTCGTCAGGGCCGTTCGGTTGCTTCATTAGGACTTGTGAGCAAGGCTATTCTTAAGAAATTCGACATATCTCAGGATGTGGCATACGCTGCGATAGATTGGAACGCTCTCTATAAAATGGTTTCCAAGAATCGTGTGATCTTTACGGAAATACCTCGCACACAGCCCGTTGACAGAGACCTCGCGCTTTTGGTAGATAAAAATGTGAAGTTCTCCGAGCTTGAGACCGTGATTCGCAACGCTGAGAGAAAACTGCTTCGTGATGTGAAACTGTTTGACGTCTACGAAGGCGACAAGCTTCCCGAAGGTAAGAAAAGTTATGCCGTGGCACTCAAACTTCAGGATAACGAGAAAACTCTTAATGACAAGCAGATCGACGGAGTCATGAATAAAATCATCAAGGCTCTTGAAGCTTTCGGCGCGCAACTCAGATAAGATGCCCGACAGTTAAGACATCACAATTAAATTTTAGCAACTACTTAAGAAATAAAGATACAAATGGGAAGAGCATTTGAATACCGCAAAGCCCGCAAGCTGAAACGCTGGGGCAATATGAGCCGTACGTTCACCCGTATCGGCAAAGAAATAACAATAGCTGCAAAGGCCGGTGGTCCCGATCCCGACACCAATCCCCGCCTGCGCGCACTTATGCAGAATGCCAAGGCTGCAAACATGCCTAAGGACACCGTGGAACGTGCCATTAAGAAAGCCACCGAAAAAGATGCTTCCGACTACAAGGAAATCATCTACGAAGGATACGGCCCTCACGGAATTGCAATCGTGGTTGAAACTGCCACCGATAACAACCAGCGAACTGTTGCAAACGTGCGCAGCTACTTCAATAAGCATGGCGGTTCACTCGGAACACAAGGTTCACTCTCGTTCCTTTTCGACCACAAGAGCGTTTTCCATGTGAAGCCCGCTGCCGATACTGCCCTCGAAGACTTCGAACTTGATCTGATGGATTACGAAGCTGAACTTGAAGCAGATCCCGAGGCAGAAGACTGGCTCATTTACGGTGCTTTCGATCAGTTCTCGAACATTCAGAAATTCCTCGAAGACCGAGGAATGGAGATTGTTTCATCTGAATTCGAACGTATCCCCACCGATTATAAGGAAGTAACAGCCGAGCAACGTGAAGCAATCGAAAAACTTCTCGAAAAATTCGAGGAAGACGAAGACGTGCAGAACGTATTCCACAACATGAAGGAAGATTAAAAATCGGCATGAAGGAAGATTAAAATCGGCATGAAATAAGATTTAAAATCGCAATCCACACAATTCGGATTCGGTAAAAATAAAAAGTCCCGGAAAGCAACCGTAACGAAGCTTTCCGGGACTTTTTGTCATTTTTTAAAGCGCAACCCGTGTAGGCGTCCCATTACCGGACGAGTGTAGGGACGTGGCGTGCCACGTCTGAGGAAAACACCGTCCCATTATCCGTAGCATAATTCCTTGAACAATCAGACATGGCGCGCCATGTCCCTACATTTGCCGTCCCATTACCGGACGAATGTTGGGCGCGCCACGCCTGGGCAAACCGCCATGGCAAACCCTCATGTTGAAAAAATAATCCGAATCGGTATTTGCCGACTCGGATTATTCATATTTTCAATTAAATGTTACTTAGAAAATCACCTTGAGAGTTACGTTGTTTTCTTTCGATGTAACTTTCACGATATAAGCGCCGGCGTTGAGACCTGTTTCAACAACAGAAGCAGGTTTGTTAGCCTTGTAAACGAGGGCACCGTTAATGTCGTAAACCATAACGGTTTCTGCTTCACCATTAATCTTCAGACAACCGTTCTTGAGAGCAGACACGCTGAGGGTTGAAGCGTTGTCAGTAATATTCTTAACGGCTGTGTTGAGGCCGGGGAGAATAAAAGTGTACATGCTGACGGGAAGATCATAGTTCCAGTCGTTCTGAGCGGCAGTACCGATAATTGAAGCATCGGGAGTAACAATCGGAGTTCCGGTTATTTCAACATCATGGATAGTCTCGAATTCACCTGTATCCCAGTTGTAGGACTCTACGTCATGATACATATTCTCCTTGATAAACGAAGTCATCTCCTCATTTCCTGCATAATACTCAAGCAGAGATATGGGTTCTTCTGCATCGGGGAGGTAAATAGCGGCGTAGCGATAAGAATCGGCATTGAATCCAAAGATAGTCATATCCTCTGTAACACCGGTAACAGTGATATTCTTGGGAGTCTTTCTGGTGGCTTCAAAAGTCTCGACATCGATAATGATAGGAGTTTTATTTTCTGAGAAGCCTAACCATGAAGTGGGATCATCTTCAATAATAGTATTTGTAGAGATCACCTTCTTTTCATCAGCTGAGACAATAAGATTATTGAAAAGCAAAGTTTTGCCTTCGGTCTGAACCTGTTCGTATACTGCATTAAATGCTTGAAATTTCTGGAACCACTCATCTTGAGCATTCTGCCAGGCTTCCAAAGCAGCTTCCCAGGCAGCTCTTTCGGTTTCGCTCATGAAATCAGCAAACGCAGGATATTCTTCGCCCGATTCCCAATCCCAGTTAGCGCAAGCCTCATCGTATGCAGCCATTTCCTCTTCAGTCATGTAATTTGTATATACCGGATAAGAGGGGGCTTCGCCGGGCCATTCGGGGAACGCCACGTGATTCGGGTTAAGCAAATCGTTGGCAACAGAGTATGTCCAAGTGTTGTCATCCTTACGGGTATAAACAATCAGAGCTACCATTGAACCTTGATAGTCAACCACTTGACCGAATGCCTTTTTGCCGTCAGCTGTAATGTCAAGTACAGTTACATACTGAGGTACGCGACCTGTAAAATCAAGTTCGGGGTAGGGGAGGATTTTTGCATCAGAGTATGTGCCGTCATCCTGAAGGTCCCAAATAGCCGGAACCATCATGGGTGTTGAAGTATCCTCCGTGCTGATAGGAGCCATTCCGACAATACCCACGATGCTTTTGCAGTCGGGTGTAATGGCATGTGCGTAGCTGCTGAATTCGGCATTGGGAATGTCAAGTTGTGTCCATTCGTAATCCTTGCAATAAGCTGCGCCATACGATGTGCCGCCAACAAAAGTGCCGTCGGTAGCAAAGCAATTGCCGTCGCCAAGTGAGTAAGGCATCTCCACGTCACCGAAAGATGCTACCATTTCGCCGGTTTCGGTTTCGAAAATACCGATGTTACCATTCATAAAGCTGGCGAAATACTTTTTGTCGGGTGAGAATTTCGTGATGTAGGCTTCTTCAATCACCTGAGGTGAAAGAGCGGATGCGGTTGCAGCTGTGAGGGCTGCCAGTCCTGAAAGTAAAATTTTCTTCATACAGATACTTTTTGTATTATGGTTAAGATATTCTTTTTTATATGATATAGTGTGAAAATCAATTATATGATGTAGGTTATACCGCATATTTGGATTTCGGAAATTATATAGACATCTATAATCCATATAGAAAAGGATGCACCAAAGGTAAATAAAAAAATGGGAATATGAAAGAAATATAATAAAAAATTACAAAAATGTTGGCAAAACTTTCTTTTTAGACTTATTTTTCAAAACACCGCACCGTCAAATCATCAATTTGTCCAACTGTCCAATCGCCATGTTGTCAAATTGACAAAACGTCAAAACGTCAAAATGTCAAATTGACCAAAATGTCCAATTGACCAAATGTCAATTGGAAAAATAAAAAGAGTCACACCCCCCGGGGGATATGACTCTTGTGATCCGGCCGCGATTCGAACGCGGGACCGTCTGCTTAGAAGGCAGATGCTCTATCCAGCTGAGCTACCGGACCCTCAGCAAAAAAATTCGTTTGCACTGCAAAGTTAATAAAAATTTTGTGCGACTGCAAATTATTCTCAAAGTTCCTTTTATAAATTTTAAGTAAGTGCTCAAATTTAAACTCTTATTTAATATTTTTTAATTTTTTACGAATTAAATTTTTTGCTTTAAGGAAAGAATATTAAATTTGCAAAGCAGACAAATGGCTCCAAATTCAAAAGGAAAAGGAAGACTGCGTAATTTTCGACTCTAACTTAAACAAATCTAATAATTTAAACAACAGCTATGTGGTTATCAAACTCCTCTGTAGGACGTAAGCTGGTAATGGCCATTACGGGTGCATGCCTCGTCCTATTCGTCACTTTTCACTGTTTGATGAATGCAGTAGCAATCTGCTGGCCTGCTGCCTATAACTCCATTTGTGAGTTCTTGGGTGCGAATTGGTATGCGCTTATCGCATCGGCCGGCCTTGCCCTGCTCATTCTCATACACATTATTTATGCTGTGATGCTGACCTTGCAAAACCGTAAGGCGCGCGGCTCTGAGAGATATGCTATCTCCAAAAAGCCCGCTTCTGTGGAATGGTCTTCGCAGAACATGCTCGTACTCGGTATCGTCATTCTGGCGTTCCTCGTGGTTCACCTTATCCAATTCTGGGCTAAAATGCAGCTCCAGGAAATCCGTGGTGTCGACGAAGCTCTGCCCCCCGCTGCCGGTACTCTCTTTATTCAAGGTGCTTTCCAGCAGCCCTGGACTCTTATCGTTTACGGTATCGGTTTCATCGCTCTCTGGTTCCACCTCAATCATGGTTTCTGGTCAATGTTCCAGTCTATCGGTTGGAATAACACCAACTGGATGCCCCGTCTCAAAAAAATCGGCCTCTGGTGGACTACTATCGTAGTTGCCTGCTTCTTTGCTCAGGGCATCGTTTTCACTGTCAAAGCACACGAAAAGTACTATCTCACAAACGAGACTCTTCGCGAGCAATATAAAGACATGGTGATTCCTATGATTGAAAAGGATTTCGGCCCCGATGCAGCTCAGCTCTCAATGCAGATCAAGATGATGCCTTACGAGCAGATGTCGGCTATGATGCGCCAGAACGAACAGGGCCTCAAACAGGCTCTCGACCAGGTGCCCACCCCCGAATTTCAGGAGCAGATGAAGGCTAATCCCCAGCTTGCCGAGCAGGTGGAAAAAGCTAAGGAACAGTACAAGGTGTTCGAAAATGTTGTCAAACTCCTTGATTATCTGGAATCTGCCGACGACAAACCCAACACACAACTTCCCGCCGGAATGGCCGGTCAACCTTATTAATAAGCGATATGGAAATGGATATCAATAAAATACGCGTAATGAATCCGGCTGATTCCAAAATCCCGGAGGGTCCTGTCGCTGAAAAATGGACCAATTACAAAGCCCATCAGAAACTCGTAAACCCGGCCAACAAACGTCGTCTTGATGTGATCGTGGTGGGAACGGGCCTCGCAGGTGCATCGGCTGCTTCCACGCTCGCGGAACTCGGCTTCAACGTGCTCAATTTCTGCATTCAGGATAGCCCCCGCCGTGCTCACTCTATTGCAGCTCAAGGTGGTATCAATGCTGCGAAAAATTATCAGAATGATGGCGACTCTGTTTATCGTCTTTTCTACGACACTGTGAAGGGTGGTGACTATCGTGCTCGCGAAGCCAACGTTTACCGCCTTGCCGAAGTGTCTAACAATATTATCGACCAATGTGTGGCTCAGGGCGTTCCCTTTGCGCGCGAATATGGCGGTCTGCTTGCAAACCGTTCTTTCGGTGGCGCGCAGGTGAGCCGTACTTTCTATGCCAAGGGTCAGACCGGTCAGCAGCTTCTGCTCGGTGCTTATTCTTCGCTCAACCGCCAGATTCAGGCCGGTAAAGTGAAAAGCTACAACCGTTATGAAATGCACGAACTCGTGCTCATCAAGGACAAAGATGGTGTGGAACGCGCCCGCGGTATCATCGCCAAGAACCTTGTGACCGGTAAGTTCGAACGCTTCGCCGCGCACGCCGTGGTTATCGCTACCGGTGGTTACGGCAACACCTACTTCCTCTCAACCAACGCAATGGGCTGCAACTGCTCGGCTGCAATGGCTTGCTACCGCAAAGGTGCATACTTCGCAAATCCGGCTTATGTGCAGATTCACCCCACTTGTATCCCCGTGCACGGCGACAAGCAGTCGAAACTGACTCTTATGTCGGAATCTCTGCGTAACGACGGCCGTATCTGGGTGCCCAAGAAAAAAGAGGATGCTGAAAAACTTCAGAAAGGTCAGATCAAGGGTTCTGATATCCCCGAAAGCGACCGCGACTACTATCTGGAACGTCGCTATCCCGCATTCGGTAACCTCGTGCCCCGCGACGTTGCCTCTCGTGCCGCTAAAGAACGTTGTGACGCAGGTTTCGGCGTGAACAACACCGGCCTCGCAGTCTTCCTCGATTTTTCTGAGGCTATCAACCGCCTCGGTATTGATGTGGTGCGTCAGCGTTACGGCAACCTCTTCGATATGTATGAAGAAATCACCGACGTTAACCCCGGTGAACTCGCTAACGAAGTTGACGGTGAAAAATACTACAACCCGATGATGATTTTCCCCGCTATCCACTACACAATGGGCGGTATCTGGGTTGACTATGAACTCCAGACTTCTGTTAAGGGTCTCTTCGCTATCGGCGAATGTAACTTCTCCGACCACGGCGCTAACCGCCTCGGTGCTTCCGCTCTTATGCAGGGTCTTGCCGACGGTTACTTCGTGCTGCCTTATACAATCCAGAACTATCTGAGCGATCAGATCACCGTGCCTCATTTCAAAACCGACACTCCCGAATTTGCTGCCGCCGAGAAGAAATGTCAGGATGAAGAAGAACGCCTCATGAACATCAAGGGTAAACGTTCTGTTGATTCAATCCACAAGGAACTTGGCCACATCATGTGGGAATATGTTGGTATGGCTCGTGACAAAGAAGGTCTCGAACATGCAATCAAGGCCCTGGGCGATCTCCGCAAGGAATTCGACAGCAACCTCTTCATCCCCGGCACTGTCGGCGAAGGAATGAACGTGGAACTTGACAAAGCTTTCCGTCTCAACGACTTCATCACTATGGGTGAGCTCATCGCCTACGATGCTCTTAACCGTAACGAATCTTGCGGTGGTCACTTCCGCACTGAATATCAGACCGAGGAAGGTGAGGCTAAGCGCGACGACAAGAACTACTTCTATGTTTCCTGCTGGGAATATGAAGGCAGCGACTCAAAGGCTCCCGAGCTTATCAAGGAACCCCTCGAATATGAGGCAATCAAAGTTCAGACCCGTAACTATAAGTCATAAATCAAGCATACAATGGAAGATAATATAATGAAAGTTAATCTTAGGGTGTGGCGCCAGGCCGGCCCTAAGGCCCGGGGCGGGTTTGTGACTTATTCCGATGTCGAAACTACCCCTGACACATCTTTCCTCGAGACTCTCGATATTCTCAACGAGACTCTCGTAGAAAAAGGCGAAGAGCCAATCGTGTTCGACCACGACTGCCGCGAAGGTATCTGCGGTATGTGCTCGCTCTATATCAACGGTCATCCTCATGGCCCTGCAACCGGAGCAACAACTTGCCAGCTCTACATGCGTCGTTTCCAAAACGGTGAGACAATCACTGTTGAACCCTGGCGTTCTGCTGCATTCCCCGTTATCAAAGACCTTATGGTAGACCGCAATGCATTCGACAAAATCCAGCAGGCCGGAGGATACGTATCCTTCAACTGCGGCGGTGCGCAGGATGCAAACGACCTCCCCATTTCGAAGGTGCAGGCCGATGAGGCTATGGACTCTGCAAGCTGCATCGGTTGCGGTGCGTGTGTGGCTGCCTGCAAAAACGGTTCGGCTATGCTCTTCGTTTCTGCAAAAATCAGCCAGCTTTCACGCCTTCCCCAAGGTGCTGTTGAACGCGACCGCCGTGCCCTCGCAATGGTTTCCAAGATGGACGAACTCGGCTTCGGTAACTGCACCAACACCGGCGCTTGCTCGGCTGAATGTCCCAAAAACATCAAGATGGCCAACATCGCCCGCATGAACCGCGAGTTCATCGCCGCCGAGTGCAAAGCCTAACCATATCCCCCTTATAAAAGCGGTGGAATATGATTCCATGGAATCATATTCCACCGCTTTTATAATTCAATATTTCTATCAAATACATAAATTATGAAGCATCTACTGAAAAGGTTAGTCTTGTTCCTCTTTTTTGTTATGGGCTTGGGAATCAGTCTCGTATCTTGTACTGAGGAATATCTGGAAAATGAGTTGTTATCGAATATTCAAACCGGTGGCGAAAGCCATGGTAAAGGAGAAAGTCAGAGATCAATTAACAGGATTCTGGCGATCTCGGATTCAGTTTTGGATACCAAAACTCGCGGGATTATTTCCATCAAGACAATGACTCCGGTGGTCGAAGGTAAGGACACCGTAGCGTATATCATTAATTACCCTAATAACAAAGGGTTTACAATAATCTCAACCTACAATGCAGTTCCTGCGGTTCTTGCATACTCAAAAGAAAATTGTTTCAGCATGGATAACGAGGCTGCCAATTTATATTTCGTCAATAATATCGGGAAGTACACCGCAGAAATGTTAAAGAAAACAAATGGAAAGAATGATGTGTATGATGAAGATGATATAATTAGCTATACAATTGATCCTGTAATAACAATTAAAATTGGACAGCGTGCTCCTTTCGATAGCGTGGTTAAAAAATATCATCCGAATTGTATAGCCGGATGCGGGCCGGTGGCAGGGGCTATGATTATGGCCTATTGTAAAGAGTCATTAACCCTTGGCGATACTATTTATGGCTTTAAAGCCATTAATAAAGCCCTTACTGTAGGTCCATCATATAATCCTTTTGACTCTGTTCCTGTCATAAACCCCAATGGATTTATAATTCCGCCAAGCAAACCCCTCGTTACTTGGATAGATTCATACGGTGGTGCGGTAAGCGCAATGAGTCATCTGTTATATGCGCTTGGTCTCCCGAATATGATGAACTGTGAGTATGATTATGATGAAAAAGAGGATAAGGCTAATACAAGTAATACTACAGTTAATGCGTTAAAGGCATTTAAAAATGCCGGATATATTGTGGGAAATATTAGCTCGTATGATGAGAAAACTATGGTCGATTACTTAAATAGTAGGCATATTTATTTTCAGCATGGATCTGCCAAGTCAGGTAAAGGTGGTCACTATTGGGCTATTGATGGTTGCAAATATGATTATTCATATTCAAAAAAAGAGATAAGTAATTGTGAATTTTATTGTCACTGGGGATGGTATGGTGCATGTGATGGCTATTACAAAGGAAAAATACTTAAGCCGGATCCAGAATATATATATAATATTGATGATAACTTTTGGGTAAAGATCGAAATTCCGGAAGCTGATATTAATAATATGTAGAAGTCTTTTAAACTTTTTTCAAGGTTAAGGTTCATTAAGATTTTGAGTGGATTTGACTCGTCATTTCTATTTAAAGGAAACTTGTCGATTTTCAATTTTATTCTTAAAAAAGGAATTGCCGGATATACGACCGATGAAAAAATCAAAATGCGCCAAAATATTAATGAAGATTAACCTTGAAGAAAACAAATATAAACACTTCTTAGGTTTTCGTAAAAAGTTTAAACGACTTCGTAAATTAAGTAGGTCATGAAATTAGAATTAATCACTTTATTAATGACACTCATGTGTTGTTCCTGTGATACAGGGGCACAAACGATAAATGCATTTGTTGAAGGAGCCGTCTGGGAAATGGGTGGCGGATCGGGTTGGGATCCCAAAATATATATAAAAGAGAATTATTACATTGAAGGGAAAGAGACAATCAATGACATCGAATATTTAAAAATGTATAGATCTTCCTCGAGAGAGGATTCACGGACTAATGAAATTAAGGTATCTGATAAACATTATATAGGATGCGTTCGGAATGAGGCGGGTAAGATTTTTTTTATACCAAGGGACTATAAAGAAGAACTTTTGATTTTTGATTTCAACTTAAATCCATCCGATAAAGTCGAGATATATCCGTATGCTGGGAGTAATAAGACTCTGGAGTCAGAGAGCTTAACATGCGTTTACACCGAAGAATACATAGTTGGTGATTCAAAGGTCAAACTGTTATATCTGAGCAGTGATGGAGGCACTGAGTATTATAAACTTAATGAGTGGATAAGTTGCATTGGTACAGGAGCCGGACCCCTCAAGCCTATTTATGCCGATACAGGTGGAATATACACTTCTGTTAAACGCGTGACCATAAATGGAAGGGTTGTGTATCAATGGTTACCAAAGTCTCGATAATTAGTGTAAACTAAGATTAGAGATTGATTTTAGTAAAATTTTGACTTACTCATCAGTCATTATGGGGTTCCATAATGACTGATGAGTAAGTCAAAAGGTTTCAAAAGCAAACCGAAGATTAATATAAACTAGAAGATTAATATAAACTAATTGTTGAAACTTACTTAATATGAGAAAATATATAGTTGACATTGTGGCGGTTTTGGCGATGATCCTTTTTTCAGGTCCATCGGTGGCCGCCGGAGAACCTGAATGTTCCGAACTAAATGCGTATGTGGATGGGACAGTTTGGGAAATTGTAGAGACCATAGATAAAGATAAGGATGTCTATCATGCTCTTAAATATTATTTAGATGGCACTGAAATAATAGAAGGGAAAGAATATTTGAAGATGTATTCTGAGCGATCAATTAAGAAGTTGAGCAATAATCATATTCTTAAGTCTGAGGCTTATCCAACTTATATAGGAGGTATAAGAAATATTGGAGGTAAAATTTTCTTTGCACCTCAAAAATTATTTGAGGAGTATCTTGTATTTGACTACTCTATTCAACCGGACCAGGAGGTCGTAATTTACCCTTATTTATGTTCTGCAAACCCAATTCCAATATCTGAATGTATCAAATGTTTAGGCATTGACGAATTGATGATAGGAGATAAAGTCATCAAGCTAATCAAGGTAATGAATGGCAGGGATACACATTGGTTTGGTTTATGTCAGTGGAAGGGAGGTATCGGTACGAGTCGCGGCCCTCTTTCTCCTATTTATGCGGAAGATTCAAGAGGGCTGACTCCATATTTGCGCATGGTGAAGATAAATGGAAAAATAGTATATCAGTGCTCCGTGGAATAAAAAACTGAGGATGAAAACCAAGTTCCTTATGGCAGGATTTTACTGCCCCATAAAAATAAAAATCTTTCGAAGTTAACTTCGAAAGATTTTTATTTTTATGGTGTGCGAACAAGAATGGGTTTAGTTCGGTTATTATGATATATGAAAAACACAATATCTCACAGTTAACAAGCAAAACCACCATGTTCAGAACAATCCTTACTCTCCTTTTAGCCGCAGCCGGAATCAACAGTCTCTCAGCAGCTTCATTTTTTTCGGAATTGAGTGTCGATGAAGTGTCATCGGTTATAGACGCAGCCGCTTCCGCGAAGGAGGCCGCAATGATGTCTGAGCAGACCACTTCGCCCGATACGATTGATCTGACCGTTCAGGACATGGTGATGAAAGTCTATGGTGTGCTTGACAACTGCAACTCGATGAAAGAATGTAAGAATAGCGCTCATCTTCTCAATCTTACCCCCGAGGAGGAGGATAATGTTCTTTGGCTTGAAACTGCCGGTGGCTACAATGTGGATTATTACGGCCGCAATCCCGATGTGAGTGCCCTGGCACACTTCGGCAACGGCCCGGAGCAGCCTGTGAGCGACTATGGTTACTTCTTTCTTTTCCCTTATTCCGACAATTCCGATCCGCACCAAGCTGAATCTCAAATAGATTTCACCACGTTGCTTCTTCAGGAAATGCACGATGTGGGCATTCCGATGGCAATGTGCGAGACGGATGCTCCCGAGGCCCTTTTTGCTGCCGTCGGAGATTATGACGGCAAGCTGGTGGATGTGCGTCTCCTTAACGATCAAAAATCAGATGGTGCCGGCCGTTACATCCTTATCCTGAGCATCGAGCCAAATGCATATTCTGCAGCCGACAGCGAACTGGCTATGGATTAAGCGGATATGGGAACCTGAAATTAAACACACCGGGTGTTATCATTACACTCGGTGTGAATTTTTTATGCTCTTAATTTTTATGCTTTTTACGAACGCATGCCTATCGGTTGCGTCGGTTGCGTTGCCCCTTGTCGTTGGGATCAAACGGGTTTCGGGTGGAGTCGAAGATTTCCTCTTCTTCCTCTAAGTTCTCATCCTGCGTGTTGCGTTTCGCGCGTGAATCGCTTGTCGGTTTGTTCTTTGTGATGGCCTGAGGTTTCATCAGGTCGATCGGTGTGTTGAATACGTTCCAGTCAATGCGCTGATCCCACATTTTCTTTATATTTATCGCTTTCGGATAATAATAGGCAAGTTCCGGCTGCCGATTCTCTGCATAATTTCCGGTGTCGTAAGTGCCGTTTTCGTTATCATCCAGAACCACGCGGGCAAAATATCTTCCCGGTGACAGAAACGGGAAATATGCTTCATTGTTCTTAACCGCCGCCGTTCTTACCACCGCGTCAGAATTGTTAAGGAGTTCCACAAATGCCGGATAGCCCTCAAGGCCCGAAAGACTGAACAGCAGCGAGCAATAGTCGGAATTTGATTTAATTGTAAACTTATGCTCCAGAGGCAAAGTGGGTTTTCCATATAAGTCAACACCTGCCAGCGAATCTATATCCAATTTATAAGAGGCTTCCAGCTCCCACGGATAATCCAGTTCGTAAAGGCGCGGGTTGAGCGAGTCGGGTTGATAGAATTTAACTTGCTGAGTTACGGGATAGTACACGCTGTCTTTAAGAACGGAGAGTTTCACGGCCGCCGAGTCGAGGCTGACCAGCGGTGTCGGTGTTTCGAACGAAAGAGGTTTGTAAACATCAAGATTACCACTGTTCACAACTTTAAACGCCGTCGTAATCGCGGCTATGGAATCGGCCGGAGAAATCCGTTTCTTCTTATCACTCTTTTTCTCTTTCTTTACTTTTGGCCGTGATGTGATAAACTTAAGTGTATCAGTTACTTCGCTGAGCACCAGATTCATATCCGACCGATTATAAGTCACCTCCAAGTCAAGGGTATCGGTGCGCATCAGTCCCGGTGCAAGCCACCAAACCAGCGAGTCGAGCCGTGAAGACATTTCCGGAATCCCCGGAGATGCATAACCCCCTTGCCCCAAAACTCTGACGCGGGGAGCACTGTCGTTGAGCGTATTAAATTTCAGAAATATTCGCGTCGAATCAATACGCTCATATTTGGAAAGATACTGCTGGCGGAGTTCCGAATTGAACGACCTCAGCACAATGTCGTTGGGAAGGAAAACAGTGCGCCGGCGGCTCACCACCGAATCAACCGCCCCGGTGAGCCGATTGTAGATCGTGTCGGTAGTCGAACTTTGCTCGGTCCAAGGACTTATTGTCACATCGTAGAATGCGATATTTTCCTCGGGCGATGAATATCGGTAATCATTGTCATTGTCGGCAAGTGCGAAAATGCGATATTCCCCCGGGGCGAGGCCACGTATATTGAAGCGCCCCCGGTCGTCGGTGCGTGCCACTCTCAGCAGTCGCTCGCCTGTAAAGGCCGTGTCATTAAGATTGCGGTGAACACCCACAATCATTCCCTGCTGAGGTTCAAGCCCGCGCGCCGATAGCACTCTCCCGGCAATGCGCAATGTGTCAAGTTCAGGTCCGGTGGAAAATGTATAGGCGAACCCCTGGAGCTTATTCCCCTCATTGTTGTCTTCAATGGCATCCCCGAAATCAACTGTATAAGTTGTATTCGGCATCAGAGAGTCAAACTCGATGGTGACGCGGCGACCGCTTGAAGTGACCCTCGGGGTGCTTTTCGACGTGGGCGAAACAACAACCTTTGAAAAAGCATCCTTCACGTTCACAAGCTCGTTGAAAGTAAGAACAATACGGTTGCGGTCCACATTCACCGACCCCAACGCCGGATTTGCCGACACAAATCGAGGTGGATCCTCATCGCGCGGACCACCCGAAGGACGCCCCATATTCGCGCAGCTCTGCACCAATGTTATCAATAAAAGCAGCAAAAGGCCGCCCGCCGCTTTCCGCGGAATAGAATCTATTTTCATAAATTTAATGAAGACTTTTCTCGGATATAATACCCCAAATCCGGAATTTTACACAAAAATAGAGATAAATATCCGAATCACAAAAAAGAACACCTTTAATCATAAGACTCCCTTGGAAATTACCTAAGATTAATTATCGCGGTATTTTTGAATATATGTTGAATTGGGAAGAATAAGATTGCTTGCCACACACATCGTCCCATTACCGGACAAGTCGGGACGTCCCTACATTTGCCGCTCCCATTCGTTGTCGGGGTGAGTGTATTGATTTGCCGCTTCCGATTCGTTGCGGGGTGAATTTATTGACGTGGCGTGCCGCGGCCGGACAAACACACTCAAAATCAGACACTCCGCGTTTTGTTAACACTTTTTAGGTAACGGAGCCTAAAATTAGTAAAAAAATACTGCTTAATTGCCGATACTTCAAAAAAAAGAGGTATATTTGCAAGCTGAAAGATTATACCGCCCCGTTTCGAGGCGGCTTCGGCTGTTGTAAATACACGCCGGCCGGATGCCGACATTGGGCGGAACTTCTTTCGCGCAA
This sequence comes from Bacteroides sp., assembly GCA_014802335.1. GTDB lineage: Bacteria > Bacteroidota > Bacteroidia > Bacteroidales > Muribaculaceae > Lepagella. The sequence continues at coordinate 40,449 of JAAVCL010000018.1, read as the reverse complement.
ACCTTTAAATCAAATAAATAAAAAATAACAACAACAGAACAATGCAGAACAAAGGGTTTATCAGCACCATTGCTATCCTCTTGGTTTTGATTTGCGGCTTCTACATTTCATTCTCGTTTGTCACCGCGCACTATGAGGATGAAGCGAAAGCTTTCGCCGCCAAAATGTCAAATACCACCGATGAGACCAATGATGCTTACAAACAGAGTCTGAAGCTTTTCAATGACTCAATCGACAAGGAAAAAGTCTACCTTGGCTACACCTACAACCAGGTGCGCAAGATGGAGGTCGGTCTCGGCCTCGACCTTAAGGGTGGTATGAACGTGGTGCTTGAAGTTTCAGTGCCGGATATGCTCCGCCAATATGCTTCGGGCGATGCCCAGCTCGCACAAATCAACGCCGCCATCAAAAAGGCTCAGGATAACGGTGCTAAGTCGGGCGATGCCGATTTCATCAACCGCGTGGCTTCTTATATCCCCCAGGGTGCCATGTCGGGCCTTTTCATCCGTGAAGGTGAATTCCTCGGCCAGCTCAAAAGCAACGCTTCTAATGCTGAAGTCACCGAAGCCCTCAACAAGCAGGTAGACAGTCAGGTGGATGCAGCTTTCAATATCTTCCGCACCCGTATCGACCAATTCGGTGTTGTGGCCCCCAACATCCAGAAACTCCAGGATAAGAAAGGCCAGATTCTTCTCGAACTCCCCGGTGTGAAAGAACCTGAACGTGTAACCGACCTTCTGAAGTCGAGCGCAAACCTTGAGTTCTTCGAAGTTTACAACTATAACGAAATTGCAAGCGACCTCCAGAACTTCGCTGCTCAATATGCCGCTCAGGATTCCGTGAATCACCTTAACGTGATTGCCCTGCTTGGTGGCGCTCAGCGCTCGGGTAGCCCAATCGTCGGTATGGTTACTCCGGCCAACAAGGCGCTCGTTGACTCGGTGATGAAGTCTGACCTCGCCAAGCGTCTCCTGCCTTCCGACCTTACTCTCGCATGGAGCGTTAAGCCTGCCGAATTCCCCCGCACCGACGCTCAGGGTAAAGTCCTCAAAAAAGCTAACGGCGAAAATCTTACGGATGCTTACTGGGAACTTATTGCCCTCAAGGGTGATGCAGCTCTCGAAGGTGATGCCGTAACTTCGGCTTCTTCTGAATACGACAACCTGCAGGGCCAGATGGTGAACATGAAGATGACCGACCGCGGTGCACAGGAATGGGCAACCATTACCCGTAACAATATCGGCCGTTCAATCGCCATCGTGCTTGATGACAATGTATATTCATTCCCGAATGTAAATAACGAAATCACCGGCGGTAGCTCGCAGATTACCGGTAATTTCACACCCGAAGAAGCCAACGACCTTGCAAATGTGCTTAAGTCGGGTAAAATGTCGGCTCGTGTTGACGTGGTGAGCAACAACGTTATCGGCCCCAGCCTTGGTGCCGAAGCTATCCAGATGGGCTTCGTGTCATTCATCGTTGCGATCTTCCTTCTGATGGTGCTCATGATTGTTTACTACGGCTGGATTCCCGGTCTCGTGGCAAACGTGGGTCTGATTCTTAACCTCTACTTCACACTCGGTATCCTCGCTTCTCTCCAGGCCGTGCTTACTCTTTCAGGTATCGCAGGTATCGTGCTCGCGCTCGGTATGGCTGTCGATGCTAACGTTCTTATCTTCGAACGCACCAAAGAGGAACTCAAATCGGGCAAGAAGTTGCGCCAGGCCATCTCTGAAGGTTACAGCAACGCATTCTCTGCAATCTTCGACTCGAACCTTACATCTGTAATCACCGGTGTGATCCTTCTGATTTTCGGATCAGGTCCTATCAAAGGTTTCGCAACAACCCTTATCATCGGTATCGTCTGCTCATTCTTCACCGCTGTGTTCCTTACCCGCATCGCATTTGACCTCATCACCAAAAATGGTCGCAATGCAGGCATGACTTTCACAACAGGTGTGAGCCGCAACTTCCTTACCAACCCCAAAATCAACTTCCTCGGCCAGTGGAAAGCCGCTTCGGCTGTGTGGGTGGCTCTTATCGTTATCGGTATTGCTTCTCTCGCAATCCGCGGTATGAACCAGGGTATCGACTTCTCTGGTGGTCGAAACTATGTGGTTCAGTTCGAAAAGGATGTTGACCGCGAGGCTGTGCAGCAGAAACTCACTACTCTGCTTCAGGAAAAAGCCAACGACCCCACTGTGTCAGTTCAGGTAATCACTATCGACAATCCTTCAAAACTGCGTATATCCACCAGCTATAAGATAAGCGACGAGTCTGAAGGTATCGAAAACGAAATCACCGACCTTCTTTATCAAGGTCTGGCCGATGAACTCACCACCAACGGCAAGATGATGGATAAAAACGCCTTCACCGTTGCCGATGAAAGCCATGGTATCATTTCGATCCAGAAAGTTGGTCCCTCGGTGGCAGATGACATGAAGCGTGATGCCTACTGGGCTGTCGGAATCGCTCTGCTCTGTATGTTCCTTTACATCCTGCTCCGCTTCCGCAACATTGCATTCTCGGTCGGTGCGCTTTGCGCAGTTGCACTCACAGCGTTCCTCATCGTTGGTTTCTACTCAATCTGCTGGGGCTTCCTCCCATTCTCAATGGAAATCGACCAATCATTTATCGCCGCAGTCCTCACGATCATCGGTTACCAGATCAACGATACCGTGGTTGTATTCGACCGTGTGCGTGAAATGATGAAAGAATTCCCCAAAGAAGATCGTTTTGTGACTTTCAACAAATCACTCAACCAGACACTCAGCCGTACGGTGATGACCTCGTTCTCCACACTGCTCGTGCTTCTCTGTATCTTCTTCCTCGGCGGTGACACCATCAGATCATTTACATTCGCCATGATATTCGGTGTAGTTGTAGGTACATTCTGCTCGCTCTATTGCGCCGCTCCCATCGCTTACAACATCATCAAGCGCAACAGCAAGCGACCCTCCGATGCCGACGGCAAGCCCGTACTCGAAGGCAACCGCCGCTTCCGTTAAGAATTAAGGAAATAGACCCAACTCAAATATCTTAGAGGGGTGCCGTTCAAATTGAACGGCACCCCTCTAAGATATTTGAGTAGCCCCGGGGGCGATAAGCCCTCAGACCGCGGCTGCGATTTAAGCTCACTTCTGTCTGATAATTACTAAAATATCTTAAAAAATATTAAATCTTTGCCATAACGGCGGTTTTGTGCCGGTCGGAAAGGGCCTGAGTTGGGAATTTTGCCGGGATTTTATTATCTTTGCATAATCATTCCGGAGGGGACCTGAGTCCTCTCCGGTCTTTTATATGTTTTGTCAATAAAGTTGCAAAGACCGAAGTTGCAAAGGCGAAGGTTGAAAAGTACGAGCTTATACACAGCATCTTTATTGTGAACATGGCATCTCTCTTCCAAAACATTTAGTATGGATATAAAAGAAGTAAAAGAATTCGTTGAAGGTCAGCTGAAGGATACTGATTATTTCCTGGTTGATCTTACTATAACCGCTTCCAACGAAATTAAGGTTGAAGTGGATTCTCCGCAGGGAGTGGATATTGATTATTGCGTGGAATTGTCGCGCGCTATCGAAGAGGCTTTCTCTCGCGATGAGGAGGATTATGAACTCGAAGTTGGTTCGGCCGGCCTTTCATCGCCCTTTAAAGTTATCGGTCAATACGAGAAACATTTGGGCGACCGTGTAGATGTGCTTACGGCCGACGGTCGCAAACTTCTCGGCACTCTCACCGAGGTGAATCCTGAAAATTTCACCATTACGGTTCAATCCAAAGTTAAACCCGAGGGTGCAAAACGTCCCGTGTTGGTAGACGAGAATATTACATTTGCCTTCGGTGATGTGAAAAGCGTGAAATATCACTTTGATTTCTAACCGGAGGTTACAGCCAATCTTAACCCGGGACGCCGAAATATAAATCCGGTTCTTCTGGGTATGAGTAAGGAAATTTAACACCTTCACCGGAGTCGGTTGGACGACTTCAATTTCTAAATAGAAAAAATCAAACACATATATGGCTAAAAAAGCAGAGACAGTAAATATGGTCGATCGGTTTGCCGAGTTCAAGGAGTTGAAGAACATCGACAAGACCACCATGATATCGGTTCTCGAAGAATCATTCCGCAATGTGCTGAGCAAGATGTTCGGCTCTGACGAGAACTTCGATGTGATTATGAACCCCGACAAGGGTGACTGTGAGATTTATCAGAATCTTCAGGTTGTTCCCGACGGAGAAGTTGAAAATAAGGATATGCAGATCGGACTCTCCGAAGCCCGTGAGATAGACCCCGAATGTGAAGTGGGCGAGGATGTGGCCAAACAGATATTCTTTGAGAAGTTCGGCCGCCGCGCAATCCTTAATCTTCGCCAGACGCTGCAGTCTAAAATTCTTGATCTTCAGAAAGATGCTGTCTATGCCAAATTCAAAGAAATCGAAGGTGAATTGGTCACTGCCGAAGTTCATCAGATATGGAAGCGCGAAATGCTCCTTATCGATGAAGACCAGAACGAGCTTATCCTTCCCAAAGATGAGCAGATTCCGGGCGATTTCTTCCACAAAGGCGATATGGTGCGCGCCATTGTGAAGCGTGTGGATAATCCCAACAATAACCCGAAGGTAATCATTTCGCGAACCGACGAACGCTTCCTGCGCCGTCTTTTTGAAACTGAGGTTCCCGAAATTCACGACGGCCTCATCATAATCCGTCAGGTGGCTCGCAAGCCCGGTGAACGTGCAAAAATAGCCGTGGAAAGCTATGACGACCGCATCGACCCGGTGGGCGCTTGTGTCGGTGTCAAAGGCAGCCGAATCCATGGAATCGTGCGCGAACTTCGCAACGAGAACATAGATGTGATTCCCTATACCAGCAACCCGCAACTTTACATCCAGCGTGCTCTTTCACCTGCCAAAATTTCTTCAATCCGTCTTAACGAGGAGGACAAGAAGGCCGAGGTATTTCTTCATCCCGACGAGGTGAGTCTTGCAATCGGTAAGGGTGGTCTTAACATCTCGCTCGCCCAGAAACTCACCGGCTATACAATAGACGTTTACCGCGACATTGAAGAGGGAGAAGAAGACATCTATCTCGATGAATTCCGCGATGAAATCGACGACTGGGTGATCGAAGCTCTCAAGGACCTCGGTCTTGGCACGGCAAAGGCGGTGCTCAACGCCCCCAAGGAACTTATTGACCAGGCCGACCTCGAAGACGAGACTGTAGAACATGTTCTCGAAGTGCTCCGTGCCGAATTCGAGGATTAATTATCTACGGCTCAGCGGCCTTAAAGCCCTTATTTCTAACTCATGAAACCATCCTCTTTCCCATCTTGAGGCCTCAGGCCTAAAACCTAAAATAACTATATGCGCACAAAGATCAGTAAAATAGCTAAAGACCTGAATGTGGGAGTCAACACAGCGATTGAATTCCTGCGCAAGAATAATATAGAAGTCGATGGCAGCGGCCCGAATGCCCGCATCGACGATGATGCGGTTGTGCTCCTTACCCGGGAGTTCAGCACAGACAAAGACGCCAAGGCGGTTGCTGAAAAATTTTCTAAAAATCGTCGCGGTGATAAAAAAGAAAAACCCGAAAACGTTGCAGAAGCCGAACCCTCACGCCCGGTAGGGCCCAGGGTGCTCGGAACAATCGACCTCTCGAATCCCGGAGCAGGCATTAAGACTACTACTGACAGCGTAAATAAACCTAAACCCGAGCCTAAACCTGAGCCCAAACCGGAACCCAAACCCGAGCCTAAGCCGGAACCAAAGCCGGAACCCAAATCGGAACCCAAACCCGAGCCCAAGCCGGAACCAAAACCGGAACCCAAACCCGAGCCCAAACCCGAGCCTAAGCCGGAACCCAAACCCGCGCCCAAGCCCGAACCCAAGTCCGAGCCTAAACCGGAACCCAAGCCTGAACCTAAACCGGAACCCAAGGTCGAGGTTAAGCCCGAGGTGAAGGCCGAAAAAGCTCAGACTGAGGAAAAATCCGAGGCCGCAGGCGAGCCTTCGGAAAGCAATGGCGTGTTCCGTCTCAATTCCGCGCCCCAGGGCCCCGAACTCAAAGTGCTCGGCAAAATTGACCTCTCTGCACTCAATCAGAGCACTCGCCCCAAAAAGAAAGGCAAAAACGAGCGTCGTGCTGAAAACGCCGATCGTAAAAAACGTAAACGCATCGGCAAGGAGAAGGTCGATATCGACAAGGCTGCCCAGCAACCCGGCTTCGGCACCGACCGTCCCCGCAAGCAGGGTGAAGGCAGAAACGGCCAAGGTGGTGGTCATGACCGCCGCGACAACCGCGACCAGAACTCCGATCGCAATAATAAAAAACGTAACGACCGTCGCAACAATCAGGCTGCTCCAAAGCACGAAGTAAGCAACGAAGAGGTTCAGAAGCAGGTAAAAGAAACTCTGGCGCGTCTCACAAACAAGACCACCAAGAAATCGGTGAAATTCCGTAAGGAAAAACGCGAGGAAATGCGTCGTCACGAGTTGGAAGATGCCAAGCGTGCCGAAGCCGAAAGCAAAATTCTTAAAATCACCGAATTCGTTACAGCCAACGACCTTGCATCTCTTATGGATGTGCCGGTCAACAAGGTTATCGCTACTTGTATGAACCTTGGTGTGATGGTTTCTATCAACCAGCGTCTCGATGCCGAAACCATCAATATCGTGGCTGAAGAATTCGGATTCCAGACGGAATTCGTAAGTGCCGACGTTACCGAAGCAATCGAAACACCCGAAGACCGTGAGGAAGATCTCGAGGCTCGTCCCCCCATCGTTACCGTGATGGGTCACGTTGACCACGGTAAGACTTCACTGCTCGACTATATCCGAAATGCGAATGTAATTGCCGGCGAAGCAGGTGGTATCACCCAGCACATCGGTGCTTATAACGTAACCCTCCCCAATGGCCGCCACATCACTTTCCTTGATACTCCCGGTCACGAGGCGTTCACGGCGATGCGTGCCCGCGGTGCCAAAGTAACCGACCTCGCAATTATTATTGTCGCCGCCGATGATGATGTGATGCCTCAGACTGTGGAAGCTATCAATCACGCATCCGCCGCCGGTGTGCCTATCGTCTTCGCTATCAATAAAATTGATAAGCCGGCTGCAAACCCCGACAAGATCAAGGAGCAGTTGGGCGCCATGAACTATCTCGTGGAAGACTGGGGTGGTAAATATCAGTCGCAGGATATATCGGCCAAGAAAGGTATCGGAGTCGAAGAACTGATGGAGAAAGTGCTTCTCGAAGCCGAAATGCTCGAACTCAAAGCCAACCCCAACAGGGCAGCCATCGGTTCAATCATAGAATCCTCGCTCGATAAGGGTAGGGGATACGTGGCAACCGTGCTTGTGCAGAACGGCACACTCCGTGTGGGAGATGTGATTCTGGCCGGAACTCACTATGGTAAAGTAAAGGCCATGTTCAACGAGCGTAACCAGCGCGTCAAGGAGGCCGGTCCGGCGACTCCGGTTCTGATACTTGGTCTCAACGGCGCTCCTCAGGCCGGCGATACATTCAACGTTATGGCCACCGAGCAGGAAGCTCGCGAAATCGCGTCAAAACGCGAACAATTGCAGCGTGAGTTGAGCATGCGGACCACCAAACGCGTCGGCCTCGAAGAACTTGGTCGCCGTCGTGCCCTCAATGACTTCCACGAACTCAACCTCGTGGTCAAGGGCGACGTGGACGGTTCGGTTGAAGCCTTGTCCGACTCATTGTTGAAACTCTCCACTCCCGAAATCCAGGTCAACGTGCTTCACAAAGGTGTCGGTGCCATTTCCGAATCAGACGTTACACTTGCAGCCGCCTCCGATGCTATCATCATCGGCTTCCAGGTTCGTCCCTCGGCAGCCGCGCGCCGTGAAGCCGAGAAAGAAGGCGTTGAGATCCGACTCTACTCTGTGATCTACAAGGCCATTGAAGAAGTCAAAGACGCGATGGAAGGCCTTCTCTCGCCCGAAATCAAAGAAGAAATTCTCGGTACGGCCGAAGTGCTTCAGACCTATAAGATATCGAAAGTCGGCACAATTGCCGGAGCAATCGTTCGTGACGGCAAAATTAAACGGGCCGCCAAGGTGCGCGTAATCCGCGACGGCATCGTAATCTACACCGGTGAACTCGGCTCGCTCAAACGCTTCAAAGACGACGTAAAAGAGGTGCTGACCGGCTACGACTGCGGTCTCTCCGTCCAGGGCTACAACGACATCCGCGAAGGCGACATGATAGAAGCCTACGAAGAAGTCGAAGTCAAGAAAACCCTGAGTTAATTCACATCAATTAGGAAGTTGAATTAATTCAAAAATATAACCCCGACATGGCACGCCATGTCCCAACATTCCGCCCCGGCATCATTCGATACCGGGGCGGGAAATTTTTTTCGGATTTGGGCCTTGTGCAATACAATTTTATTGTATTGTCAGGCGTCGTGTTTCTGCGCGGTGGGGGTGGGGTCTTGGGGGAGGGCGGCGAGCATTTGCTCGCAGGTGAGGTGGGTGATCGGGTGGGTCCAGAACGGGGCGATTTCGGCCATAGGCTCAAGGAAAAATCGTCTCTCGGCAAGATGTTTGTGCGGGATGGTCAGTTCCGGGGTGTTGACTTTTAGATAGTCTACCGCCATGATGTCAATGTCTATTTCGCGGTCGGCATATTGGCCCGTTTCATCGCGGTGAGGATGCTGATTGAGTTTGTCTTCTATCTCATGCAGCTCTTTCAGCATATCTTCGGGATCGAGATCGCTCACGATCCTTACCGCAATGTTGAGATATGAGTTGTCGGAAACATACCCCCACGGACGCGACTCAACGATGTGAGAAGCATCAAAATATCTGAATTTTTCTTCGAGCATGCGCAGTGCCCGTGAAATATTCAATTTACGGTTCCCCAGATTGGAACCGATGTTCAAAAAGTAATGCATAATGATTTAATTTTTGTTTATGGGGACGTGATTCATCACGTCCGGAGCGTCGAAATTGGCCCCGGGTGTAGAACCCGGGGCCAGCCAACCCGGACGCGAATCATCGCGTCCCCACAGTTCATTATTTCAAAAGGGCTTTTACAGCTGCTTCCAGCTGTGCGTCGCGGCCGGCAAGTTCGTCGGCCGGATTGTTATAAACTTCGATGTCGGGATTCAGCTGCCTGTTCTCCAAGGCTTCGCCGTTGAGGTCTACCGATGTTACCTGCGGGATGCCGAACACCAGCGAGGGGTCGATCTGTGTCTCCCACCACACGGCTGTCATTGTGCCGGGCACGGGTGCGCCCACCAGCTTGCCGATTCCAAGCGTCTTGTAGGTATAGGGCGAACCATGCGCATCGCTATAGTTACCTTCATTCATCAGCATCACCGACGGCTTGGTCCATTGCGAGAAGGGCTCCGAACCGATATATTGGCCGCGCGGCACGAAGTCTACATATTTCTTACCGCTCAGCAGGAGTGCGAGGTCATTGTGCAGCCAGCCTCCTCCGTTCCAACGCGTGTCGACAACCACTGCCTCGGCATTGCGATATTTCCCGAGCAAGCGTTCGTAGACAGCCCGGAACGACGGAGAATCCATGCCTTCCACATGCACGTAGGCTATGCGTCCGTTCGAGATTGAATCAACGTATGCTTCATTGCGTTCCACCCAGCGCTTATAGAGGAGATTGTTGAAGGTCGACATGCTGAGGGGCTTGATACTCACGGTGTCGTGTTCACCATTGGCGCGTGCAATCTCAACAAGAGTGGCACGCCCCGCGCGTCCTTCCAGCAACTTGTAATAATCCTTACCGGCCTCAATTTTCTTACCGTCAATGCTCAGAATGACGTCACCCGGCTTAACATCGGCTTTCTTAGTTCCGAGCGGGCTGCCGCCCACAACCTCGGTTACTTTCAGACCGTCGCCTTTAAAATCAGGGTCATAGAACGCACCCAAGCTCGCAGTCTGGAGGCGCGCGCCGTTGCTATAATAGCGGCCTCCGGTGTGCGAAGCGTTCAGCTCACCAAGTATCTCGCTCAGCAAGATAGCGAAATCATCATTGTTATTGATGTAGGGCAGGAACTCACGGTAATGACGGCCATAATAATCCCAGTCGACACCGTGGATATTCTTGTCATAGAATTTATCCTTAACCTGGCGAAGCATGTGGTCGAAAATATACTCGCGTTCCGCAGCCGAGCTCCGGTTATAGGGGGCTTCGAACTCGATAGCTTCAGCATCACCCTTGGCAAGATCTATCTTCTTCATGCCACGGCTGCTGATCACAAACAGATTCTCACCCTTTTCATCAGGCACGAGCGCGCCGGTCACATCCTTCAGAAGCACCTTCGACTCATCACTGCGGAGATCGCGCACGTAAAGATTTCCACCCCCTTCGGTGGCCGACGCCGTGTAGTATAGTTTGTCTCCCTTAGGCGACAGCCAATAATCGCCCACAAAGGCGGAACTTCCCGTCAGTCGTTTCATGCGATGACGGCGATTGTCGAAGTCAAGCACGTTTTTCTTCGCGGCCTTCGACTCGGCTTTCTTATCCTTTTTATCCTTTTTATCCTTCTTTCCTTTTTCGGCCTCATCTTTCTGTTCCTTTTCAGCCTCTTCGCGCATCGAGGCTTCCTCCTCGGTGGAATTCAATTCGTCCCATGCCTCCGAATCGAGAGCCATCAGCAGGATATCGCTCTGCTGGCCCCACGAACCATGACTCTTCATGCCATATCTGCCCGATTCGTAGGTAACCGCGCGTCCTCCGAGCGCCCACTTCGCGTTCCCGTCGGAATATCCGCTTTCCGTCAGGTCAACCACCTTCGAGCCGTCTGCCTTTACAGCGGCGACATCAGTGTTGTTCCAGCCGCCGTCGCCTATATAGCTCACCAGCAGCCACTCGCTGTCGGGGCTCCATTCAAAAGGAACGTCGCCGTCGGTGTAAGAATAATTATACTTCCCGTCGAGAGCGGTCTTTACCTCCTTGCTCTTGACATCAATAACCTTAAGGGTGGTGCGGTCTTCAAGAAAAGCAACCTTTTTGCCGTCGGGCGAGAATACGGGTTGCTGAGCCACGCCCTTACCCTTATAAAGCGGAGTCTCCACAATCTCGGTGGCGTATGCGAAACGCTTATCCGCGGGGTTCTTGATTGTAGCCGAAAACAGCTGCCATTGGCCGTCGCGGTCAGAATCGTAAACCAAGGTGCGGCCGTCGGGCGAGAACGCTACGCATCGCTCCTGGGCCGGCGTATCGGTGATGCGGCGTGTGGTCTTGTATTTCGTATCGGTCACATACACTTCTCCGCGTATCACAAACGCCACTTCCTTGCCGTCGGGCGACACGGCCATATACGACGCATTCCCCGTGGGGAAAGATTTAATCTCATCGCGGGTGTACTGATCGCTGTTGATTTCGATATTCAGTTTCTTGGGTTGTTCACCCTCGCGGAGTGTGTAGATATCGCCGTCCCAGCTGAAAGCCATCAACCCGTCGCGCGAAGCCGAAAGGGTGCGCACCGGATGCTTTTCAAATGAAGTCAGTTTCACCCCTTTTTCGCCCGGAGCCGCGGCACTCCACACATTCAGGGTGCCGTCCTGTTCGCTCACATAGTAAAACCCTTTACCGTCGGGTTTCCACAACGGGTTCAGATCGTGACCGTTGAAATCAGTCAGTTTCGTATATTTGCCATTTTCAAGAAGCCAAACATCGCTTGTGCCCGACGAACGCTCGTGCTTGCGGAATTTATCCTCCAGCCCCTTCTTGTCCTGATAGAGTATGCGGCCGTCGGTAGAAACATCGGCCGCTCCCATGGGGATAGCCGTGAAAAGTTCCGGCCGCGCGTCGGGGACGCTGATGTCTACCGCATAGGTGCGGGTGAGGCGCGTCGGGTGTCGGCTTGTTTCGCGACTCGTAATGTCTGACGAAGAAAAAATCACCTTTGTGGGCGAAATGAAAGTCAACGGGGTCTCGCTTCCACTCGAAGTCGTGAGTCGGCGGGGTGTGCCCCCCTTGGCTTCCACGGCATAAAGGTCGGCGCTCCCTTCGCGGTCTGAACTGAAAACAATAGTTTTTGAATCCGGACTCCACACAGGGGTCGTATCATACGAACCACCCGAAGTCAATTGCTTAGCCTCCCCACCCGACGAGGGCACGGTATAGACACTCCCCTTGAAAGTAAAAGCAATCAGCTTGCCGTCGGGAGAAATCGAAGTGTTGCGAAGCCAACGCGGGCCCTCGCTTGCCGCCGACAGAGAACTCAGTGCGAATCCCGCAGCGGTCAAAGAAATAAACAGTCGTTTCAACATATAAACTTTATTCTAAAAAAAAGATTTTATCGAATTATAAATTCTATGAATTTGAATTCTATAAATTTGAATTCTCGGATATAGAAAAACGAATCCATGCAAATATACTAAAATTTTCTCAAAAACCACGGCAACAAAGGCCTCTTCCCAAATATCCCAAATATCCCAATTTTCCCAAGCCTCCCAAGAAAAGAAAAAAAAGCGCGAGGCCCGCGCCTCACGCTTTTTTATAAAGAAGTGTCTTGTCTTTTATCTAACCACAACCTTTGTAGTCTTGCCGCTGTAACGAACAACGTAAACTCCGGCTGTTACATCATGGTGACCTTCGCCTTCGGCTACTGTCACACCGGCTGCGTTGATGATCTGAACGCCTGTGCCTTCAACTTCGATAAAGCCTGCACCAACTTTAACATAGCCGGGGAGTTCATTAAGAACTTCGTCAACACCGGTCAAGATTCTTACTGCATTTGTGTCAACTTCTCCGACATTAGCTGTCGACTTGATAACAACACCGGTCTGGTCGGCAACTTCACGTGAGAGGCCCGGTTTGTTGGAAGGTGTTCTATCCACATTGAACGGATAGAGATAGCTTACCAATACCTTCAGATTCTTTGCATAGTGGTTGGTGGTGATATCCTCAACAAGTGCAGAGAAGTTCAGACCTGTCACGTCAATCGTGCCATAGTCTTTCTTGATGGTCACAGGGTAATACCCACCGTTGAGGAGACGATTTGCCGGGATAGCATAATGACATATTTGTGCTTTTGTATCGGTATCGCGTGATGCGAGAAGTCCATTTGTGGTGATGATTGCATCGTCATCTCCAAGTGTTTCTTCGTCACGTGCGCGAGAGTCGATAATTGTAACATAATAGTAGTCTGCTTCAGAATGATGATGGAGGTGCATTTGTTCTGTTTTGATGACAGGATTGCCATCCTCATCAAACTTCAGAGTGCCATCAGCATTTGAGTCCTGATAAGAACTGGTGAGGTAATTATGACCTTCTTCATTTTCTTCCGGGACATAGCTGTCTTTATGCTGGATGTTGATAGTGAACTCGGAAATCAGGTGTCGGCCATCTGCATAATTCTTTTCTTCACCATTTTCATCTTTATAGCTATCCTCAAGGTAGATAGAAGGATTGACAAGTACGTGTGCCATCTCTACGGGTGCATTGTCGGTGATATCAAGTTTGTGTACCATACCATCTTTCCAACGTGGATAGTAGTTGTACTTGTAGTTCTCAGGGGTTGCATTCTTATCCTCAGCTGAATAGATAAGAGAAATTGCACGGTCGTAGTTAAAGAGTTCAGGAGCGAGGAACTTTCCGTGTACAGTCACGATATTGAGGTTGGGATCATCATTTTCCTGCTCTTCACCATCGACGAAGTTAGGCTTATCCCTGTCTGTGTTGAAGCTAAATACATTTGACCAGACAACCTGTTCGGGACGGTTGGGGTCCTCTTTTGTATCCATCTTGACAGAGAAGAAGTCTTCTTTAATCATACGTTCACGGAGGAATTCCGATACGTTGGGCATCTCGATCTCAATATGGTCGCGCACTGAATGGAAGTGGGCATCCTCAAGATTCAAATTGCGGAACTTAAAGTCTGCGTAATCATTATTTCCATCACCGTCAAAATCCTTACCGTAGAACACGTCTACCTTGGCTTCACGAAGTTGGGGCTCGGGAACCACTGCCACGTAGTTGGCGCTTACAGGATCGGTTTCGGACTCTATGAGTTCATATTTGCCATCTTCATCCAGAACCATATTGCTATAGGCCATCTTGAGAGTGAACTCACGATTCTCGAATGATCCAATGTTGGTGACATGCATAAAGCGGTCACCGTTGTCGGCACGCTGACAAGAGCGGTCGTAATCTTCAGTGATGGCGATGCGCTGCGGGCCATTGGCGGGTGTTTCAGAATTTACGTTACCGGCTCCGTAAGCATAGCCTTCTACATTCTGAGCTGTCGGTACGCTACCTACGATAAGCACCTTGTCGGTGAAGCGGCAGTTCGCACCATAATCAGGCAGTTCGTCAAGTGATTCGTAGCTGAATTCAAAGTTGGTATCATCGATATATCCGCTGATGAGGTCACCGTTTTCATCGTACTCGGGGTTCTGAGTCGGATCATTTGAATCGAACTTGCTGTCGTTTACAATGGTAATCTTATAGGCGGGAAGGGTTGGCTCAATAGCATTTCCTTCTGAACCCTTGAATGTATAGTATTCAGAAGTTACGATATCAGTTGAAGTATCTTCACTGTCATCATCGATCTTTACAAGCTGATATACATTCAGTGTCAGAGCCTCCGGCTTAATGATGGTGAAGGGGTTGGAGTCTACAACGATGGTGTGATCTTCGTTATTGGAGTCAGTGATAACCACAGTCATTTTATAGAAATAATCACCGCTCTTGTAGTCATAATTATCTTTCACCCATTTTGCAGTTGATTCGTAACCGTCATCACTGAGGTTTCCATCGCCCGGAAGTTCGCTGTTTCCCGGTTCTGAGTCAAAAATTGTATGGAATTCCTGAATAGCCTTTGAACCGGTCCAGTTGAATACTCGTGTAACCATTTCCTCGCTTTCCTGACCATTGTTGGTTGTGGTCAGATAGCTTCGGATCTGCACGCTCTTCACTTTGTAATCCTTAATTTCAGGATCGATATTAGAAAGTGCAGGTTGGTAGTTTCCGACTGTATAGTCATTGGTAGATACGGCTGCGATCTGAGCACCACCGATTGTTAACTCAGTGAAGAGAACGCTGTGACCTACTGTCTGTGGTTTATTAACATCATAGAAGAAGTTAACGTATTTGAAGAATGTCGGCTTGCTGAAGGCCATGTCTCCTTGATCATTATATAGAGGCTCACTTGAGAATGGCTTGATGTAGGTAAGATAACCAAGTTCACCTTTCACACCATCTACGTGTCCCCAGTTACTATGGTTACACCAGATAGCCTGTTTGTCACCTTCTTGATTGATGTCACCCATCCATCCACTCCAGATCTTTACACCATAGGGCTTGCCCCATTGTTCTGCCCAACTACTGTTGATCCACATGTTTTCCACGCGGTAGAGGGTATAGGATGTGTTATCATCAAGTGCCAGAAGATTCGCATATTCGCGGGGAGCATTGAACTCCCATGGTTTACTCTCATCAGAAGTATAAGAAAGATTTGTATTCTTGTACTCTCTGAAGAACTTTTCTTTCCATTCTTTACCTGTCATCGTGCCCACCTTGTTGAACGTGAGGTCTTTAGAGGACAGTGTGAAGTCTTTCTTTGTTCCGCCGATTTCAAATTCAGTCTTGAAGAGGATAGGATTGCGTGGAGGCCACATGGTGTTGTACATCACATTACCCTTACGGTCACGGAGAACATTTCCTCGGCTGTCATACTGAATCCAAGATTCCTGCCAACCATTATTTGTGGTCTGGACGTTACCTGAATTGTCAGGGTTAGGAGTCTTGCTTACTTCACGCTGAATCCAACCACCGCCAACCATTGCTAAGAATGGAAGGTCGTTAATTTCGCCGATAGGCTCAAATGATAATTTCCATGTGCCATCTTCCTGCTTCTGACAAATTGCTTTGTACCGTGCACCGTCAGTAGCCTGTGTCTTGGGGAGTGTGAAGCTTCCATAGTCCACAAATGTTTCCGCTGCTGAATAGGCATTGTTGAAGCCTTTTACGGTGATAACGGTGCCATAGTTGTCATATTCGTCGCCATCTTTATTATTACGCATCTTGGTGCTTCGCATGGTAAGCTCAAGTTCGTAACGATCAGGAGAAACCTGAGTGAACTGATACTCGGGAGTGATGCGGTTGTTATTGAGGACACGAGCCTGCAGGTACATCACGGGCCACTGGTCGTAGCGCTTGAGAGCTGCATCGGTATATACGCCTATGGGATATACAGGCATATCATCAGTTACGGCTGCAGCTTCACCTATCCATTCGGGCTTGAGTGATTTTATGCTGCCGTCTTCGTTGAGGGTCAGATAGAAAGTCACTGTCTGGAACAGTGCACTCTCATCAAGTGTGGTGTTCTTGGTCGAACCGAAATCGCGATTTGAGGCAGCATCGGAAACAGGTACAAACTGATTGAATTCTACGCCGTTGCCAAGCACTTGACCGGCTGAGTACCAATTCCCGTTATCGGCAGTAGCCTTATTGGTGATTTTGAAACCAAGATTTCCGGCATTTGCTTCCTTGTAAATGGCAACTGCACGGAGCAGGGTGGGATCTTCGCTATATTGGAGGAACTTTACACGCTGGTTCTTGTCCCAATTGCCGAGGAATCCTGCATGAAGGTAGTATTCCTGACCGGTCTTGCTGATTGTTTCCACCTTAAGTATGGGGTTATCAAGATCAGTGAGGTCTACACGAAGAATCACGTTTTTGTTTTCAGTCAGAGTGTAAACCCAGTTACCGTTGGGTTCACCACCGTCAGTAGTGTAGTTCTTAATAGCTCCTGTTGCAGCCGGAGTGTTGGCGTTATCAGGATAAAGCTTGAAACCATCCCATGAGAGTTCGTTCTCGCGGAAATTGAAATTGAACTTGTCGCCGGTAGTGAATCCGTTAACAATACCGTGGAACTGCTTGCCGTTGTCAGAAAGACGCATCAGCACAGGGTAGGAAGTGCCGTCAGCGAGCATCACATTTACATAGAGCTGATCAGGACGCTCCTTAGCGGGTGTCACAACACCTCCTCCACCTCCGGTAATATATAGGTGGTTAGGATTCCATCCCTGATTGTTGCCATCGGTTTTCAGGAAAAGATAATAAGTTCCTTTGGTGAAAGTGAAATCTTTCGAGCCATCAGCTTGAACCCCAAAGTCAGTCTGACCGGAAACTGTGGTGTCTGATGTAGGTCCAAACCAAGTGTTGTCTTCATTTTCACTGTTGCCCACAGTGACTTTACAAGTCCAAGTGTCCTCGGTTACTGTAAGAGTCCCTTCATACTGATTCTCGGAACCGTTCCATGTCAGAGCAACTCGTTTACCACCTGCATAGTCACTGTCGGATCCGCGAAGATAATAGTAATTCCACGCGGAAATTCCGGGTACGAATGCAAGGATGATCGCGAGCGGCAAAAGGAATTTGGTTAACCCTTTGTTGATTAGTTCACGTAGCATTTTGCAATTGTGTTTTTTAAAAGTTGTTAGTTAATTATTATTTGTTATTGTTTTTATTCATTTGGAAGCAAGCGGGGCAGATGTAAGATCAGTCGCCGGTCTTCATGGTTAGTTTTTTCAACTAAATACAATCGTTGGCTTAAAGATGCAAGGCAAGTTTTCGGTGTGTATATAATGAATCTCGGCATTGCGCTAAGCGCCATGTCGAGGATAAATGTAATCTATTCCACCATATAATACCATCCTGCAAATTATGTGCTGAAACGTCGTATACGAAAGCTGTTATGGGTGCAATATAAGCGATTTAAGCCGTTGGCTGTCATTGCTCAAAATGCATGTTGCAAAATTATCAAAAACTTTGCAAATTCGCAACAAGAAATGCAAATAAAATCCTTAAATTTTTTTAATCTTTTCCCATTTTTTTGATAAGCTTGGGAGGCGCCCTTCCTTACACGACTTCGATGTCGAGGTCTTTGAGAAATTTGCCGAGGGTGGCGTTTACACGAATTGTCTTTTCAAGGAATTCGCGTGGGGTGAGGGGTTTGACAATTTCTTTGTCGGGGTTTATGATGGCTTGTATTGTGAGGTAGTCGTTGTTTAGCCGCTCGCGCAGGTGTGCCAGCAGTTTGGGCATTGCGAGTTCGAATGCCTGTTGTTGCGCCGGGTGGTCTACGATAACGTTGAAGTCAATGCGCGAGGTCCGTTTCGGTACGGCTGTACGCATCGCGCTGATGAGTATCTGCTGGTCGGGCACGAGGGTTATGTATTCGTGCCAGGCTTTGAGGAAGGCTTCGTCAGAGAAGTCCTGGTCGCGGCGCTCAAGGGAGGTTGAGGCGGTTTCGGCACGCCGGTTTATGTTGAACGAGGCGGGGCGGCGGGGGGGCGCACCCACGGGGGGCGCCGCCACGGGAGCGCCCGCCTTGGGAGTATTGGGAGACTTGGGAGAATTGGGAATAATGGGAGCCGGGGAGGCGGAAATTTCGGGAGCGGGGGAGGCGGAAATTTCGACGGGGGCCGGGGGTGTTGTTTCGGCGGGGGTGGTTGTGTTTTTGGCCCGTGGGGGTTCCGAGGGGTTCCGCAGGGCCGGGCGGTCGGAATTTTCAAAAGGGCGTTCGGGGGCGCCGGCAAGCTGACAAAGCCGTATCAGTGTGAGTTCCACAAGCAGTTGTTTGCCGGTTGCGGTGCGGTAGTTGAGGTCGCAGTCGTTCAGAAGTTTCATGGCATCATAGTACCATTTTAGAGGGAGTACGCGGGCTTGCGCCACGAGCCGTTCGGCCACGTCTTGTGACGTTTCGAGCAGGGGGATTGTGCGGGGGTCGGCGGCGACCATCAGGTCGCGCACATGCTGCGCGAGGCTGTTCACGAAGAAGAGCGAGTCAAAACCGCGGTCGCGGATTTCTTTGTAAAGAAGCAGAGCCCCGCCGCTGTCGCCGCGTGCGAATGTGTCGACAAGGTTGAAGAAAAATTCGTAATCGAGCACATTCAGGTTTTCGACCACCGCGTCGTAAGTTATGTTTCCGGCGCAGGAGGCGGCGATTTGGTCGAATATTGAGAGAGCGTCGCGCATGGCGCCGTCGGCTTTGCGCGCAATGAGCCCCAGTGCGCGCGGATCGGCCTGTATATTTTCCTTTTCAGCAACGTTTTGAAGGTGAGCCACCATGTCGGGGATGGTGATGCGGTGAAA
Organism: Bacteroides sp.; assembly: GCA_014802335.1. GTDB lineage: Bacteria > Bacteroidota > Bacteroidia > Bacteroidales > Muribaculaceae > Lepagella. The sequence continues at coordinate 21,347 of JAAVCL010000018.1, read as the reverse complement.
GTCGTAGATCTGGCAACGGCTCAGGATCGTAGGCAATACTTTGTGTTTCTCGGTTGTGGCGAGAATGAAGATGGCGTATGCCGGGGGTTCTTCGAGGGTTTTGAGGAAGGCGTTGAATGCGGCCGACGAGAGCATGTGGACTTCGTCGATGATAAACACGCGATATTTGCCCACCTGCGGGGGGATTGCAACCTGCTCGGTGACGGCGCGGATGTCGTCGACGCTGTTGTTGGAGGCGGCGTCGAGTTCCATCAGGTTGAAGGAATTACCTTTATCGATGGCACGGCATGAATCGCACGTTCCGCAGGCTTCGCCGTCGGGCGTGGGGGAGAGGCAATTGATGGTGCGTGCGAAAATACGGGCACACGAGGTTTTGCCGACGCCTCGCGGGCCGCAAAACAGGTAGGCATGGGCCAGACGCCCGGTGCGTATGGAATTTTTCAGTGTGGTTGTGAGGTTTTGCTGGCCCACAACGGTGTCGAATGTGGCGGGGCGGTATTTTCGCGCGCTCACTATGTATTGGTCGCTCATATTGCAAATTTAAGTATTTTTGTCTAAACCGACAAACCCTTTGTGTTGCCAGCGTCGGGATTCCCAGCGGCGGATAAACACCCATGCCCTCACATTCTCATCGAGTGCGAACATCCACCACATTCCTAAGATGCCGAAGCCGAAAGTTATGCCGAATATATAGGCCCCCACCACTGCGAGCGACCACATCCATATCAGACCGACATAGAAGGGATAGTTCACGTCGCCGGCGGCTTGCAGCACGTTGACATAGAGGATGTTGACGGGGCGTCCGATTTCGAGCACCACGTCGATCCACAGAATCGCGACTCCGAGTGCTATGATCTCGGGGTTGTCGGTGAGGGTGGTCATGATTGTGGTTCCGGCCAGGGCGATCAGCACCGAGAAGAGCAGCGTGCGGGTTAGAGCCACGCGCATCACATAGCGCCCCATAAGGTATGCCCCCTGCCATTTGTCGGCGCCGACGAGGTGGCCGATCACGATAGCGCCGGCGTGGGAAATGGCGATAGAGAACAGGTAGACATACATGATGATATTGACGCAGTAGGTTCTTACGGCCAGGGCCTCCATGCCGAGAGAGGTTATAACGAAGGCGATGACGAGTTGCGAGCATGAATAGCTCATTTGCTCTCCGGCCGAGGGGAGACCGATTTTCATCAGGTTGCGAAATTCGTGGCGGGGCCAGCGGCGCAGGATGTGCCACGGGAAGCGGGGCAGAATGGTGCGCGACACAATGACGGCAAGGATCGCCATAGCCACCATGCGGCATGTGGCTGTGGAAATGGCGGCTCCGCGCACTCCGAGAGCCGGGGCTCCGAATTCACCGAATATCAGGGCATAGTTGCCCAGGATGTTCAGGCAATTCACCACAAGGATTACGAGCATGGGCCAGATAGCCTTGTTGTTAGAACGCAGGGCGGCCGAGAGAGTGAGTTGCAGAGCCTGGAAGAAAGCGAAGGCTCCGACTATTTCCATATAGCCTATACCTTCGGCCAGCATGTCTTCGCGGAGTCCGACGGCGGTGAGTATCGGGCCGGCCCAAATGGCCAGCGACGCACTGACCAAAAGGCCGAAAAAGAGGTTGACCACAATCGAGACGCCGATGACTGTTTCCATGCGCCGGCGCAACGACGCACCGAGATATTGCGAGCACAGCACGGATGTGCCGAGGTTGATGACTTCAAAAATGATGAAAGTGAAGGTTACGATCTGGTTTGCGAGACCGACGGCGGCCACGCTGGCATCGGAGTGCCGCGAGAGCATGAATGTGTCGACGGCGCCGAGGGTCATTATCAGCAGCGTCTCAACAAGAATCGGAAGAGTGAGCGATGTGAGTTCGCGCCTCAACGGGGATGCTCCTCTTTTTCTGCGTTTAAGGCCCAACGCGGGCCATGAAAGAGTTATGGAATTCAAAACAGGATAAATGATAATGCCGGGGTGAATGATAATACCGGCGTAAATTATAATAAATGTGCAGTTATAATAAAGGAGGGTTATTCAAGCAGGTCGGGACGGAGCCGGCGGGTCCGTTCCAATGCCTGTTCGTATCTCCACTCGGCAATTTTGGCCTCGTGGCCTGAAAGGAGGATATCGGGCACGCGCCAACCGTTATACTCGGCGGGGCGGGAATAGACGGGCGGGGCTAACAGTCCGTCCTGGAACGAGTCGGAAAGAGCTGATTGTTCGTCACCGATAACACCGGGCACCAGTCGCACCACGGCGTCGGCGATAACGGCGGCCGGAAGTTCGCCCCCTGTCAGAACATAATCCCCGATGGATATTTCTTTGGTGATGAGGTGTTCGCGCACGCGCCAGTCGACCCCTTTGTAATGGCCGCAAAGAATGATGATGTTGTTCAGAAGCGAGAGCGTATTGGCCATGGGTTGCGAGAATTGTTCGCCGTCGGGCGAAGTAAAGATTACTTCGTCGTAATCGCGTTCTTTTTTGAGCGATGAGATGCAGGCATCGATGGGTTGTATCTGCATTACCATTCCGGCCTCCCCTCCAAATGGATAATCATCGACTTTGCGGTGCCGACTTGTAGTGTAGTCGCGAAGGTTATGAATGTGCACTTCGACGAGTCCTTTGTCGCGCGCACGTTTCATTATGGAATAGTTGAAAAATGGTTCGAGAAGTTCCGGCACAACAGTCAGCAGGTCAATTCGCATGATTAATACAGTTAATAAGGTGATTTTGGATTGATGCTAAATTTTAAACGTTGCACGCGTCACTATATTGAGTGAGGGTCGAAGTTTTGCTATAGTCCGGTAATGGGACGCCCCTACACTTTGCCCGGGCGTGGCATGCCACGTCCCTACATTTTTCTAAGAGCTGCTTAAAAAAACGGAGGTTCCCATGTGGGAACCTCCGTTTATGCGGGTGTGTGAATTGTATTAATCGATTTCTTCGTCGGCTTCGTAACCACCCATTTCGCGGATAGCGTTTTTGAGCATTGTGTACTGCTGGAAGAGGTGGTTCACAGGCACTTCGCCCTGAGTGTAATCGTGCATCGGGCTCTTGAGGAAGAAGCTGAGGAAGCGTTGAGTGCCGCTTTTGCCTGCGCGCATGGCGAGGTCGCTGAGGAGCACGAGGTCAAGGCAAAGAGGAGCGGCAAGGATAGAGTCGCGGCAGAGGAAGTTGATCTTTATCTGCATTGGATAGCCCATCCAGCCGAAGATGTCGATGTTGTCCCAGCCTTCTTTGTTGTCGTTGCGCGGGGGATAATAGTTGATGCGCACTTTGTGATAGTACTGGGTGTCTTCGTCGTTGCCGTGGCCGTAAAGATCGGGTTGGTCTTCGGGCACGAGGATGCTTTCGAGAGTGGAGAGTTTTGAAACTTCTTTTGTGCGGAAGTTTGCAGGCTCGTCGAGCACGAGACCGTCGCGGTTGCCGAGAATGTTGGTTGAGAACCAGCCGTTGAGGCCGAGGCAGCGGGTGCCGATGATAGGAGCGAAGCCTGACTTAACGAGGGTCTGGCCGGTCTTGAAGTCTTTTCCGGCGATAGGCATGCCTGTTTTTTCAGCAAGTTCCCACATGGCGGGAATATCAACAGTGGTGTTGGGAGCACCCATGATGAAAGGAGCGCCTTCGCTGAGAGCAGCGTAAGCATAGCACATCGAGGGGGCGATGTGTTCTTTGTCGTCGGCCTTCATTGCAGCTTCAAGAGCTTCGATCGAGCCGTGGATCTTTTCATTAACGGGAACGTAAACTTCGGTTGAAGCGGCCCAAAGCACAACAACACGCTCAACTCCGGTTTCTTTCTTGAAGTTGCGGATGTCTTCGCGGAGTTGTTCCACCATGTCCCAACGGTCTTTCACGTCCTTTACGTTGTCACCGTCAAGACGCTTGGCATAGTTCTTGTCGAAAGCGGCTTTCATGGGCTTGATGGCCTCAAGTTCCTCTTTTACGGGATTGATGTCTTTTTCCTTCAGAACCTCGCAGTTGATGGCAGATTCGTAAGCATTTGCCGGGTAAACGTCCCATGCGCCGAACACGATGTCGTCGAGTTCTGCGAGGGGAACGATGTCTTTGTAATGAAGATATTTCTTGTTTTCGCCGCGGCCAACGCGGATTTTATCATATTGAGTCATTGAACCCACGGGCTTGGCAAGGCCTTTGCGAGCCATTAGGACTCCGGTCATGAATGTGGACGAAACGGCCCCGAGACCTACCACAAGTACACCAAGTTTTCCTTTAGGTGCTTCTGCTTTTGCTGTTGACATATCGTTATTAAAGTTGTTTTTTTATTCGTTTTTTTTGAGCCGTGAACGTTCAGTCACGGGAATACACGTTGTAAAATTATATCCTATTTTGCATTTATCAAAGTAATTTCAGAAAAATTTATTATTCTATTTCTTAAATTGTGTTAAAAAATAGGGTTTTACTATATAAATATTAATAAATATATAGCAAAACCCTGTAAATGTTAATAAATGTAAATCAGGCTATCGGGGCTTTATTCACCTTCAACAAGGGTGAGCGCCCGGTCGAGACTGCTGATAATGTTGGGATGAAGCTGAGCATCTTCTTCGGGCGTCCAGCCTTTGCCTTTGAGCCAAAGCACCTGGCAGCCGATTGATTCTGCGGGCACGATGTCTTTCTTATATGAGTCGCCGATAACGAGAGTTTCTTCCGGCTTGAGACCAAGGGCTTTGACACCGTGGCGGAAGATTTCGGGATCGGGTTTGCGGACTCCGATCACGGCCGATTCGATGATGTCTTTGAAATATTTGCGCACGCCGAAGTCGGTGAGCACGGTTTCGATGTTTCCGTAAAAATTGGAAACGAGCACGAGGGGATATTTAGCGGCAAGGGCGGCCAGCACCGGTTGGGCTGCCTCAACGTTTTTGCGGGCTGCCTCATAGCAGTATTTTGCAGCCTGTTGGCTTTTGGGTTCAATATCTTCGGGTGGGAGCAGGCCTTGCGAAGAGAGCCATTGCAATTCGATTTTCATCTTTATGAGGAGCATGTCGTGAAAATCATGTTGTGGCAGAATGTGGCGTTCGCGTGCGAGTTCGCGTTCGGCAAACACGTAGGCTTCGCGGAAGTGGGGTTTGTCGGCGGCGATGCCGGCGTTCTGCCAAGCTTCCCATATTACTTCGCTCCAGTGGTCACCGCCGGTGTCGAGTGTGCCTCCGTAGTCGAAGATGATTCCTTTGATTTTTGAAATGTCTATGTTCATATCAGATTTTAAAGTTTTTGCAAATGCGTTCGTGACGCACCACCATATATATAAGAATGAAATTAAGCACCGTAAGTTCAAATGCGAAGTATAGCCAGGGCATTCTGAAAATCAGGATAGCGGTGAAGAGGGCTATAGTTCTGACATTGAACGATAGGATGTTGGTATATTTCATCAGCGGGAGGCTGAGAGCGCGGAACCGATCGCGCACCTCCTGCGGGATTTCACCGTGATATTTTTCGCGGAGTCGGCGGCGCAGGTTCTGCATGGCGGGCGTGCGTCTTTCCTGGCCCACGGTGTAGTTGAGATAGAAGGTCATAATGAACTTCTGGAAGAAATTGTGTTTCCAGCTCAGCGAGTCATATTTTTTGCGGAGGTCGCTTGAATTTTCGAGTTCGCTGCCCTGTTTTCCTTTAAGGAAGAAGAGGTGGAACTGCCGGTAATAGTCGGCCATTGCGGCTTGGGTGGCATGGCAAAGGCCTGTAACGACAGCCATGACCCAGATAACCCAATGGTGGGAGCTGAAGAACTCGCTTGTGACATTCTCGCGCAGGCATATAGCTACGTAAATGGCTGCAAACCAGAGGTCGCCGCTCAGTCCGTCGAGAATACGTCCCAGGCGGGAGTACTGGCCTGTGAGCCGGGCCAGCTGGCCGTCGGCGCTATCGAACGAATCGGCCCAGATCAGGAGCAACATTCCGAGGAGGTTCCACCAGATGTTGTTGAAATAGAAACAGACGCCGGCGCCGACACCGAGGAATATGGAGGCAATAGTGATGGCGTTGGGTGTGACACCGAGTTTGCGTGCCAGCAGGGCCCAGGCGTAGCCTATGGGTCGGTAGAAATAGAGGTCGATGTGTTCCTCGGTATCCATTGATTTCAGTGAGTCCTTGAATCCTTGGCGGAAACCGGACTTGTTAGTCTCATTACTCATAACCGATTAATTTTTCTTCCATTCTCTGATAGCTTTCAGCACGCATTTTGCGATGGCCACGCTCCCTTCGGCGCGGCATGGTGCGAAACTGGGCCAATCGTTGAAGTCTATGATTTGGAAAGAACCGTCGGCTGCGATGATGCAATCGCCGCCATATATGCGCACATCCATGATTTCAGCGGCGCGCTGGCAGGTGGCGTGCAGCGCGTCGGCATCGAAGGGAATGCCCTGCGACTTGCCGTTCACGGCTTCATAACCATATTTGGAGTGTCCTTCGTCGTAGGGGTAGAACCAGTGGAAGAAGGGCTGGCCGCTGACACCGTAGAACTTCACGAGGTCGCCGACAAGGTGGCGATTGATGACTGCCCTTTTGATGCCGCGGTAGAAATATTCGTGCAGCACATCCTGGGCCTCCTCGATGTGGCGGCAATAGCTCACATCCTCTTTGTGCATGGCGTGGAAGTCTCCGCGTTTTATCCAGCAGGAGGTGAATCCGGCTTCGCGAAGGGCGCCGCGCACGTCCTCGTTGGTGTTGACCATCAGGCTGTCGGGATAGGGGATGCCGTTGGCAAGGAGGATACGGGTCATGCGTTCGCGGGTGCAATTCTGGATGCCGTGGCCCGAATTGATTACAAGGCGTCCGCGGTCTTCAAGAGAGATGAGTTTGCTGATCGATTCCTGTTCGCGACACATGTTGAGTATAACCTCCTCGCGGATGTCGGAGTCGTTGAATTGCTGTTCGCTGTATACCACCACCTCGCAGCCCCGTTTGCGGAGTTGGTCGGCGGCGGCATTAAATATGGCGGCATCATTGCCTATGTGATTGGGTGAATATGCGCCTGCGCGCATCACTCCCGCTATTTTTATATCTGCCATTATTGTTGGTGTGCTGTGAAAAGTGAAGTGTTTATATCTTCTTTTCGAAGTCGTTTAAACTTTTTCGATTCAATTTTCTGTTTGTGCGCCCGATGAAATGAATTTTTCGGCGGTGAGGATGTCTGACGCGTGATCCACGTCGATTATTTTACCCATATCGAAGGCTTTCAGGTGAAGGCCGTCGGCCACAAGGGCGCGTTGGAAATTCCTCATTCTCGACACTCCGTTTTCAAGACAACGGTCAAGAACGTCGATTGCACGCGAGTCGAGCCCGTAGATTCCTCCCGATATGTATTTTACGCCGGGGGCCGGGGTGTCGAGAAAACCGGTGATGTCCATTTGCTCGTCAGTTTCGACATAGAGCGGCTTTTCATCATCAATAAATCTCGTGACTGCCATCATGCCCTCGACACCGTGGGGAGCCTCGGTAAAGGCCTTTACGTAGGAGGCGAAATCTTCCCGGCGGAATATTGTGTCGACGGTTGTAAGGACGAATCGTCCGCGGCCGCGCAGCAGGCGCCCCAGTTCATAGAAACTGTGCATCGACGAAGGTGTGGACTTGACAACGAGCTCCAGACGACATTCGGGAGGCATTTCATATTTACGCAGGAATTCGGCCACTTCGGTCATCTGTTCGTTGACAATCACTGAGATACATTCGGCTCCCAATGAAATGAATATTTCAATGAGCCGTCCGATCATGGGGCGGCCGTCGATGTTTACGAGAGGCTTTGGGAGGCTCACGCCCTCCTGTACGAGTCGGCTGCCTTCACCGGCAGCGATAATTCCGAAATTCATGAGTGTTTGTGGAGTGTGTTTTTAATTCTCGTTTTCGGCCGTGTCGGCTTCTTCGGGTTTAACCGATTTTATGTTGCGTTCGCGTTCGGGGCGGGCCGGGGCCTGCGGGCGAATCTTAAGCGGGTTGGCTGCGGCTTCGGCATAGCGTTTACGGCATTTGAAAATGTCGATGGCCTTATAGATAGCTTCGCGCATGGAGGTTGGGTTTGCTTTTCCTGTCCAGGCGATGTCGAAGGCGGTGCCATGGTCGGGGCTGGTGCGCACGAAGGGGAGCCCGGCTGTGAAGTTCACGCCATGTTCGCGGGCCAACGCCTTGAACGGGGCCAGACCCTGGTCATGATACATGGCGAGGATACCGTCGAAGTCGCGGTAGGCCCCGGAGCCGAAGAACCCGTCGGCGGCAAATGGCCCGAAAGCAAGGAGCCCGTTGGAGATGCACTCTTTTATGGCCGGAATGATTGTGCGGATTTCTTCGTCGCCGAGCAAGCCTCCGTCGCCGCAATGCGGGTTCAGGGAAAGGACAGCGATGCGGGGGCGTTCAATGGCAAAGTCTTCGCGCAGTGTGCGTGTGAAGTTTGCAACGGCCTCGGTGATGCTCTGGATTGTGATGGCCTCGGGGATTCGGGCCAGAGGGAGGTGGGTGGTGACAAGAGCCACACGGATATGGTCGTCGAGCAAAATCATCTGCGCCTTGTATTCCTGACCGGCGTGGTGATTAAGATATTCGGTGTGTCCGGCAAAATGGAAAATTTCGCTTTGCACGGCCTCTTTTGAGATTGGGGCGGTGACCAGCACGTCGATTTTTCCGGACTTGAGCGCAGCCACGGCCTTTTCAAGGGCAGCCACGGCGGCGGCACCCGATTCCGGCGTCGGCACGCCGGGAGTGAGATTAAAATTATTGAGATGCAGATCGACAACATTTATCTTTCCGGGATGCGCCTCGGCAGCGTTGTTGATTCGCTGAACCGGGGGCAATTCCCCTTCCACCGGGCGACGTGCCTGTTCGATCACGCGCCAGTCGGCAAATACCACGGGGGTGAATAGTTCGCATATTGAGGGGTTGGCAAGCGAGCGCATTATAACTTCAGGACCGACACCGTTATAATCGCCTTGGCTTATGCCAACTCTGATTGGAGTGTTCATTATGTGCGGGTTTGATTAAGCGGTTTGATTAAAGAGATTAATTTTTGGCAGCGAGCATTCCGCAGGCAGCCTCAATGTCTTCGCCGCGCGAGGCGCGGATGGTGGCCGTGATGCCGTGCTGGTTCAGATAATTGCGGAACATCAACATTCTTTCTTCCGAGGCGGGGTAGAGGTCAACGCCGGGAATGGCATGGAAACGAATCAGATTCACCCGGCAGTCGAGTCGGCCGATAAGTTTTATCAGCATGTCGGCGTGGGCAATGTCATCGTTAACTCCGCGCCACATGATGTATTCGAGCGAAAGGCGACGCTGGTGGCTGAAATCATAGCCTGAAAGGCATTTCATCACGCTCGAGATGGGGAATGCCTTTTGGGCCGGCATCATCGATTCGCGCTGAGGAGTGTCGGCGGTGTGAACGCTTATGGCCACATGCACTTGCGTGCGGTCCAGAAGTTCCTTGAGCTGGGGAAGTTTGCCCACTGTTGAAACGGTGATGCGCTTGGGGCTCCATGCCAGTCCCCAGGGTGCGGTAAGAATCTCGATGGCGCGTTCCACAGCCCCGAAGTTGTCGAGAGGTTCGCCCATGCCCATGAACACAACATTGGTGAGAGGATTCATGGAGGAGGCGCCTTCTAAGGCGCGGGGAGGAATACTGAGTATTTGGTTGATGATCTGAGCGGCGGTAAGATTTGCTTTGAATCCAAGTTTGCCGGTGGCGCAGAAGTAGCAGTTCATCTTGCAGCCCACCTGACTGGAGACGCAGAGTGTGGCGCGGTCATGGTCGGGGATATAGACGGATTCTATCAAGCGCCCCGGGCCTGCGTTGAAAAGATATTTCACCGTGCCGTCTGACGAACGTGTGGATTTCACCGGGGCTTCGCGCCCGATTTCGTAGTGATCGGCAAGCCACTGTTTGTTTTTCTTAGAGATATTTACCATCTCGTCGAAACTCACGGCACCCTTGGAGTATATCCATTCGGCCAGCTGTTTGCCGACAAAGCGGGGCATCCCCCCTTTGTAGGCCACATCCTTGAGTTCGTCGAGGTTCATCCCGATAAGTTTTATCTTTTCCATTAGGAGTTTGTTTTGTATTTTTAATAAGTAGGTGTTCGAAATTATTTATCGTATTGAATTATAAATTATGTGGATGAAATTTTGGATTCGGCTGAAGGCGTTATGGGGTTCCATAGCAACAGAAGCCGGATTCTACAGTTCGCCTCAGAATTTATGAGGCAATGCATTAAATAATTCCGAACATATACTTAACCCTTTTAATTTCAATAATATGCGATAGTTATCTACAAGTTGTTGACAACTATGGCCGGAGTCGGGTCAGAAAACGCCGACACACTTCCACACAGGTGGGGCCTGCGCGGAAGTGCGGTCGGAGTGAGTTGGTGAAACCGGGAGGCGCAAACCTCCCGGTTCCTTTGGTAAATAGGGTGGGATTAACGGAATGAAACCGCGCCCTTGTAGTTTTCTATATTTTTAATCTGTTCGAGAGCTGCTTTCGCGTTTTTGTCGCGTGAATTTTTGAAGTGGCTCACGGCTTTGTCGTAGTTACCTTTTTTAGCTTCGAGCACACCGCGCACGTATTCAGCTTCGGGGTTGTTGCCGACGCGTCCCAGGAATTTTTCAGCGCTGGCCAGGTCGCCGCGGCTGATAGATGCCGACGCTGCATTGATATTGGCAGTCGGATCGTCGGGGAACATGCGGACAGCCGTGTCGAACACTTCGTTGAACTCGGTGGTGCCGGGTTCGTAGCTATTGGCTAAAAGGAAGAGTTCGTTAAGGCTCAGGTTCTGCGGACGAGTTTTGAAGACCTGACGAATCTCGTTGATATCGGTATATTTGCGAACTTCGTAGGTGATGACATAGTCGGTGTGGCGCAGACCGGGGTAGATATTCTTGAGAAGGAAAGGATAGGTGTCGGGGAAAAGCTGACGCAGACGGTCGTTGCGCTTTTCAATGGGATAGTCGGAGTTGATGAACTCTACAATTTCCGAGGCATCTGCCAATCCTGACTTTTCAACAGCTGCTTTGAGGCCTTCCCAATCTTCGGGCACGGATGAAGTCTCGAAGAGGTTTTCGGGGAATGCGTAAAGATTGCGCACATAGTCTTTGAGAGCCACGGTGCGGCCTTCGGCAAGGCGCACGTTGTTTTCATACGGGCCTTCGGGCGAAGCGTAGCCGGTGAGTTTTATATGACGCACCTTCGCATCCTTATTATCCTTCACGGCGTCGATAGTGTCAAGAATTTTCTTGAGCTCAGCCTTGTTGTTCATATAGTCGGGGTTGATTGCAGTCTTGTTGACAACAAAGCTGATATATGCTTTCCCGGTGAGATTGAACAATTTGGAATCGGCAGCCTTAGGCTCGATATAGTTGTAAGAGGCGGTATACTGCGGCGGAGCGTAGTTGAGGTCGGCCACGGGCAGGAAGGCGTCGCCGGTGGCCGAGCCACAGCAGCCTTCGGTCTTGACATCGAAGCCGAGAACTGAATTTGTCATCCAATCCTGGAAGGGGATGGATGTGTTGTAGGCGTAAACTTTATTTTTGCCGGCGCGAAGCAGTGCATCGGGGGCAGTGTAAAGATCATTACGTTTTGAAGTGTAGTAGGCGTTTCGGCCGGCAAGCACCACGGCGGGCAGTTTGAACTGCTGCGAATTGTCAAGGCTTACGATATAAGGAGTAACCACAAGCTGCTGATTATAGGCCACAGAGGTCTGCTTCTGGTTGACGTTCATATTCACGATCAGCTGGCCGTTGTCGGTTTTTTCAACAGATATGTCAGAAATGCCGACCTGGTCTACGTTCTGAGCCATGGCGCAAAGTCCCATTGCACCGGCTATGATTGACATTAACAGTTTTTTCATAGTGAAGCTTTAGAAAAGATATTCGACATTGACGGCGAGCTTGGTGAGGCCGACATAGTTGTGATATTTATAAGGAGAGGCTGCCGATTTGGGGGCATTTAGTGAAGGATATTCACGATATTTTGTCCAAATCCAGCCAATGCCGATTTCGGCCTCGATGTTCCAATGTTTTGCCACGGGCCAAGCATAACCATAATCGAATCCGGCTCCGAAGCCCCAGCCGCGGGCACGGCCGTCTTTGAGAAGATGATAGTCGGTGCCGAGGAATTTATCGTTGATATTGAATTTTCCGAGATTACCGATATCATAGCGTCCGGCAATACCGGTCAGACCAATGAAGTGGCCTGCAAATTTCTCGCAGAACCAGTAGCGGGCTTCCGGCATAACATACCAGTGGCGCCAGCGGTGGTTATCGACATCCCAGAAGTTAACTTCGCCGGAAACATCAAGAGTCCATTTCGGCGCGAGTCCGAACTCTAATCCTAAGTTGGGGCTTAGCATCGCGTCTCCTAAGAGATTAGATTTGATTCCCACAGTCTGAGCCTGCGAGAACAGCGATGGCAGAAGCATCAGCATTGCGATGAGCAGGTGTTTGATTTTCATGCTTTGTCGTGTTTGGTTTTACTTTCTATATCACGTTGCATTAGGCCTGAGTAAAAGGGTAATTGAAGCCGATAGTTGCAGCGTATATTCCTATAACACTTTTTTCGGAGGTTTTGTTAACAGAGATTAAAATGTTTCAGCGGTCTTTAAGAAAAACCAACGGTTGCGCGTCGGCAAATGTAGGGACGTGGCGCGCCACGTCTGGTGGAGTCTTCGGCGCGTTCATTAAAAATCATGTTCATTAAAAATCATGTTCATTAAAAATCACGTTCATTAAAAATAAGGAGCGGACCCTGGGGGCCGCTCCTTATTTTTAATTATTTTATGGTGTTACTCACCGGCTTCGAATTTGTAGATGTTATTCTTTACACGGTCAGTTCCCTTAAGCATCTTGAACAGATCGGGGTTAACGAGCTGATAGTATTGCTGGTCGTACATCTGGTCGTTGAAGGGGAAGTTTTCTTTACCGTTGCCCATCACCTGATATACATATATACCGTTGAGGCCCTTGGTGATATTCACCTTCTTGTCTGCTTTCGAGCCGGCAATCTTACCGACAACTGTTTGGTCGGCAATTCCGGATGCACCGTTGGCTGAGAAGCGGAATGAAGGAACGTTCTTGACTTCAACACCCATTGCCTGCGCAGCGCTCTGGAGGCTTTGAGTTTTCTTGCTGTATTGTTCAACGAGCTTGTCGCCGGCCTTGTCGGCACGCACGCGGTCGGCCATGACTTCGCGCACCAGTTTGTTGGTTACAGGCACGTAGTTGTCGTAAGAATCGTCAATTGCCACTGCGTACATTGCGGGGTGAGTGGCATCGGCCGAGTTATAGATATGGCTCACTTCACCAGTTTCTCCGTCGATCATCACCCAGCGGATCACCTGGCGTGATTCGGGATAGTACTGATCCATGCCCTGCATGCGGGGAACGGCGGGAGTCTCGCTCGTTACGATAAATTTCTGCACATTGTAGCCGGCTTTTGCTGCATTGGCGTTAAATTTCTCGGCAGTGTTGTTGGCACCGATGAATTTTTCGAATTTTGCGCGTTCGTCGGCTTTAGTTTTCTGGCTGGGCGTGAGGGTGTAAGACGCTTCGTCGTAGGTGTAGATGGTGACTGGTGAGTTCTGTTTCACGATCTGAGCCATCATGGCACCCTGGGGACCGGACTGAAGAGTGATATAGCGGCCACCGGCGTTGCGGAGGCTGTCGAGCTGGCTTTTGGGAAGTGCGTTGGTTTCACCTGCAGCGGTGTAGAGGGGGAGCCATTGGTTGGTCTGAGCGGCCACGCTGTCGGCCGGGAAGCGCGATGCAACCGAGTCGGCGGCAAGACCTGAGTTAAGAGCGGCAAGCACCTTGCGACCCAAAGCTTCGCTGGCGGTAGACACCACATTGATCTGGATAGAGTCTACTTCGGCAGTGCGCGACACAACGCGAACTGCGGTGAAGCCTGCGATATTGTCGGACACGAGGCGTGCGCTGTCGGAAGAAGATTCCACAATAGCACTCATAAGATAGGGGGGAAGGTCTTTGGCGCGTTGAGAGTGGCGTGTAACGCTTACACCCTCTTTCTTCAGCTCTTTGGAAATCTGCGAGCCTGAGTTGAGAGCAGCAACTGTCTTGGCTGCGAGTTCCTTGCTCAGTTTCTGGTCGGCATCAGAGGGGGCGATGCTTACAGCGATGAAGCTGATTTCCTTGGTGGGCTGTTCAACCATGAATTCACCTTTGTCTTTGTCGTAACGGGCTTTGATTTCCTGGTCGCTCACGGGGTAAGCCTTTTCGTCGAGCTTGCCGTAGGGCAGGAAAGCATAGTCCACTTTCGAGGTGGTGATGTAGTCGTTATAGAGGGCTTTCTTGTCGAGGTCGTTAGCGCGGACAGAGCCAACGAGAAGGCGCTGATAAGTCTGCTGCTTGATCATTTTTTCAGTGGCTTTTTCGGCAGCAAGCCAAGCACGCTGGAAAGGTTCGACCTGAGCGTCGGAAAGACCGTTGCGTTTCGGATTGAATATGATTTCGTAGGCCTGCTGGGGAGTCTGGGCAGCGATGCCGGCGGCGTTGAGCTGGCGTACGATATTTATAACTTCGGGATTCTGAGGATTCTCGAGCATATAGTAACGGAGCGAAGTGCCTGTGCTGCGGATGCCGGCTTTTTCAGCGGCGTTGAGCACCAATGCCTCCTGAATAAGCTGTTCGACAGCCATTTCAGGAAGAACCTGGGTGTCGAAATTTGCAAATTGCTGAGGATTGTTGCGGCGTGCTTCCTCAAGCTGCTGGTTTAGTTGCTCGCGTTTGCGCTGATAGTCGGTGATGTCGACTTTGGCGCTTCCTAATTTGGCCACGGTGGTGTGGTCGCCGAAGATGTTCCGGCTGTTGGTCAGTGCATCGCCTACAATAAAGGCTAACAGTGCCAAGCCGATCACTACGATCAGAAACACTGATTTACTTCTGATTTTCTCTAATGTTGCCATTTCTTATATTGGTCGTTTTTAATTTTTCAGGTTAGTTAAAAAAGACAAGGTGAGGCCGTTGGGGCCTTTAAACGTGCAAAGATAACAATTTTGATAAAATTTGCCAAAATTATTCGTATTTTCTAATTATTTTCTATTTATTTTTTATATTTTAAGTAGGTTTTAGGTTTTAGGCGATATGGTTTGGGGGTTGGGGGTTGGGTTCGCTCAAATACGGTTCGACCCACACCCTAAAACCTAAAGCCAACCACCTGTGGCAAGGGCCGAAGTGATTGGCTTCAATCTTATCATCTGCAAAAGGCTCGGGGAGCCTTTCGGGTTTTTAGCGCTAAGTATCAGGAGAGACCGAAGCGACGGCGGATTTCATCTGTCTTGTCGAGCTTTTCCCAGGTGAAGAGTTCCACTTCGCGTTCAATGGTTTGGTGAGTGTAGCGGTCGGTGAATGTCTTTTTCACCCATTCCGGTTTGCGGCCCACGTGTCCGTAGGCGGCCGTTTCGAGATAGATCGGTTCGCGAAGCTTGAGGCGTTTCTCGATAGAGCGGGGACGCATGTCGAACATTTCGCTGATGATTTCTGCGATTTCGGAGTCGGTCTTGTCGGTTTTTCCGGTGCCGTAAGTATTGACGAATATGCTCACGGGGTTAGGCTCTCCAATGGCGTAAGCCACCTGAACAAGCATTTCATCGGCCACCCCGGCGGCCACCATATTTTTAGCAATGTGCCGGCAGGCATAGGCAGCCGAGCGGTCCACCTTTGACGGGTCTTTGCCTGAGAAGGCCCCGCCTCCGTGAGCTCCGCGACCTCCGTAGGTGTCGACAATGATTTTGCGGCCGGTGAGTCCGGTGTCGCCATGAGGACCGCCGATTACAAATTTTCCGGTAGGATTAACCAGCAGTTTGACATCGCTTCCGAAAAGTGCGCGTGTTTCCTCGGGAAGTTTGGCGAGCACGCGTGGAATTAGCACCTGCTCCACATCTCGGCGAATAACTTCAATCATCTCCTTGTCGGCCTTATTCTGGGCTTCGAGGGTGTTGTCGAGAGCCGGGATAAAGTCATCATGCTGGGTGGAAACCACGATGGTGTGTATTTTCACCGGGCGGTGGTCGGGCCCGTATTCAACTGTAACTTGGCTTTTCGCATCGGGGCGGAGATAGGTTACCAGTTTGCCTTTGCGATAATAGCTCATTTCCTTGCCTTCGCGGCGGATGGCTGCGAGTTCGCGCAATATAAGATGAGAGAGGCTAACGGTGAGAGGCATGTATTCCTCGGTTTCGTTAACGGCATATCCGAACATCATGCCCTGGTCGCCGGCCCCCTGCAATTCCTCTTCGGTGCGGTCGGTCTCATCCTTGCGGTCAACTCCGCGACTTATATCCTGGCTCTGCTCGTGGATAGCGGTCAGAATTCCGCAGGAGTCTCCGTCAAATCGATAAGCACCGCGGTTATAGCCGATTTTGTTGATAAGGTCGCGCGTGGCGGTGGGAACGTCAACGTAGGCGTCGGAAGAAACCTCGCCGGCCACCACAACTTGCCCCGTGGTGACAAGTGTTTCTATAGCCACGCGGCTTTTGGGATCGCGAACAATAAACTCATCGAGCAGACAATCGCTTATCTGGTCGGCCACTTTATCGGGATGTCCTTCCGATACTGATTCGGATGTGAACAAGTAGTTTTTTTCTACCATATATGTAATATGTTTGATTTTGATTGATTCGTCCTTTTATTAAACAACAATGTTGAATGCATTGTGGACCGGCAGCTTGATTTTATCCTCTTTTAATGCTGGTTGCCCGTGTTCCCGGAGGGGGCTTTACCCGGATTTGAATTAACCCGGAGTTGATTTTACTCGGATTTAATTTTACCCGGATTTGGTTGCAACCGGTGGAAATATATACACAAAAAAGACAACCGCTTCTTGCGATTGCCACCTTAAAATACCCGAGCTGTCGTCGGCTTGGGAAATACTTCCGGCCGATGGAGCAGTTTTAGCATTTTTTTTATGTGGTTGCAAGCAGCCAAATTTATCCACAACAGCTCGTCTGAGCTTTCACATGCAAAATTATAAAAAATCGGAAGGAGTGCCAAATTTTATGAAAAGAAGTTATCTACAGTTTTTCTTCGGAGGCTTGTTTGCAATGCAACAATAGCCGTCTAAAGCGCGTTAAGTATGTATTCAAAAACTTATTGTTGCATTATATGAAAAGTCTGTTATATACCGGAACCGGAGATGCAGGGACAACCTCGCTGGTAGACGGCAGCCGGGTAAAGAAAAATAGTGTCAGAATTGAGGCTTACGGCACTGTCGATGAACTTTCTTCAGCGCTTGGAGTGGTGGCTGCGGATAAGGACTGTCCGGCCGACATCAAAACTCAGTTACTTGAAGTTCAGAACGAACTCTTTAACATCGGATGCTATCTGGCAACCGAAGTTCCCGCGGGGTCCGAACCCAAATGCAAATCACTGGAAGGAGATACGATTCCCCGACTTGAGGGGTGGATTGACCGGCTCGATGAGCAAACTCCAAAAATACGGGCCTTTGTTTTACCCGGAGGCGCGCAATTAGCCGCCTTTGCCCACGTGGCAAGAACCGTTTGCCGAAGGGCAGAAAGGCGAGTGATGGATCTTGCCGACACGAGTTATGTAGACCCCATGGTCATCAAATATATAAATCGTCTCTCCGACTATCTGTTCATTGCCGCCCGCTACATAAATCACTCACAAGGCGTGCCTGAAATAACTTGGAAACAATAAATTTGATAAGTCGCAAAACACAAAATAGCCAAGTCTGTAAGGGGAGTCAACTAATAACATATAAGGGAGTTGAATAACATCAGTAGACAATCGAAATCAGTAGCCTTTGTACTAAAAATGAACAACCCGAGCACGCGATAAAACAAAATAGATGTTTCAATCGTTTGCAAATAAAAAAGGACAAAAAGACAAAGATATAAGGCGGGGAGATAAAAGCTCTGCGCAGAATAACAAATAAAATTATTAACTAAAACACGAAATATACTATGTACTGGACATTGGAATTAGCCTCAAAACTTGAAGACGCACCCTGGCCCGCAACCAAAGAAGAACTAATAGATTTCGCCATGCGCTCAGGCGCCCCGATGGAAGTAATCGAGAACCTCCATGAAATCGAAGACGAAGGCGAGATTTACGAATCAATAGAAGACATCTGGCCCGACTACCCCAGCAAAGACGACTTCTTCTTCAACGAAGACGAATATTAAGGCGGTTAATTCGCGTAATTAACTAATAATCAATGGTCAAGCAAATTGTAATTTGTTTGGCCATTGGTGTTTTATAGCCTCAAATGGCGTAGTTTGTTTGGCTAAAATCCGTAAATTTGGAGGAAAATTCGAGTTTGTTTGGCTAAAATTCATTATCTTTGCAGTGGTTTGTGAGTATTGCCCCAAACCGAATATTAACATTAAAACTTCTCTCTAAAATGGGCAGACCAAAACGACTTTATCCACTTGGAAAATATCGTCTCCGTACACGAGGCGTAATAGATCCTGTCAAGCCATATCTTGTCGAACTTGAATACACGTGGAATCGACAGATCGTAAGAAAGGGAATGAACATCTTTGTCAAGGTCGGAGACTGGAACGAAAAATTAAATAAAGGCAGAGGGGGTGTCAAAACTTCTTATGGGCCGGAAGCTAATCGCATAAATGCGTTACTCCTTAGTCGTGTTGATAAAATTGACGGTCTTCTTGCTGAATACTCCCAGCGAAATCCAAATCAAATCACAGCACAACTTATCAATGACTTTCTATCCGATAAACCTGTTATCCGACAAGACAGGGGTAAGGATTTTATTGAATTTGCTACTGAACGTCTCGATTCAGATTATTCTCGAAATAGAATTGGAAGAAGCCGTTATATGAATGGTAAAAGCGGCCTAAACATTTTTCAGACCTTCCTGCGTGCTACTAAGAAAGGGACGTACAAAACGGATAGTATCTATGTAGGGGAAATATCAGTAGAATTAGTTGATGAATACATTACGTGGAGAAGAGAAGTCAAACTGAACAGTGATGCAACCATCAATCATTCGCTCACTCCTATATTAAAGGCGTGTGCGTATGCAGCTGAATTAAAGATGATAGATCCCTCAATAAATGCTCGACTTCAAGATATGAGAATCGCTCCAAAGATTTCGTTAGCAATTGATGAGAGCGAATTTGACGGTAAAAGCCTTACTCAAGAAGAATTTGGTAAGTTATTAAAGTTCTATGAAAGTGACAAGGAGACTCGACGTAAGGAATTTATTGAGATGTTCATATTTGCATTTCATGCTTGCGGACTACGAGTAGTAGATGTAATGACTCTTCAATGGGGTCATATTGATTTCGAGAAAAAGGAACTTAGGAAGGTAATGGTAAAAACAAATAAACGACATGTCATACCTTTGAGCACTCCTGCTATTGAAATATTAAAGAAATGGAAAGATAAACGACCTGATTCAAAATACGTATTTGATCTGGTCAAAGATGATTTAGATATTGATAATGATGAGAGACTGTATCGAGCAAGAAACAGTGCTACTAAATGTATCAATCAATCACTTAATGTTGTTGGTGAAAAACTGAATCTAAAATTTAGTTTGACAATGCATGTAGCCCGGCATACATTTGCGGTGCTTGCACTTAATAAGGGGTTATCAATGACTGTAGTTAGTAGGCTTCTTGGACATGCAAGTACTGATATTACAGAAAAGGTGTATGCAAAGTTCCTTCCTGAGACTCTATCTTTAGAGATGGAACGACTCAATTCAGAATTGGATGTTTATAAATTGCCATAATAGTCTGAATAACGATATATAAGATTAAAAATAAAGGTCTGAAACTATATAAATAAAAAAGGAGACGAAGACCCTAAACAAGGCATTCGTCTCCTTTCTTTTTATCAGTACCAAAGCGGAAAGAGAATGGGCGGTCTTGGTTGGTTTCGGCGTGATGCCGTCTGAGGCGTTTGGAGCGAGTCCGGCACTACCTCATACCGCTTCCCGCCTATCTGCAACGGCGGAACACCGAGCGAAGCCAACGCCTCGGAGTGGCGCGACGGAGACGTCGC
This sequence comes from Bacteroides sp., assembly GCA_014802335.1. Lineage (GTDB taxonomy): Bacteria > Bacteroidota > Bacteroidia > Bacteroidales > Muribaculaceae > Lepagella. The sequence goes on along the minus strand of JAAVCL010000018.1, from coordinate 1,349 downwards.
TGTGCCACAGCCCAAGACTTATTGGCTGCGCTCCGTGTTCTTTTCGCCGTTGCTAAGAGTGGACTTTTCGACCGCTCATTCACTTTCCACTTGTATAGCAGTCCACGAGACGAGACAGTGCTGAGCCGCCTTCGTTCCTTGTCGGCTTATCACAGACTCGCCTTTCCGGGACTAAGCCTCAAAATATAATAATTTGCTGATAGATATTCTCCTAATATCAACATCTTTAATAAAATGAGGGTAAGGAATTCATACGATATTCATCAGTAATTAAGTAATTTTTGTTGTAATGTGTAAAGATCGCTATTGGGGGGATATGTTGTATCCATAAGTATGTCAAACACCGTTTTACCTCCACCATATGTTCCTGAAGGTATGTGCAATGAAATTTCAAAAGATGATACAAGATAATCCACAATCTCTAACTGATTCTGTATTACGGCCTGTTCTATAGGGGATATATCATTTACCATTATAAAGGGGTCAGCCCCACCTTTTTCTATTAGATATTTTACATATTCAATAGAAGTTACTGCTGCTGCATTTAGAGCATCTCTTTCCAATCCCGTAACAGAATCCGTAGTTATTTTATTGGGATCTGCTCCGAATTTTAGAAGTGCAACAATATATCTTATATCAGTTTTATATTTGGAGGTTCGATACTTGGAGGCATAAATTAGAGGGGTTGTTCCATCAAAAGCAGTAAAATTAGGATTCGCACCTAAGCGTAACAAAGCTTCAGCGGATTTATAATGCCCATTAAATATGGACCATATAAGTAAATTCTTATAAAATTTTGAATCAACTTCATCTATATCAATTGACGGATTTGAATTTACAAACTCTCTCATTTTCACAGTATCTTCAGATTGAACAAATTTTGCAAGTGTCCAAACGTGAGAGTCTCTGAATGAATCAATACTGTGAAATGTTTTATCCCTACGGCATGAGCACATAAGAATGACAAATATAGATAAGTAGACTACAACAATTTTTCTCATTTACTAATGCACAAACTATTTTAATTGGTCAAAAGCACATTGGTGCTAATAAAGGCAAAATTACGAAAAATATCTGATAGTCAGTGGGCCATTTGTCCCATTTATCGTGAAAATCAGTGTTTTCAGGCTATAAATAAGCACTTATGACCTTTTGGCAATAAGAATTTCAGTAGCATAATCGATTCAGCGCTTTGCTCTGCAAAGAATATGTTGTGATTCGTTTTCACCAGCGCGGACTCTACGCTCCAATTTATTGCTGTACCATCAACTAAGGAAGCCTTGCTTGCTCGTAATTGAAAACGTGCGGAGCAGGGCTATTCTTTTGCCTTTCAACTGAAAAATCTCCAG
>JAAVCL010000017.1 GCA_014802335.1 Bacteroides sp. | reverse complement strand
TTCTTTCATCAGTCGCATAGCCCGCTATGCTCCTTCTTCAAGAATCAAATTGAAAATCGACGAGTTTCCTTTAAATAGAAATGACGAGTCAAATCCGCTCAAAATCTTAATAAATCTTATCCTTGAAAAAAGTTTAAACGACTTCTAAATATCTTTAGAAATGAAATACAATAAACTGACATGTTTATTACTTGCCGCGAGCTCGGTGCTTTCAGCCACGGCAAAGAAAGAGGAGAACCTTGGTAACGTAAAAGCCTCTTCTCCCTCGCCGGAATGGCTTCAGAAAGCGGTGATTTACGAAGCGAACCTTCGTCAAGGCACGAAAACGCGCGATTTCAAAGGACTCCAACGCGAATTGCCTCGTCTCAAGGATTTGGGCGTCGATGTGATCTGGCTGATGCCAATTCATCCCATCAGTGTCGAACAACGCAAGGGTACGTTAGGCTCTTACTATGCAGTTCAGGATTACAAAGGCGTTAATCCGGAATTCGGCACAATGGAAGACCTTAAGGAATTTGTTCGCACCGCCCATGCACACGATATGAAAGTTATCCTTGACGAGGTCTGCAACCATACGGGTGCCGACCATAAATGGGTAACCGAAAATCCAGGACTTTATGCCTTGAATGAAAAGGGCGAGAAATATGGCCCATACGACTGGACTGACGTTTATAAGCTTGACTATTCCAATCCGGGAACCCGGGCTGCCATGACAGATGCCTTGAAATTCTGGATCACAGAGGCCGACATTGATGGCTACCGTTGCGATGTGGCCGGTGAAGTGCCGACCGACTATTGGGAAGAGGCGCGTCCTCAGCTCGAAGCAATAAAGCCGATTCTGATGCTCGCCGAATCATCCACACCGTCGCTTTTAGTTAAGGCTTTCGATGTTGACTACGCATGGCCGATGAAGGATGTTTTCAATGCTATAGCTGCCACCAAGGGCGTTAACAAATGGGCCAAGGAGCATAAGGAAAACCGTCCTGAAATGACAGCTCAGGACATTCCCGCACTTATCGAACGCCAGAAAAAAGAATTCCCTGAAGGCTCATTGCACATGAATATGGTTACAAATCATGACCTTAATTCATGGGAAGGCACGGAATTCGATCGCTTCGGACCCGCCACAGGCGCATTTGCTGTTCTGAGCTACACCCTTCCGGGCGTGCCGATGATGTATACCGGACAGGAAGTGGGCTTCAACCACGCATTTGAGTTCTTTGAACAAGACAGCATTCAGCCCGACTACGATAGAAATGAATTCACCACTTTCTATGAAACATTGAATTCACTTAAACATTCCAATCGCGCACTTGACGCAAGCGTGCCGGCCGACTTCTATCAGGCCACAAATCCCGATATTTTGTGTTTTGTGCGTGAATCGGCAAGCGATGCAAACAACGACAACAAGTTGATGGTGATAGCCAACCTTTCGAACGAGACAGTGCCCCTTCAACTTAAGGCCCGCGGTCTGGATGTGCAGGATCTGACTGATGTATTCAGCGGCACGCAGGCTCAACTCCCGGCCGAACTCAAGCCCTGGCAATATCTTATTTTTGCCAAATAGTCTCTGAACCCTATAAAGATTTTTAATTTATATATAATGTCATCTACATTAACTAAAACCGATTTTAATTTCAAAGGTCAGGAATCAGTGTATCATGGTAAAGTTCGCGATGTTTATGATATCGACAACAAATACCTTGTGATGGTTGCAACCGACCGTATTTCCGCATTCGATGTTATTCTTCCGGAAGGAATACCTTTCAAAGGACAAGTACTTAATCAGATTGCATCTTATTTTCTTGATGCGACTTCCGATATAGTACCCAACTGGAAGATAGCCGTACCCGACCCGATGGTTACAATCGGCACTAAATGTGAGCCTCTCAAAATAGAAATGATTGTACGTGGCTATCTTGCAGGTTCTGCATGGCGCGATTATAAATCAGGTAATCGCGAAATCTGCGGCGTTCGTCTTCCGGAAGGAATGAAGGAAAATCAGAAATTCGAGACTCCTATTCTCACCCCGACCACCAAAGCCGATGCAGGTCATGACGAAAACATCTCGCGCGAAGAGATAATTGCCCGTGGCATCGTTGATGAAGAGGTGTACAAGCAAGTTGAAAAGTATGCTCTTGCCCTGTTTGAGCGTGGCTCGGAAATGGCGGCAAAACAGGGTCTCATACTTGTTGACACCAAATATGAATTCGGCCTCAAGGATGGGAAGGTGATACTTATTGACGAAATCCACACTCCCGATTCATCACGCTATTTCTATGCTGACGGCTATGAGGAACGCTTTGAAAAGGGTGAAGAACAGCGTCAGCTTTCCAAGGAGTTCGTTCGCCAATGGCTCATTTCAAACGGTTTTATGGGCAAGGAAGGCCAGAAAGTGCCTGAAATGACACCGGAGTATTGCGAAGAGGTCAGCAAGCGCTACATCGAACTTTTCGAGCATATCACGGGCAGCAAATTCGTGCCTGCTGATGAAAGCAACCTCAACAACCGCATCGAAGAGAATGTTGCCAAGTGTCTTGAGACACTCGGTTAAACAAGAAGTGGACATAGCGTGCCATTCAAGTAAAACATCGGCATAAAAAAATGGAGAGTAAGTGTTCAGACTTGCTCTCCATTAATTTTTTAGACATGACACGCCACGTCCATACATTTGCCGATGGTATGGGTCGTGTTATTATCGGATAATGGGGGAATATCCGGGAAACGTCGAAATATACCCTCTTTTATGAGGGTTGAGGGGGTATTATTTTATGATTGGATTTTGTGCCACCTCAACGAGCTGACGAAGTGGCTCGGCACGTTTCGGGCTCTTTTCAATCATGTGCTCGAATACGAATTGACGGTGAACGTCAGAACCGGTAAGATTAATCATACCTTCTTTTAGCAACCACTCCAATTTTTTTCTGGCTGTCTCTCCGTATCCACCTAACAATGACATGTAGTTTGCCTGAAACAACACCCCCTTACTTTTCCATTTGCGATAATCCTGTTCTTCCATGTATCTGTATCGTTCGGGATGTGCAAGGATAGGAATGTAGCCGGCTTTGAACACGCCGTCGATCATCGATTCCATTCCAAAGGGTGGATTGACATAAGAGGTCTCTACCAATAAATGCCGACCTTCCTCGCCGATGGGAAGAAAATCTTTTGCTTCGAGTCTTTCTTCAAATAAAGAATCAAGCATATTTTCAGAAGCTAAAGCAAGTTCCACAGAACCCTTATATTCGTTCTTTAATTCCTCGAAGCGTTGGCGTAATCCGCCGGTTGTGTTCGGGCTATCCTCCATTACATGAGGCGTTAACCACACTTTACGAACTCCGGCATTTTCAAATGCCGCAAGAGTAGCCAAAGACTCTTCCATCGTTCTGATACCGTCGTCCACACCCGGCAGAATGTGAGAATGCCAATCGGTAAAATTAGTGAGTAATCCGGATTTTTTTATCTTATCTACTGACTTAAAAGGCCACATTGACGAGTAAAATTTATATATTAGCTATTCTGTTGTTGTTTAAACATTTTTATGATAAGTCAAGGCTGCTTTAAATTACTTTCCTTAATATAGCGTCAGGATGGTTAGTCTTCTTTAAGAATTCAAGAATTATAGTTTAACTTAAATCCTAATACACCTGTTCCTTAAAAATATTTAAACAACTTCTATTAGTGTAACAGCTTAACAGTTGCATGTCACATTAAGAATATTTGTCCTTATAAAAAACTTAAGAAATATGTAAAAATTGTCTTTATCTCGAATTATATTATAAAATTTTAAGTTTATCACAACATCGTGATTAAAAATATTGAAATTGCTTATTCTATTTCCAATTATACAATACTCTTCAAGGTTTCTTAGTCTAATCGGGGGCGAACCCCGCGTAGCGGGGACATATATATTAGGCCCGTATCAACGAGCCCGCGTTAGCGGGTCGTTGGTGCGGGTATAAATCATCGCACCCCCCTCCCCCGCGTAGCGGGATGGGGGACATATTCGTTCTACCCGCACCGGCAACCCGCTATGCGGGCGTGCCGATACGGGCCTATTATATAATCCCGCTATGCGGGATGGATGATTGAATTCACGCTATCTATGGATGGATTACACACGTTGTGGGGATGGATTACACACGTTGTTGGGATGGATTCACATGGGGATGGAGTTATATATTGGGGTGGGGGATAAATTGGCACATCGGGGTGCTAACCCCGCGTAGCGGGGATATATATTAGGCCCGTATCAACGCGCCCGCGTCAGCTGGTCGTTGGTGCGGGTATAAATCATCCCACACCCCCATGCCCCGCGTAGCGGGGCTATATAATAATGGTTATTGATATTTTGATAAATACCTGATATGAATTATCTTTGCGATATAATTAAATTAATATTAATAATGGCCAATTCTTATAATAATATAATTTTACATCTTGTTTTTGCCGTTAAAAATCGTGAATCCCTCATTGCGTCGAAATATTTTCCGGAATTCCATAAATATATAGCCGGATGTTTCATTAATCGCGGCCATGATATTATAGAAATTGGCGGTACATCCAATCACATACATATTCTTTTCCGATATAATACAAAGGAATTATTATCGGATTTGATACGTGATGTTAAATCATCTTCATCCAGATTTGTCTATGAGAAGCGGTATTCTCCTTTCATGTTTAACTGGCAACGTGGTTATGGGTGTTTTTCAGTTGATTGTGGTTTGTATGATAAATTAATCCAATATATCCGCAATCAGGAAGAACATCATCGGCAATACCACGTGCGAGAAGAAATGAGGAGATTATTGCATAGATGCGGGTTAGAATACAATGAGCAATACATTTTTGAAGATGTATAGGCCGATATAGCCCCGCTACGCGGGGCATGGGGGTGTGGGATGATTTTACCCGCACCAACGACCCGCTAACGCGGGCGCGTTGATACGGGCCTAATATATATCCCCGCTACGCGGGGTTAGCACCCCTATCGTCATCTGTATTATATCACCCCTATCGTCGTATATATTATAACCTGAAGACGATTAATCAACTGAAGGCTGAAACTACAAAGAGCGACACCTCAATAAAGGGTCGCTCTTTTATATTTTTCCGTATGTATTTGGATTGACAGATGTTACTCTTTTACAGCGTAAGCAGAATGGTAGTATCCGTATCCACCGTAACCATAATGGCTGAATCCTTTCTCAGTGCCGTTAAGAAGAACAGACATCTGCTTAAATCTATAAGTTTTGTAAAGCTCATCAATGTCCTTGATCGCCTTCTTTTCAAGCAATCCGGCACGCACAATGAAAATCGTGCGGTCCACGAGCGGTGCAAGCACCTGAGTGTCTACCACGATATCCACAGGAGGACAGTCAAGAAGAATATAATCGAATTCCTTGCGGGCCTGTTCAATCAGCTCCTTCATGGCCGGAAGTTCAAGCAACTCAGCCGGATTCGGAGGGCGATGTCCGATAGGGAGAATAAATAAATTCGGTTCTTGATTGTCTTGTACGATAAGTTTCCTCCAGTCGGATGTGTGTCCTGTCAGATATGATGTAATACCCTTCGAGGGCATACCCACAAATTGTGATGAAGAACCATGTCGCAAGTCGCAGTCAATAATCAGCACCTTTTTGCCTTTAATAGCGAAAGAACATCCCAGATTGAATGTTACGAAAGACTTACCACTACCCGGGTTAAAGGACGTAACCATTATCACATTTGCCGAAGAGCCGTGACCCATAAAGTCCACATTGCCTCGAACAATTCTGAAAGACTCGTTAATTACATCACGGTTACCGGCTGTGACACGAGTCGGAACGGTTTCAAGCTGATTAGTCTTTTTAGTTTTAGACTCAAAGAGTTTTTTGATCCAGGCGAATTTTTCTTTTGGCTCGGCTTGCGGGATTTCGCCCATGAACGGAGTGGCCATGTGGTCAAGATCGCGACGGGAGCGAACTTTGGTATTGCTTGATTCAAGTGCATAAACCAAGCCGGCGGGCAGACAAAGCCCCAGCAGGAATGCTATGGAGATAATCAACCCCTTTTTCGGAGCAACCGGTCCTGTGGGGCCGTAAGGGGGAGTAATGATTCGAGTATTATCGGCTGTGAAGGTCTGTGTCAACTCATTTTCCTCACGCTTCTGAAGAAGATAGAGGTAAAGCTGTTCCTTCACTTTCTGCTGGCGTTCCACACTCAGAAGGTATTTTGCCTGGTTCGGGCTTGAGGCCAACTGACCCTTTACATTTCTCTGAGCCTTGTCAAGGTCTCTTAATCTTGTTTCAGCTGAAACAACGGTTGTTTTCAGGGCACGTTCAATGGCTTCGCGCATTCCGGCCAGCTGCGTGTCGTAGTCTTTTACCAACGGGTTGGTAGCTGATGTAGAAGCCACCATATTATTGCGCGTCAGCAGCAGGGTGTTGTAAGATGCAATCTGAGCCTCAACCGAAGGTGTGAGTCCACCTGTATTTACAGGTATTACATTATTCTTGTTGGCGGGATTCTGAACATATTCATACACATAACGAGCAAGGCTCAGTGTTGTGCTGACTTCGAGAATTTCCTTCTCCATATCCTGAGTGGCCTGCATGTTCAATTTTGCAGCCTCTTCAAGGTCGGGCACAAGAGTTTCAGACTTATATTTCATAATGTCTGAATCGACGGTGCCAAGTTCCTTTTCAATCAATCCCAGTCGCTCATCAATGAATTGAGAAGTGGCGAGCGACATTCGGTTCTTGTCGCTTATATATTTTGCGGTATAAACATCAAGAACTGTGTTCAGAATATCATCGGCACGTTCCACAGATGTGTCACGGATATTAAGATCGAGCACGTCGGCATCTTTATCCACAAGGTCACCCTTAAGTTTACCGGTGTATCTTTCCACAGTTGGTATGAAAGCGTTACGAACAATTTTGATTGTTACGTCTTCGGTTTCACCCATACCCGCAAATCTCTGATTGGGGGCAATATTGAGTGTTCCCACGGGAGTCTTTACTATTGTAGCCCCGGCCGGCATGTCAACCTCCTTGTCGAACGAATATTTTTTACCGTTTTCGTATAGTACGAATTTATACAGATGAGCCGAGCCATCGGGTTTCAAATCCATGGAGAATGATGCGGCCTTCGAGGCAGCGAGATCCGGAATAGAAATATTGAAAGGAAGATTCGACCCGTATAGAGTGACATTATGGGGATATCTGTGCCATGTGTAGTCAACATCGAGATGCAGTCTCTGAACCACTTCCGACATCACTGCAGGAGAAAGCAGAGATATCAGCTCGTTATATACGTTTGTATTGGTCGATACGAGACCCAGCGATGAAAATGAACTTGCTATGTCTCCGACACCTCCGCCACCGTCCTGATCTTTAATCAGAATCTGCATGCTCCGCATGAATTGGGGCTGGCTTCTGAAAGAATAGAAAACACCAAGTGCTGTAAAAACCACAATCGAAGCTACAAACCATTTCCATTTCGAAGCACAAGCTCTCAGAAAGGCGTTAAGGGAAAAATTGTTGTCCTGATCTGTATTATTTTCCTGTATTTGGTTATTCTTGCTCATTTTGATCGGCAAACAACTAAATAGTTGCTAAAAATTAATCGATATATGTTATAAAAATAGTTGTAAATAACTTGAACGTTGGAACTTATTCTTTTTGGAGACTTTTAGCTGGAGTTCAGTTGCATAGCGCACTATATTACTCCGCACTCAAATCATCGCAAAACAACTGCGTTTTATCCGTTCATTAATTTATAGCAACTACTTAAATTTTTAAGATGGATATGAACTTATTTTTTAACGAAGACACCGATAGTTGTGACTGCAGTTGTAATAAGGGATGCAACAGAAATCCAGAAGCTTGTGGACAAGGCATTGTTACCATTCACAGTTGAACTTCTTTTCAACATCTCGTTGGGTTCGACATAGATCACATCGTTCTGGTTCAGATAAAAAGCGGGCGACTGAGAAGCCTTCTTGAGGTCGGTGATATCTACGGTATAAACCTTGATGGCACCATTCTCTTCGCGGAGCACTTTTATATTCTCTCTTTGACCGCCGATAGTTAAATCACCGGCCACAGCAATTGCTTCCAAGATTGAATAACTGTCAGTGTTAATCTCATATCGGCCGGGGTGATTGACAGCACCAATGATGTTAACGCCCGTGTTTAATAATTCGACAGACACCGTAGGGTCTTTCACAAGCTGGCGGCCAATAAGCTCACCTTTTATAAAGGCCCCGAGTTCTGCGCGGGTCATGCCCTGAACCTTTATATCTCCCAACACCGGGAAATCTATCGTACCCTCCGGACTCACCGTGTAAGAAGCGAGGCCTTCGGATGAGACGGGCCTATAACTTTGCGTGGAGGCACCCGTGGCAAGTGTACTTGCCGAGGCCACGCCAAGACGCTGGGTAAAAATCGGCATATTGAAAAGATCGCTGACAACTGGATCCTTTGACTTCACCACAATTGAGAGTTTATCTCCCGGCTGGAGTTTAATGGCATGCTGTGTGGAGACAAGTTCAACCACCGTCTCCGGATTCTGAAAATATGTTATGTTCTCAGGAGTCTTGCATGAAGTTATCATCATGCAGAAACAAGCCGAGGCCATTAAAACTTTCAATATCTTCATTGTTTGGATAGTTCTGGTTTATATTTGATTGCAATGAATGATAATGATTCATCTCTATTCTAACGTAATTCCAAATTCAAACATTGCATACGTATTCAAGTGAATGCAAAATTACAAAATATTCCGCAATTGCCAAAACTAATTTCTTTATTACGAGAATGAAGTCGTATAACTTTTTACGAAAACCCAAGAAATGTTATCCCAACCGCTCTGGCATTAACATTTTTGTGGGTTGGAATCTAATATCATTTTGAATCCGCAAATTTAACCAAATCTTAGATTAACTTCATGCGTCGGGCCTGCTAAGCATAAATCCTGAGTTGCGCATTTGGATTCTATTTATTAAATTTGCCGCTGAAAATTTCAAGGCATAAGTTGCCCTTTAAACAAGTCTTCAATGAAGCCGTTAAGGCTTTTTACCAAAACTTAAGAAGATTTTTACCAATTACCCGAAATATTTTGCATAAAAAATGTCGACTAACACTAAAGATAATACCCGCAAGGTAACCACACGCCGATTGATCGAAATGAAACAGAGAGGCGAAAAAATTTCAATGCTTACAGCCTACGACTATTCATCGGCAAAAATAATTGACAATGCCGGCATAGACGTAATTCTTGTAGGCGACTCGGCATCGAATGTCATGGCCGGAAACGTCACCACTCTTCCCATCACTCTCGACCAGATGATTTATCATGCAAAATCAGTGATGAAAGGCACAAAGCGTGCACTTGTGGTGGTTGACCTTCCATTCGGGTCTTACCAGGGAAATTCAAAAGAGGCCTTGGCATCTGCAATCCGCATAATGAAAGAGAGTCATGCGGAAGCCGTAAAAATCGAAGGTGGGTCTGAGATAAAAGAATCTGTTGAACGAATACTTTCAGCCGGCATACCGGTGATGGGCCATTTGGGTCTCACCCCCCAAAGCATCAATAAATTCGGCACATATAGCGTGCGTGCCCGCGAGAAAGCGGAAGCCGATAAACTCATAGCCGATGCCCTTCTGCTTGAGGAACTCGGTTGTTTCGGAATCGTGCTTGAAAAAATACCGGCAGAGTTGGCGCGGGAGGTATCACAAAAACTCACCATTCCCACCATCGGCATCGGAGCCGGCGGAGGCACCGACGGCCAGGTTCTTGTGATGCACGACATGCTTGGCATCAATCAGGGCTTCTCGCCACGATTCCTGCGACGTTATGCCGATATTGCAACAATCATGCACGACGCGGTGGGGCATTATATCGAAGATGTAAAATCGGGCGACTTCCCCTCTCCCGAAGAATCATATTAAGCGAAGGCGTTGTTGCGCGCCGTTGTTCCCCCCGACGTGGCGAGAATTTCAAAATCGATATGAAAATGGGGTTTGATTTGAGATTTTGACAATTTTTTGTTAATTTTGCAAAGCAAAACCATAATATGGAACTACTCAAACATGAATGCGGCGTCGCAATGGTGAGGCTGCTCAAACCACTGGACTATTATCAAAAGGTATATGGAACGTGGATGTATGGCCTCGACAAGCTGTATCTTCTAATGGAAAAGCAGCACAACCGAGGTCAGGAAGGCGCGGGATTGGCATGCGTAAAGATGCGAGCCGCGCCGGGTGAAGAATTCATGTACAGAGAGAGGGCTGAAGGCCCCGATGCAATAAAAGAAATTTTCAGTACGGTCCATCAAAAGCTGAGTGGCTATTCCGCCTCCGAGTTGAAAGATGCCGACCTTGCAAGCCGCTGTTTTCCCTTTGCAGGAGAGCTTTATATGGGCCACCTGCGCTATTCAACAACAGGGAAAAGCGGCCTTTCTTATGTTCATCCGTTTCTGAGACGCAACAACTGGCGGGCAAAAAATCTATGTATCTGTGCTAATTTCAACATGACCAATGTTGATGAAATATTCAGTCACATCGCAGTGAAGGGGCAACATCCCCGCATGGTCTCTGACACTTATCTTCTTCTCGAACAGCTTGGTCACCGTCTTGATCGGGAAGCCGAACGCAGATTTCAAGACGCGCTGAATGCCGGGCTTCAAGACCGCGAAATTACAGAATATATTGAAGATACAATTGATGTGGCGAACGTGCTGCGCGAATCGGCGCCCGTGTGGGACGGAGGCTACGTGCTGTGTGGCGTCACCGGCTCGGGAGAAATGTTCGCACTCCGCGACCCTTGGGGAATACGCCCTGCCTTCTGGTATAAGGATGAAGAGGTATTCGTGCTCGCTTCCGAACGCCCTGTGATTCAAACCACACTGAATGTCACCACCGATAAGGTTAAGGAGCTTAGACCCGGGGAGGCCGTAATCATTTCGAAGGAGGGCGACCTCAGACTTGAGCAAATCATAGGCCCGTTCAATTATGCACCCTGCTCGTTCGAAAGGGTTTACTTCAGCCGCGGTTCCGACCGCGACATATACAGGGAACGCAAGGAACTTGGGCGCGCTCTTGTCCAACCCATCCTGAAGGCAATTGACAACGATATTGACAATACGGTTTTCTCATACATTCCCAACACGGCCGAAGTGGCATTCTACGGCATGGTGCAAGGATTCAACGAATATCTGAACCATGAGAAAGTAAGAGAAATGACCACAAGCTCCACCCCCCTTTCGCCTGAAAGAGTGCACGAAATACTTTCGCGTCGCATCCGCACTGAAAAAGTGGCATTGAAAGACATCAAACTCCGCACATTTATTTCGGAGGGTGCGAGCCGCAACGATCTGGCCGCCCACGTATATGACGTGACATACGGCAGCCTGCGGGAAGGGAAAGACAATCTGGTGATTATCGACGACAGTATCGTGCGGGGCACCACACTGCGCGAGAGTATCATCCGCATACTCGATCGTCTTCATCCCCGCCGGATAGTCATAGTAAGCTCGAGTCCTCAGGTTCGCTATCCCGACTATTACGGAATCGACATGTCGAGAATGGATGAATTCATCGCATTTCGCGCGGCGGTGGCCCTGGCAGAAGAAAGAGGAAAATCGGAAATCCTTACGGATATTTACGAGAAATGCAAAGCGCAGCTGTCTCTACCCAAAGAGGAGATGAAAAACCATGTCAAGGAGCTTTACAATCTTTTTACCGATGAAGAAATATCCGACAAGATTGTAGAGATTCTAAAGCCCGAAGATGTGCAATCGGAAGTAAAGATAGTCTATCAGAGTCTCGACGGGCTTCATGCCTCCTGTCCCGACCACAAAGGCGACTGGTACTTCTCGGGCAACTATCCCACTCCCGGGGGAGTGCGGAGAATAAACGAAGCATACATAAACTATATAGAAGAAATATATAATAAAAAGCAATGAAGAAAGCGACACTGATACTTGGCGACGGCACACGGTTTGAGGGTGAATCGTTCGGATATGACGGCAATGTAGCCGGCGAGGTTGTGTTCAACACGGCGATGACAGGATATCCGGAAAGTCTGACAGACCCATCCTATGCAGGACAGCTGATGGTGCTCACCTACCCTCTTGTAGGCAACTACGGAGTGCCACCGACAGAAGAAAAGACCGCCGGCATAGAAGATTTCATGGAAAGCGACCGAATCTATGCATCGGGCATCATAGTGAGCGACTATTCTGAGCAATATAGCCATTGGAATGCACGCGAAAGTCTTTCGGAATGGCTAAAACGTGAAAAAGTGCCCGGCATCACCGGCATCGACACCCGGCATCTCACCCAGATTCTCCGTGAACATGGAGTCATGATGGGCAAAATCATTGTTGAGGGCGACAGCGTCGAACCGAAAATGCCCGACTACAATAAGATAAATTATGTAGACATAGTTTCCACGCCTGAAATAAAGGTTTATAACGAAGGTGCGCCCAAACGCGTTGTGCTGGTTGACTGCGGAGCCAAAAACAACATAATCCGCTGCCTTACAAAACGTGGAGTGGAAGTTGTCAGAGTTCCTTGGAATCATGATTTCAACGACATGACTTTCGACGGCCTCTTCATCTCCAACGGCCCCGGGAATCCGGAAGCCTGTGAGGCCGCGGTCGAGAACATCCGCAAATTCATAAGCAACCCCGATGAAAAAAGGCCTTTGATGGGCATCTGCATGGGCAATCAGCTTTTATCGAAAGCTGCCGGAGCAAAAATCTATAAGCTGAAATATGGTCATCGTTCTCATAACCAGCCGGTAAGAATGGAGGGTAGCAACCGATGCTTCATAACAAGCCAGAATCATGGGTTTGCAGTAGATGCCGCCACCCTTGAAGAAGGCTGGGAACCTTACTTCACCAATATGAACGACGGCTCTAATGAAGGTATCCGCCATAAAAACCGTCCATGGTTCTCCTCCCAGTTCCACCCGGAGGCATGCGGCGGCCCGGTCGATACTGAATTTCTATTTGACGATTTCATCAACAAACTCTGAGTCACAGCAAAATAAGGAAAGACATGTTAAAAGATAACGGTATAAAGAAAGTGCTCGTTCTCGGATCGGGCGCATTGAAAATCGGAGAAGCCGGTGAATTTGATTACTCGGGCAGCCAGGCACTGAAGGCCCTTCGCGAAGAGGGAATCGAGACAGTGCTCATCAACCCCAATATCGCCACGGTGCAGACTTCTGAAGGAATAGCGGATCATATCTACTTTTTGCCGGTGACTCCTGAATTTGTAGAGAAAGTTATCGCACGCGAACGTCCCCAGGGCATAATGCTGGCCTTCGGAGGCCAGACGGCTCTGAACTGCGGAGTGGAACTTTTCCACCGCGGCGTGCTTGACAAATATGATGTGAAAGTTCTTGGCACCCCGGTGCAAGCCATCATCAACACCGAAGACCGCGAAATCTTCGTGCAGAAACTTGACGAGATAGATGTAAAGACAATCAGTTCCGTTGCATGCGACAATAAGGAAGAAGCCCTTAAAGCTGCGGCCGAACTGGGTTATCCAGTAATTCTGCGTGCGGCCTACGCATTGGGCGGCCTCGGCTCGGGATTCTGCGACAATGCCGAAGAATTATCAGCACTCGCCGAGAAAGCTTTCTCTTTCTCACCACAGGTGCTTGTCGAAAAGAGTCTGAAGGGATGGAAAGAAGTGGAATATGAAGTTGTGCGCGATGCTTACGACAACTGCATCACCGTCTGCAACATGGAGAATTTCGACCCACTCGGCATTCATACCGGCGAGAGTATCGTTGTTGCCCCCTCCCAGACACTTTCAAACTCAGAATATCACAAACTGCGCGAACTTTCCATTCGAATCGCCCGCCATATAGGAATTGTGGGTGAATGTAACGTTCAGTTCGCCCTTTGCCCCGAGTCGGAAGATTACCGCGTGATAGAGGTCAATGCCCGCCTGTCGCGTTCTTCGGCACTCGCATCCAAAGCCACCGGCTATCCTCTGGCATTTGTCGCTGCGAAACTCGGATTGGGCTACGGTCTGTTCGACCTTAACAACTCGGTTACCAAAACCACCTCAGCTTTCTTCGAGCCGGCCCTTGACTATTGCGTGTGTAAGATTCCACGCTGGGACCTCGGCAAATTCCACGGCGTGAACCGCGAGCTTGAATCTTCGATGAAATCTGTCGGAGAGGTGATGGCAATCGGACGCACTTTCGAAGAAGCCATCCAGAAAGGCCTCCGCATGATCGGGCAAGGCATGCACGGTTTTGTAGAAAACAAAGAACTTGAGATTCCGGATATCGACGGGGCTCTCCACGCGCCAACCGACAAACGTATCTTTGTGATTGAAAAGGCATTCGACAAGGGTTATACAGTCGACCAGATTCATCAGCTCACAAAAATCGACCCCTGGTTTCTTGAAAAGCTCAAGAAAATTCATGATATCGACAAAGAACTGCGCACCACTCCCGGACTGGAGGCCCTCCCCCACCGTTTATTCCGCAAGGCAAAGACAGCAGGCTTCTCAGATTTTCAAATCGCACGTGCCATCGGCATGGAAAAAGAGATGGACATCGAGAAGGCGTGTTTACGTGTCCGCGACCGCCGCAAGGCTCTCGGGATTCTGCCGTGCGTGAAGCAGATCGACACATTGGCCGGAGAGTTCCCCGCTGCCACCAACTATCTCTATCTGACATACGGAGGCAATCACAATGACATAAGCTATGAACACGACCACCGTTCGGTGATTGTGCTCGGCTCGGGTGCTTACAGAATCGGTTCATCGGTAGAGTTCGACTGGTGTGGAGTGCAGGCCCTGAACACAATCCGCAAAGAGGGCTACCGCTCGGTGATGATAAATTACAATCCGGAAACAGTATCGACCGACTATGACGTTTGCGACCGACTCTATTTCGATGAGCTGACTTTCGAACGAGTGCTCGACATCATAGATTTCGAGACACCGCATGGCGTGATTGTCTCAACCGGAGGCCAGATTCCCAATAACCTCGCCTTGAAACTTGACGAACAGGGAGTTCATATCCTCGGCACCTCCGCACAGAGCATCGACAACGCAGAAGACCGGGAAAAATTCTCGGCCATGCTTAACCGTATTGGAGTTGACCAGCCGGAATGGAGCGCTCTTACATCAATGGACGACATCAACGCATTTGTCGACAAAGTCGGCTTCCCGGTTCTTGTTCGTCCGTCATACGTATTGTCGGGAGCGGCTATGAATGTATGCTACGACCGCGAACAGCTTGAACGGTTCCTTACACTCGCAGCAAATGTTTCGAAGCGTCACCCGGTGGTTGTAAGCCAGTTCCTGGAACATGCCAAGGAAGTCGAAATGGATGCAGTGGCACGCAACGGCGAAATAATCGCATACGCAATTTCGGAACATGTTGAATTTGCCGGCGTACATTCAGGCGACGCCACCATTCAGTTCCCGCCGCAGAAGCTCTATGTCGAGACAGCCCGCCGCATAAAGAAAATATCAAAGAAAATTGCCCGGCAACTCAACATCAGCGGGCCTTTCAACATCCAGTTCCTTGCCCGCGACAACGACATCAAGGTGATAGAATGTAACCTACGCGCCTCGCGCAGCTTCCCGTTTGTAAGCAAGGTTCTGAAAATCAATTTTATAGAGCTTGCCACCCGCATCATGCTCGGATTGCCCGTAAGCAAACCTGATAAAAGCGTTTTCGACCTCGATTACGTCGGTGTCAAAGCCAGCCAGTTCTCATTCAACCGTCTCCAGAAAGCCGACCCCAAACTGGGTGTAGATATGGTTTCGACCGGAGAAGTCGGATGTATCGGAGAGGATGCCCGCTCGGCGTTGCTTAACGCCATGCTCTCAGTGGGCCAGCGCGTTCCGGGCAAGAACATTCTTCTTTCCACCGGCAACGGCAAGCAGAAAGGCGACTTGCTTGCAGCGGCCAAACTTCTGGCCAAGAATGGCTATACGCTTTATGCCACAGAAGGCACCAGCCGTCACCTCACGGAGAACGGCATAGAGAACACCCGTGTGTACTGGCCCGATGAAGAAGGCACACCTCAGGCTCTTGAAATGCTTGACAATCATGAGATTGACCTTGTTGTTAACATTCCCCGTAATCACTCTGCGAAAGAGGTTACGAACGGTTATCGAATCCGACGCACGGCTACCGACCGCAACATCCCGTTGATAACCAACGCGCGCCTTGCCTCGGCATTCATAAAGGCCTTCTGCGCCATGAGTCCCGATGAACTGGAAATCAAATCCTGGCAGGAATATTAATTACAGGGAATATTAATTATGGAGATTCTAATTACCAACGGAAATATCTGGAACGGCAGCGAGACTATCCCCGGCAATTTATTGATAATTGACGGGGTGGTAAGTGCCGTCGGAGCCGATGTGGAGGGAACGGATAACTGCACCATCATAGATGCCGAGGGGGCAACTGTTCTCCCCGGCCTCGTTGATGTGCACGTGCATCTTCGCGAACCGGGATATTCCTATAAAGAAACAATTGAGGCCGGGACCCGCGCGGCTGCCCACGGGGGATTCACCACTGTGTGCACGATGCCAAACCTGAATCCGGCCCCGGATTCACCTGAAAACTTGTCGGCGCAGGAAGAAATAATAAAACGGGATGCATGCATCGAGGTAAAACCCTTCGCCACAATCACCCGCAAACGGCTCGGCCACGAATTGACAGACTATGCCGCCTTAGCTCCACGTGTGGCCGGATTCTCTGACGACGGCACCGGTGTGCAATCTGAGGAAATCATGAAGGAAGCAATGGAAGGCATTGCCCGCACAGGTAAAGTCCTGGCAGCCCATTGCGAAGTGGAATCAATGCTCCACAAAGGCTATATCCACGACGGCGAATATGCCAGAACACACAATCATCGGGGCATTTGTTCGGAAAGCGAATGGGCCGAAGTCGAGCGCGACATCCGTCTGAGTCGGGAGACGGGCTGCCGCCTGCATATATGCCACGTATCCACAAAAGAGAGTGTTGCCCTCGTGGCCCGCGCAAAGGCGGAAGGCCTGCAGGTGACATGCGAGACCGGAGCGCACTATCTCGCTTTCTGCGATGCCGACCTTCAGGAAGACGGACGCTTTAAAATGAATCCTCCGCTGCGTTCGGCAGCCGACCGGGATGCTCTTCTTAAAGGCATTGCCGACGGAACAATAGATTGTATCGCCTCCGACCATGCCCCTCATTCGGCAGAAGAAAAAAGCCGTGGACTTGAAAAAAGTGCAATGGGTGTGAGCGGAATCGAACTCTCACTCCCCGCGGTTTATACCTATGCGGTGATGCCGGGGCATATAAGCTTCCGACGCATGATCGAGCTCATGGCCGACAACCCAAGAAAAATATTCAATATCGAAGGGGGCATAAGGCCCGGAGACCGAGCTGACATCACCATTATAGATTTCAATAATACCTTTAAGGTAACACCCCGGCATTTTTTGTCGAAGGGAAAATCCACTCCCTTCGAAGGACTGGAACTGCATGGCATTGTCAAGGCAACCATTCAGGCCGGCAAAATAGCATATACTCAAGATAATGTATCGATCAAAGAACACTGAATATAAAATAATCGAAAACCGCCGGATAGGACTCAACACAATGATGATGGTGCTTGAGGGCCCCACCGACGAGTTTACTCAACCCGGCCAATTCATCAACATCGCTGTTCCGGGCTTCACACTGCGCCGCCCCATCTCGGTGTGTGATATTGAAGGCGACTCGTTGATAATCGTATATGACGTGGTGGGTAACGGCACCCGCAAGTTGTCGGAACTCAAAGTGGGTACAAGCCTCGACATTTTGCCGGCCTTGGGAAATGGATTTGACATTTCCCGTTGCGGCTCGCAGCCGGTGCTGTTCGGCGGCGGAGTGGGGTGTCCTCCCATCTACAGTCTGGCTAAAAATATGCTGGCCAACGACATCCTGCCTACCGTTGTATTGGGATTCAACTCAGACGAACGGATGATAATGATCGAACAGTTTGAGAATCTTGATATTCCCTTCTATGTCGCTACAATGGACGGTTCGTATGGCACACAAGGCTACGTGACAGACGTTCTGAAGACAGAGGGTCTGAATCCCGACTATTTCTATGCCTGCGGCCCGCTGCCGATGTTGCGTGCTCTGTGCACAACTCTCGACATTCCGGGCCAGGTGAGTCTTGAGGCCCGGATGGCTTGCGGATTCGGTGTCTGCATGTGTTGTTCACTTGAAACAAAAAACGGGCCTAAGCGCATTTGCAAGGAGGGTCCGGTGTTTGATAAAGATGATTTGATATGGAAGTAAACGCTAATAAACCGTCAGCACCCGAATCGGAGAACTCCGATAAGCGACTTGCTGTAAAACTTGGGGATGTAGAGCTTAAAAACCCGGTTATTCCGGCCAGCGGATGCTTCGGCTATGGATATGGAATGACCGAATATTATGATATAAATGTTCTTGGTTCCATATCGTTCAAAGGCACCACACTTCATCCGCGTTACGGAAATCCCCTTCCACGAGTGGCTGAATGTGAAGGAGGAATGATAAATTCGGTAGGACTTCAAAATCCCGGGATTCACGCCGTAATTGCCGAAGAACTCCCCAAGATGAGGAAGGCGTTTGACGGACCGATCATAGCCAACATCAGCGGTTTCTCGGTTGATGAATATCGCGAATGTTGCCGTCTGATAGACGGAGAAGAACAGGTAAGCATAATTGAGTTGAATGTGAGCTGTCCCAACGTGCACGGCGGCGGCATGAGTTTCGGCACATGCCCCGACTCGGTTGCCGAAGTTGTAAAAGCCGTTAAGGAAGTGAGCAGTCTGCCGGTTTATGTGAAACTCTCTCCAAACGTTACCGACATTGTATCGATAGCCAAGGCCGCCGAAGATGCCGGAGCAGACGGTCTGTGTCTGATAAACACGCTTTTGGGAATGCGCATAGACCTCAAGACGCGTCGCCCGGTGGTGGCCAACACGATGGGAGGCTTTTCGGGAGCAGCCGTTTTCCCGGTTGCCGTGCGCATGGTGTGGCAGGTGGCTCATGCCTGCAAGATACCCGTGATTGGATGCGGAGGGGTAACGACAGCCGATAATGTTCTGGAAATGATGATGGCCGGGGCGCGTGCCGTTGAAGTGGGCACCGCCAACCTTATCAATCCCTGGGCCTGCCCCGAGATTATAGAAAATCTTCCGGCGGCAATGGATCGATATGGTATAGGAAGTCTTGAAGAACTGAAAATCTGACAATGAAGTCGAATTCAGTAGCAATGGAACCCTGTCAAACACACCTTCCGCCGAATCCGGAAATTTCATACACATACATCATAATACGACAAATAAATTCGAACACATACTTATGAAAAAAGATGTAATCATAGCCTGTGACTTCGCCACTCCGGAAGCCACAATAAAATTCCTTGACCAATTTAAAGAAGAGAAACCATTTATCAAAATCGGCATGGAGTTGTATTATGCCGGAGGGCCTGAAATTGTGCGCGAACTCAGACGTCGTGGCCATAAGATATTCCTTGATCTCAAACTTCACGACATCCCGAACACCGTGCGCAAGGCAATGAAAGTTCTGTCGGGTCTGGATGTTGACATGGTGAATGTTCATGCGGCGGGCACAATAGAGATGATGAAGGCAGCTCTGGAAGGACTTAAAGAGGGACGCCCCGACGGCAACCGCCCCCTGATCATTGCCGTTACACAGCTCACCAGCACCTCCGAGCAGGCTCTACACGAACAGCTTCTGATTCCGGAAAGCATCAACAACACTATCATCAAGTATGCGCAGAATGCCAAAGAAGCGGGACTTGACGGTGTGGTTTGCTCGCCACTGGAAGCCGCCATTGTAAAAGATGCATGTGGCGAAGGCTTTCTGACAGTTACGCCCGGTATCCGCTATCCGGATGCTGCAAAGGATGACCAAAGCCGTATCACAACTCCGGCTCGTGCGCGCGAAATCGGCTCGGATTTCATTGTGGTGGGACGTCCAATCACAGCAGCCCCCGACCCCGTGGCCGCTTATCGCCGTTGTTGCGCCGACTTTTGCGGTGAAGAATAATCGGAAACCGGTATTTAACCTCAAAGAAAATCAGTTTCGATCAATTGAAGGAGAGATAAATTACTTCCATAATAAAAAACCGAAAAAAATGGAAAAAGAAATAGCAAAAGAATTACTTAAAATCAAGGCTGTATTTCTAAGTCCTGACAAACCCTTTACGTGGGCCAGTGGCATCAAAAGCCCGATATATTGCGACAATCGTCTGATTCTCACCTCGCCGTCAACCCGAAATAAAGTTGAACAGGCAATTGCCGAATCAGTAAAAAAATATTATCCCGAGGCAGAAGTGCTGATGGGTACGAGCACAGCCGGCATCGCCCATGCCGCCATTGCCGCTCATCTTCTCGACATGCCCATGGGCTATGTGAGAGGCTCGGCCAAAGATCATGGACGAAACAACCGGATTGAGGGCAAACTTGAGCCGGGACAGAAAGTTGTTGTAATCGAAGACCTCATATCAACCGGCGGAAGCTGCATCGATGTGGTTGAAGCCCTTCGCGAAGCCGGTGCTGAAGTGTTGGGAGTCGTTTCAATATTCACATACGGCATGAAAAAAGGCCTCGAACGCCTCGCAGCCGCAAATGTGGAAAATCACTCGCTCTCGAACTTTGACACATTGGTGGAAGTAGCAGCTGAAGAAAAATACATTGCCCCCGAAGATGTGGCACGTCTTCGCCAATTTATGTCTAATCCCTCTGACGAATCATGGATGAAAGCCTGATTTATTAAACCATAACCGATATGCGACACCTGATAGACCCCACCGATCTTTCCAAGACCGAAACGGAAGAAATCGTAAACCTTGCCCTCGACATAATAGGAAATCGAGACAAATATTCGGAAGTATGCAAGGGTAAGAAACTTGCAACCCTCTTTTACGAACCGTCCACACGCACTCGCCTCAGCTTCACCTCTGCAATGATGGAATTGGGAGGCAATGTGCTTGGTTTTTCCGACGCGATGAGTTCGTCGGTAAGTAAAGGGGAGACCGTGGCCGACACCACGAAGGTAATCAATTGCTTTGCCGACATCATCGCAATGCGCCATTCTGTTGAAGGTGCTCCCCTTGTGTCGGCGCTCAACTCGCGTACGCCAGTAATCAATGCCGGCGACGGGTCGCACGCCCACCCCACTCAGACACTCACCGACCTTCTCACAATCAAACGTGAACTTGGCCGACTTGATAACCTCACCATCGGCTTTTGCGGTGACCTTAAATTCGGCCGCACGGTCCACTCGCTGATAAAAGCACTTTCAAAATTCAGCGGTATCAACGTGATTCTGATCGCCCCGGAAGAACTGAGACTTCCCGGTTATATGAAACATGAAGTGTGCGACAAACTCGGAGTGCCCTATCGCGAAGTGGAATCGCTCGAGGAAGTAATCAACGACCTTGATGTGCTTTACATGACCCGGGTCCAAAAAGAAAGATTCCTTGATGAAGAAGAGTACGACCGCGTGAAAGACTGCTTCGTGCTGACGGCCGACAAGCTGGAAAATGCCAAGCCAGAAATGCGCATACTTCATCCGCTGCCCCGTGTAAACGAGATATCTGTAGACGTAGACTCCGATCCACGCGCAGCCTATTTCCGCCAAGTGGAAAACGGAAAATTCGTGCGTATGGCCCTTATCCTTAAATTGCTGGAATGGGCATCACAACCCGAACACGACCGTGAATTGATTGGCGATGACGTAATAGTTGGCAAACACCACTGTTCAAACCCCAAGTGCATATCCAACACCGAACCCCATGCCGTAAAACCGATGTTCCGTCCTTCGGCCGACGGCAACGGACTGAGGTGTGTTTATTGCGAACACCGACCGGCAAAATAATTCTCTAAGATTCTCTATATACCATATTAACACCCCGGCCCTCAAGAAAATATGACTGAACCCCGGTTATATTTCTTGCGGGCCTGCTTTTTTCCCGGCTTCTAAAGCCATTGAAGTCGTTTAAACGACTTCATTTCATCACAAATATCCGAGGAAATATCAAAATAAATTATTAATTTTGCGACTGACATCAAATAATTATAAAAGTCAAGCACAACACAAATGGAAATACAAAAAATAAACAGAATAAAAATAGCATTAATCGAAAACGGGAAGACCGGTAAATGGCTTGCCGAGCAACTCGGTAAAAATGAAGCAACGGTTTCCCGCTGGTGTTCAAACAAGATGCAACCCTCTCTCGAGACACTTTTTAAGATTTCGGAATTACTGAACATCGACGTTAAAGATTTATTGACAGGGAGACCCAAAACTCAAGATAAATGAGACCTTACGGTGGGCTGACAAATCAGAAGTAGTTTAAACGACTTCTCAAAAAGAACCGAAATACTCCAAAATAGAATTGCTGTTTTAAACTTCACCGCCTGATATTTTGAGAATTGCAAAAAATTGAGTAATTTTGCATATGGAAATGACGGCGGAGAATCCAAATTTCAAAGCAACTCCTCATCAGCTACATTACAGCTTGTGTGGCATACACCCGAGTGTGCACACTCAACGCGCCCATTCTTAAAAAAAGAATCGGGCGCTTGTGTGTATTATAACCGGGTGAAAGCGACGGAAGAGGCCCGATTCCCGATAACGTTGTTTAAACGGCATACAGCACGGAACGCAGAATAGAAAATACATATATTTTATTATGAACAAGAAAGTTGGCATCGTCATGGGTTCAACAAGCGACCTTGAGGTAATGAAAGGTTCGTTTGAAATTCTGGACCAGTTTGGCGTGGAATACGAGAAGAAGGTTTATAGCGCGCACCGCACCCCCGAAGCATTGGGAGCCTGGATGGCCGGGGCGCGCCAGCGTGGCATCGCAGCGTTTATCGCCGGGGCCGGCGGAGCAGCCCACCTTGCAGGTGTTGTTGCTTCCCACACCACCCTGCCGGTGATCGGAGTGCCCATCATGTCAAAAGCAATGAGAGGACTCGACTCGTTGTTGTCGACAGTTCAGATGCCCTCGGGTATTCCGGTTGCCACCGTGGCGATTGACGGGGCTAAGAATGCCGCCCTCCTTGCAATCGAGATTCTTGCAGTGACCGATGAAACACTGCAGGAAAAACTTCACCTCTTCCGTGAAGAACAAGCAAAAAAAATACTTGAAACTGAAATTTAAAATAAAAAAGAGTCGTTGCCTTTATTAACTGATAAAAAAACGACTTGATATCACTGATCAATGAAAACCCATCGCATTTTCGTCGAGAAACGTCCGGAATTCCGTGTTGAGGCCGAAAGTCTCCGCAAAGAGCTTAATTCCGCATTAGGGACAGACATCCAAGATTTACGGTTGGTCTGCGTTTATGATCTTTTCGGATTTACAGATGACCTCCTTGACGCCACCCGTTACGGCGTGTTTGGAGAAGCAGCCACCGACACTGTAACCGATTCACTTTCATTTGAGAACGCACCCCACCTGGGTGTTGAAGCGCTGCCGGGTCAGTTCGACCAGCGAGCTTCGGCAGCCCGCGAATGTGTGCGTCTGGTTGACCCTCGGGCCGATGTTGAAATCCTTTCCGCCCGTCTTTATATTTTCGACAATAGTGTCACCCCCGATCAGATGGAGAAAATCAAACATTATCTGATCAATGCGGTTGAATCTCGAGAAAAAAACCTGAATATACTCGCACTCCCCGAACGTGCGCATGCAGAGCCGGTGGAGACATTGGCAGGATTTCGCGACATAACTCCGGAAGAAGCGACCTCATACGTTAAGGAAAAAGGGCTTGCCATGAATGGTGACGACCTGATGGAAGTTGTGAGATACTTCACTGCGGAAGGTCGCGACCCCAACGAAACAGAGCTGCGCATCCTCGACACATATTGGAGCGACCATTGCCGCCACACCACCTTCACCTCCCGCCTCACTGATATTGACGTGGAAGAATCGTTCATCGCACCCGACATCCGTGAAAGTCTCGGGTTATGGAACAAGATGCGTGCCGAATTAGGCCGTGGCGACAAGCCACTTTGCCTTATGGATCTCGCCACGATAGGTGCCCGCTGGCTCAAGGCCAACGGTAAACTTGATGACCTCGAACAGAGTGAAGAGAATAATGCCTGCAGCATATATGTGGATGTTGATGTTGATGGAGAGACCGAGAAATGGCTGCTCCAATTCAAAAACGAAACCCACAACCACCCCACCGAGATCGAACCCTTCGGCGGGGCTTCAACATGTCTCGGCGGTGCAATCCGCGACCCGCTGAGCGGGCGCAGCTACGTTTTCCAGGCAATGCGCGTTACGGGTGCCGGCGACATCTGGCAACCGGTTGATGCAACCCTTTCCGGCAAATTGCCCCAGCGTGTGATATCGCGCGGCGCCGCACACGGCTATTCATCATACGGCAATCAAATCGGACTTGCCACAACCCATGTAAGAGAAATATATCATCCCGGATATGTTGCCAAACGTCTTGAAGTGGGCGCAGTGGCAGGAGCAGTCCGCGCTGCCGATGTGAGACGCGAACGCCCGGCCCCGGGTGATGTTGTGCTGATGTTCGGCGGCCGCACCGGACGCGACGGTATCGGCGGGGCCACAGGCTCTTCGAAAGAACACACCGAATCATCTCTTGAGATGTGCGGCAGCGAAGTGCAGAAAGGTAATGCCCCCGAAGAGCGTAAACTTTCCAGATTGTTCCGCCGCCCGGAAGTGACCAGACTCATCAAGAAGTCGAACGATTTCGGAGCAGGAGGTGTAAGTGTGGCCATAGGCGAACTTACCGACGGTCTTGACATATATCTGGACCGTGTCACCACGAAATATGACGGTCTCAACGCAACCGAGCTTGCCATATCTGAAAGTCAGGAACGCATGTCGGCCGTGGTGGAAGCCAAAGACATGGAAGAGTTCATGAAATATTGTCATGAAGAGAATATTGAAGTGCGCCATGTTGCCGATGTGACCGACTCGGGCCGTATGCGTCTATATCGCGACGGCAAGCTTGTGGCCGACCTCAAAAGAGAATTTATCGACTCGGCCGGAGCGCCTCATTTCGCCAAGGCTCGCGTGGAAAGCGTGGAAGAAAAAAATCCGTTTGTGCGCGAACTCGCAGGAAAAGATATTGAAGAGAAATTCATCAGCAATCTGCTTGATGCCAATGTAACCTCTCAGCGCGGACTGATTGAAATGTTCGACTCGACAATCGGCGCAACCACAGTGTTGATGCCCTTCGGCGGGGCTACCAACGGCACCGAAACACAGGTGAGTGTTCAGAAACTTCCTGTTGGCAATCATTTCACCAACACCGCGAGCATGATGGCCTGGGGATTCAACCCCTACATCATGAGCTGGAGTCCTTATCATGGTGCAGCATATTCGGTGGTTGAGGCAATTGCCAAGTCTGTTGCGGCCGGCGCCGATTTCAATCGCCTTCGTTTCTCATATCAGGAATATTTCGAACGCATGAGTTCCGAACAAGCATGGGGCAAGCCCCTGGCAGCCCTTCTCGGCACCCTTAAGATGCAGAAAGAATTCGGACTAGGTTCTATAGGAGGAAAGGATTCAATGAGCGGTACGTTCGGAGATCTGAATGTTCCCCCCACATTGATCGCCTTCAGCGCCGGGGCGGTTGATGCTCGCGACGTCATAAGCCCCGAATTCAAGAAAGCGGGAAATGGCATCTTCCTTTTGCGCCACAAGCCACTTGCCAACTACATGCCCGACACCGAAGCCCTGAAAGCATCATACGAAGCATTGCATCGCGAAATAAAGGCCGGACACGTGGTGAGCGCATACGCTGTGGGATTCGGAGGTATCGCCGAAGCTATTGTCAAAATGTCATTAGGCAATAGAATCGGCGCAGACATATCCTACGATGAAAACGACATTTTCGATTCTGCATACGGTTCGATAGTAATCGAAGCCACCGGCCCGCTGGATATACCGGGAGTTGAATTTATCGGTTCGACAATAGAGGAACCGATAGTGATGATCGATCATCATAAGTTCGCTATCGCCGACCTCGACAAGAAAGTTCGGGAACGCTTCAACGAAATCTATCCCGACAAGGCAGACACCACGGGCGATGTAACCGATGCGGTTTGCGACCGCAAGTCGGCTCCATATCCGGGAGAAGCTATTGAGACACCGGTAGTGTATCTGCCGGTATTCCCCGGCACCAACTGCGACTACGACATGCAGGCAGCGTTCACAGCCGCCGGCGCCGAAGTGAGAATCGGAGTATTCCGCAATCTTTCGGGAGAAGACATCACCGCCTCGTGCAAGGAAATGGCAGCCAACATCGATGCCTGCCAGATATTTGCGATAAGTGGCGGCTTCTCGGCAGCCGACGAACCTGACGGCTCGGGTAAGTTCATTGCCACTGTCCTGCTGAATGTAGAGGTGAGAAGTGCTATCGAACGTCTTCAATCACGCGGAGGCCTGATTCTGGGTATCTGCAACGGATTCCAGGCACTTGTGAAATCGGGTCTTCTGCCATTCGGCAAAATCGGAGATCTCACCCCCGACTCTCCCACACTGTTCCGCAATGATATTAACCGTCACATTTCGCAGATAGCCGTTACGCGAGTTGGAACCACGGCCTCTCCCTGGCTTGATTCTTTTGAAGTCGGAGAACTTCACTCGATCGCGATGTCGCATGGCGAAGGCAAATTCGTTGCCGACGCCGAACTCATCAACACGCTTCTGAAAAATGGTCAGATTGCATTCCAGTATACCGATCCGGCCACAGGCCATGCCACCATGGAATCTCCCTACAATCCGAATGGTTCGACATTTGCTATCGAAGGCATAATATCGCCCGACGGTCATATACTGGGCAAGATGGGCCACTCGGAAAGGTATCGCGAGGGCCTGATGAAGAATGTGGCCGGCAACAAGTCGCAGAATCTCTTTGAGAACGCAGTTCGTTACTTCCAGAAAAAACAATAAGCATCACATACAATGGCAAAAAGTTATGAAGCTTCAGGCGTAAACCTTGAAGCGGGATATGAAGTTGTGAGCCGCATCAAGAAGCATGTGGCCTCCACCGTTCGCCCCGGGTGTATGGGCGGCATCGGCGCCTTCGGCGGAATGTTTGATTTAGGATCACTTGGCTACAAGCATCCAATCCTGGTGAGCGGCACCGACGGTGTCGGCACCAAATTGAAAATAGCCTTCGAGCTTGACCGTCATGATACGATAGGTATCGACGCGGTGGCAATGTGTGTGAACGATGTTCTTGCACAAGGCGCAGAGCCACTGCTCTTTTTAGACTATGTGGCAGTTGGCCATAACCGCCCGGAAGTGGTGGAAGCCATCGTTGCCGGGGTGGCCGAAGGATGCCGTCAGGCCGGCTGCGCTCTTGTGGGTGGCGAAACAGCCGAAATGCCCGGCATGTATGCTCCGGAAGATTATGATATCGCCGGGTTCACAGTCGGAGCCGTTGAAAAAGATTCCCTTATCGACGGCTCAAAAGTGGCAGCAGGCGATGTTCTGATCGGTCTCCCCTCAAGCGGTGTCCATTCCAACGGATTCTCTCTTGTGAGAAAAATCGTGAAAGATGCAGGCCTTGACCTCAATAAGAAATATGAAGAGACAGGAGATAAAACTCTCGGAGAGGTTCTGCTGACTCCAACAAAAATTTATGTAAAGCCGGTTCTCGGACTGATGAAGTCGGTAGACGTTCACGGCGTGGCCCACATCACCGGAGGAGGCTTTGATGAAAATATTCCCCGTATTCTGGGTGAAGGCCTCGGCGTCGAAATCAAAGACGGCAGCTGGGAAATTCTTCCCGTCTTCGAACTGCTTCGCAAATATGGCAACCTCCCCCGTCGCGAAATGTTCAACATTTTCAACATGGGCATTGGAATGGTAATCGCCGTTTCAGAGAATGAGGCCGAAAAAGCAGTTGAGAATCTTCACGCGCAGGGCGTCGATGCCAAGATTATCGGCCGCGTAGTTGAAGGGAACGGGGTGACACTCGTATGAGCTAAAAATCAAAAATTGTAACAGGTAAAAAGGAAATAAAGAATAATGAAAGCTTTAATCAGCGTCAGTGATAAGACAGGGGTGGTGGAATTTGCCACCGCACTCAAAGAAATGGGCTGGGAAATCATAGCCACCGGCGGAACAAAAAAAATGTTGCTTGAAAGTGGTCTTGAAGTCACCGGAATCAGTGAGATAACAGGTTTTCCTGAAATCTGCGGAGGCCGCGTAAAGACTCTTCACCCCAAAGTTCACGGAGCACTTCTGGGGCGCCGTGATGTGGAAACCGACATGGAACAGCTGGCTGAAAACGGCATCGGACTTATTGACCTTGTGTGTGTAAATCTCTATCCGTTTGAAGCAACCGTGGCAAAACCCGACGTTACGTTAGCTGACGCAATCGAGCATATAGACATAGGCGGCCCGTCGATGTTGCGTTCGGCAGCTAAAAACTGCAAGAGTGTCACGGTGGTTTGCGAACCGGCAGACTATCCGATGATTCTCGAAGAAATCCGTGCCAACGGCAATACAACCGAAGAGACACGTCTTCGTCTTTCAGCAAAAGCCTATACCCACACAGCGCTTTACGACAGCCATATCGCCGAGTATATGCGCAAGGTGGCCGGACTCCCCGAAAAGCTGTTCCTTACCTTCGACAAGGTTCAGGATCTGCGCTATGGAGAAAATCCGCACCAGCATGCAGGCTTCTATCGCGAAGAGAAAGAGTATTCATATTCCGTGGCAACCGCACGCCAGCTTCAGGGCAAGGAGCTTTCGTACAATAACATTCAGGATGCCAATGCAGCCCTTGAGATCGTGAGTGAATTCGAAGCTCCGTTCTGTGTTGGCCTCAAACACATGAATCCGTGCGGAGCGGCCGTAGGTGCAGACGTTCTTGACGCATGGACACGCGCTTACGAAGCAGACAAGGTAAGCATTTACGGTGGAATCGTAGCCTTCAATCGCGAGGTGAACGAAGAAACCGCACTTGCAATGAAACCCATTTTCCTTGAGATAGTAATGGCCCCCGGATTCACTCCGGAAGCAATGGAGGTATTCTCCAAGAAGAAAAACCTGCGCGTTCTTGAGGTGAAGATGGAACAGCGCGGAGAGAAGCGCGACCGTTACGTGGGAGTAACCGGAGGTCTTCTTGTTCAAGATGCCGACACCGAATGTGTGGAAATCACGGAAAGCATGTGTGTCACCGAGCGTAAGCCGGATGCGCGCGAACTTGCCGATATGGATTTCGGCTGGAAGATTTGCAAGCACGTTAAGTCAAATGCAATTGTGGTCGTAAAAGACGGAGCAACCCTTGGAGTTGGAGCAGGCCAGATGAATCGCGTGGGTTCTGCAACCATCGCTCTTGAGGAAGCAAAAGCAGCCGGAGCTACCGAAGGACTCGTGCTTTGCTCAGACGGCTTCCTGCCCTTCGATGACACTGTTGAACAGGCTGCCCGCTACGGAGTGAGTGCAATTGTTCAGCCCGGCGGCAGCATCCGCGATGAAGATTCGATCAAGAAGGCAAATGAGAAAGGAATTACCATGCTGTTCACCGGCATGCGTCATTTCAAACACTAAAACGGAATCAACAACCCATGTCAAAGAAAGTACTCGTAATCGGAGGCGGAGGCAGATGCCATGCCATTGTCGACGCACTGTCGCGCTCTCCCCAGGTTTCAAAAATATATGCAGCTCCCGGCAATGCCGGGATAGCCACCGCGGCCGAATGTGTTCCCATTCCGGTGAGCGATGTAAAGAATCTGCTGGAGTTTGCCAAGGCTGAAAATATCGATATGACCATCGTCGGCCCCGAAGCAGCCCTTGCTCTTGGCATCGTTGATGCGTTCCGCGAAGCCGGACTTAAAATCTTCGGGCCCACCAAGGCAGCCGCACGCATCGAGAGCTCAAAAGAATATGCCAAAGATCTGATGGCACGGCATGGCGTCCCCACCGCCGCCTATCGCACTTTCGACAACTTCGATGAGGCTCTGGCTTACGTGAAAGCCGGCCCGATTCCGGTGGTTATAAAATATGACGGACTGGCAGCAGGGAAAGGAGTCGTTGTTGCCCTTACTCTCAAAGAGGCCGAAGATGCGTTGCGCGACATGCTTCTCGACGAGACATTCGGCAAGGGACGCGTCGTTATCGAGGAATTTCTGGATGGCCCCGAATTTTCGTTTATGTGCATCGTAAACGGGAATCGTCTGTATCCATTGGCAATCGCCCGCGACCACAAGCGGGCCTACGACCATGATGCAGGACCCAACACAGGGGGAATGGGTGCTTATTCGCCGGTTCCGTTCGTAACGGAAGAAATAAAGCAGACAGCTCTTGAAACGATTCTTCAACCGGTGGCTGATACCATGGTGGAAGAGGGAGTTCCGTTTACCGGCGTGCTCTACGGCGGTCTGATCCTCCACAAAGGCACCCCGAAGGTCATAGAATTCAATGCACGCTTCGGAGACCCGGAAACCGAAGTTGTTCTTCCACGTTTTGACGGAGATTTCTATGAGTTTATAGACGCAGCCGTAGAAGGCCGCGAATATGAACCGAAATGGAAACCTGAAACAGTGCTCGGAGTTGTAATGGCCGCCAAAGGCTATCCGGGTCACTATGAGAAGGGACATACTATTCTCGGATTGAAGGATGTGACCACACCCGTCTATCACATGGGAACCGGGACATACGGAGACAAAATCCAGACAGTAGGAGGCCGCGTGCTGATGGTGCTTGGCGAAGGCGAGACACTTGCAGCCGCACGCAAGGCAGCCTACGCATCGGTAAATAAGATAGACTGTAAGGGACTCTTTAACCGCACCGATATCGGAGCCCGCGAAGCATAATTAAACAACGCCAAGCAAAATCGAATCAATCAGATCATGGCAGAAACAAAAATAATAAGCGGCAAGGATCTTGCAAAGAAAATTAAGGAAGATATCGCCGCGCGCGTTCCGGCCCTCGTGGAGAAATATGGCCGCGCACCCCATCTGGCTGTAATTCTTGTTGGAGAAGATCCGGCCAGCCAGTCGTATGTAAAATCTAAAGGGAAAGATGCCGAACAAGTGGGCTATAAAAGCACCACCATCCGCCTTCCGGAAGCAACCACCGAAGAAGAATTGCTGAAAATCATCTCCGATCTCAATGCAGATTCGGAAGTTGACGGTATTCTTGTTCAGCTTCCTGTGCCGAAGCATATAGATGAAGACCGCGTCATCGAGGCAATAGCACGCAAAAAGGATGTGGATGGCTTTCATCCGGCCAATGTGGCCGCCCTGTGGCAGAAAAGGCCCTGCGTTTATCCCTGCACTCCGAAAGGAGTGATGCGCATGCTTGAAGAGGCCGGCGTAGAAATCGAAGGGAAAGAGGCTGTTGTTATCGGCCGCAGCAATATAGTGGGGCTGCCGATGTCGAAAATGCTTTTAGACAAGAATGCGACAGTAACAATAGCTCACAGCCGCACCCGCAATCTTGCCGAAGTGACTCGCCGAGCCGACATACTTGTGGCCGCCGTTGGCCGACTCAGAATGGTTACCGCCGATATGGTTGCACCCGGTGCGGTTGTAATCGATGTGGGTGTGAACCGCGACCCTGAAACAGGCAAACTTGCCGGCGATGTCGACTACGATGCAGTTGTCGAAAAAGCTTCGGTTATAACACCAGTTCCCGGAGGTGTAGGCCCGATGACGCGCGCTTGCCTCATGGAGAATACACTTGAATGTTATCTCGAAGCAATGAAGAAAAATAACAAAGAAGACTAATCGAAGATGATAGACAGATATTCACGCGAACAGATGCGCTCCATCTGGACAGAAGAAAATAAATTCAACGCATATCTCAAAGTCGAGATTCTTGCTGCCGAAGCATGGCGCGAACTCGGAGTGGTGCCGGCCGAAGACATCGACAAGTTGTGGGCCAAGGCCACTTTCAATATCGACCGCATCAAGGAGATCGAACTCCAGACCCGTCATGACATTGTGGCCTTCACGCGCGCGGTGAGCGAGTCGCTGGGCGAAGAACGCAAATGGGTGCATTACGGCCTGACCTCGACCGACGTGGTTGATACAGCCAACGGTTATCTGCTTAAACAAGCCAACGATATTCTTCGTGCCGATTTGGTTGCATTCACCGAAATGCTCAAGAATCAGGCATTGAAATATAAATACACACCCTGCATCGGCCGCACACACGGCATCCACGCCGACATCACATCCTTCGGGTTGAAATGGGTGTTGTGGCACGCTGAAATGAAGCGCAATATCAAACGCTTTGACGAGGCAGCCCGCGGCGTTGAAGTTGGAAAGATTTCAGGTGCGGTAGGCAATTTTGCCAATATCCCGCCCTTTGTCCAAGACTATGTGTGCGACAAACTGGGCATCGACAGTGCAGACGTATCCACCCAGGTAATTCAGCGCGACCGTCATGCATATTATCTTGCCACAATCGCCTTGATCGGGGCATCAATCGAACAGATGGCAACCGAAATCCGCGGACTTCAGCGCACGGAAGTGCATGAAGTGGAAGAAGCATTCGGCAAAGGACAGAAAGGTTCGAGCGCTATGCCCCACAAACGCAATCCGATAGGTTCGGAAAACATGTGCGGTTGCGCACGCGTGTTGCGCGGATACATGGTCACTGCATACGAAAATGTGGCTTTATGGCACGAACGCGACATTTCACACTCGGCCACCGAGCGAATCATACTGCCCGATGCCACCATGCTACTCGACTACATGTTGAACCGCATGGGAAATATCCTGGGCAACCTCACCGTGTTTGAAGAGAAAATGAAGGCAGATATCTATCTGACCAACGGTGTAATTTTCGCTCAGCGCGTAATGAATGCACTGATAGCCAAAGGCTTCGCACGCGAACAGGCATACGACACCGTTCAGCCCGTGGCTATGGCTGCCATGGCTCAGGGACTCCCTTATATCGACTTGCTTCGTGAAAACCCGGTGATCCGCGAAAACCTTACCGAGCAGGAACTTGAAGATTGCTTCACACTCGACTATTACATGAAGAATGTGGACTATATCTTCGAGCGCAACGGCATTAAGTAAAATAACTCATCCTCAAAACAATAACAGAAATATGTCAGAAACACTTGTTGTAGTCGGCTCTCAATGGGGAGACGAAGGCAAAGGCAAAATAACAGATTATTTCGCAACCCGCGCCGACATGGTGGTGCGCTATCAAGGAGGCAATAATGCCGGTCATACGGTAGTATTCGACGGCAATAAATACTCTCTTCAAAGCATTCCATCAGGAATATTCAATCCGAAGACGGTGAATATAATGGGCAACGGCATGGTTGTCAACCCGGTGTCGGTAGTAGCAGAACTTGAAAAGCTTCACGACCGCGGCATCACCGATTATCAGCTTTATATCTCGACCAGGGCAGCCATGGTGATGCCTTGGCACCCGATGCTCGACGGTGCCTACGAGTCTCAGAAAGGAGACGCCCTTATAGGCACCACCAAAAAAGGCATAGGCCCGGCTTACTCCGATAAATATAGTCGCACCGGAATGCGCATGGGTGATCTTCTGGAGCCGGAATATTTCCGCGAAAGGCTTGAAGCCGCTCTGGAGGTGAAGAATATGGAATTGAAGATGTTGGGTCTTGAGCCTCTGGAGGTGGAAAGCGTGTATAACGAATACATGGCACTGGCCGAGAAATTAGGCCCGATGATCACCGACACCTCCCGCATGGTGAACGATGCGTTGCGCACCGCCGACAAGCGCATCCTTTTTGAGGGAGCGCAGGGAATGATGCTCTGTATCGATCACGGCACTTATCCTTTCGTAACATCTTCCAGCCCCTCGGCAGCGTCAGTACCTGTGGGAGCGGGCATTTCACCGAAATGGATAAATGAAGTGGTTGGAGTTGCGAAGGCCTATTGCACCCGCGTAGGGTCGGGACCATTCCCCACTGAACTGTTTGATGAAATCGGCGACGGCATCCGCGAACGCGGACACGAATACGGCACCGTAACCGGGCGTCCCCGCCGCATCGGCTGGTTTGATGCCGTAGTGGGCCGCTACACTGCCGAACTTGCCGGCATCTCTCACTGGGCGGTTATGCTTCTTGACGTTCTGTCGGGTCTTGACACAATCAAAATTTGTGTGGCTTACGAATTGGATGGCAAAGAAATTCAAAGTCCTCCATCCACCATCGCCTCACTGGCGCGTTGCAAACCTGTGTATATAGAAATGCCGGGCTGGAAAGAAGATATCACCAATATAAAGAATTTCGAGGATCTTCCGGAAAATGCCAAAGCCTATATCCACAAACTGGAAGAAGTGACCGGCACACCGGTAGGAATGATATCCGTAGGCCCCGACCGCGAACAGACCATTATAGTAGACCCAGAACTGAATAAATTCTAATTCAACCACTTATGTCGTTTATTGAAGATAAAGTAGCTCAGGAAGGAATCACATTCGACGATGTGCTTCTTATCCCGGCATTCTCTAATGTAACACCGGATAAGGTGACTTTAGGCACTCGTTTCTCACGTAACATCCAATTGAATATCCCGGTTGTATCGGCAGCCATGGACACAGTGACCGAAGCTCCGATGGCCATAGCCGTTGCCCGCGAGGGAGGTATCGGCGTTATCCACAAGAATATGTCGATAGCAGCCCAGGCAGCCCAGGTCAGAAAGGTGAAACGCGCCGACTCGGGAATGATTTACGATCCTGTGACCATCACCAAAGACCAGAGCGTGGCTGATGCGTTGCGCCTGATGAAAGAGAATAAAATCGGCGGTATCCCGGTGGTTGATAACGAACATCATCTTATTGGTATTGTCACCAACCGCGACCTTCGCTTCCAGAAAGACACATCACTTCGCGTGAGTGAGGTGATGACCTCCGAAAATCTGGTGACAACCCGCAGCGCCGACCTCACGGAAGCCTCTCAAATTCTATTGGAAAATAAAATAGAAAAACTTCCGGTGGTGGATGAAGAGAATCATCTCGTAGGCCTCATCACTTACCGCGACATCACTAAAATAAGCGAATATCCGAATGCCTGCAAGGATTCCAAAGGACGCCTTCGCGTTGCAGCCGGAGTTGGCGTGACAAAAGACACACTTGAACGTGTGGCGGCATTGGTTGAGAACGGTGTGGATGCCGTGGTGATCGACACTGCCCACGGCCACTCGGCCAACGTGGTCCGCACCCTTAAGGCTGTAAAGGAAAAATTCCCCGAGATTGATGTTGTTGTGGGAAATATCGCCACCGCAGAAGCTGCAGAATTCCTTGTAGAATCCGGAGCCGACGGAGTAAAAGTCGGAATCGGGCCCGGTTC
Source organism: Bacteroides sp. (assembly GCA_014802335.1). Lineage (GTDB taxonomy): Bacteria > Bacteroidota > Bacteroidia > Bacteroidales > Muribaculaceae > Lepagella. Next base: position 15,931 of record JAAVCL010000017.1, on the reverse strand, counting down.
GATATGCACCACCCGTATAGTTGCCGGCGTGGGAGTTCCTCAGCTGTCGGCCATCTATGATGCAGCACAGGCAGCCCACAAGCATGGCGTGCCGGTTATCGCCGACGGCGGACTCCGCTATTCGGGCGACGTCGTAAAGGCACTTGCAGCCGGAGGCGATTGCGTCATGATGGGTTCGATGCTGGCAGGCGTGGAGGAATCTCCGGGCGAAACCATTATCTACAACGGCCGTAAATTCAAGTCCTATCGAGGCATGGGTTCGGTAGAAGCTATGCAAGCAGGTTCTAAAGACCGCTATTTCCAGGGCGAACAGATGGATACCAACAAACTGGTGCCGGAAGGAATCGTTGCACGGGTTCCCTATAAGGGCACGGCCGGAGAAACCATTTATCAGCTTATCGGCGGTCTGCGTTCGGGCATGGGTTATTGCGGAGCTCCCGACATCGAGACACTGCATAATGCCAAATTCGTGCGCATCACCTCGGCCGGAGTGAAAGAGAATCACCCTCATGATGTGACAATCACAAAAGAGGCTCCCAACTATTCTCCCGGTAATTAAGTCGTTCAGACTTTTTACGAAAACCTAAGAAGAAACGAAATGGAAAAAATATTGATATTGGATTTCGGCTCACAATATACCCAGCTTATCGCACGCCGCGTGCGCGAGTTGAATGTGTATTGTGAAATACATCCGTTCAACAAGATGCCCGAAATCGACAAAGATGTGAAGGGAGTGATTCTCTCGGGAAGTCCGGCTTCGGTTCGCGATGAGAATGCGCCACGCCCCGACCTAAGTGGGATAAAAGGTAAACTTCCACTTCTTGGAGTGTGCTACGGAGCACAATATCTGGCCATGGCCTACGGTGGCGAAGTGGAGGGGGCACCCAGCCGCGAATACGGACGCGCGATGCTCACGGTTGTGGCACCCGAAGACCCGCTGATGAAAGGTCTTCCCTCTCCCACCCAGGTTTGGATGTCGCATGGCGACACGATCACCTCTGTGCCGGCAAATTACGAAATTATAGGCTCGACCGATAACGTAAAGGTTGCGGCCTATCATATCGGAGGGGAAATGACCTGGGGAATTCAGTTCCACCCGGAAGTGTTCCACTCTACCGACGGGCCCCGGTTGTTGAGTAATTTCGTACTTGACATCTGCGGATGTTCCGGAACTTGGAGTCCCGCATCGTTTATAGATTCGACAGTGGCCGAACTTAAAGAAAAGCTTGGCGACGACAAGGTTATTCTCGGCCTCTCGGGAGGCGTGGATTCATCTGTTGCCGCAGTTCTTCTGCACAAGGCAATAGGCCGGAATCTCTATTGCATTTTCGTGAACAACGGTTTGCTTCGTGCAAATGAGTTCGAAGATGTTCTGGCATCCTATAAAGGAATGGGACTGAACGTAACCGGAGTTGACACGAGCGAGCGTTTCTACGCAGACCTTAAGGGTGTTACCGATCCCGAGAAGAAACGTAAAATTATAGGTCGCGACTTTGTTGAAGTATTCAACGAAGAAGCCAAGAAAATAGAAGGCGCCCGCTGGTTGGGCCAGGGCACGATATATCCCGACGTTATTGAAAGCTGCTCAGTAAAGGGCCCGTCGGCCACGATCAAATCTCATCATAACGTTGGCGGTCTCCCCGAAGAAATGAATCTGAAGGTTGTTGAACCGCTTCGTCTGCTTTTCAAAGATGAAGTTCGCCGTGTAGGACGCGCGTTGGGTATTGACCCGAAACTTTTGGGTCGTCACCCCTTCCCCGGCCCGGGACTCGGCATCCGCATCCTTGGCGAAGTAACCGGAGACAAAGTCCGCATCCTGCAGCAGGCAGATAAAATTTTTATCGACAACCTGCGCGAATCGGGGTGGTATGACAAAGTTTGGCAAGCCGGCGTAATGCTTCTGCCCGTACAGAGTGTTGGCGTGATGGGCGATGAACGCACATACGAGAGCTGTTGCGCTCTGCGCGCCGTGATCTCGACAGACGGCATGACCGCTGACTGGGTACACCTCCCCTACGAACTGCTTGCAAAAGTAAGCAACGAGATAATCAACAAAGTGCGTGGCATAAACCGCGTGGTCTACGACATCTCCTCAAAACCACCGGCCACAATCGAGTGGGAGTAATATTTAACTACATGCAAGAGGCTGCACTCAGAAAGTGCGGCCTCTGATTTTTCCCCTTCGCGGTGGCCTCCGGGCTTCCCCTTCGCGGCGCTTGGGGCACAGACTCCTCCCCCCTGCGCTGCATTAAGTTTGCATTAAGGAAATGTCAAATTTGTAATATTAATATTTTTTTTGTAATTTTGTGCGCGTTCATGGCAGTCATTCTCATAAAAATGAGTTTTGCAAGAAAGAACAGTGCATATTTTTTCGGAACTTTCGCTAATCTTTCCAATGGTTCATTTATATCACAGATTACTTTTATCACATATTACAAATACAAAAAAAAAACAATAACAACAATGACTAACAAAATTCCACACGTGTTAGGGTATCTGGCAACAGCTGCCCTACTGGCTGGGTGTACGGATTCGGCTTATGACTTGTCGGATATCGACACAACCACCGAGTTGAAAGTAAATAATCTTGCCGTGCCGATCAATATGGAGGCAATAACTCTCGATCAAATCATTGATGTAAAAGAGGGCGAGAGTCTGAAAGTTATAGATGGCAAATATGCCGTGATGGTAGAGGGTCAGTTTAATTCAGATCCTATCAAAATCAACGACATCACGATTGATGCTCCGGTGATCAATCCTACAGTTTCAACCCTGAATCAACGGAATGAATCTAACGGCCCGCGTAAAGCAGCCGCTTTGTTATATGATGTGCCTGCCACAACCACATCTTTCTCATACTTCAATAACGATATCGACCCTTCGATAAAATCAATCTCCGTATTGAAGACACGTAATTTTATGCTGTCAATCCGATTGTCGCTTGCAGAATTGCAGGGCATAATCGACCACGTGCAGATTAATCAGATGACATTCGTGTTGCCCAAAGGGTTAAAAGGCACCGCATCGATGGGTACGTATTCCTCAACCACAGGCAAGCTTGTGATCAGCAATGTTGAAGCCAACCCGTCGGGGCTTCAGATTGACCTTCCTATCACCGAAATCGACATGGCAAAGGCTGAAGCTAAGTTTGATGCAGCCACCCGCACATTCGATTTTACAGGAAACATTGATATTGAATCGGGTGTGATCGGAGTTGACCCCACACTTGTTTCCGGTTCCGTACCCTCCACTATCAACCTGCACGTCGACTATAACATGAGCAAAATGGATGTGGAAAGCCTGACGGGAACAATGGAATATGCAATCGAAGATATAAATATTCCCGATGTTGACCTGAATAATCTTCCAGACTTCCTTCGCCAGGAGGGCACAAATATAGTTCTGAACAATCCTCAGATCTATCTTTCGCTCAACAACCCTCTTTACGAAACAGGCATCAATGCATCGACAGGCCTTACTCTTACCGCAATCCGCGAAGGGCGCCCGACGAATGTCTGCACACTTCCCACCCCGATGGTGATGACCACCGAAAAAGCAGCAGGTCCCTACAATTTCTGTCTTTCTCCCTCCAAGCCTTCAGAAATGTATGGAGATTTCGCAGGGTCTGAATACAAATCGTTCCCGACTCTTGGAACCATTGTGGAAGGGAACGGACTCCCCAACTCCATTCATATCATAGCAGATGAACCGGGATTTGAGGAACAAGCAGTGACTGACCTTAAAGTTGGATACGATTACGGCACCATTGAGGGTTCGTATGTTTTCTACGCGCCTCTGTCACTTTCGGCAGGCTCAACAATTTATTACAGTGATTCAGATACAGACTGGGGTTCTGAAGACCTTGATGACCTCACCATCGAGACATTGATAATAAAAGCCACAGTCGACTCTGATGTAGACGCCGCTCTCGAACTCACCGGCAACCCATTGGACAGAAGCGGTAATGCCATTGCCAATGCAGAAGTATCAACAGTGTCGGCTCCCGCCAATGCAAAGGATTATCCGATTGAGATAACAGTGACAGGACCATTCAGCGGTCTTGACGGTTTCAACTACCGTGTCAAATTGGTTTCGGCAGGCGACAAGACTTTGGCCCCCGACCAGAAAATCAAACTCAATAACATTAAAGCATACGCAACCGGCAAATTTGTCAAAAAACTCTGAAAACAGCGATGAAATCATATATCAAAACTATCAGTGCGGCTGTACTTGCGACTTGCGTATCAACCGGAGCCGCCGCTCAAAACACATATTCGGGATATTTTGTTGACGGATATACCTATCGTTACCAGATGAACCCGGCACTGACCGATACCACAAATTTCGTATCCTTTCCCGGTCTCGGCAACCTCAACATAGGAATGCGCGGAAATCTTCATCTGAACTCGGTGCTTTATAACGTTGACGGCAAAACGGTGCTTTTCAGTCATCCGGATGTGCCCGTATCAAAAGTAATGGATAATATCCATTCGAACAATAAGATTGGAGTAGACGCAAAAATCGGAATCCTTTCGGGCGGATTTAAAGCCTGGGGAGGATATAACACCATTTCGATCAATGCAGTTGCGCAGGCAAATGTAAATGTGCCCGGCACATTCTTCAGCCTTGTCAAAGAAGGTGTAAGCAACCAGACATACGACATCTCGGATCTGAGCGCAAAAGTCAGAGGCTATGCTGAAATAGCCTTAGGCCATTCGCGCGATTTGAGCAAGTATGTTCCCGGGCTTCGTGCGGGTGCAACCCTGAAATTCCTTCTCGGAATGGGTGCCCTCGACGCCCAGTTCAACAAGGCTTACCTTCAGTTGGGCGAAAACGGCTGGAACGCCGTGACCAATGCCAATATCTACACTTCGATGACCGGCATGAAATACAAAACCAAATTTGACGACAAAACCGGTCGCGATTATGTTAATGGCATCGACATGGATAGCTTCGGCATCAATGGGTTCGGTATGGGCCTGGATCTTGGAGCCTCTTATAAACTGAATCAGGATTGGGAATTTTCAGCTGCTCTTCTTGACCTCGGCTTCATCAGTTATGGCAGCACACAACTTGCTTCCACACAGGGCGACAGAATGGTTGAGACCAATAATTATCTGTTCAACCCCAACGATGATGCGGACAATTCATTCTCTAACGAATGGAAGCGCCTCAGAAATGACCTTCTTGAGCTTTATCAACTTGATGACCTCGGGGCGTCGGGAACGAAAACCTACTCTCTGCGCACCACTCTCAATCTTGCGGCTCAATATACGTTCCCGCTCTATCGCAATCTGACATTCGGTCTTTTGAATTCAACCCGATTTGCAGGTTCATTCTCATGGACACAATTCCGTCTTTCGGCGAATGTAGCTCCGGTAAAAGTATTCTCGGCATCCGCCAACTTCGCACTCGGAACATACGGTGCCTCATTCGGCTGGATGATCAATGTTCATCCCAAATACTTCAATCTCTTCCTGGGCATGGACCATACGCCGGGCAAGCTGGCCAAGCAGTTTGTGCCTCTCAACAGCAATTTGCAAGTTAACTTCGGTATAAACTTCCCGTTCTAAGCCGGATTACCAATCAACCACCGCCGTCCGCAAAGATTTGACAATGACTTGTCGCATCTTTGCGGACGGTTTTCAATTTTTTCATATTTTATTAATAATACTTGCATAATCGAAAAGTTATATATAACTTTGAATCATTCAAGAAAAAAACTAATAAGTATGTGTTAGAAATTATTTAACGTATTGAGTTATAAAGAATATGGATGAAATTTAGGATTTGGCTGAAGGCGTTATGGGGTTCCATAGCAACAGAAGCCGGATGCTAAAGTTCGCCTCATAATTTATGAGGCAATGCATTAAATAATTTCTAACACATACTTACAACTTAAAAACCTATATTTACCATGAAACTACCTTTTGCCGAATCTTGGAAAATCAAGATGGTCGAGCCAATTAGAAAAAGCACCCGTGAAGAACGCGAACGTTGGCTTAAAGATGCTAAATACAACGTCTTTATGCTGAAATCCGATATGGTTTATATCGATTGCCTTACCGACTCGGGAACCGGAGCGATGTCAGACCGCCAATGGGCTGCGATGATGACCGGAGACGAATCATACGCCGGTGCCCGCTCGTTCTATGAACTCAAAGACACAATCGAGCGTATCACAGGTTTCCAATATGTTCTTCCCACCCATCAAGGTCGTGCCGCCGAGAACGTTCTCTTCTCTCACCTGGTAAAAGCCGGCGACATAGTTCCCGGAAATTCGCATTTCGACACCACCAAAGGCCATATCGAAGCTCGTAAAGCCTTTGCGGTTGACTGCACTGTTGATGAAGCAAAAGACACACAGCTCGAGGTGCCGTTCAAGGGCAATGTAGACCTTGACAAGCTTGAGAAATGTCTTGCCGAGAATGCAGATAAAGTTCCCTTTATAATAGTTACGATCACAAATAATACGGCCGGAGGCCAGCCGGTTTCTATGGAGAACCTGAGAGGTGTTCGCCGCATTGCCGACAAATATGGCAAACGAGTAATATTTGACTCAGCCCGTTTTGCGGAAAACGCATATTTCATCAAGACCCGCGAACCCGAGTTCAAAGACAAGACCATCAAAGAAATCTGCCGTGAAATGTTTGATTTGGCAGACGCAATGACAATGTCGTCGAAAAAGGATGGCTTGGTGAATATGGGAGGCTTCATCGCAACCCGCTGGGAAGACATCTACGAGGGTGCGAAGAAATATGAAATTCCGTTCGAAGGCTTCCTTACATACGGAGGTATGAACGGACGCGACATGGCTGCCCTTGCAGTCGGTCTTGACGAGAATACAGAATTCGACATGTTGCAGACCCGCATCCACCAGGTGGAATATCTTGCCAAGAAGCTTGATGAATATGGCATCCCCTACCAGCGTCCTGTTGGTGGCCATGCTCTCTTCATCGATGCCGATAAGGTTCTTGACCAAGTTCCTAAAGAAGAATTCCCGGCACAACGCCTCACCATCGAGCTTTATCTTGAAGCCGGAGTGCGTGGATGTGAAATCGGTTATCTTCTTGCCGACCGCGACCCGGTGACCCGCGAAAACCGCTTCGGAGGCAATGACTTCCTGCGCCTTTGCATTTGCCGACGCACCTATACCGACAATCACATGGATGTGATTGCTGCCGCCCTTAAGAATGTTTACGACCGTCGCCATGAAATCAAGCGCGGTGTGAAGATTGTGTGGGAGGCCGAACTTATGCGCCATTTCACAGTTCAGCTCGAACCTCTTGATTAATAACCCACACCAATTTGGCTAATTAATTGAATTACAGTCACAATTAACGTCCCGCAACAATTGTCTTCGAACAATTATTGCGGGACGTATTTTTATTCACCCGAAAAGAGCGTCGGCAAATGTAGGGACGTAGTTTGCCCAGACGTGGAGTGCCCTACATTTGCCGACGAAATTATTCGTATCTTTACTTCACATCAATATTAATGATAGCGGCGGCTTTCTCCACCTTTTCGCAAGCATCTTGAACATCGCTTCCGGTGGCAAGCATGACACCCATTCGACGATGACCTTTCACTTCAGGCTTACCGAAAATGCGCATGTCGGTTCCGGGGATAGAGAGCGCCTCTTCCATTCCGGAGAACACGATGTCGGAAGAATTACCTTCGGCAAGGAGCGCCCGACTTGCAGAGGGGCCGTAGAATTTAATTTCGGGAATAGGCAGCCCGAGCAGAGCACGGACATGTAGCGAAAATTCCGACAGATGCTGTGATATGAGGGTTACCATACCGGTGTCGTGAGGACGCGGAGAGAGCTCGGAGAAAATCACATCATCACCCTTTATAAAGAATTCAACGCCGAAAATGCCATATCCACCGAGGGCTCCGGTTACTTTAGCTGCAATTTCACGAGCCTTTTCAAGAGCTTTAGCCGACATGGGCTGGGGCTGCCAGCTGCGTTGATAATCTCCGTTTTTCTGATAATGACCGATAGGTTCACAGAAAGAAGTGCCACCCGCATGGCGCACTGTGAGGAGTGTGATTTCATAATCGAAGTCAACGAAGCCTTCTACGATGACTGCACCGCCGCCTGCACGTCCACCCTCCTGGGCTTCACGCCATGCATCGGCAACTTGCGACTGTTCGCGCACAAGACTTTGCCCATGACCCGACGAACTCATCACCGGCTTTACGACGCAAGGAATTCCAATTTGCTTAACCGCCTCAAGATATTCCTCTTCAGTATCGGCAAATTCAAAGGGAGAAGTGGGCACTCCAAGTTCAACAGCAGCCAAATTACGAATCTCACGACGGTTCATCGTGATGAAAGTGGCGCGTGCTGTCGGCACCACGTTCCAACCCTCCTTTTCCAGTTCGATAAGTGTCTTTGTCGCGATAGCTTCGATTTCGGGAATAATGTAATCGGGACGTTCCTCTTCAACAATTTTTCTGAGAGCCTCGCCATCGAGCATAGACACGACAATTGAACGGTTAGCCACATGCATTGCCGGCGCATTGGGATACTTATCAAGAGCTACTACCTCAATTCCGTAACGTTGCAATTCGATTGCGACTTCCTTTCCAAGTTCACCACTTCCGAGCAATAGAGCCTTGCGGCCACGGGGGGTGAAAGGGGTTCCAATTTCAACCATAATCTTAAATTTTATTTGCAAAATTACAAAAAATCAATGTATCTGACAAAATTGCACATCACAAGGGGGCACATCGCCGGTGCAAATTGAGGAAGAGGAAAATAATTCAGAATAATCTGAAGTCAAAATCTTTTGCAGAAACATAAGAATTATTTAAATTTGTGTTCTCCAAGCGCAACCGGAGAATAACTAAAATTTCAACTATGAGCATAAAAAAGAAAGCCGATGTTTATCACGGCATATTGTTTATGGCACTGTTCGCATGTGCCGCCTTTTTCATCGGACAGGCCTCTTTGATGCAGGAACTCTCCTTTTCACCATTGATTATCGGCATTGTGTTGGGTATGATATATGCCAACACTCTTCGTTCGCATCTTCCGGCGGAATGGGGACCCGGCATCCAATACTGTTCAAAACGCATCCTGCGTCTTGGCATTATTCTCTATGGTTTCCGCCTCACATTTCAGGATGTAATGGCCGTGGGGCTGCCGGCCATAATAGTAGACATGATAATTGTAACTGTCACAATAATTGGAGGTTACTATCTGGGGCGCGCCATGAAAATGGATCGCGATATAGCAATGCTCACCTCCGTGGGGAGCGGTATCTGCGGAGCGGCAGCCGTGCTCGGGGCCGAAGCAACTCTTCAGACAAAGCCCTACAAAACAGCGGTTGCAGTTGCGACAGTTGTAATATTCGGGACAATAGCGATGTTCATCTATCCGGTAATGTATCGGTCGGGCATCCTTGAACTAAACCCGACGGAAATGGGAATATATTCCGGTTCGACTCTTCATGAAGTTGCACATGCTGTGGGCGCGGGCAATGCCATGGGCGAAGAAGTGGCAGGAGTGGCCATTATAGTCAAGATGATTCGCGTAATGCTTCTTGTTCCGGTGCTTCTTGTACTGGGCTGGTGGGCTGCGTCGCAAAAGAAAAAAACAGGAGAAGGGAAGAATGGCGGCAAGGTGGCCGTGCCCTGGTTCGCATTCGGGTTTCTGGCTGTGATCGGCTTTAATTCTCTTGACCTCTTGCCCGGTGTCTGGGTGGATTGGATAAATCAATTCGATACGTTCCTGCTGACAATGGCAATGTGCGCATTGGGCGCAGAAACAAGTTTCGACAAATTCAAGAAAGCCGGAGCCAAACCTTTTGTGCTCGCCGCCTGCCTTTTCGTATGGCTGATTGGTGGAGGTTATCTTCTGGCTCGCTATCTGGTGCCAATAATTTCATAAATAGGAGCTGACAGACAATCAGCAGTGAACAAAATTCACCAAACCGATGTATTAAAGGTATCTTTATTGTTAAGATGCCTTTTCTTTTTTTAGCAACTGTCGGAATTGAACATCTTCCGGATGAGAAGAAACCAATTTGGGGCGGCATTTAATTTAACAGTTGTAAATCCTTAATATCCAAAATTCCATACTATGAAGAAATTAATACTCAGTCTGTTGCTAAGTCTGTTAGCGATCGGTGGCACGGCGACCGCACAAACCGTGACTGTTACCACACCTTATTTCTCCACAAGTTATTCGAACGACAGGGGGGATCGATACTACTGTTCAGGTTATTATCATGATCATCATCACCACCGTCACCACAATCCCCGCAAATGCAAGGCTTGTAAAAAGGCTCGCAAGGCATGGGAAAAGGCTCACAAACATCATCATAAAGCCTATAAACATTTTGCAAAACGTGGCAAACATCATGGTCACCATGGACATTGATAAGTAGCAGGATGAAAAATATAAAATTGAGAAACGGGTTTGAAATTCCCCCTATCGGATTTGGAAGTTACAAGATTCCGGCCGAAAGCGAAGGGACAGGAATAATAGTGGATGCGCTGAAAGCGGGATACCGTTTGATTGACACCGCCACGATGTATAAGAATGAAGACATAGTGGGGGAAGGATTGAGACGAGCGTTCGGCGAGGGAATTGCAACGCGCGACCAAGTTACGGTTACGACCAAAGTAGCCAATCCCGACCGGGGTTATGACTCAACGATGCGCGCATTCGACAAGTCATTAAAAGAACTCGGGTTAGACCAAATCGACCTTTATCTCATCCATTGGCCTGCCTCTGAAGCCAAAGAGCCTAACTGGAGAACCATAAATTCCGACACATGGAGAGCATTGGAGACCCTTTATAAAGACGGGAGGGTCCGGGCAATCGGCGTAAGCAACTTCATGCCTGTTCATTTGGAAGCACTATCCGAAACGGCGACAATACTTCCGATGGTAAACCAGATAGAATTTCATCCCGGTTTTATGCAACGGGATGTGCTGGAATGGTGCGACAGCCATGAAATTGTTGTTGAAGGGTGGTCGCCGTTAGGGAGGACCCGCGTTTTGACCAATCCACTTCTGGAAGAAATAGCCGAAAGACTGGGACGTAGCGTGGCGCAGATATGCCTGCGTTGGGCCGTTCAGCACAGTGTCGTGCCGATACCCAAATCGCTTCATTACGACAGAATGAAGGAAAACATTGACATATTCGACTTCACCCTTTCGCCCGAAGAGATGGCAGCCATTGACTCTATGCCCCAGACCGGGGAATCGGGTCTAAATCCTGATACCATCACATTTTAGCTCATATTTTAGTGGCCGGTAGTAATGGAAGCCGACGGCAGAAGCCGATATAGGTTACAGCCCAAGAAATTACCGACTACAATGGCGCCATAAAATGCTGCAAGGTCAGCGGCTCTCGCCCACACTACATCCAATGGAAGAGAAGCGATATAAAATGCATCTGCGATGCAGTGAGGAAGGCCGCATATAATGAAGGCCGGAATTCCGAAGAGAAGCGGGAGCCAGTTTTTGGAAGCGGCCGACTGCACGGAAAGAGTCATAATGAATCCGCACCCTATGGCCAGCAGGCCATTTTTCCAAGCCGGGGCAGAAAGACGCGCATCAATGATAATTGCAGAGGCTTTCTCTTGAATGGCTGGGGAAGAGAACAACATACCCATTATGATGCAGCCACAAATATTAAGCAAGAGCATCGCAATGAGCCAAGGATAGCCACCTTGATTCCACGAACCGTCGGGAGCTGCACCCCACACAAACCGCGCCTTCCCGGTAAAGAGATTAAGACCAAGAGTGATGACGGCAATAAGCCCGAACGAAAAAAGAATGGCACCGATAGCGCCACCGATTTTAAGATAAATGCAACCTCCCAACGAAATGCAAACACCGGCTAAAATGCCTTTAACAATAAAAGCAGAATCATTCATGGCGCAAAATTAATAAAAAAGTATGAAAAAAATTTGGAGAATCAAAAAAAAGGTATTAACTTTGCACTCGCTTTGAGGAACGAACCAAAGCAATTAGCGGAAGCGTCCGCTGAAAAGATCTCGGGGTGTAGCTCAGCCCGGTTAGAGTACGCGTCTGGGGGGCGTGTGGTCGCAAGTTCGAATCTTGTCACCCCGACTGAGATCAAAAGCCGTTAGCAATGCTAACGGCTTTTTTATTTATCAGCCACTACAAGCTACCTTCCCCCAACATCACAACTAAGTAGTAGAAACTATCCGTTACCGGACGAGTGTAGGGACTGCCACGCCTGGGTAAAACGTCGACCCTTTACCGGACTTTTGTAGGAACGTGGCGTGCCACGTCTGAGTAAACAGCGTCCCGTATTTCCTGCCGAACAATCAGACATGGCACGCCATGTCCCTACACTTGCCGATACCCACCAGATGCGACACTCCCCCACACTTGGAGTATTATTCAGACGTGGCACGCCTACATTAGTCCGCCGCAATCCATCAACGCAACATTCAGACGTGGCACGCCACGTCCCTACACTTCCAACACTACACAGACACGTATATAGACTTAAGTCTGTTCAAATATCCACAAAAAAATTGATAAAAATTTTCAATTTTTTATTTCATTGATTATCTGTAATTTACAAAATAATTTAAAATTTTTCGTAATTTTTTTGCTGAAAAATTTGGAGGATTCGGAAAAATGCTATAACTTTGCACTCGCAATCGGGAATCAAACTCCGATACAAAACAAAGACATACAAAATGGTGCGGTAGTTCAGTTGGTTAGAATACATGCCTGTCACGCATGGGGTCGCGGGTTCGAGTCCCGTCCGCACCGCTGAGGAGAGAGGAAGAGCAACAAAGTAAACTTAGGTTTCTTGTTGCTCTTTTTCGTTTATAAAATTAATTAATTGCAACCGGCCTCAGCCGTGATGTCTCTCCACCCTTTTGTAATTACGCTCTCTCCCCACATTCGTATGCAAGCTTCACAGAAATATGGAAAAGTTTTATTTTGCAATAATAAACGGCCCCAATCTGAATAAACTGGGACAGCGCGACCCGTCTCTTTATGGTGAAGAGCCTTTTGAAGATACTTTGTTGAAATTAAAGGAAGCTACCGGCAACCTTTACGACCTTGAATTTGCCCAATCCAACAGCGAGGGTATAATCATTGATTTGCTGCAGAAATATGGCAATGACGACAAGTGCCTGGGTATCGTGCTAAATCCCGGGGCTTACGCCCACTACTCGTTGGCTATTGCCGATGCCATAACCGATATCAATAATCACACCCCGGTTATTGAAGTTCATATCAGCAATATCTTCAATCGTGAAGGATTTCGCTCAAAAACCGTAACCGGACGCAATTGCTCGGGGGTAATCTCAGGAATGGGCCGTTTCGGTTACAACGCCGCGTTGTATACTCTAATAAATGATTTTGGGAAAGGGAAACGACTTGTAAATCCGCAAATCTGATGAACAGAACGCTAAATGATTACATAGAGGCCCACATTGATGCCGAACCTGAATATCTGCATCAACTTGAGCGCGCCACCAATATTCACCTCATCAACGGGCGCATGTGCTCGGGTCATCTTCAAGGCCGTGTGTTAAAAATGCTGACAGAAATGATCAATCCAAAAAGAGTTTTGGAATTGGGCACATTCTCAGGCTACTCGGCACTCTGCATGGCCGAAGGATTGGCGAACGATGCGGTGCTTGACACCGTTGAAGCCGATGACGAACTCGAGGACTTCATACGCAGTGCTTTTGCGTCTTCCCCTCACGGCCACAAAATCAGGCTACACATCGGCGACGCGATGAATTTTGCAGAACATGCCGACAAAGATGCTTACGACATGGTTTTCATGGATGCCGACAAGCGGAGATATCCGGAATATTACGAAGCCGTGAAGCCAATAGTACGCACCGGAGGTTATATAATAGCCGACAACACACTTTGGGACGGCCACGTTGTGGAAGAAGGCTACTCCAAAGATCCGCAAACATCGGCAATCAAGAGATTCAACGACCTTGTGGCCCGCGACAGGGATGTCGAGAAAGTTATTCTTCCGCTCCGCGACGGTCTGACCATTATCCGCAAACTAAATTAAGGTCGGATGTGTTAGAATATAAGTAAAGCAGCTCATGGAATCTGCTACTTAAGTTAAGTATTCAAATCTAAATCCTTGCGCAGAACCAAGGTTTTATAAAAATAGAAATTACTATGGAAGGCAAAAGACAAGCGAAAATAGCACGACTTTTACAGAAAGAACTCAGTGAAATATTCCGTCGTCAGACGGCAGCACAGGGTAACACCCTCGTGTCGGTGAGCGCGGTTCGCGTATCACCCGACCTCAGCATCGCAAAAGTATATCTTAGCATTTTCCCTCCCGAAAAATCGCTTGATATACTTGAAAACATAAAACGCCAGACCAAGACCTGCCGTTACGAGCTGGCACAGGCAGTTAAATCGACTCTGCGCAAATGTCCCGACTTATCGTTCTATCTTGACGATTCGCTGGACTATGTAGAAAACATCGACCGCCTGCTTGCAGCCGATCCTCACCTGCACGACAACGAAGAGGGTGAGACGCAGGAAACAACCGAATAAAAATATGCCACAATCTCTCACGGCCGCCATTGCGTGGCGCTATCTGAGAAAAGAAAAAGTTAAGGGAGCCGTCGGGACCATCTCGACGGTTTCTGTGTGTGCAATGGCAGTTGCTACGGCTGCCATAATATGCGTGCTGTCGGTGTTCAACGGATTCCGTGACATTATCAGCGGCCGACTCGATTCGTTGACTCCGGATGTAATGATTTCTCCGACACAGGGGAAAGTATTTAAGGATGCCGACACGTTGGCGAGTCGACTCGGTCGCATCCCAAGTATCGCTGTTGCCACCCCTACCCTGTCAGACAACGCTCTGATAATAACCGACGGCCACGAGATGCCTGTAACAATCAAGGGTATTAAACCGGGTGCCTATTCGCAGGCCACCTCAATCAAGAGTTTGATTGACGAGCATTTCGGCACTTACTTCAACCCGGACTCTGAAGCCGATGATGAAAGTGTGGTATCGATCGGCGTGGCCGCGCGCATGAAAATCAGCGACGGTGAAAAAATATTGATATTCACGCCCAAACGCGAGGGGAGAGTGAATATGGCAAATCCGGCAGCCTCATTTATCTCCGACTCCCTGAAAGTGCGGGGCATCTATCGTTCTGATCAACAAGAATTTGACGAAAACGGGATTCTTGCTCCGATAAGCATGGTCCGCCGACTTCTCCAGTATGACACGGAGGCATCAGCCATAGAAATCAAGACAAGGGAAGGTTACGAGCCTTCGAAAGTAGCCGACGATTTACGAAAAGAACTCGGCGATAAATTTATAGTAAAAGATCGTTATCAACAGCAGGCACTTAATTTCAAGATGGTAAAAATCGAGAAATGGGTGTCATTCATGCTGCTCGGCTTCATTCTTGTCATAGCCAGCTTCAACTGCCTGTCGTCGTTATCGATGTTGGTGATACAGAAAGAGGATGCCCTCAGCACATTCTCATCGCTCGGGATGTCGAGGAAGCAAATCAGCAGCATATTCGGTTGGGAAAGCCTCTACGTGACACTTGCCGGGGGAGTAACCGGCGTTATTCTTGGAGTGATTCTCACACTCTTACAGCAAAATTTCGGTCTGATCAAAATTGCCGGCGACCCTACCGCCACTACCATTAGTGTCTATCCTGTTAAGCTTATGTGGACTGACATTCTGGTCACATTGGTACCGATACTGATCATCGGGGGAATAACAGCCCTGATAACGATGCGCTTTGCGGCTTCAAGAATAGAACAAAAGCGGCAATAAACGTTTAAGAAGCTCTTAGAAATTAGCTTCGACCAAATTTGGGGACAATTCGTTACCGGAAACGAATGGAGGCGGTGAATGGGGCGTCCCACGTCTGAACGATGCGGTGATAATGAGACGGTGTTTATTCAGACG
>JAAVCL010000016.1 GCA_014802335.1 Bacteroides sp. | reverse complement strand
GTCTTCATGAAGGCGGTGCGCCTGTCATGTGTAACCCTGATATAGACAGGGTAGAAACCGTCTGCGCGTTGCTTTTGAACACATGGTCTGAAGGTTGCCATACTTCTTGTTTGATGATTGATTAATATTTAATTCACTTGGAATTTTTTTATTATCAGTCAGAAGTTTACAACCTGAAATTTACTCTAAACATTACTCTAAACATGCTCTAAACATGGGGTCAAAAAACTCTAAACATTTTCTAAACATTTGCGTTCATTCTGCTCGATTTCTGACTCAAAGTGAGCAAGTGGTTTAAGAGTAAATTAGGCCGTAACCTCTGATTTAACAGAACGTTACGACCTAACTTAAAAGTTATCAGACTATATCTCTTAGTCCTCTATTGCAGCCTGCGCCGCTGCTACGCGTGCTATGGGCACTCGGAAGGGTGAACAGCTAACGTAGTTCATTCCAAGACCGGCACAGAATTTTACTGAACTGGGTTCTCCTCCGTGTTCACCGCAGATTCCAACTTTGAGTTCCGGTTTGGTTGAGCGTCCTTTCTTTACACCCATCTCTACAAGCTGGCCAACGCCTTCCTGGTCAAGAACTTCAAAGGGATCTGCTTTCAGGATGCCTATTTCTTTGTAGTGCTTCAGGAATTTGGGTGCGTCGTCGCGTGAGTAACCAAAGGTCATCTGGGTAAGGTCGTTTGTACCAAATGAGAAGAAGTCAGCAACTTCAGCGATTTTGTCGGCTGTGAGAGCTGCACGGGGAACTTCGATCATTGTACCAATCTTATATTGTACGCTCTTGCCTCTTTCGTCGAATACTTTGGCTGCTGTTGTGTTGATCACATTCGCCTGGTGCTGCAGCTCTTTGAGTGTACCTACAAGCGGAACCATGATTTCAGGGAACACTTTAATTCCCTTTTCTTCGCAGTTGATTGCAGCCTCGATGATTGCACGTGTCTGCATTTCGGTGATTTCCGGGTAGGTTATGCCAAGACGACATCCACGATGACCCAGCATCGGGTTGAATTCTGAAAGCTCTTCTACTTTAGTTTTAACTTCTTCCGGAGTAAGACCCATGTCTTTTGCTAATTCAGCTTGTTGAGCTGCTTCGTGGGGTACAAACTCATGCAACGGTGGGTCAAGAAGACGAACAGTTACACCATAACCATCCATTGCAGTGAATATTCCTTCGAAGTCTTCGCGTTGCATTGGCAGAAGTTTGGCAAGTGCCAAGCGACGACCTGCTTCGTCTGATGAAAGAATCATTTCGCGAACTGCTTTGATACGGTCGCCTTCGAAGAACATGTGTTCTGTACGGCACAGACCTATACCTTGTGCTCCGAAGTGGCGAGCTTGTGTTGCATCGCGAGGTGTGTCGGCATTGGTGCGAACCAGGGTTTTTGTATATTTGGCTGCAAGGTCCATAATTGCACCAAAGTCTCCGTCGAGTTCGGGTTCGGTGGTCTTTACTTCTCCATCGTATACGTCTCCGGTTGAACCGTTCAATGAGATCCAGTCTCCTTCTTTATAGACTTTATCACCCATTTTTACAGTCTTTTCCTTGTAGTCAACCACGATTTCTCCGGCACCTGAAACGCAGCATTTACCCATACCGCGAGCTACAACTGCCGCATGTGAAGTCATACCTCCACGCATGGTGAGAATACCTTGAGCAACTGCCATACCACGAAGGTCTTCGGGTGAAGTCTCAATGCGGACAAGAACTACTTTTTTACCCTGTTCTGCCCATGCTTCAGCCTCATCTGCCTGGAAAACAATCTGGCCTGTGGCTGCACCCGGAGAGGCGGGAAGACCTTTCGCCATAACTTTTGCTTTCTTTAAGGCCTCTTTCTCAAACACGGGGTGAAGAAGTTCATCAAGCTTCTGAGGCTCCATGCGCAAAAGTGCGGTTTTTTCGTCTATCATGCCTTCGCGCAGAAGATCCATTGCAATTTTTACCATTGCCGCGCCGGTGCGCTTTCCGTTACGGGTCTGAAGCATCCAGAGTTTGCCATCCTGAATTGTGAACTCCATGTCCTGCATGTCGCGGAAGTAATCCTCAAGCTTATGTGCAGTGTTTATAAGTTCGCGTGCGCAATCGGGCATTGATTCTTCAAGGGCGGGATATTTTGTGCGACGTTCTTCTTCGCTGATTCCCTGAAGAGCAGCCCAACGGCGTGAACCTTCAATTGTGATTTGTTGGGGTGTGCGGATACCGGCTACCACATCCTCACCCTGTGCATTGATAAGGTATTCTCCGTTGAATATGTTTTCACCTGTGGCTGCATCGCGGCTGAAGGCAACCCCGGTAGCTGAGTTGTCGCCCATGTTGCCATATACCATTGCCTGAACATTAACGGCTGTTCCCCATTCTTCAGGAATTTGGTTCATGCGGCGGTAAATGATAGCGCGTTCGTTCATCCAGCTGTCAAACACGGCGCAAATTCCACCCCACAGCTGCTCCCATGCAGATTCGGGGAAGTCTTTGCCGGTGTAATCCTTAACTGCCTTTTTAAAACGCACCACGAGTTCTTTAAGATCATCTACGGTAAGCTCGTTGTCGAATTTAACACCTTTCTCTTCTTTCACTTCATCCATGATAGCTTCGAAAGGATCGATGTCTGTTTTTGATTTGGGTTTCATGCCGAGCACTACATCGCCATACATCTGTACGAAACGTCTGTAGCTATCCCAAGCGAAACGAGGATTGCCGCTCTTTTCAGCCATAGTCGCAACTGTGGCATCATTCATACCAAGGTTAAGGACAGTATCCATCATGCCCGGCATTGATGCGCGAGCTCCTGAACGTACTGATACCAAAAGAGGATTTGAAGGGTCGTCAAATTTTGTACCTGTAAGACTTTCTACATGTGCAATTGCCTTTTCTACATCTTCTTTGATGTCGGCAACTACTGCGTCTCTTCCAAGTTGTGTATATTCTGTGCAGACTTCTGTTGTGATAGTGAAGCCGGGAGGTACCGGCATCCCAAGCAGATTCATTTCAGCAAGGTTGGCACCCTTACCTCCGAGAAGATTTCTCATCTCGGCAGTACCTTCTGCCTTTCCGGCACCAAAGGTATAAATTTTTTTTGCCATAGTGATTATGCTTTATTTATTTCTGTTGAATATGTTTTTCAAGTGTTCTATTTCTAAATAAGCCGAAAGTTGATTTTATTCGTGCTTATTTTTATAGATTTATAAAGTCACTTCCCGAATCCTGGGTATCTCTTGGAAAGTGATGAAATTATTTTTTGGGTTTGTATATGCAAAATTAATAAAAGATTAGGGAAAAAGCATTAATTTTGCACAGAAATTTATACAGTTTCAGTTTTTTTAAGTAGTTTACTTATCATGTAGGCTTTTATTAAGCTTTTGAAACGCTGTTTTTGTATTTGTGATGTCTGCGCGCATGCCTTCGCCAATGGGTTGGTATGTGCCTGCATTGCAAATCAGTTTTAATAAAATTGGTTTACTATTAATATGGGAAGAAAAAGAAAACCGTTGCCATTGCTCAGCTCTATCAAGATTGAGAGTGTGGCGGCAGAGGGGAAGTCCATATCTCGGATAAAGTTAAATCCTGATGATGAAAGTGCTATTGTTGTCTTCATACCTTATGGTGCTCCGGGCGACATAGCTGATGTGCAAATAGATAAAAAGAAACATTCATTTGCTGAGGGACATATCGTAAGATTAGTTGAGCCTTCTGCAGCTCGCATTGAACCCAAATGTGCTCATTTCGGCGTGTGTGGTGGGTGTAAATGGCAGCATCTCCCTTATGAAGAGCAACTGAAGTGGAAGCAAAAACAGGTGGAAGACGTTTTAAAAAGAATTGCGAAAGTTGAGATGCCACCGGTTGCCCCCATTCTGGGTTCATCGCAAATATGGAACTACAGAAATAAAATGGAGTATACTTTCTCTAATAAAAAATGGAGAACATGGGAAGAAATTAAGAGGGGAGGAGAATTTTCTGATTCCTCTAATGCACTCGGGTTTCATATACCCGGTGCTTTCGACAAAGTGCTTCACATAAATCAATGTCACCTGCAAAGTGAATTAGGAGATAGAATCAGAAATTTTCTATTCGAACTCGCAGAAAAAAAGCACCTTTCATTCTATGATATAAAAAACAATGAAGGGCTGCTTCGCACTCTGATGATAAGAATCTCTTCAACCGGCGACATCATGGTGTGTGTGGTTTTTGGTGAAAATAATACAACTCAAATTAATGAGGTAATGGAGGAACTAAAGGTTAATTTTCCGGAAATTACTTCTTTGCTGTATGTTGTTAACTTAAAACTTAATGATTCGATCTCAGATCAGGAGATTTGTGTTTACAGCGGTTCCGACAGTATTATAGAAGAGATGGAGGGCCTGAAATTTAATGTGAATGCCAAGTCTTTTTACCAGACCAATTCAAAACAAGCTTATGAACTTTATAAGGTAGTAAGAAAGTTAGCCGGGCTCGAAAATCCGGCTGATGCCGCGTCTGCTGATAAACCCCTTGTGTATGACCTTTATACAGGAACCGGCACTATTGCTAATTTTGTCGCTAAAAATGCAAGTAAAGTAATAGGCATTGAGTATGTGGAAGCCGCGATAGAAGATGCAAAGAAAAATTCTGAAATAAATGGAATTGACAATACACTTTTTTATGCCGGAGACATGAAAGATGTGTTGACTTCTGAATTTATTGAAAGGCACGGACACCCGGATATAATGATAATAGATCCGCCCCGAGCCGGAATGCACGAGGATGTTGTGAATGTGATTCTTAATGCCCGGTCGGAAGTGATCGTATATGTCAGTTGTAACCCTGCAACTCAAGCTCGTGATCTTGCGCTTCTTGATAAAAAGTATAAGGTAACTGAAATTCAACCTGTCGACATGTTCCCTCACACTCATCATGTGGAAAATGTTGTGCGTTTGAAGTTACGCTAAACGGTAGGGGAAAACGGATTATTAATTCATAAAAGATAAGATTAAAATAATTATCAGATGATAGATATTCAATCAGGGGATGTTCCGGTAATAGAAATGCCTGAAGTGCCTAATGCCGACAGTTGGCTTAAAGATCTCAAAGGTATGGGATTTGATGAGTTAATAGCCTCATTGTCAAATTCTCTCGTGAGTTTCAGCCTTCGCCTTTTAGCTGCAATACTTGTATTTTATATCGGCCGATTCCTAATAAGAAGGATATTTAAAACTATTTTCGGTGTATTGACAAGACGTAAAGTCGATGCATCGCTTACAACTTTTGTACTTTCGCTGGTAAAAATATCCCTATATTTCTTTTTAATCATCATAGTTATTGGAATATTAGGGATTGAAACAAGCAGTTTTATCGCCATCTTCGCCTCTGCCGGAATGGCAATTGGTATGGCTCTGAGTGGTACGCTCCAGAATTTTGCCGGGGGAGTACTCATTCTGTTGTTAAAGCCATATAAAGTAGGTGATTTTATAGAAGTTCAGGGATTTACAGGCACCGTTAAATCAATTCAGCTTTTTAATACAGTAATAAATACAGTCGACAATAAGGCAATCATAGTGCCTAATGGCTCTTTATCCACTTCATCTATTAATAACTATTCTCTTGAAAATTACCGTCGGGTTGACTGGAATGTCAGCCTTGCTTACGGTACGGATCTTGAGGCTGCAAAAGCGGCATTACTTAAAATAGTGACAGATGATGCACGCACTGTTAAAAAATTTATTGAAGACGACATTGTGCTGAGAGAACAGGAAGCTGAAAAGTCTCACAAACATGCTGAAAACGAAGTCGGTGAAGTTAAAAAGCGGAACTTCTTTTCCAGATTATTCAGGCGCAAATCCAAGCCGGTGATTCATGAATCATATTCAGCCGACCTGGGAATGCCGGTTGCGATTCCTACTAAAATTGAAAGGCCTCCTTTTGTAGGTTTGTCGGAAATGGCCGACAGTGCAATTATTCTTACAGTCAGAGCATGGACCCATTCTTCCAATTATTGGGGAGTTTATTTTGACATTAATGAACGAATCTACAAAGAGTTACCTGAATTGGGATTTTCGTTTCCATTCCCTCAGTTGGATGTGCATCTTGATAAACCTGCTACTTCTTGAAAAAATCCTGAATTCCGTTCGGGAGGAGAGATATCTTCATAAAAACATAACATAACCCTAAATAACCATAAAAGGAAAGAGAGTGCTTTTCGGAGCACTCTCTTTATTGATTCTTACAACGACTTAGAAATTAAACTTTTCCAAAGTCATCTTTGATAACTTTTCCATTTCAGGAACAAGTCGCTTAAAATGATCGGATTCTGAATGAGCCTTAAGGTCCTCTTCAGAATTCCATGTTTCTATAATCAGAAATCTATCATTGTTTGTTTTAGACCGATAAAGGTCATAATCAATACATCCCTTGTCACGAAGAGAAAACGCCACTAATTCAGTTGCAACCTCTTCAAGTTTTTTTGCATTTTCTTCAGTCTCCGTAATCAACGAAACATTCAAGCGTACCATATTAAAATATTTTATAATCAGTAATTTTTTCAACACGCACGAGTCTTAAAGAAGACAATCGGTGTTCTACATAATAAAACATTCGAATGAGTCACAGGTTCAAACCTCATAATATTTATGAATTCGTTTCCATAAAGTAGCATTTAAATTTAGTTAGAAGGTAGTTATTTAGAAAATAGAAGGTAGTTTTTTAGAAATCGGTAAATGTAGGCACGCCATGACACGGACTACATCAGTAAATATACTTGTGCCATGACCCGGTATTCGTCGGCAAATGTAGGGACATGGCGTGCCATGTCTGGGGTATAATGGAGGCGTGCCATGTCTGGAGATTACATTGGCCCATTATCATTCTAATTACTTGGAGCTTTATTCAGACATGGCACGCCATGTCCCTACATTTGCCGACGCAATTATTCGTATTTTTTGACGAAAGACCGAAAAGAGGCAAATCCGCAAAAAATTACTTCAATATACCCTATAATCTACCACCTAACACCTACCACCTATAATCTACAACCTACCACCTAAAACCTACCACCTAACACCTACCGCCTAACACCTACCGCCTACCGCCTACCGCCTAAAATCTAAAGCCTACTTAAAATTTGATATTTATATATTTTTTATTATATTTGCACAAAGAGGATTTTATGTGAATACTCTAATGATACGATACTTAGAAGTAAAGTGTCATTCCACTATCTTAAATCTAAAATACCATAATATGAAAACTAAACAGCTGTTGCTCGGTGATGAGGCTCTGGCCTTGGGAGCAATATATGGCGGGTTAAGTGGTGCTTATGCTTATCCAGGTACCCCCTCTACAGAAATAATGGAATTTGTGCAGAATAATGCACTTGCAAAGGAAAGAAAAATACATTCCCATTGGTCGTCCAACGAGAAAACAGCAATGGAAGAAGCTCTTGGCATGTCGTTCTGTGGCAAAAGAGCTATCACTTCGATGAAGCATGTGGGTTTAAATGTTGCCGCCGACCCCTTTGTAAACTCAGCCATGACCGGTGCGAATGGAGGCTTATTGGTGATTGCAGCGGATGATCCATCCATGCATTCCTCGCAAAATGAGCAAGATTCTCGTTTTTATGCTGATTTCGCTATGATACCTGCTTTGGAACCGTCAAATCAGCAGGAAGCTTACGATATGGCATCTTATGGATTTGCACTCTCAGAGCGACTTGGTGTGCCTGTTCTGACTCGTCTTGTCACTCGCCTGAGTCATTCTCGCGCCGTTGTGGAAACAGAAAACGATCCTTTGCCCGAAAATAAACTGCATTATCCCGTTAATCCAAAACAATGGGTATTAATGCCGGCCATGTCAAAAATTAGAAATAAAAATCTTATAGCTCAACAGGAAGATTTTGTTAAGGCCTCTGAAGCTTCTCCTTTCAATAAATATGAAGAAGGACATGATCACAGACTCGGAATAATTGTCAGTGGCATAGCCTACAACTACCTGATGGAGTGCTTTGATGGAAAATGTCCTTTCCCCTTGGTAAAAATCTGTCAATATCCATTGCCGGCATCGATGCTTCAGCGTTTATATAATTCTTGTGATGCCCTTCTGGTATTGGAAGAAGGACAACCGTTCATTGAAGGTAAACTTTTGGGCTTATCCACTTCGGGCAAAAAAATTTACGGAAAGTATTCCGGAAACGTGGTTCGCGATGGTGAGTTGAATCCCGATTTAATTGCCGAAGCAATTAAGACTATTATCCCGGCTCCCGAAGGTCTCAAAGAATTTAAGGTGGAAGACTCTTCCGAAATAATTGCTCCGAGACCCCCCATGTTATGCCAGGGATGTGGACACAGAGATGTATATTCGGCATTAAACAAAGCTCTCGAATCTTATGAATCACCCAAAGTGTTTGGAGATATCGGCTGCTATACGCTTGGTTTCCTGAAACCCTTCAATGCAATTGACACATGCGTTGATATGGGTGCTTCTATAACAATGGCTAAAGGGGCTGCCGATGCCGGCCAGCATCCGGCCGTTGCGATAATCGGCGACTCAACTTTTACACATAGTGGAATGACCGGACTGCTCGATGCAATCAATGAAGATTCTCCGATTTTGGTTATTATCTCTGATAATCTGACAACCGGAATGACAGGAGGTCAGGATTCTCAGGGCACCGGAAAACTTGAGGAAATATGTATCGGTCTCGGAGCCGACCCGAAACATGTGCGTACCATCGATTCTCTTCCTAAAAATCATGATGAGATGGTTAAGCTTTTCTGCGAAGAAATAGACCATAAAGGGCTTTCGGTTGTTATTTCACGACGCGAATGTATCCAGACCGCACGTCGACATGCATCAAAGAAGTAAATATTTATTCCACTTTACAATAGTAATATCATGAAATCAGATATAGTTCTCGCCGGAGTCGGTGGGCAAGGAATCCTTACAATAGCTACAATTCTTGGGGCGGCCGCACTCAAAGACAATCTTTATCTTAAGCAAGCCGAAGTGCACGGTATGAGTCAACGCGGCGGCGATGTTCAATCAAACCTGCGACTCAGTTCAAATCCGATTCACTCGGATCTGATTCCATTGGGAGGTGCTGATCTTATTGTTTCTCTCGAACCTATGGAAGCCCTGCGATACCTGCCTTATCTTTCAAAAGAGGGTTGGATTGTTACAAACAGTGTTCCTTTCATAAATATTGATAACTATCCTGAGATGGAGAAAGTAGAAAAAGAACTCCGGTCAAGAGAAAGAGTTATCATGTTCGATATGGAGGCATTGGCAAAAGAAGTGGCAACTCAAAGAAGTTCCAATCTTGTATTGCTTGGTGCGGCTTCACCATTCATAGAAATTGCTCCGGAAGTAATAGTAGATTCCATTCAGCAGATATTTGCCTCCAAGGGAGAAAAAATTGTTCAGGCAAATGTTGCTGCCTTCCAGGCCGGCCGCGTGAGAGCCACCGAGAATATGTAAACCTTACGTACCGCTAATAACCATAAAAACATTTCACAATCGTGTTTCCAATATCCCAAAAGACATTTGATGATGCCGTAAAGAGGCTTATGATCTTAGATCTCGGCTCGGCTACCATCCGCCAGATATGTTCACTCGCAGCCCTTATTGAGACAGAAGCACAAGAGAAGATGATTCATCTTGAAATCGGGAATCCCGGTTTGCCGGCCGAAGAAATAGGTGTAAAGGCAGAAATATCCGCTCTTGAAGCAGGAGTCGCGAATAAATATCCACCCATTCAAGGTATACCCGAACTTAAGAAAGCCGGCTCAAAATTTGTTCGCGCTTTCCTTGATATAGATATACCTGAAAAGTGCATTATTCCAACTGTCGGCTCCATGCAAGGAAGTTTCACTTTGCAACTTCTCCTTTCGCAAAGATTGAAGGAAAAAGACACAATGCTCTTTTTAAATCCCGGCTTCCCTGCAAATATTTCTCAGGCTAAGGTTCTTGGAATCAAAACAGAATCTTTTGATATTTATAATTTCCGAGGCGAAGCTCTTGAGGCTAAACTTGAAGAATACCTGTCTAAAGGGAACATTACCGGGCTTCTTTACAGCAATCCCAACAATCCTGCTTGGACAAATCTTACCGAGCAGGAACTGGAGATTATAGGGCGGCTTGCAACTAAATATGACTGTATTGTTCTGGAAGATCTCGCATACTTTGGTATGGACTTTAGAAAAGATATAAGTCATCCGAACCAACCTCCCTTTGGCGTTACAGTTGCCAAATATACGGATAACTATATTTTGATGTTGTCGGGTTCAAAAATTTTCTCTTATGCAGGCCAGCGTATAGCTCTCGTATGCATGAGCGAAAAAGTATTTGAACGTCAGTACGAATTTTACGAAAAATTCTACGAAATGCCTGCCTTGGGCGATGCGTATGTATTCGGAGTTTTATATTGCGCTTCTTCCGGAACTTCTCATTCAGCTCAGCATGGCCTGGCTGCAATGCTTGATGCCGCTGCAGAGGGCACTCTGAATTTCATTGATCATTGTTCGGAATATGGTCGAAGAGCAGAAATCGTAAAGAATCTGTTCAAAGAAAATGGCTTCCATATCGTATATAATATGGATGGAGACGAAGAAATTGCCGATGGCTTTTTCTTCACCATCGGATATCCCGGATTCTCCGGAAACGAGCTCCAGCAAGAGTTGATGAAATATGGAATATCTTCAATCTCGTTGCAATCAACCGGATCTGAACAAGCCGGTATCCGTGCTTGCGTGTCGTTGATTTCAAATGATGAGGATTTCCATCGCCTTGAAAAATTCTTACGAAAATTCAATGAGGATCATAAGAAATGAATAGGGCAGAAAAAATCAACTTTGTGTCAGCCCAAGAGGCTGTAAAGTTAATTGAAAGCGGTGATCATGTCTATCTGCAAGGCTCAACATCAACTCCCGAACTCCTTGAGCAGGCGCTTGCAGACCGTGGTCATGAGCTTCATAACGTTACAATTATCACCGGATTTGGCGTGTGCAGAGGAAGGTCCCCGCTCTGCAGGCCGGAATTCAAAGATACGTTTCTTGTAAATTCCTTTTTTGTCAATAATGGCTTTAGGGAATGGATTGCTGAAGGTTATGGGTCGATGACTCCACGCTTTTTAGGCGAGGTCCCTCAATTGATTCGGGATGGAAGTTGGAGAGTAGATGTCGTTTTGCTCCAATGTTCAATGCCTAATGAGGAAGGTCTTGTGAGTTTTGGAGTGTCGGGTGACGTTGCATGTTCGGCCGTGGAATCTGCTGATAGATTAATTGCTCAGATTAATCCGAACATGCCCTTCTCTTACGGAGACCCCACGGTGCATATCTCAAAAATTGATGCATGTGTAAAATGTGACACCCCGTTGGTGGAAGTTCCCACTTCCACCCCCACGGAAGCTGAAATTAAAATCGGTGAATATATTGCCGAAAGAATTCCAGATGGAGCGACCCTCCAGATTGGCGTCGGGGGCATACCTAATGCTGTGATTCGAGCTCTCTCAAATCACAAACACCTCGGCCTTCACACCGAAGCCATGACAGATGGGGTAGTGCCTCTACTTGAAAAGGGGATAATCGATAATTCTTTAAAGAAAGTTCTTCCCGGAAAATCAGTGGCGTCCCTTGCACTCGGTTCAAAAGCATTGTATAAGTACATGGACGGGAATCCTGACATTATTTTCAAAGACGTTGCGTGGACAAACAATCCTTATGTAATCGGCCAAAATCCAAAAGTAATGTCAATAAATTCATGTCTGGAAATAGACCTTACCGGGCAGATTTGTGCAGATTCTATTGGTACAAAAATATTCTCAGGTGTAGGTGGTCAACATGATTTCGTTTACGGTTCATCTTTAAGCGAAGGAGGCCGTTCGTTCCTTGCGATGTTATCAAAAACAGCCAAAGGAAAATCAAAAATAAAGCCGGTTCTAACAGAAGGTGCCGGTGTTGTGACAACTCGTTTCCAAACAAATTATGTAGTTACCGAAAACGGGGGAGTGAATCTAAGAGGCAAAACCCTTGCCGAACGTGCAAAACTTCTTATCTCGATTGCTGCTCCTGAATTTAGAGAAGAACTCGAAAAGGCTGCCGCCGAACGGTTCGGTTATGCTTTCACAAGGCTGTATTGACGAATCTCCCGTCTATATTATTGACCCCCGTTTACAATAACCGACCTTTTTACATAGTTAATTGTTATATATTGCAGAAGAAGTCGTGGCTTCTTCTGCAATATTTTGTGAATTTTCGCCTTTAATTATCAACCCGTGTAATATTAGAACACATATTTCCGGCCCATGAATTTCATTCATGGAAGGCGATAAAATTTCCTCATCTATTAGAAGTATTGAAATAATATACAATAATTATTTAAAATATCATGATTGAACATATTGAAAAAGAAATAAAAGAAGATCTTAAAAATTTTCTTCTTTCACAGAAGTTAGTAGATGATCATTTGCCTGAGTGTCCGGATGTTGAGGAGTTATGGCCTCAGATTGAAGAGGTATATGTTCCGGATGGAGTGCGTGAATTTAAGGATTATCCGGTTGTCTCTTTAGGCTGGCCAATGTTCATCGGAATGGCATTCGCCAAATATTGGGATGAAGATTGGACTGCCTATGCAAATGTAGGAGGTAAGAAATTATACGAAGATCTGAGAGACGTAGACGGTTATGACAACCTCGACGATACAGTTCTATATAAGGTGTTGGGACTGGATGAAACCGAAGCAGAAAAAATGTCGAAAGTTGTGGCCGAATGTGCCCAAAGAATTTATCATAAACTTCTCACATGCGGAGTAGAACCCGGCAGCAAAGATGCGGCAATTCTATATGTATATTCGCTTAAACAGCTCTATTACTATGGAATGTGCATGGAACTCAATGCTCTTGGCTACCACATGACTAAAATGGGATAATCCGGTATGAGTTTTTTTAAAAAACATCACCATTCCGGACCCTCTCTCTCTCAGCTGTTCCCTGACCAGACAGGAGCGACTGCAACTACAGTAAGGAAAGTCGTAACAGTTGGATGTATTGTAAATACATTCTTAATGCTTGTAAAACTTCTTACAGGCTATTTTGGCCATAGCGATGCCCTAATGGCCGATGGCTTTCATTCGCTGAATGATATGGCTGCCGACATTCTGATGTTGGTATTTGTTGGAATATCCTATAGGAAAGTTGACGGTAAATACAGTTATGGATATGGTAAATTTGAAACTTTTTCATCTTTTCTTATATCCATATTCCTGCTCTTTATTTCAGGAATAATTATTTTTGAAGCTGTTGAATCTGTTGTATCTTATTTTAACGGAGAAACACTTCCGGCGCCTGATATATGGACTGTAGTCGTAGTTTTATTTGCTATGAGCTGTAAAGAAGGACTTTACAGATATTACAACCATTATGGACTTAAAACGGGATCTAAAGCATTGGTGGCAAATGCGTGGCATCACCGCAGCGACGCTATGGCCTCAATAGCCACCTTGATTGGTGTGACATTCTCCCATTTCTTTGGAGCCGGATTCAGAATCCTTGACCCGCTGGCCTCTGTGGTTATAGCAATCTTCATTCTTACTGCCTCAATCAAGCTTTTGCGTCCTTCCTTTTTAGAACTGATGGAACGCAGTCTTGATAAAAATGAAATTATAAAAGTCGAGAAAATTATAAGTGAAGTTGCCAACCCCAATTCTATTGAATTTATTCGTTCAAGACGAGTTGGCCACAGAATAATATTTGACATCGGAATTAAGACGAAGCCAACCCTTACGGTAGAGGATACAACTAAAATAGCAGCCGAAATAGAAAAAAGACTATCTGAAATCTATTGTAAGCATATCATAGTTAACATATCATTCACCGCCTAAGGCATTACACTGATATTTAAAAGCTGTTCATATAGTAAGTAATCATTACTAATGAGCAGCTTTTACTACATTTTATGAGGGTGATGATTTTATGAGTATAAATTCGAAATTATCGATTTTGGAAGTTTACTCAAACAATGTATGCGATAAGAAGAAAGATATGAGAAATAAACGCTTTAAAACATCAAACAACTTTAATCTAAAAGTTATTATATCAAAAAAAATAAGTAAATTTGCATTTTAAATATTAAATCGGGAGAAATGACATTGTCTCAGACACTTTTTGTATATCGATGCAACGATATACTCTGAAAAAGTAGACAATATCAAGATCTTTTGAATTGAAAAAAATAGAAATGAAAACTAACGTAGCAGTCTTTTTCGGTGGAAGATCAGTAGAACACGAGATCTCCGTTATATCGGCATTGCAAGCCATAAACGCCTTCGATGAAAGTAAGTACAATATAGTGCCCGTTTATATATCAAAACAGGGAAAATGGTATACGGGAGATAACCTTCTGGATTTAAAAAACTATAGAAATCTTGATAAACTGGTTTCTGAAGCCGAAGAAGTATTTATGCGTCCGGAATATGGCGATTATAATCTTTATAAGGCGAATACCGGACTTTTTTCCAAACGTAATCCTGTAGTTGCAAATCTACATGTGGCTATTCCCATTCTGCATGGAACAAATGGCGAAGATGGAATTTTCGAGGGCCTGCTTGAAACTATCGGGATTCCATTTGCGGGCTGCAACACACTCTCTTCGGCTAACGGAATGGACAAAATTACCATGAAGATGATTCTTGGTGCCGAAAATATTCCTGTGGTCGACTATGTGTGGTTCACAGATCATCAGTGGAATGGAGATAAGGATAAAATTGTAAATAAGATCGAAGAAAAGCTTGGCTATCCCGTAATCGTAAAGCCTGCCAATCTTGGATCATCTGTCGGAATTGGCACCGCTTCAGATAGAAATGAGCTCGTAGAAAAAATAAATAATGCGGCTAAATTTTCTCAGCGTCTCATTGTGGAACACATGATAGGGAATCTGAAAGAAATTAACTGCTCTGTGTTGGGGGATGCTGACGACCACCAAAGTTCAGTTTGCGAGGAGCCGATCAAATCCGGAAAATTTCTCTCATACGAAGATAAATATATGGGAGGAACCAAAACCAATCAGGGAATGCAAGCCAGTGAGAAAAGAATTCCTGCAGACTTGCCTGTCGAAACAAGCGAACGAATTCGACACCTGGCTGCCGAAACTTTCCGTGTATTGTCTTGTCATGGTGTAAGCCGGATTGATGTGATGATTGATGCAGACAGCAATGAAATTTATGTTAACGAAATAAACACAATCCCCGGCTCTTTATCTTTCTATTTGTGGGAAGCAAGTGGCGTAAGCTTCAGTCAGTTGATGGATAAGCTTGTTGCGCTTGCCCTGAAACGTAAACGCGAAACAGACAGAAAAACCTTTACTTACGACCAAAATATTTTTGCACTTGGAGGCGGAACTAAGGGGACTAAAGGAGCAAAAGGAGTTAAAAGATAAAAAATTTTCTAAAAATGAAATTCAAGGAATATAGCAAGCAACTTAATCTCTCGGATATTAACAAAGAAGTGCTTGGCATCTGGGATGCAAACAACCTGTTTGAAGCATCTATGAAACAGCGCGAAGGTTGCCCGACTTTCGTGTTTTATGAAGGGCCTCCGTCGGCTAACGGAATGCCCGGAATTCATCATGTGATGGCGCGTACCATCAAAGATATAGTTTGTCGTTACAAAACGATGCAGGGCTTTCATGTGAAGCGTAAGGCAGGTTGGGACACTCATGGACTTCCAGTAGAATTGGGTGTTGAAAAAAATCTTGGAATCACCAAAGAAGATATCGGCAAAAAGATTTCGGTAGAGGAATATAATGCCGCTTGTCGCAAGGAGGTGATGAAATACACTAAAGAGTGGACTGATCTTACTCATAAAATGGGATATTGGGTAGATCTCGACAATCCTTATATCACTTACGACAATCGCTATATTGAGTCTGTTTGGTGGCTGTTGGCGCAGTTATACAAAAAAGGATATTTGTATAAAGGTTACACAATCCAGCCGTATTCACCTGCAGCCGGCACCGGCCTGAGTTCTCACGAGCTTAATCAGCCGGGTTGTTACCGTGATGTTAAAGACCTTACTGCCACCGTACTCTTTGAAGTGCTTGACCCTAAACCCGGAATGGAAGGTTGGGGCAAACCCTACTTCATGGCGTGGACCACAACCCCTTGGACCCTCCCTTCAAATACAGCCCTTTGTGTCGGTCCTAAATTTGATTACGTTGCTGTTAGATCTTTTAATCCTTACACCGGCGAGAAAATTACATGCATTATTGCTGAAGTTCTTGTGGATTCCTACTTTAAAAAGGAAGGAAAAGACAAACCCTTGGATTCTTATACTCCTGGCGACAAGATAATCCCTTACGAAATTGTTGGCAAATGGAAAGGAGAGGAGTTGGTTGGTATTCATTACTCTCAGCTGATGCCCTGGGTAAAACCAACTGAAAGATTGGATGAATATTCACCCGAATATGTCAAGGCTGCCGCTCAGGATGATTCAAAGGTCTTTGAAGTTGGAGAGGATAAATTTGTTGAGCTGTCGGAGTCTGCATTTAGAGTTATCCCTGGCGATTATGTAACAACAGATGATGGTACAGGTATCGTTCATATTGCTCCTACATTTGGTGCGGACGATGCAAAAGTTGCTAAAGCCGCTGATATCCCGTCACTCTTTATGATTACCCGAAAAGGAGAAACCAGACCAATGGTAGACCTTACGGGTAAATATTTCCCGATTCCGGAACTTGCACCTGAATTTGTTAAGAAATGCGTAAATGTAGACCTTTATGCGCCCCATGCCGGAGCCTGGGTGAAAAATGCTTATGACCCTCAATTTACGGTCAATGGCAAATATGACGAAAAGGCTGCGAATGCTGCCGAGGATTTGAATGTGGTGCTTTGTATGGAACTTAAAAAAGAAGGCAAAGCATTCAAGACAGAGAAGCATGTGCATAATTATCCTCATTGCTGGCGCACGGATAAACCCATTCTCTATTATCCTCTTGACAGTTGGTTTATCCGCACTCCTCAAGCACGCGAACGCTTGATTGCATTGAATGAAACAATCAAATGGAAACCTGCTTCAACCGGAACCGGTCGCTTTGGTAAATGGCTCGAAAATGTTCAGGATTGGAACCTGTCCCGTTCACGATATTGGGGCACTCCATTGCCCATTTGGCGCACTGATGACGGTCGCGAAGAATTAATCATTGAAAGTGTTGAAGATTTATATAATCGCATTGAAGACGCAGTGGCAAAAGGATTTATGAAGTCGAATCCGCTTAAAGAGAATGGCTTCATTCCCGGCACATACACTTCAGAAAATTACGAAAAGATAGATCTACACCGCCCATACGTTGATGATATCGTATTGGTTTCAGAATCCGGAAAGCCGATGAAACGCGAAACCGATCTTATTGATGTGTGGTTTGACTCCGGTGCTATGCCCTACGCCCAGATTCATTATCCGTTTGAGAATAAGGAATTGCTTGATAAAGGCGAGGTTTATCCGGCCGACTTCATTGCGGAAGGCGTTGACCAGACTCGTGGCTGGTTCTTTACTCTTCATGCCATTGCAGGTATGATCTTTGATTCTGTTGCATACAAAGCCGTTATTTCAAATGGTTTGGTGCTTGACAAGCATGGCCAGAAAATGTCTAAACGACTTGGAAACGCTATTGATCCTTTCGACAATATAGAAAGATTTGGTATTGATCCGGTTCGTTGGTATATGATCTCAAATTCATCTCCATGGGATAATTTGAAATATGACGAGGAGGGTGTTGCTGAAGTCGGCAGAAAATTGTTTGCCACTTTATATAATACCTATAAATTTTTGGCTCTATATGCTAATGTTGACGGCTTTACCGGAGCCGAGCCCCTCATTCCGATTAGCGAGCGACCGGAGATAGATCGTTGGATTCTTTCTCTTCTCAATTCTTTGATTAAAGAAGTGATTAATGATCTTGATGATTACGAACCTACAAAAGCTGCACGTGCTATCGAGGAGTTTGTGAACAACAATCTTTCAAACTGGTATGTGCGTCTGAATAGAAAGCGTTTCTGGGCGGGTGAAATGGATAAGGATAAATTAGCTGCTTATCAGACTCTTTTCGAATGTCTCAAGACTATCGCACTGTTGATGGCTCCGTTTGCTCCTTTCTATGCAGACAAATTATATACCGATCTTATGTCTCCATCCTCCGAGGATAATGGATATAAGTCAGTGCATCTCGCCGATTTCCCGAAGGCCGATGAGTCAGCAATCGATCCTTCTCTTGAAGAAAGAATGAATCTTGCTCAGATCATCACTTCCAATACTCTGGCATTGCGCAGAAAAGTAAATTTGAAAGTGCGTCAACCACTGCAGACACTTCTTGTGCCGGTTGTTGACGATAATCAAAGGAATGCTATTGACGCTGTCAAAGGAATTGTGCTTGATGAGGTTAATGTAAAAGACCTGAAGATTGTTGATAACGAAGAATCAGGACTTGTAAAGAGGGTTAAAGCAGATTTTAAGAAACTCGGCCCGAAATATGGCAAAATAATGAAAGATCTTGGGAAGGCTATTTCCTCTATGGAACAGAAGGATATTGCTCTTCTCGAAAAGAACGGCTCGTTTGAGTTTGTTAATCTTCCCGGCTCTCCAATAGTTACTTTGGAAGATGTAGAAGTTATTCCAGAGGATATTCCGGGTTGGCTTGTCGCTAACGACGGCAACATCACAGTTGCCCTTGATGTCACAGTCACTCCTCAATTAAAGAATGAAGGAATGGCAAGAGAACTGATCAACCGAATCCAGAATATCCGTAAATCTTCAGATTTTGAAATAACTGACAGGGTTGACGTTAAGCTGGCAGGGCCAGATTCTGTAAAAGATGCGTTGGATTCATTTGGTTCCTATATTGCAGGACAGGTTTTGGCCGAAAGCATTGAACTTGTTGAGGAACTTGAAGGTGAAGACATCGTTGAACTTGATATCGACGGAGAGAAAGTTCTGGCATCTGTAACCCGTAAATAAAAGATGTTTAATATATTTGCAACTACATAAATATTTTTGTAGGATTGTTATAGTTGCCGAGAAGGTAAGTATGTTCAGTACATAGCTCCCTAAACTTATTTGGTGCTGATAAATATCAGCACCAAATAAGAAACAGCTATTTGTCGAAAATGCTATAGCTTGTGGTGTTCCGGGCGACTCAAATATTACATTAAACGACTGGTATATGTCGAATAATTCTGTAACTGATGAAAATCGCACCACTGAGGTCCTTGGGCCCTCAGTGGTGCGTCGTAATGCGGGGTGGATAGCCGCTGTCGTAATTCTATTGGTGATAATAGCCGACCAATGGTTGAAAATCTGGATAAAAACTCATTTTTATCTCACAGAAGATTTTGAAATAACCTCTTGGTTTCACCTGAAGTTCATTGAAAACAACGGGATGGCGTTTGGCCTCGAATTATGGAATAAGCTCCTATTGACCTTCGGAAGGATATTTGCGGTAGGTGTCCTTATCTGGTGTCTGGTTAAAATAGTCAGCAGATATGAACTTCGAACCGGTTTCATAGTGTCGGTGGCATTGATTACTGCCGGGGCGGCCGGTAATATTTTCGACTGTGTTTTCTACGGAGAAATATTTAATAATCCCATGCCCCCGGAGACAGCTGTTCTTTTCCCTCCTGACGGCGGATACGCTTCTTGGTTCGAAGGGAAGGTTGTCGATATGTTCTATTTCCCCTTATTCGACTTTTATTGGCCTGATTGGATGCCTTTCTGCGGAGGTCAGTATTATGAATTTTTCGCTTATATCTTTAATTTGGCCGATGCTTCTATTTGCGTGGGAGTAGCCCTGTTGATTTGCTTTTATTCCAAAGATTTCTCTTTGGCTATGGCAAAACAGACTGATAAATTGAATGATGATAAGGATAATAAAAATGAAAAGTAGTTGGACCTTTATCCTTGGTTTCGTTTGTCTGTTATTTCTGTCGGCGAGTTGTATTAGACATCCCGACGGAGTGGCATCTGAAAAGAAAATGGCTTCAGTTCTTGCTGATCTTGAGCTGTCGGAAGCATGGTTGCAGACCACCGGTTCAAGAACATCCGATAGTGACCGCGAAGCTCTTTTAGGCTATGTTATCGAAAAACATGGCTTGTCGCGGCAAGATTTTGATTCAACAATGAATTGGTATCTTCGAAACCCCGATGCTTATTATGAACTTTGCGAGGTAACTGAGAAAGAACTTAAAAAGCGCCAGAAGTCAATTTCAGGCAAAGGTGGAATTGAAGTCGAAGGGTCTGACTTATGGCCATATTCAAGACACCTTATATTGTTACCGGTGTCCGATTCCAATGGATTAAGTTTTTCAGTTCCTATTACTGATCCTGAGAAAGGGTCATCTTTTCTTTTTAAAATGCGCTTCCTTTCCCAGATTAAAGGCCAGGCGAATCTTGCTATTGAATATTCTGATGGAACAAATGAATTTCTCACCAAGAAGCTTTCAAATACTAAGCGCTTAGAAATGAAAATTCTTTCGGACACATCGCGTTCAGTGGCTCGCGTATATGGTAACTTAAATCTTGATAACTTCTCAAAATCTCCTATATGGGGAGACAGCATTGTATTGTCGGCTCTGCCTTTTGATTCCACAACATATTATAATCGTCATTCACAACGCTTTTTATCCTTACCTTCAAGAAAGATAGTAAAAAAGACATCTGAGCCAACTGATTCACTCATTCCGCAATCTCGGTTATGAATAAATTTAAACTTTTAACAAACGAATTATTTATCATAAAAAATGGGAGAGTGTCGGCAAGACACTCTCTTGTTGTATTAACTTTTTGCGAGGATACCTGCACAAGTATTCAGCAAGTCTATTCATTAATATGCAGAGGTAATGAATTGCCTATATATAAAATAAAAATTGAGCCTTTTGATTATGAGAAAGAGGGCTTGTTACTTTCAGAATACCCATTGAAAATAAACGAAGAAAACCATCTCAATAAACTTGGAATGATTTTTGATTGAGATTTTTCCTCAAATATAATTGCCAATTTATAAATACTGATTATGCGACCGGATATTTCTTATTTATACGAAAAGTTTGACTATTTCAATCGCTTGTGTTATCAGGGGCTTCTGATTAGACCATTAATAAAGCTGAATAGAAGAACTCGATCTCTTGGATTGACCCGTATTGAGTATAATCGATTGACCAAAAGAAAAAAAGTATGGATAGAAATAAGCACATACTTTGATCTTCCTGAAAAAGAATATATAGATACACTTGTGCATGAAATGATTCACTATTATATCGCAACCAACGATATAAGAGACACAAGTGTGCATGGAAAGGTTTTTAAATCTGAGGTTGAGCGTATAAAGCGAAATTATAATATTGATATTTCACTTAAGTTTAATGATCCGCAAATGCTTGAATCGGCTTCTTCTCCTGTGGTACGTTACTTCTGTGTGAGTAAAGATAAGGCGGGCAATAGATTTATTACAGTAGTGGCAAAAACACAAATATTCAATATTTGGAATCAAACCGGAAACTCTCCAATGGAATGTGAATGGTTTGTTGGTACGCATAGAGTATTTCATCACTACCCACGATGTTCAACCTATAAACTTTACAAGATTAATAAAGAAATGCTTGAAGATCTTCTTAAAAATTCTTATCGTCTGATTCGCGAAAATAATATTATTAGAGTGGCAAGGCGTAAATAGTACAGAGGTTGCGGCAGGTCATAATATAGACGTTGCAGCTGGTCATAGTATAGATGTTGCAGCAGGTCATAACGTCTCTCTACTTCATGGCTGTACAAAAGAAGTTGGGTGAAGTTATGAACGCCATTCACGGTTTAAAAAAACTTGTAGAGGCGCAAATGTTGGCGGAGGAGGACGATGAGTACGGCTTAGCCAAAGCGTGCGCCCTAATCCGGGCAAATCTGCATGTCGATATTGATAAAATAGAGACTAAGGAAGAATGGGCACAACTATACTGTCAAGCCTTATGGCTGGAGCGGTGGTGGAACCGGGCAGTGATGATTGCAGGGCTTTTCGGTGACGGCAAGAGTTAGAGCCAGGGAAGACGTCCGATTTTGCCTTTTATGACGGCGTATGGGAGGTAAAAGATTATGAAGAAAGCCCAGAATATGGAGCCAAGAAGCAAAGCAAACATGAATATGTTCGCGAGAATAACGAATATGAAGTGAAGTATTGCATCCATGGCGATACATTCTTTGATTAAACTCCGTAAATATAATAAATTTTTCTAACAATGGCAAGTGTTTTTGAATACATTTTTAACATAGGCGGAAATTTTTCGGCACAAATAAAAATAATCGCGTTGAGATCTGTTTGAATCCCAACGCGATTTAGAATGGCAGCGGTTATTGGTTTTCGCTCCCGGAAGCGGCACTAATCAATTTTATGCTTATTGAATATTTTATTAGCCAAGTGCCGATAGTCGGATTTTGATTGCTATGTATTTTGAATTAGTCTTCGAGTGTGACAAGTTTGTAATTCTGTGAACCAAGACCATGCTTTTCGGCAGCTTCGATAGTCAGTGTGCCGTTTCTGGAATTGATACGTTCAATCAGATGTTCCTTTCCATGGTCTTCTGAGTTAAGAACCATATCGATACATGCTTTGTCTAAGGCAACCGGATCAAGCGATGCAAGAATACCAAAATCTTTCATTTCCGGTTTCGCCGGATTGCCGTTGCAATCACAATCCACTGACAGATTATTGGCTACGTTAATGTAAAGAATATTATCACCGGTATGAGAAATAATAGCTT
The DNA here is from genome assembly GCA_014802335.1 of Bacteroides sp. Taxonomy (GTDB): domain Bacteria; phylum Bacteroidota; class Bacteroidia; order Bacteroidales; family Muribaculaceae; genus Lepagella. Next base: position 219,684 of record JAAVCL010000016.1, on the reverse strand, counting down.
GACACGCATCAGCCATTGATTCCAAAAATTTATTCTGCTCGGTGTTGAAAAATCCTCTTTGAGTGGCATCGTCGGTCTGTCCTGCCGAATGAATATAAGCTTTACCATCGCTTGAAGCAATACCAATTGAGATATTCTTCAATGCGCCTCCAAAGCCTGCCATCTGATGCCCTTTGAAATGAGAGAGAACTACAATAAAATCATAATCAAGAAAACGTTTTCCAACTATATCCTTCTTCAAATGGAAACCATTTGTCACCGGAAGTTCAACTTGACCAACAGAATCCATTATATCGATGTTCAGATAACCATGTTTTACGGCTTCTGCATAATGTTTTTCAGCTGTATTACGATTTCCGGCGTAGGCTGTGTTGCACTCTATTAATCTTCCATTCACCCGTTTCACGAGTTTATTTATAAGGGCAGTGTCAAGATGATTGCTCTGTGAAGACTCTCCGGATGAAATTTTGACACCAACTTTACCGGTTGCCTCGCGTCCTAATTTCTCATAGATTTTCACAAGATTATCTGCATTGATATCTTTGATGTAATACACAACGGGAACATCTTTTTCAGCTGTTTCGGATGTTACGCCGCTTGTTTGAATTTCATTGCTATTCGATCCGCAGAACGCAGTGATTGATGACGTTGCGAAAAGAATTGAAAACAGAATATTCTTTTTCATTTTTTAAATGATTATTGAGGTTAATATGTAAGTAATAAACGATAAAATCCATGCAAGTGATGTATTATAGACCATAGAAAATATCGGATACTTCCAACCACCGGTTTCACGTCTGATTGCAACTAATGTAGCGATACATGGGAAATATAGCAGAACGAATACCAGAAAAGCCAGAGCGGAAGCTGTATTGAAAGGGGCTTTCCCCGTTATGTGAGAAGGCGTTTTAAGTCGTTCGGATAGTACGGCGGCATCATCATCTCCCACATATAACACACCGAGTGTTGACACAACAACTTCTTTTGCAGCGGCGCCGGCAAGAAGTGAAACACAAGTCTGCCACGAGAATTCCATTGGCTTCATCACAACTTCCAAACCTTTGCCAACATGCGCCAGAATAGAATTACTTTGTTGATATTCGTTTGTGATGAGTTCGTCGATATTTTCCGGTTGCCTGTTGTCATCAGCATTGGTTTTTACCATTTCTGCTAATGCTTGTTCTCTAAAATCTGCAGGAACGTCTGCTTCGCTATAACGAGGAAAATAAGACAACGCCCAGATAATTATGGATGCCACAAGAATCAGACCTCCCATCTTTTTAAGATATTGTTCTGCTTTTCCCCACATGTTTCGCATGGTGGCCTTGAAGGTCGGCATGCGATAGGGTGGAAGTTCCATTACAAAAGGAGTTTCGTCTGCCTTAAACCAGAATCTCCGCATCAATCTTGCCGTGATAATGGCAACAATAACTCCAAGGAGATAGAGGCCCACAAATACCCAGGCTCCATGCGTCGGGAAGAAAGCACCTACAAGAAGAACGTAAATAGGAATACGGGCAGAACAGCTTATAAAGGGATTTATAAGAATTGTAATCAGCCTGCTCGACTTGCTTTCGATGATACGTGTCGACATTATGGCCGGAACATTACAACCGAATCCCATAACCAACGGAATGAACGACTTGCCGTGCAGCCCCATCTTGTGCATCAGTTTATCCATAATGAAGGCAACTCTCGCCATATATCCCGAGTCTTCAAAAAATGAAATAAAGGCGTATAGAATCAAGATGTTCGGCAAGAATACTATTACTCCTCCCACGCCCCCGATGACTCCGTCAAGTAAGAGATCTTTCAGAGGACCGTCTGTCATATACTCCCCAATCTTTTCGGAAATCCACGACACCAGGCTTTCTATCCATTCCATGGGATAACTGCCTAATTGGAAAGTAGCCCAAAACATTATCCACATTGCTATGAGGAATAGCGGAAAGCCAAAAAGCTTGTTGGTCACGAATGCATCAATGATTTTTGTTGATTTCTCATCTTTTTCGAGCGAGCCTTGAGTCACTTCCCTTAATGCACCCTGAATAAATCCGTATTTATGAGCTGAAATTGCCGATGTCAGATCTTCGTTCAGTTTCTGGCTTATCTCTTGCTCTTGTTGGTCTCTTATCTTCAACCAATCATCGTATCCCTGATGGTGGCTAAGTATGGAATCAACTTCCGGATCATGTTCAAGAAATTTAATTGCTAAAAATCTTGGAGAAAAATGAGCTGAGATATCTTTATTTTGTTTAAAAATATCATTGAGGGTTTTAACGGCTTTTTCAACCTCGTTACCCATATTGATATGAATATGACGGGTGTCGGGGTTGCGCATTTCATATATGTCTATTACTGTGTCGAGCAGTTTGTTTATACCCCAGCCGGAAGACGCAATGGTTGGAACCATTGGAACCCCAAGCATTTTGCCCAGGGCTTCATAATCAAGCTTGACATTGCCCTTTTGGAGTTCGTCATACATGTTGAGGTCTATAACCATCGGAAGATTCATATCTATAAGTTCCGTGGTGAGATAGAGATTTCTTTCGAGATTTGAAGCTACCACTACGTTCACAATAACGTCGGGTGTTTCTTCACGAAGATACCTCATCACATATAATTCTTCGGGCGAATAGGCCGATAAAGAGTAGGTGCCCGGTAAGTCAACGATGTTGAAACGATATCCCTTATATTTGAGTTTCCCCGACTTTGCGTCTACCGTAACTCCGGCATAGTTTCCCACGTGTTCATGAGAACCGGACACTATATTGAAAATTGATGTCTTCCCACAGTTGGGATTCCCGATCAGGGCGACATTGATTATTTTGTCTTTTCTTACACTTGATAAATCGACATCGGTTTTCTTAATATTTGATACATCAGTATTTTTCCCTTCATAGACTGTCGCCGAATTCCAATCCTCAAGAAGTTCAACTTCTATAAGATTTGATTCTGCCCTTCTAAGGGATACTTCATATCCCATAAGCGAATATTTCACAGGATCCTGAAGGGGGGCGTTTAGTATCACACTGATTTCTCGTCCCCTCACAAATCCCATTTCCATCACTCGTTTTCTAAATGCACCGTGTCCATGAATTTTTGTTATGACACCTGTCTGCCCCGGTTTAAGTTCTGAAAGTCTCATTTGAGGATTTTGTTGTTATATTACCTAAAGTCTGTAGATTTCTTATATCAAGCAGTTTAAACTTTTCCGAGGTTAAGATTCATTATTATTTTGAGCGAACACTGATTCTTGTTTTGCAGAGGGAACATAGCAGGCTATGCGACCGATGAAAGAATTGGAATGTGCCAAAGCATTAATGAATAAAAATCTTTTAGAAAACAATTTAAACACTACTTACAAAATTACAGCCTATAAATACTTAATCCAAATTTTGATTTAAAAATACCTAATTTTGAGTATAAACGCGATTTCGGGATAAAAATTGGATCAAAAAGGTTGAATCGGAAGCCTTGAAAAGTGCCGATTCTTTTGGTAATATTACTGATATTTAGTAAATTATAGGAACCAGACTGAAAATGCCTATCATGATACCCTAAAGTAATGATACAGAATTTTTAGTATAGCCTATGATTTTTGCAAGGAGTTTGAGGATGAAATGCCCAAAAAAGGTTTTCAGCTATCTACGAGTATACTCTTGCTTTGACAAAGATGCGTTCATTGCTGTAAGAAATATTTTATAAAATCTTAGTTTTCAAAGCATTTTATATGGAAATATCAAAATAAATCTGTAGATTTGCATTGGATAGGCAACGGTCTGTCCAATGTTTGTTTAATCGAGACATTATGCTTGTCTTGTGACTTGAGAACTTGAAAAATTTTCATAGCACTCACACATTACATGATAACTTCTTTCATATATGTGAGCTTGCTGTCATCATATCTGCGTGCATGGATTTTTCAGGGCCGTCAAGTTATGATATGGTGTGGTTGGCTCACTTTTTTAATTGGTAATCATGAGATTCTTAGTATTTGTCCTGCCGTTTATAATAGGAGTAATTTCTGCATTTGCATCAACAAAAGTTGATAAAATAGTCGAACTGCGAGAAACAGCAGATAGCCTACATAGTATAGGACGCACCGACTCAGCCGCGATAGTGGGTGAACAAGCTGTGCGTCTTGCTGTTGAAATTGAAAATCCGACTCAAATTGTAGGCACTTATGCTGCACAGGGGGTATTCCTGCGTTCATTGGGGAAAATAGATGAGGCCTTAAAGTGTTATGATGCAGCTCTTGCAATTATAACTTCCGGGAATTTCAGAGAAAATCCGAACCAGGAAGCTATCGAAGAGATTGCATCGCTTTATATAAATCTTGCCGTTCTTAACCTTGATACACAACACAAAGAACTGGCAGAAAAAAATGCGGAATTGTCCGGGCAGTGGATATCAAAAAGTAGCGATCCGGAATTGAGAAGTACAATATATGGTGTAGTTGGATCGGTATTGACAGGATGCGGCAATTTGGAGAAGGCACTTTACTACCAAAGTCTTGCATATAAGAATGCGGTTGCATCAAATAATAAGGAAGCGGCATTTAGGTCGGCGGCATATACAATGCTAATCACTGACAGGCTCGGGAAGAAAGATGAGACTCAATCTTGGCGAAAAAAGTGCGAATCGCTCTTGCCCGACATAGAATCGATGATGGCAAAGCTGGTGTATTATCAGGCAGAGTGTTCAATATGTCTAAAAAATAGCAATCCCAAAGGAGCTGTTATGTGGTTCAATAAGATTCTTAAGTCAGACGGCATTAACAATCTGCCATATATCAAATTTGATTGCTATAACAACCTGCATATTGCATACGCAGACATGGGTGACTACCAAAACGCTTACACCTATTTATTAAAGGGTAACGAACTTCGCGACTCACTTTGGGAACAGGAAAAAGCAGAAAGCCTTCGCGATCTTACCGTAAAATACGAGACCAAAGAAACTGAGTTGGCACTTGCCCGGAGCGAGGCGAAACGAATGTCAATACTGATGTGGCTTTTCGCGGCTGCCGGGTTGCTGCTTGCTTCAGTTATAATATTTGTAATCTACGCCAACCGCCAGCGACGTCAACGAATGAGACGGGAGATTGAGTTTGCCAATTTACGCGCTGATATAGGCCGTCAGCTGACACAGCAGTATGTTGAAGGTCTTGAAAATGAACGTCAACGTATGTCGCGAGAATTGCACGACGGAGTATGCAACGACCTGTTGGCCATACAAATGAACATCTCCGGTGGTAAACCCATAGAAAGCACAGCCGCTCTGATTGACAGTTGCCGTGAGTCAGTTCGTAGAATCTCTCACGAGCTGATGCCACCGGAGTTTGCCTATGCTACGATAGATGAAGTAATTCGTTTCTTCATCGTTAAACAGGCTGAGGCTAATGAAGGCAAAATTGACTTTGCGTATGAATGTGCCCCTGCAGACTGGCAGATTGTTCCGGATGCTACTGCTCTTGAAGTGTATCGAATAGTACAAGAAGCCGTCGGAAACGCCATAAAACATTCAGGAGCAACTGAAATATCTGTGGTGCTCGGATTTAATGATGGACTTTTGACAACGGAAATAACAGACAACGGTTATTATAAATCAAACGGACGTAAAGGATTGGGGCTGGATTCAATGCGTCGTAGGACACGCTCTATTAATGGCGAAATTGAATTGTTGACAGATGAGAATAAGGGAACAAAAGTGATACTTAAAGTAAAAATTTGAGCTATCAATATTCCGGCCTAGTAAAAATCACGGATTTCCGTAATTGACAGGCATTGATTGTGTTTGTAATTTTGCAGTATTATATAAACCGCAAAACCACAATCGGTTATGACCGCAAATAATGAATCTAAAAAATCCGTATTATCGAAAATGAAGATAGCCGTAGTCGACGACCACGAACTCATTCGGGAGGGTATCAACACAATCCTGACAAACAACGGGGCAAAATGTGTTGACAAATATCGCACGGCTATGGATTTGATATCTGCTATGGATACCGGGCAATCTTATGATTTCTATATAATCGACCTTGAGTTGCCGGATTTGGATGGATTTGTTCTCATAGAGATGATACGCGCGCGTAATCCGGTGGCACATATCATTGTCAGTACAGTTCATGATGAAATCTGGACCTTACGCAAGCTACTTGCGCGAGAAGTAAACGCTATCATTTATAAATCAGGTGACGGCAATGAGCTTGTCATTGCTATTGATGAAATTCTGAATGGTCGCAATTATTATTGCGATGCCGTCAATGAAACGCTTAAAGCTGCTGGTGATAACTCGTTACATCCTTCAACCAGAGAACTCGAAGTCCTTTATCAAATAGCACAGGGCAAAACCTCGCGCGAAATAGCTGCTGCTATGTTTGTGAGTGAAAACACAGTCGAAGCACACAGAAAAGCTCTTTTTTCTAAACTTGGGGCTATAAATGGAGTGGACCTGATAGTCAAGGCTATCGCGAAAGGATACCTAAAAAAATCGGGCGTTAAACGATAATCTTATAAATAACAAACCACATGAAACTTTACCATCACATGGCAGGCATGTGCCTGCTCGCTATTGCCACACTCACATCGTGCGGCAACTCCGGTTCATCTACGGAAAATTGTATGATTTTCGGCGAAGTGCCGGGCGTCTATGCCGACTATCTGGCTCAGAAAGACAAGATCTCAGAATCAGCTCAGAACTCCGAAAGCGATTTCAAAAAAGCTTCCTCGAAAATCGACGAACTTAAGGAACAAACTTGCGCCAAAATCGAAGAGGCTGCCAAAAAGTTTGACAATCAGCCTATCGAAATTGAGCAGAGCGAAGATTTCAAGATTGTAAAACCCGTCAGTCTTTCGTTCAAGGATTTTGCTAATAGCGTCAACGCCGTGTTTAATGTCAATGGAGAGGTTGAAGCAGCCAAGGATGTCGTCATCGAGGTTTCCGAAGAATGGCTCAAGTCTCACAACGTAGAATATCTCTACCTTCCTCTTCTGATGGTAGGATGTGACGAGCAGGGAGCTGAAGTCACTAAAGACAGAATAGGCTGCTTCAGCAAGTGCTTCAAGATCGTTGACGGTAAGGTTGTGCTTCCTTCAGGCACCAAGGCTGAACTTCAAACTGTGGCATATAATAACAAAAGTTATGATGACTACAGGAAAGTCAAAACAGTTAAACTGTCGCTTGACACGTCCAAAATGTGAGAGTTACTTCTATTCCTTGGAATGATTCATGCTCCGATTGCCGGAGCCATTCCGGGGAATATTTTAAACCACGATTGTAAAACAAATATCCATGAAAAGATTTCTATATGCAATATTATTAATGATTGGTTCGGCTGTAAGTGCAAATGCCACAGTCCTCTTTCCGTTTTTTGTTGATATTGCACCAAAATATGAGGAAGGATTGTCCGAAGAATTTCAGGCTGCCGGTGTAACAAGTGCAATTTACTATTCTAATGAGCCTGACTTTCTGGTTTCTACTTTTACAGGAATCGAAAGTTTTTTGAAAGATACTTTGCCATCGGATGTGACAAGATCCGAACAGAAAATCGGTGACTGCAGATTGGTTATCTATACATCTATCAATAAAAAGAACGACACAATCGAAACCAATCCTTTAAAGAGTATCATCTACGTACTGGAGCGTCCGGATAAATCATACGTTGCAGCCTACGCCGAACAGGAAGTAGATAACTAACTGACTATACTAAAGGATTTTTTATGTCCTCTGCCATACCATATAGGCTTCTATTTATTTGAATTGCACCCCAAAAGTTATACACAAAACTTTTGCGGTGCACTTTATTTTCTGATGGAGTGTTTTTAAAATTACTTTCTTTTGATTAGAATATATAATACCACCGGCACACCGGCAACCGGCGTCAGTGCATTGACAGGTATCACCATGCCTCCATGACAGACACTTATGACGTTGACAGCGAGTGCCAGAACGGCTCCACACAGCATGGTTGCAGGCATAAGAATAAAATGGTCGTCGGTGCGCATTATGAGTCGTGCCACATGCGGCATTGCCAACCCGATAAAGCTGATTGGGCCGCACATTGAGGTGATAATCGCTGAAAGCAGTCCGGTGGATATCAGAAGTATCCTTCTTACGCTTTTTACCTTCACACCCATAGATTGCGCGTAAAAATCACCCATTAAAAGCAGATTAAGTGGCTTGGCCATCAGTAAAGATAAACATAGCCCTATTAGAACAACAGTTGTAAATAAGGGGAGTTGTGAGATGGAAACATCGCTGAAAGTACCCATGCCCCAGTTTACAAAGCTCTGAATGTTTCTTGCCGATGAAATTGAGGATAGCAACGTTACAAGTGATGAAGAAAGATAGCCCGTCATCATTCCTACAATCAGCAACGTAAGATTACTTTTGATTCTTTCCGCTAATATTAGCAAAAGTGTCATAATAGCAAAACTCCCTACTAACGCTCCACTTAGAACAGCTAAGTTTCCCCCAATAGTTTCAAATCCAAAAGTGATACTTCCGCTGAAAAGTAATAATACGATTGCAACCCCGAGACTTGATCCGGATGTGATTCCCAATATCGAAGGACCCGCAAGAGGATTTCTGAAGACTGTTTGAAGCATAAGGCCACAAGCAGCCAATCCCGCGCCTGCCAATAATGATGTTACGGCTTGTGGAAGACGACTCTCAAGAACTATGAATCGTAGGGACGGATCATTCGAGTTCCCTGTTAATACAGCTGTGATTTCTTGAAAAGAAAAACTTACTGCACCTACATATATATTAATGAAAACTAATATGATAGTAGCGAGTGTAAGGAAGATTAGTTTCATTTAACAGACACTTACTTAGTTGTATAAAATTAATTTAGTTATCACCGATGCTCCATCCTATATTTTTCTATTGAAAGAGTCAATATGAAAAGGTTAATATGACAAGCAACCGAGTGATAAGATTATGGGGGTAAGTAATTTTGAGGGTAAGTAGGAGAGTACTTGATTAATCATTAACATGGTAGACTTCAGAAGCCTACCATGTTAAAAGGGTAATAAAACCGACATCCGTTAGAGATTAATCATCTTTTCGTGTTATTATATCAGCGTGCTATTTTATTATAGTAAGCTGTAGGATCATTGTTTAACTCGGGATGAATAATCTTGAACATTTCAAGAAGAATACGTTCCGGATGAAAGGCACCGTCTTCAAATAACTGAGAAGTAAGTGTATTCGCAATGTATATATTCTCGGTTTTATAGCACTTGAATTTGGAATAGATATCATTTTCTTTAGCCAGTGATTTAAGAGTGAGGGGAGTGCCCGCATATCGAATAAGCCATACATCAGCATCGTGCGCTGTGTGAAGCACCTCTTCTGCAGTTAGGTGCGCAGACCCTCCGTTTTTATACTTTGCGAAAGGATTCACTCCGCCCGCATCCTCAATTAAGTTTCCTGTCACTGAGCCCGATGTCGGAACGTCCCAACCCCCCGAATAAATTCTATCAAATAATACGGTTGGTTTGGTCCGGGAATTTTGTGCGGTAGTCTTTATTTCGTTATATTGACTCTCTATCTCAGAATATATGGAGTCAGCTTTTTCTGAAGCCCCATATAAAAGTCCAAACAATTTAATCCACTCTGCTCGTGCAAGTGGTGTTTTCTCCATATAGTCGGCAGCCTGAATCACATTTATTCCAAGTGGCTTATATTTTGTATCTTCATTTGAGTTAAAATATGGAGATAAAATTATGGCATCCGGTTTTAGAGAGATGATTTTTTCTAATATTGGTGCATTAGACCTCCCACAATCCTTAATCTTCCCATTTCGGATATTCTGTATCGTGGTTGAATCTGTAATATAGTCTGCATCGCACACCCCGTTCACAGATTCAAGAGCTCCGAGTTCATTTATCAATGCGGTGTGGAGTCCGGAGTAAACCACTGAATTTTTTATCGGAACATCAATTTGATTATAGTAATCAGGAGTTTTTGGGGCTGCGTCATGTCCACGCTCCACCAGAGCAAAATGGCCAAGATAGGTGGTTGTATCCCAAGGATTAATTAAATCAACCAAGGTGGTGTGCTCATCTATTTCTTTTATTTTAAACAGACGGGCATGTTTCAGATTTTTTGATTTCCCCTCAATGTTATTAGTGCTCTTATCAGCGTTGCATCCCTGCAACACTGATAAGATTACTAAATTTAATACCAATAAATATATTAATTTTCTCATTTCTGTAAGCTGAAAATTGAAGCACGACCGGCCGAGCCAAGTTCATATTTTGCTACGACATGCTCTCCATTTTTGTCATATCTATTGATATATCCGGGCAATACATAACTTGGATACTGGCCCGACATAATGTAGGATGCTATCAGCAGACAGTCGGCTTCCTTATCATAATAAATGCTGTTCGCATAGTCCGGACGTTCGATGTTCCAGTCTGTGAGTTGCTTTGAATTTACGTTATATAATTTATATTCCGTAATTGGTTCTTCGCCGGCTTCAACAAAGGGCTGATTCACTATTGCAACTTTGTCGCCATATTCAGCTACCAAGGTTGCTTTGGCTGTTTCAGTTAAAGTGTAATTGTCGTTCACTTCGTAAAGAGCAGACGGAATAGAACCATAGAGTCCCTTACACAAAAGGAAAAGATGACCTCCTGCAACTAAGAATTGACTTGGATTTAATTCTGTGTTGAACGTGTGTTCCACTTCCATTGTCTGCGGGTCGACTACAACAGCGGTTTTCCCTACATCGGGATAGTTCATTCCGTCACTAATCGGTACATATATTTTATTTTTGTACAGGGCGATTTGGTCGGGATTGTTGCCAACAGGTGTAACTTTGTCGATAGATAAGGTCAGAGTGTCAAGGCGTGCAAGATTCCCACCGTAGAGCGACATATATACCTTACCATTGTGTGCTATCATGGAATAGGGCTGACCACCTTCTGTAACTTCAGAAACCTTAATCTGTTTGATCGATTTCCATGTAAGACGGTCGATTATTTCTATCGTGTTTGACACTGACGTGCCAAGATATATTTTAGAACCATAGGCAACACCACATTGTGGAGTGTCGCCTAATGTGCGTCCGTTAGTTGTTTTGAAAACACTTTGATTAACTGTATTGGTTGAGAAATTGATAACATCAAGTCCCCCTTCAACTCCTGTATAAAAGTTGCCTTCTGTCAAAACATATACTCCCTGGGATGCTGTCGGCGCACCGGGTATAACCTGTTCTTCATTTTCAATAGAAGAATTATCTTTGTCACATGCTGTAAATGCCAGACACAGCAATGCACTTGAAAATAATAAGGTCTTTTTCATTTGATATTCTTTATGATTTGTTTATTATTGATTTTTGCACAAAGTATGTGTTCGAAATTTTTAAGGATTGAGTTATGAGGTATGTCGTTCAATTTTTGGATTCGGCTGAAAGCATTATGGGTTCCATAGCAACTGAAGCCGGATTCTAATGTTCACCTCATATTTTAAAAGACATTACTTTAACTCATTTTACTTACATTCTTAACTTAGTTGCTTAATTAAGATGAAATGCAAGAGAAATAGAAAAAGATCTTCCCGGCATTGGATACCTCGCCACTATTTCATAGGTTTTATCAAATATGTTGGCTATGTCTCCTCGTGCTTCAAGCCGTATATTCCTTAATGTGAATTCCCGAAACAAGGATAATCCGAATTCGGCATATCCACCGATTCGCGTGGAGGGTACATTTGCAGTGGTGGAATATCTGGAGGAACAGCCCACGGAATGTAAAACCAAATTTACCCAAGGATTCATTAGTGTTAGCGATGTGCTGCCCGAGTTGAGAGGAGTGTAGGGAATTTGTTTATTCCATTCGACTGCACCCTTTTCTGATTTTGTAGCTGCCCTTTGGTAAGAATAACCAAGATTATATATCAAAGACCACTGGGAGCCCAATGCAAAATCAATGTTCATTGAGCAGTCGGCTCCCAACGCTTCAACTTTGCCTAAATTGGTCATTGTCCATAGAAACAAGTTATATGGAACAGCCACGATCTTGTTTGAAACGATATTGTAATAGCCGTCTCCCTTCAGTTCTATCGATCTTAAGACTCCGTCGGTATATTTTCGCCAAGTGGTGCCAATATTAAATTGAGTTGTATTTTCCGGATTTAAATTTATTGTTCCGTAATGTTCGTAATATAACTCATTAAAGGTGGGCATTCTCATAATTCTCTTAAAAGAACCTCGCAGGCTCCACAATTCCGAGTCAAGCGGTTTGAAGGAAATACTGATTGAAGGGGAGAACCGAAATATATGCGACTTCTGTGTTTCGTTTTTTTGGCTATCATATATCAGCGAAAACAATCCGCGAAAAATGGCGGTGAGTTTTCGATAATTCCATTTTGCAGAGATAGAATTCAGCCATGAGTTTCTATAGGGAGATTCAATTGTTGGAGAACTTAACGAATTATGCCAATAATCTGTGGCATAGCTAAGAGATAAACCTGAGAGCGGTCGGTAAAAGGCGCTCGCTGTAAAATATTCTTCTTGTTGAAGATATTTTCTATCCAGAACACCGCCGGGATAAATAGATTTTACATCAGTGTAATGTGTCCGGGCGAAATCATATTTAGCCTTAGCTTCCAACATCCATATCTTGTTGGGTTGAAAGTTATATGATAACTGACCAAATAAGTTGGTTTTATGCAAAACTTCATTATTATCAGTATTGTAATATATCACCGGACCCGGCAGATGCTGATAGCTGATGTTGGTATGAAGGTTTGCATTCAACGTGCTCAGAGAGGATAATTTCCATATTCCGTTCCACCCTGCGTTGCCCGACTTTATTCCTGAATTTTTTCTATGTTCGCGAGTAACTTGATTCCCATTTTTGAGTTTATAACCATACCCATTGTCGGCACTATTGAAATCTCCAACAATATTCATCCCTAAATTTTTTCTATTATTTAGAGAAAATTTCAGAGATGGGTTAATTAATCCGAAAGAACCACCCTTAAGTTTCAAAGTTAATGATGGGGTTCGTTTGGAAAAATCATCAATACCGATACTCTTCACATTTAGTGATGAGGCCATCGAATTTGTGCGTGCGGGAGTAAATATCTCATCCGCATCGCCTACATTCAATGTTATTGACGATAAGTTATCTAATGAAAATTGAGAAAGATCAATTTGACCCGATTGAACGTCGCTCATAGGAATTCCGTCATAGGAAACCCCGGTGTGTTGTGAACCCAAGCCTCTTACAGATATGGTTTTCATACCGCCCGCGCCGCCATAGTCGCGAAGAGTCACTCCGGGCAGTCTTCTCATGGCATCACTTATATCTGTAACTCCTCTTGTCAAGAAATTAAGTGCGGAAAGCTCTTGTACGGGAGATGTTACAGTAAGTCTATCTCCCGTTTTTACGGCAGTCACTTCTAATTCTTCAAGAACAGTAGTGTCTTTCAAAGAAGAATTATAATATAAATCCCCGACACTATGTGCCGAGGATGTTATGCTTGTGATCCCAATTAATATGGAAATAGGCTTTCTCATCCTCGTGGAAAACAATTTATATGCAACCTTTTATGCTTAGGTTGTGAATAGTATATGGTCGGACTTTAACCGTAGCGGGACTGTTCGGGAATTTCACCCGTATTCATCTCCATTCATTTTGGAATGGACTATTCACGAAGCAAAGTTATAAATTAAATTTAAATATACAAAATTATTATGGTAACAAACAGAACAACCTGAGCATTTATAATCTGCAATTTCAGTTCCTTGAAAAGATACTGCTTTTTCTTTTGCTGAAGTCTAAGTAATTTCAGAGTTGGATTTGTTAAATTTAAAATAGCATCCGGATATTATCGTTACATATCCGGATAAGTATTTCTTAATAATAATACTATGGGTGATAAAATTATGAAATTTAATAATCTGAGTATTGGATACACTTCTACTCACGGTTTAATTGAAATCCAGAAAGATATAAACGGCTCGTTAAAAAGAGGGGAATTTGTTTGTCTTTTCGGACCTAATGGCGCTGGAAAATCAACACTTTTAAGAACGATCTCAGGTTTGCAACCACCGTTAAAAGGTGAGATCATCATTAATGAGGAAAATCTCACTTCTCTCTCTTCAAACGATCTTGCCCGACAACTGGCCATTGTGTTAACTGAACGTCCGTCAGTATCGTCAATGCAGGTTAAACAGTTGATAGGGCTTGGAAGAAGTCCCTATACAGGATTTTGGGGGAGACTTATGGATAAGGATAATAATGTGATAAAAAGGGCAATGGAGCTTACTGACACAGCATATCTGGCTGAAAGGTATGTTGATTCTTTAAGTGACGGAGAATGTCAGAGGGTAATGATTGCGCGTGCTTTGGCACAAGAAACTCCTGTTATAATGCTGGATGAGCCTACTGCATTCCTTGATTTCCCCGGGAAGGCCCACATGATGATTCTATTAAGGAAACTGGCACATTCGGAAAATAAAGCTATACTCCTGTCGACTCACGACCTTAACATGGCAATTCCGTTTGCCGATAAACTGTGGCTTGTGGATAAAAATAAAGGCATAGTTATGGGTTCTCCTGAAGAACTTGCTCAGAATGGCTATCTTCAACAATATTTTAGTGGTGAAGGAATAAAATTTGATATGGATAGAATGGAGTTTATAATTGAAGATTCAGAAATTAATAACTGTTGACAGTTTAAGTCGATAAAAGCCTTGAGGAAAACATACTTACTTTCATTAAAAAGTAAAGAGGACTTCATTATCCGAAGAATTAGAATTCAACTTTAGTTAAAGTTATTTGTTCCTATAATAGAATAACTTAACACTTAAAGATGTGAATACTTAAATAGCTGTTAGGGATTATCGATAACTTGTTTCCTCGGATTTTTTGAATGGATTTGAAACTGGGAGGAAGTAGTTTAGTGAGCTAAACGACAGATAAACAATTTCAAAGCCGTCAGAACCTCGCCGACAAATGTAGGGTGTGGCATGTCTGTAGGATAAGCCGGCAAAAGTAGGGACATGGCGTGCCATGTCTGGTGTATATTTCGGCATGTAATTTTGAGTGTATGACAGACGTCAATTGTAGAAGTCAAAATAAAAAATAAAAATATTAAAGAAATGGATTTATTAAAAATCAAATCTCCTGAAGACATTAAGGGATTGAATGAAAATGAACTTGAAATATTATGTGATCAACTTCGAGAAGCACTTATAAAAAAACTTGCAGCACATGGAGGTCACGTTGGGCCTAACTTGGGAGTTGTTGAGGCAACCGTTGCTCTTCATTATGTTTTTAATGCGCCGAAAGATGAGATTGTATATGATGTTTCTCATCAGAGTTATGTTCATAAAATGCTGACCGGAAGAATAGGTGCCTTTATCGATCCCGCTCGATATGATGAAGTGACCGGATATACATCTCCTCATGAAAGTCCTTATGACTTGTTTGAAGTTGGACACACCTCAACTTCCATTTCCCTCGCAACAGGCTTGGCAAAAGCAAGAGACCTGCAGGGGAGAACCAATAATGTCATAGCTTTTATTGGTGATGCTTCTCTTGGAGGTGGCATGGCTCTTGAAGCTTTGAATTATGCTCCTGAACTTGGGACCAATTTTATTATTGTCTTAAATGATAATCAACGTTCCATTGCCGAAAATCATGGTGAACTCTACGATCATTTAGCCGAGTTGCGCAATTCGAACGGGCAGTCGGAAAATAATATTTTTAAAGCTCTCGGGTATGACTATATTTATGTAGAAGAAGGTAATGATTTGAGACAGCTGATAAAGGCCTTCAATAAAGTAAAAGATTCTGATCATGTCGTTGTGGTTCATATAAACACCATGAAGGGCATGGGCCTTCCGGTGGCCGAAGCGCATAAGGAAAATTTCCATTTCTCAGCACCGTTTGATGTAAAGACCGGAGCTCCGTTGCATATTGATGTTTCAGAAGGGTATGATGATATGTTTGCTAAAAGAATGATTTCCTTAATGCAGGAAAATAAAAATGTTGTCACCATGACTGCCGGAACTCCTGGTGCCATTGGATTTAGTGAAGATCGCAGAAATATATGTGGCAAGCAATTTATTGATGTCGGAATCGCCGAACAAGACTGCATCACGATGAGCGCCGGACTTGCAAAAGGTGGAGCTACGCCTGTGGTGGGAGTTGTTTCTACATTCTTGCAGCGTGCTTATGATCAATTAAGTCACGATATAGCCATTAACGACCTACCGGTAGTAATAGTAGATTTTTATGGGGGTGTATTTGCAATGAACGATGTGACGCATCTCGGTATTTTTGACGTTGCTATGGTATCTAATATCCCCAATATTACAATGATTTCCGCAACCAATGCAGAGGAGTATCTTGCAATGATAGATTGGGCGGTCAAAGAGGCTAACAAGCCTATTGTTATTAGAACTCCAACCGGTCAGATGCGTAACAGCAACCGAAAAGTAGAAACAGATTTCCTTCGTTATGAAGTTGTGGAGTCAGGAGAAGAGGTAGCCATCATTGCAGAAGGTGCCTTATTTCATAATGCCGCTGAAGCAGCCCAAATTCTTAAAGCAAAGGGACTAAATCCAACTCTTATTAATCCGCGTATTCTTTCAGCTGTAGATGAGGCTTGTCTTGATTCGCTTAAGGACTATAAGCATGTGGTGACAGTGGATAATGGAATATTGAACGGAGGCTTTGGTCAGAAGGTGGCCGGTTACTTAGCCAAATATGGAACAAAAGTAACTTGTCTTGGGCTGAAGAATGAGTTCATGGACAGATTTGATGTAAAAGATGTGTTATTAAAAAACAATCTTACTCCCGAACAAATTGCCGATGTTGTTCTAAGTGAATAATATTGTAAATGTTAGAATGAATAAATATTAAAGTCGTTTAAACTATTTTTAAGTTTAAACGACTTTAATAATATAAAAGGGAACGTGTATTTTAGTGGAGGATCCTAAAGAATTTGAGTGTCATGTCTTGTTAATCATTTCATCGACTAAAGCGTGAAATGAAGGGACATGGCGTTCCTATTTTTTCATGGCTTTTGCCCAACTGTCTTTTAAGCCAACAGTTTTGTTGAAAACCGGACGTTCCTCAGTACTGTCAGGGTCAACGACATAATAGCCCAAACGTTGGAACTGATAGTTATCACCAGGTTTTATTTGCTTGGCCAACCAAGGTTCGATTTTTGCATTTTTTCGTATTCGAAGAGAATCGGGATTGATTAACTCTCTGAAATCGCCATCATAAACTCCCGGATTTTCTACTGAGAAAAGTCTGTCGTAGTCTCTTATCTCCGCTTCAACTGCAGTTGGAACAGAAACCCAGTGCAACGTGCCTTTTACTTTTCGGTCGGCTCCCGGAAGACCACTGCGACTCTCCGGATCGTATGTGGCCAGAATCTTTATAATATTCCCATCCTCATCTTTTTCCACACCGGTGCATTTGATTATATAGGCACCTTTGAGTCGTACTTCTTTATCGGGAGAAAGACGGAAGAATTTCTTAGGAGGATTCTCCATAAAATCTTCACGCTCTATCCATAATTCCTTGGTGAATGGCATTTCATGAGACCCTTCAGCAGGGTTTTCAGGATTATTATCCATGCTCATGAATTCGGTCTGGTTATCGGGATAATTCTCAATAACAAGTTTCACGGGATTCTGGATAACACTTACACGGGTGGCAGTCTTGTTCAGATCTTCCCGAATGGAGTGTTCCAAAAGTTCGATATTATTTAAAGCCTCGTATTTGGTATATCCGATTCTTTTTACGAAATCCTTTATCGCACTTGGTGTGTATCCTCTTCTTCGCAACCCTTTCAATGTGGGCATGCGAGGATCATCCCAACCGTTCACAAGTCCTTCTTTTACCAGCTGAAGAAGTTTGCGCTTGCTCATCACTGTGTAAGTGAGATTCAAACGATTGAATTCAATCTGTCGGGGACAGTATGATTCATCAGCAAGTTCTTTTACAAAGTATTCATATAATGGTCTGTGAGGCACAAATTCCAAGGTGCATATTGAATGTGTCACACCTTCAAAATAATCACTCTGCCCGTGAGCGAAGTCATACATTGGGTATACTTTCCATGTGTCTCCCGTGCGCCAATGTGGAGTCTTAATTATACGGTACATAATGGGATCGCGGAAATGCATGTTGTCACTTGCCATATCTATTTTCGCTCTCAATACCATAGAACCTTCTTCGAACTCACCCTTATTCATGCGTTCGAATAAATCAAGATTCTCTTCAATGGGGCGATCACGGTAAGGGCTGGGAGTACCCGCAACAGTAGGAGTGCCTTTCTGCTTTGCAATTTCTTCACTTGTCTGCTCATCAACGTATGCCTTGCCTTCCTTAATTAGTCTTACTGCAAGATCGTATAACTGAGGAAAATAATCACTGGCATAGTATAATCTGTCACCCCAGTCATATCCGAGCCAATGTATGTCTTCTTTAATTGCATTTACGTATTCCATATCCTCTTTTTGAGGATTGGTGTCATCAAAGCGCAGATTGCAGGTGCCTCCAAATTTCTCGGCGGCTCCAAAATCCATAATGAATGCTTTGGCATGCCCGATATGAAGATAACCATTCGGCTCTGGAGGGAAACGTGTATTTAATCTTCCTCCATTTTTCCCTTCTGCAAGGTCTTTTGCAATCTCTTGCTCAACAAAGTTCATCCCGCTCTCGGGTGCAACAACTTCGTTTATGTTTTCTTTTATTTCTTCCATTTTGGATAGGGTGATTAATTTTACCTGACTTTTCCCAATGAATTGAAATTATAGCAATAACCGTATTTAGTTATTTAGTCTCGGAGAAGGAGACTTAGCGTATAATTATTTATAATTTCAATCTCTATATAAACGCAAAATTACAAAAAATTACTTTCTCTTAAAAATAATAGAGAAAAGATGTTTAAACTTTTTATAGATAAGTAGCTCTAAGAAATTAGTTATGACATGTTTCAAGGGATTTTTTTGAATGGATTTGGAATTACCGATCATTTTCCCCTTACTGGCACCGTCATTTTTTTCAGACATGGCACAGCGGCCCATGACCCTGAAAAAATCGAAACAATAAAAGAGAAAAAATTGTGTGTATTAACAATAATTTATTATTTTTATTGTATGTTTTCTTGTTTTTTTGACTATTCATTTATATCTTTGCATTGTAGAAATGAGAGATAATTCCGAATATCCTCATAATTATTATAAATTAAAATTAACCCAATACATTGCATTGTAATTAATCCGCAATTATCAAACCTCCTGCCTATAGAAAAATTTTACGCAAACAAACTAACATCTGCATGGCAAATTACACCACTCTGTCTGACGAACATCTTGTAAGAGCATACGCCGGAGGCGATAATGATGCCTTTGACATTCTTCTTAAACGTCACCAGGATCGGATTTTTAATTACATCCTCCGTATAATTAAAAACGAAGATGTAGCTAATGATATTTTTCAGGAGACTTTCGTTAAAGCGATCCAGACAATCCGTCAAGGACGTTACACGGAAAATGGTAAATTCCCGGCTTGGATTTCAAGAATCGCACACAATCTTATAATTGATTATTACCGTCAGGAAAAATCCGAAAATCTCCAAAGTTCAGATCTCACCGATGTTGATATCTTGAACAGAAAGGAACTTTGTGAAGAAACTATTGAGGATATTTTGATATCTGATCAAATTAAAAAAGATGTAAAATATCTAATCGAAGAGCTGCCGGAATTGCAGCGTGAAGTGTTGAAAATGCGTTATTATCAGGGCCTTAGTTTTAAGGAAATTGCTGAAATAACAAGAGTAAGCATTAATACGGCGCTGGGAAGAATGAGATATGCTATTCTTAACTTACGTCGGATCGCTCAAGAAAAAGATATTATTCTTTCTGTTTAAGTTCATTATATCTCGGCTTCTTATATGATTCCTTTTTAGAATCAATTTAGACGCCGAATAATTGAAATTTCGACTTAAACTTAGACACTTACTAGAAGTATTCTAAAAAATTACTTAGGATATTTTGTTCGAAGAAAAAATCCGCTGATCACCAGATTTTGTATTGGTTATCTGCGGATTTTATGTTTCAAGCGTACTTGGTTATTTCGGTGACGGTCTTTCTTCTAATTTAGAATCATAGATCCAAGAGCACCTCCATTTACACCAACACAAGTACGGGCAAATTGCCTGATGAAGTTTAAAGTAGCATTTTTTGGAGAGCTCATGATATTAAACTTTACTTCATTTGCAGTTGCGTGAGAGGAATCATTGGCCATAGGCAAATTAATTAAATTTTTTATAATGAAGGAATATAATTGCTTGGGGTATTTAGGAATTAATATGTAGTTTCATAGGAATATCTTGATTTTTAAATTCCGTAATACAAAACCAAGCCATGAAACTTATTTATATAACGAAGACTATGTAATGTTATTATCTTACAATAAACTTTTTAAGCATTATATGGGAAGCTTATATAAATTTTTTAAGTATCTCTTAGAAATTGGCGATGACTTATTTTCAAAGACATCCAAAAAACAGTTAACAATGTAAGGCGTGCCATGTCCGGTGATTCATCGGCAAAAGTAGGGACATGGCGTGCCATGTCTGAGGATATATCAGCAAAAGTATGACATCCAATGTCTGGGCAATATAAACATCTTATCAGACTCATCACAGGGAGCATTATTCAGACATGGCACGCCATGTCCCTACTTTTGCCGATGAAAATTTCCTTATTTTTAAAATAGCCACAAACAATTATTTCAATTATAGAAATATATGAAACGCAAAATTAGGGAGAAAGAAATGCTGACAAAGATGATCAGTTATTATTGCAGAAAACATCATGGAGTTCAACCTGGCGGATTTTGCAAAGACTGTGGTGATTTGCTTAATTATGCGCATAAACGTATTGATAGCTGTCCGAAAGGGGATGACAAATTAAGTTGTAAAAAGTGCACTATTCATTGTTATCAATCTTTGCAGCAAGAGAAAATACGAGTGATTATGAGATATGTCGGACCGAGAATGATTTATATTCATCCCGTATTTGCATTGAGACACCTTTTCAATGAATTGCGACCTACATTCCCTAATCGTAAGAAATAAAGAACATTATCACTGAGCATGGTATTGGTATTAGTGTATTTGTAGTTTGCGCTTCTATTAATAAATTGATGCTTGGTCATATATAAATAAAATACTCAATCCAATAGCTAAATCGAGGATATATGAAATCAATGAGAAAAAGTAACAGGGAGCGTAGTGCCGAGTGGGCAAATGATGTCTTTGATAAAGCTCCTTACATTACATTAAGTATGGTAAGACCGGACGGTTGTCCCTATGGTTTGCCTCTGTCTATAGTGAGGAAAGATGATCGAACATTCTATTTTCATTGTGCATCTGAAGGAGAGAAAATAGATTGTTTAAAAACAAACCCTATTGTTAGTCTTTCAGCAGTAAGCAAATGCACCCCTAAATTTGAAGAAGAAAAAGAAAACTTTACTGAATACTATCATTCTGCAATAGCCATTGGAAGATGTGAAGAAGTGGTGGATGGATCGGAAAAAATAGAAGCTCTTCGATTGCTGTGCACACGTTTTTTGCCAAAATTTATGGGTCACTTCGAGAGTGCAATCAATCGAAGTCTTGATCGTACCTCAATTTATAAAATTTCCTTAATTGAGCCTCCTGTTGGAAAATGTAAGCCCTGATTCATTCACAAAGGTATTGTAGCCGGATTGCTGCAAGTGAGTTCGGAGTCTCCTCAAAACGAAGTCCCCAGCCGGATTGCACACGCTGCTTTATGCTCCTTGCTATTTTCCGGAGGTATTCCTCGACATTCTCTATCTTTACTGTGTGATCCTGCCACTCTTTCATGAATTGCTCGGTCTTTTTTAATCCTAATTCACTCTCTATAAGTTATTATCTTTCATTGGACTTGTGTACTTCATTAAATATTTGTAACTTTGCATCAAAGACTTAAGCGCATTGAGTCACGATGTGTGGTAACGGTGGCAGGTGATTAAGTTCATCTGATTAGGTATTCGATCTATCCGTTGCGTTTAGGCTTCTTCTCAAGCGAGTATATTTTGACATGGTAAATTCAATGGGAAAAGTATTGCCCGCTGCCGGAACAACTTAAAACCTATTGGAAAATCATTATTCTCAGTCCGATACGCGGAAATACGAAAAAATTTTTTTCGTTACTTTCGCATACTTTTAAAGAGACACAGCAATGGAAAAAATAATATTGACTGGCGATCGTCCTACAGGTCGTTTACATCTCGGTCATTATGTAGGGTCTTTACGAAGACGAGTTGAACTGCAGAATTCGGGAGAATTCGATAAGATTTTTGTCATGATTGCCGATGCTCAGGCGCTCACGGATAACGCAGATAATCCCGAGAAGATTAGACAAAATATAATAGAGGTTGCGCTCGACTACCTTTCAGTTGGAATAGATCCTGAAAAGACAACGATTTTTATTCAAAGTCAGGTTCCGGAACTTTGTGAACTTGCATTCTATTACATGAATCTTGTAACAGTAAGCCGTGTTCAGAGAAATCCGACTGTTAAGACAGAAATCAAAATGCGTAATTTTGAGCAATCAATCCCTGTAGGTTTTTTCTGTTATCCTGTAAGTCAAGCCTCTGATATAACAGCATTTAAAGCAACCACGGTTCCGGCCGGAGAAGATCAGGCTCCGATGATTGAGCTCACTCGGGAAATCGTAAACCGATTTAATCATATTTATGGACCTACACTTGTAGAGCCGGAAATTTTGTTGCCCGACAACGCTGCTTGTATGCGTCTTCCGGGCACAGATGGAAAGGCAAAGATGAGTAAGTCTTTGGGTAACTGCATTTATCTTTCAGACTCTGCAAAAGAGGTTAAGAAGAAAGTAAACAGTATGTATACAGATCCCGAACATCTTACAATCGATATGCCTGGGCATCTTGAAGGCAATTGTCCTTTCATATATCTTGATGCATTTGCTACAGATGATGATGTAAAAAGATTATTGCCCGAATATGATGGCCTTGAAGCTTTAAAGAATCATTATACGCGTGGCGGTCTGGGTGATGGAAC
This sequence comes from Bacteroides sp., assembly GCA_014802335.1. Taxonomy (GTDB): domain Bacteria; phylum Bacteroidota; class Bacteroidia; order Bacteroidales; family Muribaculaceae; genus Lepagella. The sequence goes on along the minus strand of JAAVCL010000016.1, from coordinate 196,566 downwards.
AGTAAAAAAATTACTTAATAACGTGTTGAATGAAACACTTGAACCCATCAGAGAAAGAAGGCATCAATTTGAGCAGGATATACCGATGGTATATGATATTCTGAAAAGTGGTTCCGAAAAAGCAAGAGAAGTTGCTGCCCAAACACTCGACGAAGTCAGAGCTGCTATGAAAATTAATTATTTCTCAGATGAAAATCTTATCAGAGAGCAGTCGTTAAAATTCAAACGTTAATTTTATAGTCGGTAAAACCACTTCTCGTTTTTAAAAATAAGTTTCAATTATAATTTTATATAAGGCTTCATCCATTTAAATTTTATGGATGGAGCCTTAAAAATTAAATAGTTGCAAAAAAAATTAATGAACAGATAAAACGCAGTTATCTTGCGATGATTTGAGTGGAGAGAGAAGTAGAAAAGCGCTATGAGATAGATATCCAAGCTCAAAGTATCCTAAGGGATCAGGTTTTATCGTTCACGATATTCCCAACTGCTTTGTTCAACATATCTCATGTTATTTTTAGTAATTATTTATAATAAAGAGATAATATGAACCGCCGTGAGGCGAACTATAATTAACTAATTTAATTTCAGGCAATTAGTAATATTAGAATTAATGAACAGGGATAGTAGAGATATTTAAAGACTCTTTAGTTACAATATGGTGATAAAAATAAAATATTATGTTGTAAAACATTTTTTCGTTTAAAACGTTTATTATATATGAAGTTGAGATTATTGGGTTACATTGATTTTTAAGAAAGCAAGAAATTAGTGTGATTCAAATAATTATAAATTGATGCTAAACGAATAGGCTTGGTTATTAAGCCAATGCTGATTTCGGAATCCTGTGTGATGCAGTTCCTGAAGCATCCCGATTATGATTAAATAATATAATCGGTTCAATTGATAAAACTGAGATACTACCAATACGTGGCTTAGCTGCGCCCCGTATTCGTGGTGTCGGCTGAAGACTGGTTCAATATTGTGAGTCGGGCAGTTGTAAGTTTGGCAACAGAATCACTCTTCGGTTACTAAATAATAAGCAAATGAAATTATTATCAGCTATTACAATCGCCGCCATGGCATTAAGCAGTCTGCTTGCTTCGAAGAGTAACTTTTCAATAGTTAATAACAACGCAGAGCAGCAGACAATTACAACAACTGCAGATAAGGAAGTTTCGGACTTCGAGAAAGCTGTTGCATTAATTAAGAAGTATGAAGGTCTTCACCAACCTAAGCATTATCCACTTGTAGGATATGGACATAGGGTTCTTCCCGGTGAAAAATTTAGTCGTTCGCGTGCTCTTTCGGAGGCTGAAGCAGACAAACTTCTGAGAAAAGATCTACTGAAAAATTGTGCTGTGTTCCGTGAGTGGGGTAAAGATTCCCTTATTTTGGGTGTTCTTGCCTATAACATTGGCAGTGGCAATGCACTCAGAAGCATGGTCGCAAAAAAACTGAAAGCGGGTAATCGCGACATTTATGACTCCTATATAAGTCACGCTAAATACAGAGGAAAGATTCATTCACAGATTCAGCGCAGACGTATAGAGGAATTTGAAACTCTATTTATAAATGAAAGCTCCGAGCGTAAGTTAGACAACAAGGAGGTTTTAATTGAAGAGTCGAAGTCGGCCAACCTTGCATTGAGACAAGGCGCGGTAAATGAAAATATCTTGATTTCAAAAATATTTTCTGAAGGCTTTGATGCGCTAACAGACTTTATTTCTATGCCGGGAAAGGTTGTAGATGAAGCTATTTTAAAGTCTCTCCCCGGAAGTCATTATGGCTTTGAATTTAATGAACGAATAATTTGAGGATGGCATGTATATAAGGAAAACAACTATTTTAATGGCATTAGTGGCCGGCCTCCCATTGATGAATTGTGGAAACAGTAAAAATAATACAGACGATGTTAATCAAATTAATAGCTCTGTAATTTCGGATGAAACCATTCCCGAAACTGTTAAAAATTTAGTCAAGGTTGTTGCGGAAAACGATAGTGCCGGATTTGCCAAGCTTGTGAGTTATCCGTTGCAAAGGCCATATCCTCTTCACGATATTGATTCACCTCAGCAAATGAGTGAATATTATCGGAATCTCGTTGATGACTCTTTAAAAAATATCATCATCAAATCCGGTTCTGAGAAGTGGAGTGAATACGGCTGGCGTGGATGGAGTCTTGATGACGGCCGATATATTTGGGTGGATGATAATGTTTATGACGTAAGTTATATTTCATCTGCCGAACAAAAGAACATTGATAGTCTTAGCAAGGTTGAAATTGCAAGTATAGAGCCGTCAATCAGGGAAGGATGGCGGCCCATAATGTGTTTAAAAAATGCAGAAAGTGGAGATGTGTATCGCATAGACTCTAAGCTTGAAAGTGAACCTTCTGAGAATCATTTCAGGTTGGCGGTCTATAAATCCGATTCCAATTTATCCGGTTATCCATCTCTGCTTATGGATGGAGAAATGGATGTTGAAGGCTCTGCAGGGAATATTATTTATACATTTCATGACAATAGTCAAAATGGAAATTATATAATTCAACCTGAATCATCAGAATCTTCTGATCCTGTAATAATCCAGCCTTCAGGCGAGAATGTTCTCTTAAAACGAGCATATTGGCATGAATTGATAAACCGATAGTCGTGAATTACCTCACGTTAATCTAATAGATAAAGTCACTCCAAAGATTATAATCTAAATCTTTGGAGTGACTTTATTTTTTTCATTATCTTTGCATGTATTATAATTATTATGGAAAAAGATATTTTAATTGATGGGTTAAAAATGCATTATCAGGAGACGGGTCCTGTTGATGCGAACCCGGTTATTTTGATGCATGGATGGGGGTGTGACCATACAACGGTTAGAAGTGTGGCATCATTACTTGAATCGGGCATGCATGTATACAATCTTGATCTTCCCGGGCACGGTAAAAGTGATGAGCCTCCCACGGCTTGGGGAGTAGATGATTTTACTAAATATATTGAGAAATTTTCAAAAAAATTAGATATTGAGAATCCGGTTCTTATCGGTCACTCATTTGGTGGAAGAATCAGTTTATTAATGTCGTCCAGAAATCCAATTTCGAGGATGGTTCTGATTGATGCCGCCGGTATCAAACCAAAACGGAAAATAGATTATTATTTGAAGGTATATTCTTTTAAACTTGCAAAAAAGATTTTACCAATAATTTTAGGCAAGTCTAAAGGTCAGCAGGTAATCGACAAATGGCGAGGAGCCGCAGGCAGCGCTGATTATCGTAATTCATCGTCGATAATGAGAGCTGTGATGAGTAGATGTGTCAACGAAGATTTAAAACATGTCATGCCCGAAATTAAGGCATCTACATTATTGATTTGGGGCGAGAATGACACTGCGACCCCACTGTCGGATGCACGTTATATGGAGAAGCATATAAAGGATGCCGGCTTGGTCGCATTTCCGGATGCAGGACACTATTCTTTTCTTGATAATCCGGGTGGCTTTGCGGCTGTGATGAAGGAATTTTTCAAGAAAGATCTTTCCGGAGCAAATTAAAAAGAGACTTTTCATTCTAATTTTATATGTTACATTTATTACGTTTTGTAGTTTTCTTATAAAATTAGATGAGTTTGAAAATATAAATAGAATTTTATAGTAAGGAATATGGTTTTTTTTATAGTCATTTATGTTGTTTGTGCCCTTTACATGGTGCTGAACTTTAAATACGACCTCCAAATGTTTCAACAGAACAGTTATAGGCTGGATCGTTACTGGAGGTGGTTAAAACCCAATATAATGAATGCATGGCGACTGACGGATGCAGCCTGCTTTTTATTGCTCTTTGCCACCCAACTTATAGATTTCAGGCTGGCCTCATTATTTGTGGGTATAGTAGCAGTCGTTAAAACTATCATGATTTTAAGAGTAAAATATAAGAAGCCTCTGGTGTTCACCAAGAGAGTCTGGAGACTTTACTCTGTAATTCTTATTTTATCATTAGGAGCAGTAATTTCTACCGCCATAGCAACCTGGGGAAAGTATTACGGTATTTATGCCGGAGCAGAATTGACATTGGGCTTGATATTTTTGCTTTCTGTATTTTCGTGGATAATATTAATGATAGCACATATCATCCTCATCCCCGTTGAAAAGCATATTCAACAAAGTTACATTAATGACGCGCGCAGGATACTTAAGTCGATGCCCGATTTAAAAATAATTGGCATTACGGGGAGTTACGGTAAAACAAGTACGAAGCACTACCTTACAAGAATATTAGGAGAAGAATATGATGTCCTTATGACCCCCGGTTCATTTAATACACCAATGGGCGTTGTAAGAACAATACGGGAGTATATGAAGCCCTATAATCAGATATTCGTTTGTGAAATGGGTGCAAAACAGAAAGGCGATATTAAGGAAATATGCGATATAGTGCACCCCACAATGGGTATAGTTACTGCCGTCGGTCCTATGCATCTTGAATCGTTTAAAACAATCGAAAATGTTCGGGATACAAAGTTTGAACTCGTTGACGATCTCCCATCGTCGGGATGTGCCGTGATAAATAATGATTTTCCCCAATGTGCCGACAGAGTGGTGACTAACACTCGATGCTTACGATATGGGATCACCAATCCAAACGGGTGTGATTATATTGCAAAAGATATCCGATATGGGGCTTCGGGAACAAAATTTTTAGTTGTCGGCCCTGATGATCTTCAGTTTGAGGTTGAAACCCGATTGCTGGGTGAATGTAACGTTTCCGATTTGCTTGCTGCAATTGTAATTGCTCTAAATATGGGGATGTCGCCCGATAAGATTAAGTACGCTGTTTCCACGATAGAACAGGTGGAACACAGATTAAGCATAAAGACAACTCCGGGAGGGGTGACTATTTTAGATGATGCATTCAATTCCAATCCATCGGGTTCTAAAATGGCAATTGATGTTCTTTCGCAATTTAAGGAAGGAAAACGGATAATTGTTACTCCCGGTATGATAGAATTGGGAGCTGAACAATTTAATCTTAACGAGCAATTCGGCAGACAGATCGGAGAACATCTTGACGTTGCGATAATTGTGGGTGAATACAATAGGGAGGCAATAACAAAAGGTATCAACGCCACTGATTTCCATAAGTCAAATCTTTATGAAGTAGCATCATTTAATGAGGCACAATCGGTATTGGCAAAAATACTAAAGAAAGGAGATGCGGTGCTTTATGAAAATGATCTCCCTGACACATTTAAGTAAATTTGACAATCCTTTATAGTCATAACTCCAACCAACAGGAATGCTCCGAAAGGCGATAGTATTTCTTGTTGGTTGGTTTTTTATTTGCTATTTGCTATTTGCTATTTGCATGACTCAATTAAAGAGTATAATACCGTAATTTTAAATTGTCAAACTTTGTTAATAAACAACTATACTGTAAAGTGAATTTTAGTGTATTCTGTTGAAACATTGTTGAAACAAAGTCATCAAAATTCCCTTATATTCCATTAAAATCCATAACCTAACACCTCAAAAATACAAATTCGGGAGGTATGAAAGGCTTCCGATGCCAATAAAAAAAGCTTGCAATCTGGCTTCAACAGCCTGATTACAAGCATAATAGCGTTTAATGATGTTATGTTGTTCTGAAGTGGAGCATACGAGACTCGAACTCGTCACCTCTTGACTGCCAGTCAAACGCTCTAGCCAGATGAGCTAATGCCCCGGTCATTTTGTATGCTGCAAAATTAATTATTTTTTATTTATTTGCAAAAAAAAATTTAAAAAAATTCCATTTTCCTATTCAATAAATTTGGAATCATTAACCTGTTGGCATAAAGTTTATAAAAATATTCTTTGAGTGTTTAAAAACATCTTTTATGGATTCTGATTTTTTTGTATATTTGCAAATTGGAGAGAAGTGTTTCAATTTACAATAATTTGATAAGCAGCTCTTGGAAATTAGCAATGACTGATTCTAGAGGATTATTTGAATGTACTTGGAATTGAGAAGAAGTAGTTTAGCTGGCTAAACGGCTGATGAACAATTTCAAAGACAGTAAAAAAGACCGAAAAGAGGCGTAGCCACAAGGAATTATTTCATTATAAACTAATTTATAAGACCGACTTAGTATCTTACTATTTTGAAAGCTGGTCTCCATTGAAAAGACTCATGACAGCAATGACAAATAAGTGGAATTATCAGCCTTTAACGCTTCAGCAGAAGGAGGAAGCAGACAGGATGTTGCCATATTGCGGTAACATCGATGCCATCGCAGAACTCCTTGTGCGCCGTGGGGTTTCTACGCCTGAAGGGGCGGAAGCGTTCTTTTCACCCTCTCTGAATGATCTGCATGATCCATTCCTGATGCCGGATATGGACAAGGCGGTCCGTCGTCTTAACAAGGCGATGGGAGCTAAAGAGAGAATAATGATTTATGGAGACTACGATGTTGACGGCACAACTGCAGTTGCATTAGTTTATAAATATCTTCAGAATTATTATTCAAACGTTGAATATTATATTCCGACGCGCGACGATGAGGGATATGGAATATCAATGAAAAGTATTGATTATGCTTCCGAGAACGGTGTGAAACTTATAATCGTGCTCGATTGCGGAATCAAGGCTATCAAAGAAATTGCATACGCAAAGACCAAGGGAATAGACTTTATAATCTGTGATCATCATGTCCCTGACGAGGAATTGCCGGAGGCTGTGGCTATTTTGAATCCTAAAATGCCGGATTCCACTTACCCTTGCAAACATTTGAGCGGTTGCGGAGTGGGATTTAAGTTTATGCAGGCGTTTGCCATAAGCAACGGGCTCGGTAGCCACAATGAACTTGAGTCAATGCTCGATCTTGTTGCCGTTTCTATTGCTTCGGATCTGGTGCCAATCGTTGATGAAAACCGTGTGATGGCCTATCATGGACTAAAGCGGCTGAATTCAAATCCAAATTTAGGATTGCGCAGTATAATGCGCCTTTGCAAGCTGACCAATAAGGACATTACGATCAGTGAGGTTATTTTCAAAATCGGTCCCCGTATAAATGCTTCAGGCAGAATGCAGAGTGGTATGGAGACGGTGGATCTTCTTGTGAGCCGAGATCTTCATGAAGCTTACGAGAAGGGGAAAGACATAGATCAACATAATCGCGAGCGAAAGGAAGTTGATAAGAAAATCACGGAAGAAGCGAATGCGTTGATAGAAAAAAATGTCGGCATTGTAAAAGATAAACGCTCAATTGTAATCTTTAATAAGGATTGGCATAAGGGTGTGATCGGGATTGTGGCCTCCCGGCTCACGGAGTTATATTATAAGCCGGCTGTAGTGTTGTCTCAGTCTAACGGGTTGGCTACGGGTTCGGCCCGTTCGGTGCAAGGTTTTGATATTTACTCTGCCGTAAATTCAGTGAGAGATCTGTTGGAAAATTTTGGCGGTCATACCTATGCAGTGGGTCTGTCCTTAAGAGAAGAAAATATTCCGGAATTTAGAAGAAGGTTTGAAGAGTATGTGGCCGCCCATATTCTTCCTAATCAATTGGAACCTCACATTGACATTGATGCTGATATAGAATTTGCAGATATTACTCCGGAATTGGTTGGAATGCTCAAAAAATTCAATCCTTTCGGACCCGGAAATCAGAAACCGGTGTTTCGCACAAGGAATGTTTTTGATTTCGGAACATCCAAATTGGTTGGTAAAAATCTGGAACATATTAAACTCGAGCTGGAAGATGACAGTACGAGTCATGTGATCAATGCAATAGCATTTAATATGGCTCCTTACTTTGAACGCATACATTCACATAAGCCGGTTGATATCTGTTATACTATCGAACAAATACGGCATGGTGCAAACAGCGACACAATACAATTGATGATTCGCGACATACGACCTTCGGAAGCAAAAAAATAATATGACGGCCGTTGAAACTCTAAAAAAATATTGGGGTTACGACGGTTTCAGGCCTTTGCAGGCTGAGATTGTCGAGTCTGTTATAAATGGACATGATACGTTAGGGCTTATGCCCACCGGGGGAGGAAAATCCATTACTTTCCAGGTGCCGGCATTGATGTTCGACGGAGTAACTATTGTTGTCACGCCTTTAATTTCATTAATGAAAGATCAGGTTGATAACTTAAGACGCCGAAGGATAAAAGCTGTTTTCTTTCATTCGGGGATGTCGTTAAATGAACGTAATGTCGCTCGGGAGAAATTGATGAACGGTGGTGCAAAATTACTGTATATTTCTCCAGAACGATTATCAAATGAATCCTTTTTAGCAGAATTACGCCGCATACGGGTTAGTCTTATTGTAGTTGATGAAGCTCATTGTATTTCACAATGGGGTTATGATTTCAGGCCATGCTATTTAAAAATTCGCAAGATACGAAAGTTAAAGCCGGATGTTCCTGTTTTGGCTTTGACAGCCACTGCCACTCCTGAAGTTGCTGAAGATATTTGCCGTCAATTAGATATGAAAGATGTCAAAACTCTCAAGATGAGTTTTGTCAGGCATAATATCAATTATATCGTCAGGTCGTGCCAGACTAAGATAAGTGAAGTCTTGCACATTCTGTTGCATACCCAAGGTTCAGCTATTGTCTATGTAAGAAGCAGAAAGCGAACCAATGATATCGCCGAATTTCTTAGGGCTTCCGGTGTTACGGCTGAATCATATCATGCCGGTTTGACGTATGATGTAAAGGAAGAACGTCAGAATAGATGGAAAAGAGATGAAATAAGGGTTATTGTTGCCACCAATGCTTTTGGAATGGGCATCGACAAGCCTGATGTGCGTGTTGTAATTCATTACGATATGCCTCCCGGCCTTGAAGAATATTATCAGGAAGCTGGTCGCGCCGGTAGAGACGGTTTAACAAGTTATGCAGTCTTGCTAATAAACAAAAATGACAAAGGTGTCTTAAGACGGCGTATTTCTGAAAATTTTCCCGACCGGGATATTATCCGGAAGATATATGAACGGATATGCAATAACCTTCATGTCTCAGTTGGGGAAGGATATGACACATTAAAAGAATTTGATTTAATAAAGTTCTGTGAAACATTCGGCTATCAGCAGCGGATGTGTCGTGCCGCAATTCATCTTTTGGAACAAGCCGGATATATTTCATTTATGGAAGAGGCCGATCATCGGTCGAGGATTATGATTGTTTGTCATCGCGAACAACTATATCATTTAAATAATATCAGTGACAACGCAGAGCATGTATTGACCGCGGCTTTAAGGGAATACACCGGTTTATTTTCAGAGTATGTTTATATTAGTGAGAGTAGATTAGCTCGGATTGTAGGAATAACCGAAAAAGATGTTTATGATGCATTACTTGAACTTTCGAGGTCGAAGGTCATGAGTTATATTCCCCGCTCGCGAATGCCTCTGATTTATCTTCCCACATCACGAGAGGAGCCAAAATATCTCCAGATTGGAAAAGATATATATGAAAAGAGAAAAGAGATTATGTCTCAACGTGTGGAAGCCATGATTGACTATGCGTTCAATAATTCTATATGTCGAGAAAACAGGATGCTTGAATATTTTGGAGAAATTCCCCAAAAAAAATGTGGAAAGTGTGACACTTGTAGACAAAAAAATAAAAGTTCCAAGAATGACACTGAGACGAATATAGAAAGAGTTCTCTCTTTTCTGAATCATCATCCCAATGGAGTGGATTTAAGAATATTGTCTCATTATTTATTATTGTCGGGCCGACCTTTAGCCGAAGTCATGAATTTTTTGGTAAATGAAAATTTTATTTCTATAAAGGACGGAATTATATATAGGAATATTGATGTGGTTAAGACATCTCATTAATCTCTTAAATTAATATCTGTAACGTTAACTGCATTGTGCGCTTAGTGTTTATGCTCGGAAAAAATTCCCAAGCAGGGGGCACAAATTTATCAAAATAACGCGATGACAGGACTTGTTGACTGTAATAATTTTTTTGTGAGTTGCGAACGCTCGGTAAATCCGAAGTTAGAAGGATTGGCAGTTGTTGTGCTCAGCAACAATGACGGATGTGTGGTGGCTCGGAGTAATGAGTCGAAGGCTCTTGGAATAAGAATGGGGCAACCCGCATTTGAGATTAGAGATTTAATTCAAAAAGGGAATGTTATTGCACTTTCGGGTAATCATCTTCTATATCGTTCTATAAGTATACGCCTTCACGATATTTTTCGGGAGTTCGCACCATCCACAATAGACTATTCAGTTGATGAGGCTTTTCTTGATATGGATGGCATTCCGGATAATGCCCTTCAGACAATAGGAGAGGAAATATGCCGAAGATGTCTGCAGGAAGAAAGAATTCCGGTAACTATAGGTTTTGCAGAAAGCAAGACTTTGGCAAAAGTTGCAACCGAATATGGTAAAAAAGCAGGTAAAAGAGTTATTGTCTTTAATAATAAAAGGGAGATTGAAAAGGTATTGACAACTCTTCCAATTGGGGAGCTGTGGGGAATCGGAAGAAGACTTGCAAAACGGTTATATGGGAAGGGTGTGTACACGATATATGATTTTGCGATTAAAGATCGCGCATGGGTAAAGGGTGAACTTGGAGTTGTTGGAGAAAGATCATGGTGTGAACTTCATGGAATAAGTTGCATTGATCTTGAGCATGTGAACCATACTCTCCAAGATTCGATAAGTGAAAGCAGAACATTCCCTATTGATGTGGATGATTATGACTATTTACGTTCACGTATTGCTATCTATTCAAACCATGTTTCCAGACGATTGCGACTAATGGGAGGAGAGTGTGGAGAAATGAGTGTATGGCTCGCAACCAACAGATTTCATAAGGAAAAAGAATATGTTTCTCCGTCGGCAACCACCCGTTTTTCCATTCCTGTATCCGATGCCGGGGTTATTGTGTCTACGGGTATATCATTGTTAGATCATATATTTGAACCTGGTTGCTTTTATAAGCGAGCGGGAGTTGTGCTCAATGACATATCATCTTTTTCATCTATGGCTCCCACGCTTTTTGAAGATATGGAAACTCAAAGAGAAATAAAGTTGAGGTCAAGGCGACTGATGTCGGCAGTTGATAATTGTAATGGCAAAAATCATGTTCTAAGACTCGCGGTTGAAATGACAAAGGGCCATATAGGACATAATGATGGTTATTCAAGCTCTTTCGGACCGGCAAAACAGCTTTGATTAGTTTGAATATATAAAAAAAATAGCTAATTTCGTGACCGGAGGTTCGCAACATGATAGATTTTACGAAACTAATCCTTCTCTTTTAAATCATACTAAAATTAAATCTTTAATTATATATAAAATGAAGAAAGTAAAATTCGCTGTATCAGCAATCTTATTAGCCGGTTCGTCACTTGTGTTTACATCATGCATCGGTTCTTTCGCGCTGACAAATAAAGTGCTTGCATGGAATCGCTCGATAGGATCCAAATTTGTGAATGAACTTGTATTTTTTGCTTTTTGGGTGCTCCCTGTATATGAAATTACAGCTTTAGCCGACCTTGTTGTCATAAACTCAATTGAGTTTTGGAGCGGAGACAACCCTCTTACTGCATCCGTCAAGGCTGTAGATACAGAGCATGGACGCTATTTGATTGCTTGCGATGGCAAAGGATATACTATAACGCATGAAACAACGGGCGAGGAAGTAAGATTGGATTTCCAGACAGATAGCCAAACATGGAGCTTCCGTACCTCGGAAGGTGAAAGTGTTCCTTTCATGACATTCTTAGATGATTCTCATGTAAAAATGATAACTCCGACAGGAGATTACACAACTGTAGAATTATCAGAACATGGAGTAATGGCCTATCAATCATTAATGTCGGGCTCCTTGATGGCCAGTAAATAAGTTTTATTGAAGACTTTTTTATTAATTATTTATTATTAATTATTCAAGTTTTGTAAGATGAACTTACAAAACTTGAATAATTAATTTTTAATTCTGAAATCTTTTTCGCTTGTTCAGACGTTATATATATAAAATTACGTCTGATAACTTTGTTTTTCAGGCAATAATAAAATGAAATAATTTAAAATATAAATAAATATGAAACCATTACATGTAATTTTATCAGTGATAGGTGGTGCTGTTGCAGGTGCTGCTGTTGGTCTTCTTCTTGCTCCTGAAAAAGGAGAAGATGTTCGTTCTAAAATTGTAAAAATTCTAAAGGAAAAAGGTATTTGTCTCAAGAAGAGCAAAATGGACGAGCTCGTTGATGAAATAGAAGATCAGATTGATAAGGTGCTTTAATTCCCGTTAATTTAATATAATAAAAAATATGAGAGCATTAACATTAATTTCTGCCTTTGTAGGCGGAGCAATTGTAGGCTGTGGAGCTGCAATGCTTTTCACTCCTGAAAAAGGTGCTGACGTTAGAGCTCGTTTATGCTCTATCCTCAAAAAGAAAGGCATTAAGATCAGTGATGATGAAGTAGACGCCCTCGTTGCTGAATTAGCTGCTTCAGAAGAATAATTTGTGGGTAAACATATTGCCCTTAAGATATATGGGCTTTCCGGCCTGAAAAGTCGGAAAGCCCATTTTTTAGTAGTTATAAACAGATTGATCACATTATAATGGGCCTATAAGAAGCTCTTAAAAATTAAGCCTGACTTATTTCCGAGGATTTTTTGAATAGATTTGAAATTGTGAAGCAGGTGTTTACGTGCCAAACGAAAGATGAACAATTTCAAAGTCAACAAGAATGACAGGAATGATGCAGGGTTCTCAAGAATTGCATCAATATAAAAATCTCAGTTCTTAGATCTACTTATCAATTTCATTTAGATAAATGAGACCACTAAAAATATCAAAGGTGCAATAAAATGCATATATGACTTAATAAAGTAACTGTCGTGGTGGAATGAACAGTAAGGTGACAGCTGAATTCTGGGATTACAAATATGTAATTATCACAATTAACATCATTCTTGAAGTTTTGTAGTGGAGAAAAGCCGGAAAACCTTCTAAAAAGAAAAATCTGTTTAATCCGCCACTCATGACAGAATAACTGTTATTTGATGAATATATAGCTATACTCAAGTTGTGAGTTGAAGAATATTTTAGTAATTTTAGTGTTATAAACATATATAACCAACTTCTCAAGTATGTGTTCGAAATTATTTAACGTATTGAGTTATGAAGAATGTGGATGAATTTTAAGATTTGGCTGAAGGCGGTATGAGGTTCCATAGCAACGGAAGCCGGATTCTAAAGTTCGCCTCATAATTTATGAGGCAATACATTAAATAATTTCGAACACATACTTACAAAAGAGAAGTTAATAATTTTTTAATGTAATGAAAACAAATATACTCGAAGAGATCCGCAGTCTTGCAGACCAGTCCAAGAGATGGCTAACCCTGGAAGTTGAGTATCTGAAGCTTACAGCTGCTGAAAAAATGACTCTCCTGATGGGTTCATTGATAATAGGATTCGTAGCTTTACTTCTTGCAATGGTAGTGCTTATTATGCTTGCCTTATCCTTAGCTGAAGTGTTTAAATTAATGATGAATCCGGCGCTGGCATATCTTTCAACAGCAGGTGCAATTTGTATTCTTTTAGGTGTATTCTTCCTGCTTCGCCGGCCTCTGCTGATGAACCCAATTGCACGTCTCATTACAAAGGTATTTTTTGATAAAAAACATTAATCTTTTCCCGATATGAAAGAAACAGACAAGAACCTTCCCGTGACAGAGTCAAATACCGAACCAAATTCTTTCAAAGGTTACACGATGGAAGAGATTAAGTATCACAGGGCAATGTTGGCGCTGCGGAAAGAATTCTGCAAAGCAAAACTTATGCAATCAGTAGATAATTTTAAGCCTAAACGTAAAGAGAAAGCGTCTGGAACTTCAAAATTTAAACTTGCAACTACCATTGCTTCAAAAGTCTTTTCCAATTTGAATGCTCTTGACTATGTAATGATGGGTATATCGTTGTTTGGAACAGCAAAAAAAGGTTATAACCTTATAAGAAAAAAGAAATAAAAGACAGTTTGTTTTGATATTTCAATTGAACTTTCCAAAGCATTATTTGAATAATGAATGACTATTATAAAATCAGAATAAACTTTTCGCCTGTTAATTCAGACATCACAGATCTTGCCGCCGCTTATCTTGGTGAGGTTGGATTCGAATCATTCGAACCGGACGAATCCGGTCTTTTCGCATATATTAATACTGCGCTCGGTGAGGGTGAAAAGTTAGCTCATGAAGTATTAAATGATTTTCAAATAGAAACAGAGTTTGCTATAACCCAGGAGTTTGTAAAGGGGCAAAATTGGAACGAAGAATGGGAAAAGAATTACTTTAAACCTATTCTGATTGACAATGCTTGCGTTATTCACTCCTCTTTCCATAAAGATGTTCCTAAGGCGGAATATGACATTGTTATAGACCCCAAAATGGCTTTCGGTACAGGACACCATGACACGACATCCAACATGGTGCGCCACATTCTGAATGAAAATCTCCATAATAAGTTGATCATTGACATGGGCACCGGGACGGGAATTCTCGGAATTCTCGCTTCATTACGCGGAGCCAAGGAGGTGATAGGAATCGAGATAGACCTTCCCGCTTATGAAAACGCGCTTGAGAACGTCTCTCTGAATAAAGTTAATATGAACCTTATTCATGGGGATGCGAGCGCCTTAGAGGGCCTGAAAAAGGCCGATATTCTATTTGCTAATATTAATCGGAATATTATACTCGCGGATATTTCTAAATATGCCCGGGCTCTGAATGAGAATGGGGTTATGATGTTAAGCGGATTTTACGAAGAGGACATTCCATTGATTTTATCAGCGGCCCGTGAGTATAACTTTGAAGAGACATCTCGAAAAGTTAGTGATACAGGTTGGTCAGCTTTGAGATTACAGAGATCTACTAATCAGAAATCTTTATGAAAGATACAGAATTAAAAAAGCGCCTTTCTCAACTTTGGAAGGATACATTCCATGATTCCGATGAGTATATATCGCTGATTTTTGATAATTACTTTGACGAGAATCTCTGTGCTTATGAAGTAATAGATGGAGAAGTAGTTGCCGGCCTTTTAGGGGTTCCTTATAATTTCGGAAACTCTGATAATAAAGTATCAGGTCTTTATCTATGTGGTTTAGCTACGAAGCCTAAATATAGGTCCAGAGGATTGATGACTAAACTCCTTTCTGAGATTAATCAAAAGGCCAAAGAAGGTGGATATGCTTTTACTTTTCTGATTCCGGCCGATATGGGTCTGCGCAAGTATTACCACGACAGGGAATATGTAAATGCGTTTTATCGTATAATTGATAATTATACATCTGTGCATGATTTCGACATAGAGTACGAGGCAGTATTACAGGAGCATAAAAATAAAGCAATTGATATAAAAAGACGTTATTATGCTTCTTTAAAAGTTGAAGAAATTAATATTGATTCTCCGGAGAATGACGATTTAGTTAATGCTGTAATTAAGATGATCATGGAGCAGGAGTCTTCACAAGATGGCCTGCAAATAATTCATAGTGAAAAAGACCTCTACAATATTATAAAAGAGAATATTATTAGTAGTGGAACTGTATTCGTTGTGCATAATTCAAATGGAGAAGTTACAGGGGTCGCCTTCACTACGGTGGCGGAAAATGGAACTGTAGTGAATATTCATAAGATGTATGTTTCTGATATTGCCAGCCGATACAAAGCCATGAGTGCGATTAAAACTAAATTTGAACAAATGGCTATAAAACATTATGTGTCGACTGTAGAAATGGATAGAAAAGCATTGTGGTCTCGTTCGTATGGTTCCTACATGGCCGATGCTGCACAAGTTCCTACTATTTCCGTGACCGAGCGCGTATACTCATTGGCAGATCATGCTAAAGTGTATGGAATGGTGAAAGTTTTAGATCTTCCTGAGATTCTAAAATTTCAAGCCAATGTACGAAGAGATTTAAAATATTCGATTCTCGCGAAAGGGGAGTATGAATATACTTTTGATAAATTTGATGTCAGAGATGGCAAACTTTTTATAAAGCAATTATCGATGGATAATCTTACTCCTTCACAAGCTGCCTACGTAATGTCTAAACGTGATATTTGTGAAATCGTCTTCAGGCGCAGAGATACTGATAATCTGGTCACCGAGGCTTTTGGTATACCGTCAATCAACGCGTCTATATCTTTATTACTGGATTAAGAAATTAACATCCCAAAAATCTTTTAGGATATCTCTTGCATAACAATGATGCAGGAGATTTTTTTATTTGATATTTAAGTCATAGGAACTCTCAAAACCAATGTGTATATCAATAAAAAGCTCAAATAAGTAAAATACACTGCTATTTGGCCCCAAAAGCGCTAAATGAGAATTTCTACTTCAATAAAAACTGAAATGTCAATCTCTTGTGAATTAAAAGGTTATTGTGATTTCACGTAATAAATAAGCCCCTGACGTTTTAAAATTTTAGAATAACGTATAAGATTATAGGAAAAATTACATTCTGAAGATAAACTGAAAAAAATAAATACAGGAAAAAATTTATGAGTTAAAAGGGGAGTGCAGTGTCAAATTTAGAAAATACAAAAATTGGTCAAATTGGAACATAGACAAATTTAGAAATATTGTGAGTTTGCATTTTATAATTAAATATTTTTCAAATCTAAATTATAATGGCTGATTGCAATTGTAATTAGTGATAATGTAAATTAAAATATTGTTAATTGTAAACTATTTCCGTTTATAAATGACAATTTCATTTATGAAAATTGTATTTTGTAAACGAGTTTCGAATGTAAAATATGCCATTTAACATTTATTTATATTTGGTATAACTGTCTGAAAACTAAGTAATAAAGCATAAACGCGTGATTCTTCTTTATGAAATGGGGTAGATTTGAAGTAAAATAGTCTATTATTGTATTCTGAAATGCTAAATTAAACTAACTATGAAATTTATAGAGGCAATGTAGAAAATGCTTTAATAAAATATATTATAAAATCAGTTGAATAAATGTTGATTTTAAAATGTAATTTGCAAACATAAATTAGTAAATGAAAATATTTTTATTTGCAATTTGCAAATAAAAATATTAATTTTGTAAATACAATTTAGAATTTTAAATAATAAAATGGAGGATCAAAATGTTGCAATTCGTCTAAAAGGGTTCATCGACTCAATGGGCTTAACATATTCTCAGTTTGCCGACGAATGTGGAATACCCAGACCGAGCCTTTCTCAGCTCCTTAGTGGACGAAATAAGAAAATTAGTGATGTGCTTGTTGGGCAAATCCATAAAGCTTACCCTGAGCTTTCTGTCTTATGGCTATTGTTTGGAGAGGGACCTATGATTTCTGATAATTTACAACCTTCATCCGCTTCCTCTACCCCCGGAGATGACTCTGCGCGTCCCACTAATAATTTTAATGGCAATTCTTCCCGATTTGGCAACAATAATGAGAATGATAATTTAAAAAATTCAGGCATTCTATCGGATGTTGAGAATAATGAAAACGTCAGAGCCTTAAATATGGGTGATTCAGAGGGTCAAATGGCTGATAATAGGTTAGTTGAAGCTCTTTCTTCTATTAAGGATTTACAACTTCAAATAGAAGAATTTAAAAAATCTGCTCGAAAAGTTACTCAAATTACGGTTTATTATGACGATTCTACATTTGAAACCTTTGTTCCATTTAAAAATAACAACTAAATTTACTTTTATTAATAAGCAGCTTTATTATTCCATTCTGATTCTTCACTATTTCTTTCAAAAATTATTTTTTATAATATCTCTTTTTTTGGACAAAAAGGGATATTTGTTTTTTATCATGTCTTGTTCTGGTTAATTATTTTAATTTGTCTTTTGGATCAAGACAGGATGTATATTAAAGAATATTTCGATGACAAATAAATATGGTAAATAATTACTTTATTATATATTTTTGATGAACAATTAGAGGCGTTAAGGTATATGAAGTGATGAGTATAAAAAACGGTAAAATACAACTTTTAATCGTTTTACTGTGCCGGAGAATTGTTTTAATATCTATTTTAGAGACTCATCATTAATCTTTAATTTAGCTTCCTCATAGGGGGCCATCCACTAAAATAGGCAAGTTTCATATTAGATTTCTATATACGCATATAAATGGGCATAGAAAAAATCAAGGCCCCAATCCACAAGAGAAGAATATTTCTTCCGGATGGATTGGGGTCTTGATTTGAACACTTATAGATTTAGTATATTGGTTATTCCGTGGGAAAACCTAACTCTTATTTGAAATAGATTTTAAATTTTGCAGTCGTTCCTGCATTTTAAATTCTTGCGGATTTGCACCTGGTTTCCAAAAAACAGACTCTTTAAGTTCATCAGGAAGGTACTGTTGTTCGACAAAATTTTCTGCATAATCATGCGCATATTTATACCCTTTGTGGTATCCCATATCTTTCATCAATTTTGTCGGTGCATTTCGAAGATGGAGTGGAACAGGAAGATTTCCGGTTTTATTTACTGCATCAAGAGCAGCATCGATAGCAAGATAAGCACTATTGCTTTTAGGGGAATTTGCAAGATAAATGGCACATTCAGAAAGTATAATTCTGCCTTCTGGCCAGCCTATTTTTGCAAGAGCATCGAAGGTGGCATTTGCTAAAAGAAGAGCATTCGGATTTGCAAGACCAATGTCTTCAGATGCTAAAATTACCAGACGTCGGGCTATAAATTTGGGGTCTTCTCCTCCTGCCACCATTCGTGCCAACCAGTAAACTGCCGCTTGCGGATCACTTCCTCGAATAGATTTAATAAATGCAGAAATTATGTCATAATGCATTTCTCCATTTCTATCATAGGCTGCCGGATTCTCCTGAAGACTTTCGGTAACGGTTGTGTCGTCAAGAACTATTGTTTCATTTTCGGGTACGGATTGTTCAAGCAGATCAAGAATATTAAGGAGCTTTCTTGCGTCACCTCCTGCGAATCTGAAAAGCGCATCAGTTTGTTTTATTTCCCATTTCCTGCCGGCCAGAATATTATCTTTAGTCAGTGCACGATTCAGAAGCTGTTCAAGCCCCTTATCATCAAGTGGTTTAAGGGTATATACCTGAGCTCTTGATAACAATGGTCGGATCACCTCGAAAGATGGATTCTCGGTGGTTGCTCCAATAAGAGTGACAATTCCTTTTTCAACAGCTCCCAGTAAGGAGTCCTGTTGAGATTTGTTAAACCTGTGTATTTCATCGATGAAAAGAATTGGGCGTCCCTTAGAAAAAATGTTGTGCACGTCCTTTTCCGCTTTATCCAATATCTCCCTCACATCTTTTACTCCTGATGTAACTGCAGAAAGTGTGTAAAAGGGGACTTCTGTTTGTGAAGCGACGATTTTTGCGAGAGTTGTTTTTCCAACTCCCGGAGGTCCCCATAGGATAAAAGAATTTACCTTTCCCGACTCTATCATGCGGCGAATAATGCCATTTTCACCAACTATGTGATCCTGTCCAATATAGTCTTCCAGAGTAGTAGGGCGTAATCGTTCGGCTAATGGAATGTTACTCATCTTTCCTTTAGAATTTTTATAATTTCTTCCGGCTTTACAGAAGAAAGGTTATCAACCAACATGTCTGCATAGGGGTTAAGAATATCTTCCGTTAAGGTTGTGGTTAATCCGACAACAAAACACCCCGCACTTTTACCGGCAATTACTCCTTGCAATGAGTCTTCGAATACAACACATACATTTGCCGGGACACCTAAAAGTTTTGAAGCAAGAAGATAGCCTTCCGGGTCAGGTTTGGATTTATGGATATGGTCTGCAGTTATGACTTTATTAAACCAATCTTCCAGAAATGGCAATTCTTGGCGAAGATGACGCATTTTTAGTTCGTTACTGCTCGTAACGAGCGCCCGACCGATAGATTCTTCATTTAAATAATTTAGAAGGCTCTGAGCGCCCGGTAATAGCTCGTAGGGCATTTTCTGTTCACGTTTATTGAGCTGCGCGATTATCTCATTGTGTATTTCCTCCGGATAATGAGCATTTAATATTTCAGGAAGTGTTTGGCCTTTTATCTTAATGGCGAAGTTTTCCACTCCTGTTGGGTACAACTCATCGATTTCTGTCCAAATTCTTGTGTATTCTTTCTCGCTGTCTATAATTACACCGTCAAGATCAAAGAGAAATCCTATGGCTTTATGTTGAACATTTGGCGTGTTCATAAATAATCTGTTTAATTCTTTTGCAGAAAAAATAAGGTTCTATAAAGGTCTTTTAAACACCTTCCCTTCAATACAGAGCGTTACTTTTCTGCTTTAGAAGTTTATGTTATTGAATATCTTTAGGAGAGGTTATAAATAGTAAACGCCATATAATTGCAGTTATTTTTAAGGACTTTAATTAGCGTTGGGAAGTAAGATTCGCGATTTGAGCCGTTGAAAGCTAACGACTTCATTACTTCAATTATAAATAATTCTCCAAGGTCCGTCATTTCGTAATGAATGATATTGCAGCCCAAGACTGTCGAGATACTGTTGAATTTTATTCTCTTTCTTCTTTCGGATGCTCGAATGAAGAATATACACATCTGTTTCAAGATAGGGGACCACTCTGTAAATATCCTCCATGGTAATGCCTGAAGCAAGTATTATGGCATCGTATTTTTTACGACCGATTTTATTTATATCCAAGTCTGGATGATCTATAATAAGGAAATTTTTGGTGCCATCCTTAATCTCACAAATTGATTTTGATGCAGCTTTGAATAATTGCTCGGATTTCTTATTTTTGAAGAGAATGGAGATATTAGAGGAATAGTCCTGAACGATAATTCCCTTAGCTGTCATGTTCCCCGGATAGATTAGACATACTATAAAAATAATAAAAGTGCAACATGATGCATATTTTAGAATCTTTGGCTTGTATCCGTTACAGAGATACGCAAGCATCAGCAATATCAATGTCCAAATAAACACTGAAATTAACGACGGTTTAAAATGTATGGATGTACTCCCGTTAAGGGTCAGCCAATTTATTAATTCAATCAATCCATTATATGCAATGTCTAATATTCTCGCCAATAATTCAATATTACATCCAATGGATGATAAGCAAATATATATTAATGCAAGAAATATGAAGAGGGGCAGAAGAGGAACTGTGATAACATTTAAGATAAGAAACATTGAGGGTATTATCTCAAAATAGTAGGCACTAATGCACCATGTGGCAAATGTTGCAACGATTGAACATATAAATAAGGATGACACTTTATAGAGAATCGGATGTTTCTTATGATTGATTGGATTTAGAGTATTGCCAAAGAATATTAAGGCCATAACACATAAGAAACTTAGCTGAAAACCTATATCGAAAAGAGAATCGGGATTAAGAAGAAGAATAAAAAAGGAGGCAAACAACAACGAATTCCACGCGTTGTTTTTTCTTTCGCTTACAATTGTGATTGTGACAGCGGCAACCATCAGAACAGCCCTTACTGTCGACGGATTAAATCCGGTGATAAATGCATATATGAAAAGTCCGATTGTTGTAATGATAATTCGAAGTTTATATCTCCCGATTAGATTGAACGGAAGTAGAATCCATAATAGAATTCCGGCTAAAATTCCCACATGCATTCCACTAAGTGCAATTATATGTGAAATTCCTCCGTCAGCAAAAGAATTTCTATTATCATTGTCAAGATAGCTCCTGTCTCCAAGTAATATTGTTATTAAAAAATGGTTCGTCGGAGTGGATAATCCGCAATTTTCGATTTTTGATTCTAATGGAGATCTGATATTTGCAGCAATACTTGATAGTGTTGTATGATGTTCTAAAAAGAATATTTCCTTGGAATTTACTGTTGAAATATATTTTATCCCTTTATTTGCGAGATGCGAAGCATATCCCGTGTTAAAATAATTGGGATTATCCGTTATCGTGATTGGCTCAAATCTGAATCTTATCCTGTCGCCGCAAACGTAATCAAAGGTCTCCGTTTTAAGGATAATAGGAAAGTGTTCTGTTGAATGGCATTTCAACTCAGAGTCAATAAGATTATCTATTTCTATAATGCATTTATCTCCGCCGGTGGTTGAGGAAATAGACGTAACTGTACCGTCTGCGTAAATTGAATTTTTGATAAGACTGTCAGAGATTTTTGATTTAGCCAAATATCCATCTAAGATTCCTACTCCGCCAAAAACAAGGAATATCCAGATAGTATGAATCTTGTTGTATCTATATTTATAGACCGGATCTTTTATAAATAAACTGAAAAATAAGTATACCAAAAATGCCGCTAAGAAAAAGTAACCTGATATAATTGGGTCCGGGCAATATTTAGATATAATAATTCCGGTAATTAATCCGCCTACAGGGAAAATTAAATTTGAGGAGGAGGGAGTCATAATCTTCTATGGTATGGTGGTTACTTGCCGGAATGGTTTTATAATAATATAATGGAGCTTGAGAAGAATTTGAAAATTTAAAGGCTTCTAACAGTTCCTTACTTCCGGTTTATTCCATATTTCCCAAGCAGCATCGGCTTGAAGATGTAACATTTCAAGTCCATTCTTCACCTTCGCACCTTGTTGCATGCATTTTTGCATAAAAAGAGTTATAGAAGGGTTATAAATCAGATCGTAACAAAAATGTTTATTAGTAATCCACTGATACGGTATTTGTGGTGCGTTATCCTCATTGGGGTACATTCCAACCGGTGTAGTGTTTACAATTAAACGAGTTGATTCAATTAATGATTGAGTTATTTCATCATATCTTATTAAAGAACTTTGTAAATTAGTTTCTAAGTCGGAATCATCTTTAGCTCTTGTAACAAAGATACACTTAATACCCAACTGATTCAAAGCATACCAGACGGCTTTTGAAGCACCGCCGGTACCTAAAATGAGAGCTTTCTCCGTTTTCTCTGTAAGAAAATTATTCAAGCTTTTTTGAAAGCCGATCCAATCAGTATTATAACCTTTCAGCTGACAGGAACCATTTTGCTTCTTATTTATTCTGATTACATTAATCGCTCCAATTGCCTCTGCTTCGGGCGAAAACTCATCCATCAGATGAAAGACACTCTGTTTATAAGGGATGGTTACATTGAGGCCCAGAATATTTTTATTTTCTTTTATTATATTAAAAATCTCATTAATATTGGTAATAGGGAAGAGCTTATATATCCCGTTTATATGCTCTTCCCTAAATTTAGCAGAAAAATATGATGCTGAGAATGAGTGGCTCAATGGATAGCCTATCAGTCCAAGCGTAAAGCAGAAATTATTAGTAGTTGCAGTATTTTCTACCATATTATCACTTGATCCTTTTCGTCTCGATACATTTTATCCCCTTTGGTTATATTAAATGCTTCGATAAATGGCTGTATATTTTTTAAAGTAACATTTACCCTGTTTCTTGCAAGTGAATGAGGATCTGTCTGCGTGCGAACCAATATCTCTTCCGGACGAATATTATTAGCCCATACCCCTCCGTAGGAAATATAAAACTTTTGTAATGCATTTAGCCCATCTTTATCAAGACTGTCAAGGCCTTCATCAGAGGAAGCCATTTTCAATGCCGTCAGTGCGACGCGCAGACCTCCCTGATCGGCTATATTTTCTCCTAAAGTGAATTTGCCGTTAGCCTTCACTCCGGGGGCAACCTCTATTTCATCAAACTGTTCAATTAGCTTATCGGCGAGACTATTAAATTTTTTTTCGTCTTCTTCCGTCCACCAATTATTAAGATTTCCAAATTTATCATATTGACGGCCACTATCATCGAAAGCATGTGTCATCTCATGGCCGATTACCACTCCGATTCCTCCATAATTAAGAGCATCTTCTGCATCAATATCGAAGAACGGTGGTTGCAGGATGCCTGCCGGAAAACAAATTTCATTCATTTGAGGAGAGTAATAGGCATTAACTGTCTGCGGATACATGTGCCATTCCTCACGATCCACGGGTTTGTTCAGTTTAGAATAATTGTCTTTGGCAAACCATTCGGAAGCCTTAAGCAAGTTTTCCATATAGGAAATATTGGGGTCGATTTTTATTTCACTATAATCCTTCCATTTGTCGGGATATCCAATTTTTACCCTCATTCCTTCGAGCTTTTCAATGGCTTTGGCTTTGGTTTCTTCGCTCATCCAGGAAAGCTTCTCAATATGTTTTTTTAAGGCAGCTCTTAAATTTTCGACAAGCCCTAACATATATTTCTTATTTTTCTCGGGAAAGTATTTATTTACATAGAGCTGTCCTATCGCTTCGCCAAATAATGATCCGACCATTCCCTGAGCTCTTTTCCAACGAGGTCTTTTCTCTTCTGTTCCTGACATAATTTTCCCAAACATTTCAAAATCCAGATCATAAAAATCCTCGCTTAAAGCTCCCGATGAACTGCTCACACTGCCGTAAGCCATCATATCTTTTATTTCTCTTTCATCAAGAGTAGGAATAAAGTCATTGATGAATTTAATAAATTTCATTGAAGATATATTGACGTTAGTGATATCTTCAATCCCGGATTTTGCAAAAATATCGCGCCATGGAATATTTTGGAATTTTTCCTCAAGCTCATCAAGCGAAATTACGTTGTATCTCAGAAGCGGATCTCGACTTTCTTCGCGTGTCTTCTTATTCTTTGCATATTCTGTTTCAATTTTTATTACAGTATCAGAAATTCTTTGTGCTTCTTCTACTGAATATCCCGCAAGGTGCATTATTTTGCATATATATTCTCTATAAGCCGCCATAATCTGATCGTTTTTATCACTTTTGACAAGATAATAATCACGATCGCCCAATCCAATTCCAGCTTCTGTTATATGCAGTATATTTCTTTCGGAATCTCCGAAGTCCGGAGCAACCCCATAACCAAAGAAAGTATTGTCAAGGCCTATTGACAGCCATCCAATTGTTTCTGCTAATTTGTCGGAAGTAAAGTTTTCTATTCGGGTCAGAATAGGTTGTAGGGGAGTATTACCTTCCTTCGCGAGTCTCTCCACATCAAGACCCATTGCATACAAATCGGCTACTTTCTGAGCAATCGTTCCTTCGATTTTTGATTCCGGGTCATTTTTTAGATTATCTATGAGATCACGAACATTATCACGTGCGTTTTCTGATAATAGATTGAAAACACCAAAAGATGCATATTCTCCTTGGAGTGGGTGAGCATCACACCACCCTCCTGTGGCATAACGGTAAAAATCAGTTTTTGGATCCGCAGTTTGGTCAAGTTGATTAAGATCTACACCGTGTTTCTGTGATATATTATTTAACGTTGTCATATTTTATTTTTAGATGAGTAACATTTCTTGGATTTTCGTAAAAAGTTTAAACGACTTCTTAGTGAAATGATGAATATTTTATGAGAAGGGGAGGCAAATTTTTTATATATGTGGAGTTCAGCTTCTTAACTTTTCAAGTTGATCTGAAGCTTCTTCCCATTGTATCATACATTCCTCCAGTTTATTCTTTGCTGTTTCATAAGAAGCTAAGATGTCATCCGAGACTTCACCTTTAGAGAGTTTTTCTTCTATTTCTGAAATTTCAAGTTCTAATTTTTCAATTTCAATCTCGAAATTTTTTATTTGTTTCTCAGTTCGGCTTATAGCTTTAGCTTTTTCTTTCTGTTCTGCATAGTTAAGTTTTGATTCTTTAGCCGGGGGATTTTTTATATTATCATCACCATTAATGTTTAAAGAATTTTCAGATGACTTATTATTTAATTTTGAGAGTTCGAGTTGCTTCAAACTGTTTAAATTCTTTTTTTGAAGAAAATCATAGATACCTCCGAGATTCTCTTTTACTTTCCCATCATTAAATTCATACACTTTGTCAA
Organism: Bacteroides sp.; assembly: GCA_014802335.1. GTDB lineage: Bacteria > Bacteroidota > Bacteroidia > Bacteroidales > Muribaculaceae > Lepagella. The sequence continues at coordinate 170,726 of JAAVCL010000016.1, read as the reverse complement.
CGAGTCCATCAAGAAAATAACGGTCATGACTAACTATTATAACAGTTCCGGTAAAATCTTTAATGGCTTCTTTAAGAATGTCTTTAGTTTTAATATCCAGGTGGTTGGTCGGCTCGTCAAGAATAAGGAAATTTACAGGTTGTAGAAGTAGCTTGATCATTGCAAGACGTGTTTTCTCCCCACCTGATAAAACCTTAACCTTTTTGTCTGATGCTTCGCCTCCAAACATAAATGCGCCCAATATGTCTCTAACTTTTGTGCGCATATCACCGGTGGCCACATTATCAATTGTTTCAAACACAGTAAGGTCTTCATCAAGCAATTGCGCCTGATTTTGGGCAAAGTAACCAATTTTTACATTATGGCCGATTTTAAGATTTCCCGTAAAAGGAATTTCTCCCATAATGCATTTTACGAAAGTTGATTTACCCTGTCCATTTTTCCCGACAAAAGCAACTTTTTCTCCACGTTTAATGGTGAATTCGGCATTATCGAACACTTGGTGAGCCCCGTATGCTTTCCCTACGTTTTCAGCTATGATGGGATAATCGCCCGATCTTTCAGCAATTGGAAATTTAAGTCGTAGCCTTGAGTTATCCACTTCATCTACTTCTATAGGCACGATCTTTTCAAGCTGTTTTATTCTACTTTGAACTTGAATTGCTTTGGTTGCCTGATATCTGAATCTTTCGATAAATTCCTGAATATCGGCTATCTGCTTTTGCTGATTTTCATAGGCTCTCAATTGTTGTTCAACTCGCTCTTTCCTGAGTTCAACAAACTTTGAGTAATTCACCTTATAATCGTATGCTTTTCCACAAGAAATTTCAATTGTCCGATTAGTTACATTGTCAAGAAAGGCACGGTCGTGACTTACGAGTACAATCGCTTTGGCCTTAGTTTGCATAAACTGTTCAAGCCATTGTATGGATTCTATGTCAAGGTGGTTGGTCGGTTCATCAAGTAATAGAACATCAGGACGTTTAAGTAATATTTTAGCGAGTTCTATTCTCATTCTCCAGCCGCCGGAGAACTCCTTGGTGGGACGGTCGAAATCTGTTCTCGAGAACCCTAAGCCCACAAGTGTAGACTCAATGTCCGCATCCATACTGTTATAGCCCGACATCTCAAGTTGATCACTTAAAAAAGTGAACCGCTCAATTAACGCGCTGTAACTTTCAGATTCATAATCTGTAGCTTCTGCAAGACGTCCTGTTACTTTTTCAAGCTCATCCTTTAACGATATGATATCTTCGAAAGCTTTTCTCGTTTCGTTTATAAGAGTAGTCTCATCTGCAACAACCATTTGTTGCGGAAGGTACCCAATGGTGATTTCGTTGGGCTTACTTATTGAACCGGAAGTTGGAGATTGAATACCTGCTAAAATTTTAAGTAGGGTAGACTTTCCTGCCCCGTTTTTTCCGGTAAGAGCAATTTTATCGTTATCGTTTATAACAAAGCTTATGTCGTTGAATAATGGTCTTGCCGAGAATTCAACACTCAGATTATTTATTGAAATCATAACTCAAATTTACAAAATTTCTTTGACATATCAAGTGTTTTCACTTTGAATTTCAGCGCGAAAGCCAATCTCTTTTATCTAAAATAGCATGTAAACCCACAAATATTATTATTTTGGAATTCTTTTAATAATTTTCAAGAGTTCTCTCAACTTATAGTTGAATATGTTTCCTGGACAGCACGAGTATCTTTCAGAAACGAATTGAGAGTTTTGTTCTGACAAGTGTAAAACATTTTGTATGAAAGACATTAAGGTGCCGACGATGGTTACAATCACCTGCGCTGCAGCTGCCACCCGCACTCAATAAATATCCTCTGAAGCACTGAGAGCGATGTGCCACTACATGTTATTGAACACTGAAAAGGAGACCATTTGGTCTCCTTTTCAGTGTTCAATAACAATCTCAATAAACAATCAATATTTGAAAGTTATATTTTCCTATATTTATTATTGCATAAGCAAATTATATAAATCAAGTTATGCAATATTTAATGTCTTTTTTGATATAAGCCTACGAATTAATAGGCATAATCCTGAAGTTGCTCGCGAAGTTTTTTGCGTGCACAAAAAATACGGCTTTTAATTGTGCCTAAAGGAAGATTGAGCTTTTCGGCTATTTCATTATATTTATAACCTGCAACGAACATGTTGAAAGGGATTCTATATTCATCTGAGAATGAATTAAGAGCCACAGTTATCTCTTCCACTGCATAAGCACCTTCCGGAGTTTCAAGCCCGGAGTCTTGACTTACATTGAGATGATATAAATCTTCTGTTTGATCAATAACGGTAGCCTTTCTTACATTTTGGCGATAATTATTGATGAAGATATTACGCATTATTGTGAAGATCCAACCTTTGAAGTTGACATTGTCAACATACTTGTCTTCATTACTTAATGCTTTTAATGTGGTATCCTGAAGTAGATCTTCTGCCTGTTCACGATCTGTGGTAAGTTGGTATGCGAAATTAAGTAGATTACTTTGCAGTCCAACGAGGCGTTCTTCAAATGATTTGTTAGCTTTCATATTTGTGTTGTTTATTGAGTTGTTATTGTTTGTTTTATTGAACACTTTAATAACAATGCGATGTTAAAAATTGTTCTGAAAAATGTTATAAAAAATTCAATTATTTTATTCTATGCTTATTTTCAATAATTTAGAAGTTATAAGTATGTGTTAGAAATTATTTAACGTATTGAGTTATGAAGAATGTGGATGAAATTTGGGATTCGGCTGAAGGCGTTATGGGGTTCCATAGCAACAGAAGCCGGATGCTAAAGTTCGCCTCATAATTTATGAGGCAATGCATTAAATAATTTCGAACACATACTTATAATTTTGAAAAAAGTTTTAAATGGTTCATTATTTGTTTTTAATTTTTATGTTTATGATATTTACTGTAATTTTGTAGGAGAAGTCATTTATACTCAAAATTTTTTTAATTGACTTCTCTTTATTACTGTTTTATAGAATAACTAAGTTTAAATTAAATAAACTGCTTGCACCATTATGAGATTCGACGAACTTCTGACAAATGATGATGTGCTTGATGGTCTTTGGGATATGCATTTTGATGAGTGTACTCCCATACAGGAGCAAACTATTCCTATTGTTCTTGGGGGTCGGGATTTACTGGCCTGTGCACAAACCGGTACCGGAAAAACAGCTGCTTATCTTCTGCCCATAATTAATAAGCTTGCAGATGGCAATTATCCCTTGGAAGCTGTGAATTGCGTAGTGATGGCACCAACACGAGAATTGGCCATTCAGATAGACCGGCAGTTGCAAGGGTTTGCATATTTCATGCCGGTTAGTGGGATTGCAATATATGGTGGAACAGACGGGCATACTTATGAACAGCAGAGACGAAGCCTGAAAATGGGAACTGATATTGTGATTGCCACGCCGGGACGTTTGCTCTCTCATATCAATATGGGTTACCTTGATCTGTCTCGTACTTCATTTTTTATACTTGATGAAGCAGATAGGATGCTTGATATGGGTTTTTATGAAGATATAATGCAGATATATTCTCATCTACCCAAAACTGCTCAAATTTTGATGTTTTCTGCAACTATGCCTCAGAAAATAAATCAGATGGCAAGCAAGATACTTAAGAATCCTGCCGAAATAAAATTATCTGTTTCCAAGCCTGCAGAAAAAATTGAGCAATCTGTATTTATTTGCTATGAGCCTCAGAAATTTGAAATCCTTAAATATTTATTTGAATCAGAGCCTCCCAAAAGGGTTATTATTTTTGCTTCTTCTAAATTGAAGGTAAAAAATTTAGCACGCGATTTGAAAAAATTAGGGTTGAAAATTGGTGAGATGCATTCAGATCTTGATCAGATAACCCGAGAGAACGTTATGCTTAATTTTAAAGCGGGGAGACTCAGCGTAATAGTCGCAACTGACATAATTTCTCGAGGTATAGATATTGACGATATAGAAATGGTGATTAACTTTGATGTACCAAGAGATCCTGAGGAATATATTCACCGAGTTGGGCGAACTGCAAGAGCTGATCGTGATGGGAAGGCCATTACTTTCGTCTCAAATGAAGATTTTCACAAGCTGGCCAAAATAGAAAAATTACTTGCATCTACACTGATAAGAAATGAGGTGCCTGCGCAGTTTGGTGAAACTCCCATTTATAATACTCGTGTTAAAACACGGAAACATGGTGGCCCCGGTAGGTTTAGACGCAAAAAACAAAAAAATTCCACTCCGAAGAAATAAAATTAAACAGCACCCTAAAAATCAGAACGAATTTTAGAGTGCTGTTTAATTTGAAACTAATTAGTTCTAATTATCTTTTTTATTTATTTGATAAAAATTTTTGATGATTTCGAACCTTGCTTCTTTATCATTAGTCCGGATGTGGGTGCTTGTAATTTTCTTCCGTTCACATCAAACCATTCAATTTTAGCGCTGTTATCTTCAATAATTGAATTTAATTCTGTTCCGGAGGTAATTCCTTCTTGAGAAAGTTTTACAATTTTTTCTTCTGAATGTTTACCTTCAAAAATTGTCTTTGCAGTAATCTCCAAATGATTATTAATGTCTGAAGGAGCATACACAACGTAAGGTTCTCCTTGTCCGGCTACTCGATTTTGCCAGAGTTCCTCTTTAAGATTATATTTACCATTATTCAATGGAGTTGAATTTACTACATTGCCACTTGAATCATATTCAGTCATCTTAACATGAAGATCTCCTCTTTTTGCAACAAAAGTGCAAGATTGTTCCTCTTTATTAAAGGTCACAGTCAGATCATCTGCAGAGGTATATAAAAATATTTCATAAACGTTTACCCATGCATCTTTTGGACCACCTGCAGGAACTTCAAAATTAAAACGGTAAAATTCGGTATTTTCGCTCTCAGGAATATCAAAAATAAAGAATTCTCCTTGAGCAGATAGCATTTTGGAAGACACGCACTCCTTGACATCACCAAAATCTGATGTCAACGATGTGTGCATAGAAACTGAATGTGGATAAGTGTCTCTCCAGTCAGTATTTGTGAAAGTGACATGAACGACAGCACGTCGATAACATTTATCAACTTTGTTTCGGCTTGTCACAGTTCCCGTAATAGGAAAGTCAATGAATCCGGTAGCAGGCGCTCCATTAATTGAATTTCTTTGAAAAGCGAAGGTATCCCAATATGTACCGCCATAGGTGTCTGTAGTAGAAAGCGGTTCGGCAGGTTCATAATTGGTTGTCCAATTGTAGCCGGAGATATACACATCGTAACCGGATGGATCGAAGAAATTATCTTGGCTTAAAGCTTGAAAAGTGGGGAAGAGAAATGATACCGCGAGTGGTATGGATAGTTTAAGTTTAGATGGTAGTTTCATGATTTTGAGTTTATAGGTTTTTTATTTTTTATACTTATAGAGAATATTATTCAGAAGTCAGGTATGAATTTTGAAATAACAGCTTCAAAACATTAGTGGTAATTTTTTTGAATTTTGTTATTATTTATTATCGACCTTATTTGAATGTGATTCTATCGTATTTAATTATTTTAGTTTATTCATTATTTTTACAAAAGTATTAAAAATTATTTTAGATAACAAAAAAATATAAATCAATTTCATACTATTTTAAAAAATTACCCTAATACATAAAAAAAGCTGTGTTATTCACACAGCTTTTATGACTATTTTAATAAGAATTAGTTATATCTTGATTCAATTACATTCCAATCAATAAGTTCCCAAATACGTTTAAGATATTCCGGGCGTCTATTTTGATAATCAAGATAGTAGGCATGCTCCCATACATCTATCACAAGAATAGGTTGAAGCCCATTTGTGAGAGGGTTTTCTGCATTTTTACCCTGGGTTATGTATAGGTTCCCGGAATTGTCAGTGGATAACCAAACCCACCCTGAACCAAATAAAGAGGCGCCGGCTTCTTCAATCTTTTTCTTAAGTTCATCAAAACTTCCAAATTGATTGGCAATTTGGTCTGCAAGATTTCCTGACGGTTCTTTTTGGCCATTTGGGTTAAACTGGAAGAAATAGAAAATGTGATTCCACGCCTGAGAGGCATTATTATACAACGGGCCGTCACTATTCTTTATAATTTCTTCAAGTGGCATATCAGCATACTCAGTGCCCTCTATGAGTCTATTTAAATTATCAATATAAGCTTGCTCATGCTTACCATAATGATAATCAACTGTGGCTGCTGAAATAATTGGCTCAAAATCTGAGGGAGAATAAGGTAAACGAGGTTTTGTAAATTTCATAATACTAATAATAATAAGGTAATTTTTATTATCTATATATAATTAGAACGTACATTTACTTATATGAGTTCATATAATTTAGGGGATGCTGGCTTAAAAAATTCAAAATGGAGACAGTTTTTAAACTGTCTCCATTTTGAATTTATAGTTAGATCTCAAACCAAAAGAGGCTATGCAATAAAATTAGTCGAATATAGAATCCCAATCTTTCCATACGGGTTCGTATCCCCTTGTTTTTATTGCGTCTGCAACCTGCAACGGAGTTCTTTCATCAGATACTTCAAATTGTTCAAGTGCCACATGGGGTTTGTTGTATCCTCCCGGTTCGGTCCTGCTGCCGGCACTCATCGAAGTTACTCCTAAATTTAAGATATTATCACGATAGTCCGGACTTTCGCGTGTAGAAAGGGAAATGTCTATATCGTGATCAAAAATTCGAAAAGCGAACATCAAGCGGGCAAGTTGCCTGTCGGATATAATTGTTTTAGGCTGATAGCCGCTTTCTGAAGGACGCATGCGAGGGAAATTTACAGAATATCTTGATCGCCAATATTTCTTTTGTAAATATCTTAAATGGCGTGCCATCATTATTGTGTCGGCTCTCCAGTCTTCCAATCCCAGAAGAACCCCTAAACCGATTTTGTGAACTTGAGCTTCACCCATTCTGTCATATCCGTTCAACCGCCAATCAAAGTGAGATTTCATTCCGCGCGGATGATACGTCTTATAGGCATTCTTGTTATAAGTTTCCTGAAAACATATAACCCCGTTAAGACCATGATGAGTCAGTTTCTCGTACTCGGCCGATCTTAATGGTTGAATTTCTATAGTCATGTTATGGAAATAAGAACGACACGTGTCCAAAACCTTTGCCATATACTCTAAACCACATATCGAGGGATATTCTCCTGATACGATAAGAATATTCTCAAAGGGGCCTAATTTCTTAATAGCTTCACATTCTTTTCTGATTTCATCCATTGTAAGTGTGGTGCGCGTCAGTGGATTGTCATGGTTAAATCCACAATATACACACTTATTTGTACATGCATTAGACACATACATGGGAATGTATAGGGATATGGTTTTCCCGAATCTTTCAAGAGTAAAATGTCTGCTAAGAACGGCCATTTCTTCGAGGAATGGATCGGCTGCCTCTGAAATTAGAATTGCAAAGTCTTCCGGAGTAAGAGCTTGCTTGTAAATTTCAGCTTTCTTCAGTACATTTTTAACGTCAGCGGGCGTAGCGTTTTCTACGAGAGAAATAGTTTGATCCCAATCGTATTTATCTATAACGTCAGCAAATCCATATCCGAATACAGAGTTTTTATCCGGATCTGACTTGAATATTTTATTAGACTCAGCAATCTGCATTGTTTTACTCTTTATTGCACTTTTCTGCAATATTTTGTGAAATTCTCATAGCGCAGAAGTTTGGCCCACACATCGTGCAGAATTTATCGTCTGCATCCGGAGCATCCCGACGCGACTCAAGATAGTATGATTTTGCTCTTTCGGGATCAAGCGATAGATTAAACTGATCTTTCCATCTGAATTCATAGCGGGCTTTACTAAGAGCATCATCTCTTACATTAGCTCCCGGGAATCCTTTTGCTAAATCGGCTGCATGTGCAGCTATTTTATAGCTTATCACGCCATCGCGAACATCCTGTAAATTAGGAAGGGAAAGGTGTTCTTTTGGCGTAACGTAGCATATCATCGCAGTTCCAAGTGAGGAAATAATAGCAGCCCCGATAGCTGATGTGATGTGGTCATATCCCGGTGCAATGTCTGTGGTTAAAGGACCGAGTGTGTAAAAAGGAGCCTCCGAGCATGCGGTTTTCTGCTTCTCCATATTTTCAGGAATTTTATTCATTGGAACGTGTCCCGGGCCTTCAACAAGCACTTGCACATCATGTTCCCATGCTTTTTTTGTTAACTCACCCAATACCTCAAGTTCTAAAAATTGAGCTCGGTCGTTTGCATCGTGAGTTGAACCGGGACGCATACCGTCACCGAGAGAAACAGCAACGTCATATTTATTCAGAATCTCACAAATCTCGTCAAAATGGGTATAAAGAAAACTTTCCTGATTGTGCAAAACACACCATTGAGTCATTATCGAACCTCCGCGTGACACGCAGCCTGTGAGTCTTTCATTTACCAGTGATGCATGTTCCTTCAATACACCGGCATGAATAGTAAAGTAATCAACTCCCTGTTCACACTGTTCTATCAATGTGTCTCTGTATATTTCCCAGGTAAGTTTGGAAACATCACCATTTACTTTTTCAAGAGCTTGATATATAGGCACTGTTCCCATAGGAACTGGACAGTTTCTTATGATCCATTCCCGAGTTTCATGAATATTATCTCCGGTTGATAAATCCATAAGCGTATCGCCTCCCCAGTAACAACTCCACACGGCTTTTGCAACTTCTTCTTCAATTCCGGAAGAAAGCGCTGAATTTCCAATGTTGGTATTAAGTTTTGTAGAAAACTTATTTCCGATAATCATCGGTTCGGCTTCCGGGTGATTTATATTTGCAGCAATTATTGCTCGCCCAGATGCAACTTCATCTCTTACAAATTCGGGCGTAATGTAAGTTTTGATTCCTCTCTTTTCATTATCGAGATTTTCCCGTATTGCCACATACTCCATTTCGGGAGTAATGATGCCTTTGCGTGCATAATGCATTTGGGTTACGCGCTTACCGTTTTTGGCACAACGCGGCTTGTGAGTAAGCGGGAATCTAATTGCATCTAATGACTTATCGTTACGTCTTTGTCGACCATAGTCACTTGTGATGTCATCTAACAATTCTGTGTCATTTCTCGATTCTATCCAAGATTCCCTAAGACGTGGGAGACCTTTGTTTATGTCAATTTTTATATTCGGATCCGTATATGCTCCGGATGTATCATAAACAACAATATCCTCATTAGGATATTCCTTCCGTTTTCCGTTTTCAATCTTAACAGTTGGATACTGACTTATTTTGCGCATACCGACATTAACACCGGGAAGAGTGCCTTCCACATATATTTTTTCTGATTTCGGATATGCTGACACATCTATATTTTCTATTTTCATGATGTAGTTGTATTTTAATAAAAAGAATGTGTTCGAATTTATTTATTGTATTGGATATTAAGTATGTGGATGAAATTTTAGATTCAGGTGAATGCGTCATGGGGTGCCGAAACAACTGAAGGTAGCCTCATTATTTATTGACCAAAGACCGAAAATAAGCATAGCCACAAAGAATTACTTCAATATAAGCTAATTTCTGATAGCTACTTATTTTAGGAAGCTAAGCTATAATTAATTTCTAATACATACTTTATATTCACTTTTACTAAAAACCGAAGTTTAGCTAATCATTTAAAAACGCAGTTAACGACGATGTTGCGTTTGCCCTTTTAGAGATGGAGCCAAGGCCGGAAATATATCCTTTTCTTCCTGCAAAAACAGCGTCTTTAAATGCTGAAGCCATCATTACGGGGTCTCCTGCTACAGCAATAGCAGTGTTAACAAGAACAGCATCTGCTCCAAGTTCCATAGCCGCGGCTGCATGGGAAGGCGCACCTAAGCCGGCATCAATGATCACCGGTACTGAAGATTGTTCAATAATTATTTCTATGAGATCTCTTGTTATTAATCCTTTGTTGGTACCAATTGGGGCCCCAAGAGGCATGACAGCCGCAGTTCCGGCTTCCTCCAACAATTTACATAACACGGGATCGGCCTGAATGTAGGGGAGTACTATAAACCCGTCTTTAGCCAACTCTTCGGTAGCCTTAAGGGTTTCTATTGGATCCGGCAGCAGATATTTGGGATCAGGATGTATTTCAAGTTTTATAAAGTTTGTTTCAAATATTTCCCGACTCATTTGCGCTGCTAAAACCGCTTCCCGAGCATTTCTAACACCGGATGTATTGGGAAGTAGTTGAACATATTCTCTATTTATATGAGTCATCATATCATCGGTGGCTTCATTCATCAGATTGACTCTTTTCATCGCCACAGTAATCATTTCTGAACCGGAGGCTTTAATTGCCTCCAGCATTATTTCAGGTGATTGGAATTTTCCGGTGCCGACAAACAATCGTGAACTAAATTTTCTTCCTCCGATTATCAATTCGTCTGTCATTGTTAAGTAGTTATTTAAATTGTACTGTACATTTAGGATAAATACCTGTTAAACTCTAAAAAGAGATAAAACTTGGCTAATTGTGCAATGTATTACCCCTGAAATGCTATGCCTTCAGAAATGGCTTCAATGTTTCAAGAAAATCTTCTGTAGCCTTGATTATATCGGGTGCATTTGCAATAGCACCACTTACAGCAATTCCGTTTACACCCGCTTCCATTAGTGCCGCAACATCCTCACGTTTTATTCCACCTACCGCTACATGACTAATGTTGATTTCCAAGTCATTCATATGAGTGCAAATGGATTTTATTCCCTCTATTCCCAAAATTGGGGAAAGATTTTTTTTCGTAGATGTTTGAGCGAACGGTCCAATACCGATATAATCTATATCCAGGCTCCTAACTGCCTTGACATCGTCAATCGTGTTGGCTGTTACACCAATAACTGCAGCTGGTCCGAGAATCATTCGTGCTTTTGATGGAAGCATATCTTCTTTCCCCAGGTGAACACCTCCGACATCAAGTGTCTTAGCCAATTCTACTCGATCATCAAGTATCAGAAAGGTTTCCGTTTCAATGCATAGAGGTTTAATTTCTTCGATAACTTTTGTTATTTCTTCATCGGAAGCATCTTTCATTCGAACCTGCACCCATCTTCCTCCTCCTTTTATAAAGGCTTTTATCTGATCTGAGACAGAAACACTTGATTCTGTATTTGTAATGAACTGTAACATATTTTATTTTAATTTGGAGTTACTATTAATGATGTTGTTTAAAAGGTTTAGGTAACTATTAAAATTAATGAAGAAATTTACTTGAGTTAATTTACGATGTTTGATTGCAAACATTTAATTTTAGCTCATTCTATGCCTTTACATAATCTCGGAGCAATCCCGATAACGAGTTTTATTTTCCTTGATTTCGGTGCTTCTGTGATCAATTAATTTTTATAAGCTACCTTTTATTTACTTTATTGATCATTATTAATTTGTAAATACTTTACTGAACGAGTTTAAACAACTTAAAAAACATTTATACTTTTTGCAGAAGGGCTTCTCTCAAATTTTTCATCTTTTCTTCAAAAGAACCTTCCCATATATATCCTAACAATCCGGCTCCGGAAAATCCTTTTTCATGTAATAATTTGAAGTCGGTTGGCTTTATTCCACCTAAAGCAATTACAGGAATACTATAATTTTTTAAATTTAAATAGTCAAGGTTAAATTTTGAAGTATATCCTTTTTTTGAGATAGAATGGAAAATTGGTGATAAGGTGACATAATCAAAATAATCGTTATTATATCGCTTATTAACCAAGTCAAGTTCGGCTATTGAATGTAGTGAACTTGAAAGAGACATCTTGTAATCCGGAGGATTTGGATTTCTTTGATTTAATTGAACTCCACCGAGATTGTATTTCTCTGCTAAGTCAAAAAAATCATGTAACCGAAGTTTGGGATAGAACCTGTTATCTATATTCCGAATAAGATTTTCAATTTGACTTTTATTCCATTCCGGTTTACGAATATGAATGTGGTCAACGCCGGCTTCAAGTAATTGAGTTAATTTTTTTATTTCTTCTTTTACAGAAGTCGGAGATGTGAATACAATAATTTTAAAAGATGTATTCCTACTTTCGCCTTTCTCCATGAACTTTAGGTATTATTATCATCTTTCGTTATGCGTTTACTTAAAGAGAGCAGTAAAGGCACACTTAAGAAAACCGGGATTATCAACCACCAAAGGTGGCTGTGATAACTACAACATCATCTTCCGGTTTTAAAATTTTTGAAGTCCATTGAGTTCTTGCAATCAGTTTATTATTCACTGCTATAGCCACTCCATTTTTAGGAATATTCCGTAATTCTAACAAGTCATTTAAAGTTTGGCAAGACTCATCAACAATTACGGGTTCATTATTAAGTGTTATCTTCATGGCTTTAAATAGTATGGATATAAAACATTGAATGTTCGATATAAGCATTAAATATAATGATAAAAGCTATTAACACTCTATCGCTTTTGTTTTCAATGGTTGCTTATATTGAATGTTGCAATGTTTATTTAGACGTAGTTTAAAGTTTTTATGAAAACTCAAGAAGTGTTTAAAATTGCTTTATTCAAGGATAATATTGATTAATATTTTGGCGTATTTCGATTCTTTCATCAGTGGCATAGTCCGCTATGCTTGCTCTTTAAGAATCAATATTCGCTCGAAATCTTAAAAAATCATAACCTTGAAAAAGAGTTTAAACGACTCCTTATTCTTTGAGCATCATCAATTGTTTATTGCAAATTTAGTCCTAATCTGTAGAATTACCAAAAAAATTTTTAAAATTTATGTTCCACGAGATAACATTGATTTAATTATATAAAAATGAATATTATTATATATTAATAAGGTAAGCAAACCTGTGTGGAACAATTTTTATCTCGTTTTATTTTTACTTATGAATATATGACAACATTATAATAAATTGTTGATAATTAGGTGTTTATTAATATATTTTATTGAGGTATAAAATTTAAATATATAGAAAATTTACAAATCGTTGATTTTCAGATTACTATATTTTTTTTGAAATAAACAAGCAAAAACCGATTTTTTTTTTAGAAAATTTTATTATTATTTTGTAATTGGAAAGAACGCCCACACAGGTTATGGAAGATTATAAACTTAAATGGAACAGATGTTTAGAGAAGATTCGCTCCAATATAGGAGACGAACGCTTCCGTGTTTGGTTTTCTAAAGTAGAAGCACACGATTTTAAAGAAAATAAATTGGTGCTCCTTGTCCCATCTCGTTTCTTTATGGAGAAATTCGAGGATGATTTTTATAACATCCTCCGAATGGCTATTCATTCCGAGTTTGGCCCGAACGTTCATTTGGCGTATGATTATTACGTAATTGAAGGTGATAAAAATTCCAAAGTTGCTATTCAGAGTCCGGAACATTCCCATCTTCTAAAAAGCAAGATTGAACAGCAATTTGGCAATAAGCCTATAGAGAATCGAGAGCAAATGTTTGATTCTCAGCTTAACAGTGCTTTAAACTTTGAGAATTATTGTGTGGGTCGCAGTAATAAGCTTCCGTTTACCATTGCCGAGCATATAGCAAATCATCCTGAAAAGCCCGATTTTAATCCATTTTTCCTCTTTGGTAACGTAGGGGTTGGGAAAACTCATCTGATTCAGGCTATAGGTATTAGGATAAAAGAAAGAAATCCCCGTGCCCGAGTACTGTTTGTTACGATGAGGCAATTTCAGAATTTATATGCAAACGCCACTATAAAGAAAGAAATTCCTGAATTCATCAATTGGTTCCAAAGTATGGATGCTATCCTTTTTGATGATTTGCAGGAGCTTTCAAATAAAACAGGTACAGCCGACGCTTTATTCCCGATTTTTAATCATCTGCATCAAAATAATAAGAAATTAATATTTACATGCGATCGGCCCCCAATGGAGCTGGATGGCATAGCAGATAGGCTCATAGACAGATTCAAATGGGGTATTACAGAACCGCTTGAAAATCCCGACTATGAATTGAGAAGAAATATCTTGCAATTCAAATCCAAAAGAAACGGATTGGATCTTAGTGACGACATCATTGACATGATTGCAAAGTCGTCTAATGGTTCAGTAAGAGAGCTTGAAGGCATAGTTATGGGATTGTATACACGTTCCATTACGGAGAACACTCCAATTACCATATCTCTTGCTGAAAAGGTGATTAGTCATCTTGTTAAGAAAGTTGAAAAGAAGAGTGTTAATTTTGATATGATAGTTGAAAATACAGCGGAGTATTATCGATTAAATCCTGATGCTATTTTCAGCAAAAGCCGATTGCGTGACATTGCAGATGCTCGTCAAATGATTATGTATCTTTGTAAGAAGCATACATCACTTTCCTCTCCGGCTATTGGCGCTAAATTAAACAGAAAGCATGCCACAGTCCTTCACGGCATTTCTGCTGTATCAGATCGTCTTGAAGTGTCAAAAGAGTTAAGTGATGCTGTGGCTGCTATAGAAAAGTCAATGCTCGGCTAATTCCTTTGATTTAACTAAGTATTATAAATACACACAATTAAAAAGCTCATGTCAATCACTTGTCGAAATGTGATTGACATGAGTTTTTTTAATCCCCGTCTTCCACAAACTGAAATTCAATTGTATGGTATATTTTCAATCCTGTTGATATTTCTTGTGGGTTGGGTTCTTGGCTTCATCTACTAAATTTATTATTCGAGTGTCTCTCATGTTCCCCTGATATTGTTCTGTCGATTCATGCGCTTAGCGGTCCGGGTAACTATTCATGACATAAAAAAAGAGGAAAGAGTTGAACTCTTTCCTCTTTTTTATACTCTAAGATTTTTGATTAGAAATAAGTTTCTAATGCGTAATTGATGTTGTCAAGGATGTAAGAGATGTCAGGGTCAGAAGAATTGATGGCCTGAGCGCGTTCAGCTATTGCTTTTGCTGCTTCAAAATAATCTTTCTTTACTTCCTGTCTTTTTTCAGGTTGATTGCCTTCGATATTATTCCATATTGCTGTTCCGGCAGTGTAAATTTTCTTGGAAGCGTTTTTGAGAGTTTCAATATCAGCATCTTCAAATTCGGCTGCTTTACGATAGTCGGCCAAGGAAGCTGTATCATCACCCTTACGATCGTTTACATACCCTCTGAGTCCGTATAGGAAAGCTTTATCGGGAGTTGCTGCGATTTGCTTTGAAATCGTTGCTAAAGCTTCCTCATAATTTTTGTCTTGCAACATAGAATTTACAAGATTGTTTATGAAGAGAGGATTAGAAATACCGAAAGTATTATAACCCTGCAGAGCGATATTCTTGATTTCGGCTTTTGCCTTATTCTCAAGTGTTGAATCGCGGAGTGCGAGATTTTGCCAGCTTGCGATTTCATAAACATAATTTTGAGGATCTGTTATACCGGCTTTGCGTGCTTTTTCGAATGCAACGATAGCTTCGGGGACTGCATTTCCTGAGAAAGCTCCAATACCTGCATAATGATAAGCGAGAGCAATCATAGAGTCTGGTACGGCTTTTACACTCTTATCAGCCCATGTTTGAGAGGGGAGAGATCCATAAATCATGAAAGCGTTATATGCCTCGGGATAATAGTGTTTTTTATTAAACAATTCCCCTCCATAATTATAATAGTCACTGTGATGACCATTTATTTTAGAAATCATTTCTTTAGAATGTTTCGGTTTGATCTGTCCCTTTTCGTTGGGGAGTGAATCAAGGGGAAGGGCTTTCAAGAAATAGTTATAACCATTTATTAACTGATTACCCATTTCAACAGTGTTTACTGCAGGGTCATCCGGGTTAAGGGCTCTTTTTTTGTATGCTTCGTCGAAAGCATCAAACTCGAGTTTGCCACCTACATAATAAGTTCTTACATCCTGAGAAGTTTCGGCATTCTCAGTTGCTTGTTTTATAAGCTCACGAGCTTCAGGAAGTTTGTCGATTTTTCCCGACAATTTAGCAGCCTGATCCACACTTGCTTTCTGTGCATTCATTGCTCCAACTACACTGAGGCATAGAGCTATAGACAGAATTTTTTTCATATCACATTAATTTTAGTTATCCTTATTTGTTATTCAGTTTCAGTTTCTATTTCAGAATCTTCAATTTCAACATCGTCAGATTCTTCCAGCTCTTCATCATCAAAAAGGTTTTCTGTTTCTCTAATGATCTGGTTTTCACGTCTTGAAATTTTATTTTCTTCTGATTCGGCTTCGAGTTCCTGTTCAACTTCTTCGCCCGGATCACTGTCAACCTTGCAAACAGAAGCGATAGTGTCGCCTCTTTTGCCAAGTTCTATAAGCTTAACGCCTTGAGTGGCACGACCCATTACACGAATATCTGAAACAGGTAATCTTAATGTCACTCCGCTTTCATTAATGATCATAAGATCATTTTCATCGTTAACATTCTTAATGGCAACAAGATCACCGGTTTTATCTGTCACATTCAGAGTCTTGACACCTTTCCCGCCTCGATTGGTTATTCTATAATCATCAAGAGCAGTGCGTTTGCCATAACCGTTGGCTGATACGACCAGTACTGTTTCGTTTGGATCTCCCGACATGGTGATCATTCCAATTACCTCATCATCTTCTTCAAGGTTCATTCCTTTCACACCGGTAGCCATTCGACCCATGCTTCTAACAGTTTTTTCGTTGAATCTAATGGCACGACCGCTTCGATTTGCAAGAATAATTTCAGAATTACCATCCGTGAGTCTTACGTCGATAACTTCATCGTCTTCTCTAATTACAATTGCATTCACACCAATTGAACGTGGACGAGAGTAGGCATGAAGACTTGTTTTCTTGATAATACCCTTTTTGGTAGCAAATATCAGATTGTGGGTGGTATTGAAATCAGGGTTGGTCAGTCCTTTAACACGAACGAATGCATTCACCCTGTCGTCTGCATCAAGCTGAAGAAGATTTTGTATTGCACGGCCTTTGGAATTTTTAGCACCTTCGGGAATTTCATAAACCTTTAACCAATAGCAGCGTCCCTTTTCTGTAAAGAACAGCATGTAGTTATGATTAGTTGCCGGATATATGTGCTCGATAAAATCTTCATCTCTTGTTGAACTACCTTTCGCACCGATGCCGCCTCTGTGCTGAGCTCTAAATTCAGATAGGGGAGTGCGTTTTATGTAGCCAAGATGCGAAATGGTGATTATCATTTTGTCGTCAGAGTAGAAGTCCTCTGAATTAAAATCACCTGAGAATGGATTAATTTTGGTTCGACGTTCGTCTCCGTATTTATCCCGGATTTCTATTAATTCTTCTTTTATGACTTCTCTAAGAACATGTTCGTTCTGCAGGATATCATTATAGTGTGCAATAAGTTTCATTAATTCGTCATACTCATTGCGCAACTTCTCCATTTCAAGTCCGGTAAGTTGCCGGAGTCGCATTTCTACAATTGCACGAGTCTGAATTTCATCAAGGCCAAATCTTTCCGAAAGACGAGTGCGGGCTTCCTCGGTGGTTTCACTTCCACGTATGATAGCAATCACTTCATCAATGTTATCGGTGGCTATCATTAAACCCTGTAGAATGTGGGCGCGTTCTTCAGCTTTCTTTAAATCATACCTTGTTCTGCGGATCACGACATCGCGGCGATGATCCACAAAGGCTTCAAGCAATTGTTTGAGATTTAGCGTTTGAGGTCTGCCATTTACAAGGGCAACGTTGTTAACGCTGAAAGATGTCTGAAGTTGAGACATCTTAAAGAGTTTGTTGAGAACAACTCTGGCATTGGCATCTTTCTTAATGTCAATGGTAATATTGATTTTTCCTCTGGCTGAAGTGTCGGTGATATCCGCAATTCCGTCAATTTTTTTCTCTTCGGCAAGTTGATTGATGGATTTTACAAGTTCGCTCTTAATAACTCCATAGGGTATTTCAGAGATAACTATCACATCATGATTACCCTCAGTTTCAATTTCGGCTTTAGCTCGAACTATCACTCTACCCCTGCCGGTTTCAAAAGCATCTCTTACGCCTTGGAGTCCAAATATTTCACCTCCTGTAGGAAAATCGGGAGCTTTTATGTATTGCATCAGCTCTTCAATGCTCAGCTCCGGATTATCGATCAGAGCAATAGAAGCGTTGAGCGATTCAGCAAGATTGTGGGGTGGCATATTCGTTGCCATACCAACTGCAATTCCTGAAGCTCCATTTACTAAAAGATTCGGAATACGAGTTGGCAATACTGCCGGCTCCAGTAAGGTATTGTCAAAGTTGGGAACAAAGTCAACCGTATCTTTGTCAAGATCCTTAAGCATTTCTTCACCCATGCGCGCAAGTTTCACCTCGGTGTAACGCATTGCGGCCGGTGAGTCGCCATCAATTGAACCAAAATTTCCCTGGCCGAAAACAAGGGGGTAGCGTAATGACCATTCCTGTGCAAGTCGCACCATTGTCAGATAGATCGAAGAGTCTCCATGTGGGTGATATTTACCCATTACCTCTCCTACAATACGAGCTGATTTCTTTGTGTCTCCAGAAAATGAATTTCCGAGTTCGTTCATACCGAACAATACTCGTCTATGCACCGGTTTAAATCCATCTCTAACATCGGGCAAAGCGCGCGATACTATCACGGACATCGAATAGTCGATATAGGCGCTTTTCATTTCCGATTCAATATTTATCGGAATAATCTTGTCGTCTCCTTGCATTTATCTTTTTTATTTCTTGTGTCTTTTACCTGCCTCTTTTCCTTTCACGGATTTTTAGACATGTGTTCTTACAAAATTACAAAAAAAATCCTTAATGACCTTAGATTTTGGCTAAATAATTATTTAAGTATGTGTTCGAAATTATTTAATGCATTGCCTCATAAATTATGAGACGATCTTCAGAATTCGTTTTCTGTTGCTATGGAGCCCCATAACGCCTTCATCCGAATCCTAAATTTCATTCACATACTTCATAACTCAATACGTTAAATAAATTCGAACACATACTTAGCTGTTAAAAAATATTGAGCTTTAATTTTTGGATTGCTTTATGCGGTTGGATGGTTTCTCTTTCTTTCGCCATGCGTGATATGAAACGCCCTGATTACCTATCTGTCAAGACAGGGCAATCAGGGCGTATTAGCTGTATAGAAGGGCTTAAAGCCTCATTAAAAGAATGATTATACTATTGGTTTGTATTCAAGGGTGAGTTTGTCATCGCCATCGTTGTAGCTTACATTTATAGTGCCTCCAATCTGGCCTTCGGCTCCAAGGTTAAGCATTAATTCAGCGAGTTCATCCTCAAGGTATTTCTGAATTGAGCGTTTGAGAGGACGAGCACCGAAGTTCTTATCGTAACCCTTTTCTGCAATGAAGTTTTTAGCTTCATCGGTCAATTGCAATCTGAATCCAAGCTTTTCTACGCGATTAAAGAATTCTTTAAGCTCAATATCTATAATATTGAAGATAGCTTCTTTATTAAGCTGATCAAACATTATGATATCGTCAACTCGATTCAGGAATTCAGGTGCAAATGCACGGTGCAAAGCTTTTGAAATAACCCCGTGAGCTTGCTCTTTGCTAACATCAGCAGTGTTAAACCCGACACCTCCACCAAACTCTTTTAATTGACGCGAACCAATATTGCTGGTCATAATAAGAATACTATTTTTAAAGTCTATCTTGCGTCCTAATGAGTCAGTGAGTCTGCCTTCATCCATTACTTGAAGAAGAAGATTAAATACATCGGGATGTGCTTTCTCAATCTCATCAAGAAGAACAACAGAGTAAGGTTTACGACGAACTTTCTCGGTCAATTGGCCACCCTCTTCATACCCGACATATCCCGGAGGCGCTCCGACAAGACGAGACACTGTGAATTTTTCCATAAACTCACTCATATCAACTCTTATCAGTGCATCGGCAGAATCAAACAGGTATTCTGCAATTCTTTTAGCAAGCAGAGTCTTACCAACACCCGTAGGGCCTAAGAACATAAAAACTCCAATCGGTTTATTTGGATCTTTCAACCCTATGCGGTTACGCTGAATAGCTTTTACAACTTTCTTAATTGCCTCATCCTGGCCCACTACCGCACCTTTCAGAGAATCACCCATTTTTATAAGTCGTGTTCCTTCTGCCTGTGCAATTCTTTGAGTAGGCACACCTGTCATGAGTGCTACAACCTCGGCTACCTTGTCATCGTCAACGAGTTGCCGTTCTGAATTAAGAGAATTTTCCCAATCTTTCTTGGCATTTTCAAGTTCGGTTTTTGTTTTTACCACCGCATCTCTTAATGAGGCCGCCTTTTCATAGTCTTGGGCTTTAGCTGCGGTGAGCTTTTCTTGAGTTAATTCATCAACTCTTTTTTCGAGCGCTTCAATCTCTTCGGGCACAATAATGTTGGTGATATGAACACGACTGCCGGCCTCGTCTAAGGCATCAAGTGCCTTATCCGGGAAATTTCTATCACTTACATAACGTTCTGTTAGAGAAACACAGGCTTCGAGAGCTTCATCCGTGTAAGTTACATTATGGTGATCCTCATACTTTGACTTAACCTGTTTCAAGATTTCCAGAGTTTCCTCGGGACTCGTAGGTTCAACCATTACCTTCTGGAATCTGCGCTCCAATGCACCGTCCTTCTCTATATTTTGACGATATTCATCCAATGTTGTAGCACCAATGCATTGGATTTCACCTCTTGCAAGGGCCGGTTTTAATATATTGGCTGCATCCATAGTGCCGGGTGCACCACCAGCTCCAACAATGGTATGGATTTCATCAATAAACAAGATGATATCGGGATTCTTAGAAAGCTCATCAAGAACTGTCTTGATTCTTTCCTCAAATTGACCACGATACTTTGTGCCGGCAACCATTCCGGTCATATCCAGACCAATTACGCGTTTGTTGAAAAGGACTCTTGAAACTTTTCTTTGAACTATTCTCAATGCAAGTCCTTCGACAATCGCAGATTTTCCGACTCCCGGTTCTCCGATAAGCACCGGATTATTCTTTTTCCTTCGAGAAAGAATTTGTGCCAGCCTCTCAATTTCTTTTTCTCTACCCACAACAGGGTCAAGATGTCCTTCGGCCGCCGCCTTTGTCATGTCGTAACCAAATTTATCAAGAGCGGGGGTATCACTTTTACTCTTTTTATTCCCCTGACGCGAAGTTGATTGAGACTTTGAGACAGATTCCGGAGAAGGAGATGAAAATTCATCGTCTTCTTCAATATCATCAGTTCCCGACTCTTTTGCCATATCAGAGGGTATGGATCCCGGCATACCAAAACTTTGAATAGATATATCAAAATTAAGATATTCATCTTTAATATTTTGAAGAACAGGGGAGTCCATTGCTCTTTGATCGTGGATAAGTGCAAGCAGAATATGTTCGCTTCCGATAACATGTGCATTCATTTTACGAGCTTCAGACACGGCGAGCTGCAGATGCCTGATGGCAGCCATGCTGATTTGATATTCCTGCTTGAAAAGTGTGGTAGTTTCCCCAATCTGATGTGGTTCCGATAAATATTCTTCAAGCTCAGCTATTATCTTATCTACTGGAACGTTCAGCTGATTTAGAATTTTATATGCGTAACCTTCTTGCTGCTTTAATGAACCGAGAAGAAAATGCTCGGACATTATTACAGATGAATTAAATTTTTTTGCTTCTCCTAATGCTAATTCAAGCATTGGACGAAACTGTTTTGAAAAGTCGTTCTTCATTAAAAATCTCCTTTTACGGTATATTCCGGAACGATGTATGAAAATAACACCGTTTTCCGATTTTATCAAAATCAAAGTATATATCAATGATTTTGAAATATTTCGCACATAACAATTTATCTATGTGAAAAACTTATTACCTATTATTAACCAGTAATTTTATTATCTATTTCTAATTGCCGAATTTTAGATTTTACAAAAGTTATCACAAACAAGATAATGTTCATTAGTAAATAACAAATAGCGTGCCAAATTGTTACGAGTTGATTTTATATGTTTTTTAAACTTAGTTTGAAGATAAAGAAATGTTTAATCATTATTTCCGTAGATATTTAAGCCAACTATAAAACTTTCTATTGCTTAAGTAGTTGAGATTGTTTTGATTATGGTATGCTTCTCTTTCAAATGAAATATTTTCGTATGCCTTGTATGAATTGCGATATAAAATTAATTTCCAGAGCCATTCAAATATATATATTATGTAAAAAACCAGGAAACCCATTTCCTGCATTTGCCGAGTATGAATTTTTTCATGGTTAATAATTATTGTGTTGCAAGGACCCTTGGCAAATAGAAATCCAAATAAATTTATAGCAAAGTATCTTTTCCCAATAGGAAATATTTTGTTGTAAATTATTTTCATAAATTATGTATTAATTTAAAAGTATCACTATAAATTTTTTTCAGAGACCTTCTGGATAAATACGATAAAATAATCATGTTATTGAGATGAGAGGAACAAACATCATAAAGGAATGGCATAGAATAAAAGGAAGAGCATAAAATAATAAAATATAAGAGCAGGAGTAAAATCTTTAAGATTGTAGTGAAATTATGTCGTTATATTTCTTTATTATTTTTTATTCCAACCGAGATTAATGATGAAAATATATGCATAAATTAAATATGACCCGCGTAAATTTTAATTGCGCGGGTCATTAGAGTAAATGTGAGATTTAATCAATTATAGGAGAATTAATCAATAAGTGGAAGAAGTTTTGCTTCCAATTCACTTAAGCTAACGTAGCCAACTGAGCGAGCCTGAGGTTCGCCATCTTTGAAGAAAAGAACTGTAGGTATACTGCGTATACGGTTTTCAGCAACAATTTCTGTATGTTCATCAATGTTGAGCTTACCGATTACAGCCTTCCCTTCATATTTCTCAGCCAATTCTTCAACAATGGGGCCGAGCTGTTTACATGGTCCACACCATGTTGCCCAAAAATCGATAACCACTACTTTTCCTGATTCGATGGCGGCTTTAGCCGTTTCATCTGTAAATTCTATAGCCATTTCTTAATTAATTTAGTTATATGTTTAATATAAGTATGTTATGCAATATTAAATATGTTCTGTCGCCTTTGATTACATTCCTTAAGTCTGTTATTAGGGATAAAGGTTTAAATTCAAAAGGAGACAAACATCACCGGAATTTGGTATCAACTCGTTTTAGTGTTTACTAATGTTTTTCACTTTGGTTGGAAATGTTAAAGTTTAGTTCACATTCTTCGAGTAAATTAACCAATTGCCGATTAATTGGGATTTTGTGTTTGGAATGAACTTTTAGAGTTTGTCTTGTCTCCAGATCAATTAGCTCCATAAAGAATTCACCCGGTCTTGACTTGTCTTCTAAAGTCTTAAGTTGAGCAAAAAAGTCAGGATTCTTGAAATTCAGATCCATGAAAACTGTAATGGAATTTGCTAATTTCCCTTTAACACTTTCCAGAGGAATAACCTCATCAATGTTCATATCAGCTCTTGTTGGATCAAACCGACCCTGAGTATAATTTAGTTTTACCATCACTGCCTCTCCAATAATAAATTTATCTTTATGCAGCTGATGATTGCGTCCGAATAATGCAATTTCGGCTTTTCCTGTGAAATCCTCTATTTCAATAACAGAGAAATCGGTTCCTCTTTTTGACACTTTAGTTTGAACTTTGGTTATCAAACCTCCGATTGTCAGTTTTGCCCCCGGTTTTTCTTTACTTTTAAAATCCTCACAAGAAGTGTTGCAGCCATATTTGAGTTCCATATAATATGGATCCAGAGGATGTGCCGAGAGGTACATAGTAACCAGCTCCTTTTCTTTTTCAAGCAGAGCCATTCTGTTCCAAGGCACTATTTCGGGCAATGGTGGTTTCGCAGTTTCAACCATATCATCCTCTCCAAAAAGGGATAACTGGAGGGAATTTTTATCATTTTGAATTTTTTGTCCAAACTTTACAAGAACATCAGCAAAGGAATTATCAAACACAGGTGTGACATAAGCTTCTCTTGGCCAGCCAAATGTATCAAAAGCCCCTGCGAGTGCCATGTTTTCTATAGCTGAACGGTTACAAGCACTTAGATTAACCCTCTCCACGAAATCGTAAATATCACGGAAAGGACCGTTTTCATTTCTTTCATGCATTATAGCCGCCACTGCATTAACACCGACACCTTTTATTGCTCCAAGGCCGAAACGTATTTCACCTTTTTTGTTTACACTAAACTTTACGTCAGATTCATTTACATCCGGACCGAGAACTTTAAGCCCCATACGTTTACATTCATCCATCACTTTTCTTAACTTATCGATGGCTGAAATATTCCGGCTTAAAACGCCTGCCATATATTCAGCAGGGTAATGAGCTTTCAGATAGGCGGTTTGATAAGCAACCCATGTATAACATGTGGCATGACTTTTATTAAATGCGTAAGAAGCAAATTTTTCCCAGTCTTCCCATATCTTATTTAGAGCTTCTTCTTTATGACCATTTGCGATACCTTGCTCCATAAATTTCTTCTTGAGCTTTTGCATCTTATCTATCTGCTTTTTACCCATTGCCTTACGAAGCATATCGCTTTCTCCTCGGGTAAAATTGGCAAGAAGTCTTGATAGAAGCATCACCTGTTCTTGGTAAACAGTAACACCATAGGTTTCCTCCAGATAGACCTTCATACAATCAATGTCATAAACTATAGGCTCTTCCCCATGTTTTCTGGCAATGAATGTAGGGATATAATCCATTGGACCCGGACGATAAAGTGCGTTCATCGCAATTAAGTCCTCAAATTTCGTGGGGTGAAGACTTCGCAATGAATTCTGCATGCCCGGAGACTCGAATTGGAATGTAGAAGTAGTGTTCCCTTTGCAATAAAGTTCAAAAGTCGCTTCATCGTCAAGAGGGATATTATCTATATCCAAATCTATATTATGACGTTTCTTTATATTATATAGTGTCTCCTTTATTATCGATAGGGTTTTTAGGCCAAGGAAGTCCATTTTTATCAACCCTGTATCCTCAATGATACTTCCTTCATATTGAGTGGATATAACAGTTTCTCCGTCACTGTCTGTTCCTGTTGATACCGGCACCCAATCAGTTATATCGTCTCGGCTGATTATGACACCGCAAGCATGAACACCGGTGTTTCGGATATTGCCTTCAAGTTGTTCTGCATACTTAAGCGTTTCCCTGATTTTTTCATCAGGATTGTGCGTTTCCGCCTCAAAGTCTTTGATATATTTAAGACAGTTCTTTATGTTGATTTTTGGTGTTTTCCCGTCGATTTCAGGCATCCTGTCAGGAACGAGTTTTGCAAGCCTGTTGGACTCGGGCAATGGCACTTCGAGAACTTTAGCAACATCTTTGATAGCCATTTTTGTTGCCATAGTGCCGAATGTGATGATATGAGCCACTTTTTCTGCCCCATATTTCTGAGTTACATACTTTAACACTTCATATCTGCCGTCATCATCGAAATCGACATCAATATCAGGAAGAGATATACGATCAGGATTAAGGAAACGCTCGAACAGAAGATCATATTTAATAGGATCTATCTGAGTAATTCCCAGGCAGTATGCAGCAGCAGAGCCAGCAGCAGAGCCTCGGCCCGGACCGACACTGACCCCCAGCTGTTTTCTTGCAGTATTTATGAAGTCCTGAACAATAAGAAAATATCCGGGGAAACCCATAGTCTTCATAATATATAGTTCAAATTTCAGGCGCTCCATTACATCGGGAGGAATAGGATCGCCATAACGTTCCTTTGCACCTTCCAGTGTAAGTTTTGTGAGATAATCTGCCTCAAATTTGATTCTGTACAGCTTGTCATATCCACCCAATCTCTCAATTTTTTTATCAGCTTCCTCTTTCGATAAGACTACGTTCCCATTTTCATCTTGAGTAAATTCATCGAAGAGTTCATTTTCTGAAATGCGTTTTCTATATTCCTCCTCAGTGCCGAAATCTTTTGGTATATCAAAGAATGGCATGATAGGAGCGTGGTTAATTGAATAAAATTCAACTTTATCAAGGATTTCTTGAGTTGTTTCAAGCGCTTCCGGAATATCTTTGAAAATCTCGTACATCTCTTGCGGAGATTTCAGCCATTCTTGTTTAGTGTAATGTAATCGAGGCTCAGAGAATTTCTTTTGCATCGACACACATATCAATCGGTCGTGAGCTTCCGCATCATCTTCGTATGTGAAGTGAACATCGTTCGTAGCAACAAGTTTTATATTGTATTTACGAGCAAGGGTGATAAGATGAGAATTAACTTTTGTCTGTTCTTTAAAAACTTCAGTATTCGCATTCTCCTTGAAAGTCTGGTGGCGCTGAAGTTCGAGATAATAGTCATCTCCAAAAGTATCCTTATACCATTTGACACGTTCTTCAGCCTTTTCAAATTCTTCGTGCATTATAAATTGAGGTACTTCACCTCCAAGGCACGCCGAACAAATAATAAGCCCCTCCCGATGCTTTGCAAGTTCATCCCTGTCTGTGCGTGGTTTATAGTAAAAGCCATCAGTCCATGCTTTGCTAACGAGTTTGACAAGGTTGTGATAACCCTTAAGATTTTTAGCGAGAACTATTAAATGGTAGCCATTATCCGAGCGATCTTTTTTATCAGTCATTTTATCTTTAGCCACATACATTTCGCAACCAAGAATTGGCTTAAACTTTTCATCATCGCTTTTACCACCATTTTTTTTCTCGACATAATTGAAAAATTCTTTTATGCCAAACATGTTACCATGGTCGGTAAGTGCGATGCCACGCATGCCATCATCAAGGCATTTGTCAACAAGTTCAGGAATTGAAGCTTTCCCATCAAGCAGACTGTATTGTGAATGTACATGAAGATGCGTAAACTTTATATCACCCATTTAATGTAGATTTGATGTCAGATTTTTTAGCTACGGTAACCGCCGGTTTTTGGAGATAAATTTATTGAAGCTGCTAAAACACTTTATATTAATTTTTTACACCGCGCAGCATACTTTGAATTACGTTCTAAAACGCATTTGACGGTTTAAATAAATGTATGCTTAGTAAACGAATAAAAGTGTATATTAAAAAAAGTGATTCAGCTTCATTAATGCAAATATACAAAAATATTTTGAAATAATTAAGACATACAAGGAGCCTAACTTTTCAATAATTATTAAAGTTTACTAAAATATTTGTCAACATAAATTTAAGGAAATATGTTATCTCTATGTAATAAGAATGAATACCACATATTTCATTTCCTTTTATGGGCACTTTCTTATTGCAACTAATGAATTGGGTGTTCAAAATAAGGGGTGTTCAAATATAATAAATTATGAAATAAATTATTAAGCTATGAAATTTTCTGACAAACTAAAACATTTTTGGCATGTCGTGTCAAATATAAGACCAATCTACTGGCTATCGTTATACATTGCTTTAGTTCCTATTTTTGCACTTATTTACTGGTGTATACCGCATGGTCAATTCCGGATACCGGATGGAGGTACTGCCGATTATGGCGGTTGGCTCTATTATAGCATAGTTACAATTACAACATTGGGCTTTGGAGACTATACCCCAATGGGTCCAATAGCTCAATGTGTCACAGCCATTGAAGTTATGTGCGGATTAATCATTATTGGTTTCTTTTTAAATGCCGTTGGTTCAATGAAGTCGGAATTAGATGTTACTTCCGAATTGGAAAGGCAACGAGCTGTTCATAAATCAATGGAACTTGATAAAATTATTAAAAATACACCTGTATTTATTCATAAGCTTAATCTTTTTCTGAGTTTCTGTTATGCAGTTACCACACCTATCTCAAAACGAAAGAATTCTTTAAGATTTAATCCTGAATTTAAGGAAGAAGATTTACAGGATATGCATAAGCATTCCGGATTACCTGAAGATTATTCTCATAGAAGTGCTGTTGAAAATCTTTTTAAATGCAGTTCATCCCTTAGTCTATTTATAGATTCACTTCAATCAAGAGTTGACTTATCTCTTTGGCCGGAGTTGCTTGAAGACTGTTTTTCGTTTGTTGCTAATTATCAAATGCTGTCTTCCGATGACCCCAACGATGAGACTAATGCAGAATTAATGAATTTTATTAAAACCAATGCATTGCTTGCAAGAGACATTCAGACGAAGCTTACGGAAATATCAACTTCAGACAACACAAATAATTAAGGATAGCATTAATAAGGAAAACATTAAGGCTACCTCCACTGAAATCAGAATATAATTTATAACAAAATGAATTATTCCACTTTTGGAGGGATAATTCATTTTTATTATTTTTGCATTATGAACCAAAATACAAAATATATTCCTGAATGGGAGATAGATGGTCGAGTTCTTCTTGCTTTGCCACACGAGGACACTGATTGGAGTGAGATATTAGATCTTGCTCTTGATCAATATCGAGAAATAATCAGAGCCTTCATTGAGAATGGAGAGAGAATAATTCTTCTTGTTCCGGATATCGCTAAGTCCATTGAAACTTTAAATATACCGGACCTTGAATCTATAGAATTTGTTGAAGTGCCCACTAATGATACTTGGACCAGAGATTATGGTCCAATAATGGTGAATCGACAGGACAGACTTCGTGCTCTTGATTTTGGATTTAACGGTTGGGGGTTAAAGTTTGCTTCAGATAAAGATAATCTTGTAAATCTCAATCTTGAAAAATTGAGAGCTATGCCGGTGGGTTTGTATAAAAATATAAGAGAATTTATTCTTGAAGGAGGATCAATAGAAACTGATGGCGAGGGTACTATTTTAACCACTTCGCGTTGTCTTCTGTCGCCTAATAGGAATGGAGGCCGCACAAAATTCGAAATTTCAAAAAAACTGAATGAATATCTTGGAGCTGATCACATATTGTGGCTTGATTACGGTGCTCTCATAGGTGATGATACTGACTCGCATATTGATACACTTTGCAGAATGGCACCCGGAAACACAATTCTCTTCACCGGTTGCAAAGATATGGATGATCCCCAATTCGAGGAGTTGCTTCACATGAGAGCTCAATTATCATTATTTAAAAATGCATTAGGAGAGCCTTTTAATTTAATTGAGTTGCCTCTTCCGGATCCTGTTTATGATGAGTCGAATAATCGCCTTCCGGCCACTTATGCAAATTATCTTGTAACGCCTCGCGCTGTCTACATGCCTGTTTACAATCAGCCGGCTAAAGATGAGCTTGCATGCAATACAATTAAAATTGCGTTTCCAAATCACAAAGTTGTACCGATAAATTGTTCGGTTTTAATAAGACAACATGGCTCTCTTCATTGCTCAACAATGGTGGTAAATTTTTAATCTAAAGGTGAAGTTTTATGATAAAAGTAGGAATAGTTCAACGGTCTTTTGTAGATGATGTAGATGCAAACAGAGCATTTAATCTGGCCGCTATCGAAAATCTTGCCTCTGACGGTGCCCAGTTGGTCGTTTTATCAGAATTACACGATTCGCTATATTTTTGTCAAACTGAAGATGTTGAGAATTTTAAATTGGCAGAAGAAATTCCCAGTGAATTTACCGAATTTTATTCGCAGGCTGCCTCTGACAATAATATAGTTCTCGTAACCAGTATGTTCGAAAGGAGAGCCCCCGGATTATACCATAATACGGCCGTAGTATTCGATAAAGATGGGTCAATATGTGGAAAATATCGCAAAATGCATATACCGGATGATCCCGGCTTCTATGAGAAGTTTTATTTCACACCGGGAGATCTGGGCTTTTACCCGATTGAAACTTCTATTGGTAAATTAGGAGTCTTAGTATGCTGGGATCAATGGTATCCGGAAGCTGCCAGAATCATGGCCATGAGGGGTGCGCAAATGCTGATTTATCCCACAGCCATCGGATGGAATCCAGATGATACGGATGATGAACGTTGTCGGCAAAGAGATGCCTGGATAACAATTCAACGTTCTCATGCAGTAGCTAACGGTATTCCGGTAATATCAGTGAATAGAAATGGATTTGAAGAAGATCCCTCCGGCCAGACCTCGGGCATAGACTTTTGGGGTTCAAGCTTTGTAGCCGGTCCACAAGGAGAAATTCTATATATGGCTCCCGAGAATAGTCCGGCAACTGAAATTATTGATGTCTCTTTGACAAGATCTGAAAATGTGAGACAATGGTGGCCATTCTTTAGAGATCGCCGCATAGATTTTTACGATGACTTAACATCACGATTTTTGCTTTAAAAGAAAGTATAAAAAACAAGAAGGAGAAAATTTTCTCCTTCTTGTTTTTTATACTTTCCCAAATAATCATTAACAAATAATCAATTGATTAAATGCTGTTAATTATAAGGGAATTTAAGATTTTAGACGAGGGCAAAATCTAACACTTCATCTACGGAATTAACATAATGGAAGTTCAAACCGGAGAGATATTCGGGATTAATTTCCTGTATGTCTTTTTCATTTTTTTTACATAGAATAATATCTTTTACCCCTGCACGCTTGGCAGCAAGAATTTTTTCTCTAATTCCACCAACGGGCAAGACTTTGCCTCTTAATGTAATTTCACCGGTCATTGCCAGATGGCTTTTTACTTTTCGGCCCGAGAATGTTGAAGCAATTGAAGTTAAAAGTGAGACACCTGCTGAGGGACCATCTTTAGGAACTGCACCTTCGGGCACATGTATATGAAGAGTTCCAAATTTTAGGGCACTTTCCGGAATCCCAATCTTTTCATAGTTGGCTTTGATGTATTGAAGTGCAATCATTGCAGACTCCTTCATTACATCTCCAAGATTACCTGTAAGAACAAGCTTCTCTTCTTTGCCGGGAGCAACTGAACTTTCAATAAACAGTATTTCCCCACCAACTTGAGTCCACGCAAGTCCAGTAACAATTCCTATGTTTTCAGAATCGACGCCATCATTGTTGAATGTATCAGGCTTGCCCAGATATTCATTCAGCATATCGGCTTCAACCAAAGTCGGGAATTCTTTTCCGGATGCTTTCTGACGTGCAAGTTTCCTTAAAACCTCACAAATTCTTTTTTCAAGTTTTCTGACACCACTTTCCCGTGTGTAAGAATTGATTATGTTTCGTATCGCTTCGTCAGAAAAGCTCACTTCATTTTCCTCGAAACCGAGTTCCGTCAGATCGCGAGGTATCAGGTGTCTTTTTGCAATTTCTATTTTTTCATTAATTACG
The DNA here is from genome assembly GCA_014802335.1 of Bacteroides sp. Lineage (GTDB taxonomy): Bacteria > Bacteroidota > Bacteroidia > Bacteroidales > Muribaculaceae > Lepagella. Next base: position 139,593 of record JAAVCL010000016.1, on the reverse strand, counting down.
TATCCCGGAATTTCTATTAATTCCATTCTGTCAAGCAGGGGAGAGGATAGACCTTGAAGGGAATTCGCAGTTGCGATAAACAACACTTTCGACAGATCATATTCATGATCTAAATAGTTATCGCGGAATTTACAGTTTTGTTCCGGATCAAGAACTTCCAGAAGAGCTTGCTGAGGATCCCCTTTATAATCGTTACCAATTTTGTCTATCTCGTCAAGAACCATTACCGGATCACTTGTGCCGGCTTGTTCAATTGCATGAATAATTCTACCCGGCATCGAACCGAGATAAGTTTTTCTATGCCCTCTTATCTCAGCTTCATCGTGTAAACCTCCTAATGCAACTCTCACATATTTTCGTCCGGTTGCTTCAGCAATAGATTTTCCCAACGAAGTCTTGCCAACCCCCGGAGGACCATATAAGCAAATAATGGGAGATTTGGTATCCTTCCGTAATTTCATCACTGCCATATGCTCAATGATGCGTTCTTTGACTTTCTCCATGCCAAAATGATCTCGGTTTAATATTTCCTCAACTTTATCAAGGGAAAAATCAGCCGAATCAAATTTCAGCCATGGGAGGCTTAAGAATGTATCTATGTAAGTATATTGGACGGCATAGTCGGGTGTATTGGGATTGAAACGAGAGAGTCTTCTCATTTCCTTTTCAAATTTTTTCTCAGTCTCTGTTGTCCATTTTTTATTTAGGGCTCTTTCCTTCAGTTCTTCAAATTCGGAATCTTCTCCTTCTCCAAGTTCATTTCTGATTTGCTGTAATTGTTGCCGAAGAAATTCCTCTCGTTGTCTTTGCCCTAATTCGGACATGGCCTTATTTCCGATTTCGGATCTAATCTTAAGATTCTCTATTTCCTCTTCAAGCATGCTTATGAGAAAATTTCGTCTTTGGGAAAGAGAAGTTTCAAGAAGAAGAGAGTACCTTTGGTCAACATGAAGCGGTGAATTCTGAATCATAAAACTTAATCGCCTTACTGAATTTTCAGGAAGCTGGTTAAGTAATTTTGACAGCTGCTCATTATCGTTTTGATTAAGGTATTTCTTAAGCCTGCTATAAATTTCTTCAAGCTTATTTCCATTTTGAAGTTCATCTGAAGAAGGCATAATAAGCTCCAACATAAGAACGTCTACCGAGGCATATAAAAGTGATTTTCTCCTGGTTAACTTTTTAATCACGCCTTGATGACTAAGATCAATTTCAATCATAAGGCCCTTCATAGGTATTTCTTCAATATTTGCCACTCTTCCCAAAACGCCTATGAACCCATTTAAATCGGATGGCTTGACTTTATCTAAAGAATCAGGAAAATTTTCAGGTTGTGTAAGGAATAATCCCCATCCTTTTGATTGATAAAGTCTTTTTAACTCTTCAGCTATTTTATTATTTGTAATTAGTGTAGAGACGTGTAAATATGGAAAGAAAACCTCTTCTTGAAGAGGAATCAATAAAACTCCGGACAGGCTGTCAACTATACAAGCGCTTTCCGGCATACCCTTGGACCAGTATACTGATCCACCTTCTTCATCCAGAATCGGATAATTAAGTTTTGTCTGTTTTGACATTTTTTGTTATTTTTGCTTATGAAGTAGAGTAATTTTATTTCACAAAGGTTTCTAAATATATAAAGCATCATAAATTTTATAATGCTTTATTGGGATTAGGTAAAGCATTCCAATTGTAAGAGGAGCCTTTCCCACATCAAGTTCTTTGCGGGCCTCATTACGATAATGCCGTTCTGCAATTTTAATTCCAAAGTAGAATTATTGATTGCAAATTTAGTTAAAAATTATGGATTCAAGAAAATCTGTATTTCGTTTCAAGCAATTTAAATGCTCTCATGCTGCAAGTTCTATGAAAATTGGAGTTGACGCAGTGTTGGTAGGAGCATGGGCTGACGTTAGCAGAGCAAAATGTATACTCGATGTTGGCACAGGATGCGGAGTTATTGCTCTGATGTGTGCCCAGCGTAATCCTGAGGCGAATATTCTTGCAATTGATATTGACATAAACTCTGTAAAAGAAGCATCTCAAAACTTTTTGGAGTCGCGATGGGGAAACAGATTAAATGCCGAATTAATGGATTATATGAATCTTAATGATAAAAAATTTGATTTGATTATTTCGAATCCTCCATTTTTTAACTCCGGAGTAAAGGATTTCTCTTCTGCAAGAATGGTTGCCCGTCACGATAGTTCTCTTTCTCCGTTATTACTTTTGACTAAAGCAAAAGAATTATTATTATCCGATGGCATTGTAACAATGATAGTTCCCTTTGATAGAAAAACCGAAGTAAATAATCATGCCGGGCGAGAGGGATTTATTTTATCAAGATGTTGTGAAGTTAAAGGGAATTATAATGCACCTCCAAAAAGAATTATGTTAGAATATAGATTGAAACATAATGCCCCTTGCTTAAATGAGGAATTGGTAATAGAACAAGCGCCCGGAACGTACTCTGAAAGTTACAGGCAATTATGCAGCGATTTTTATCTTGCATTTTAAGAAGTTGGTTAAATTTTAATTTTGAACCGGCGAAGCGTATAAAATTTCCTTCTTCAAGGCTTAGTAGTCTTCAATTCTTATTTTAATAATAACTTAAATAATATGAGAGCAAAATTAGATAGTAGAGCAGTATCATCTGTATTTAGAAGAGCACTTCCCGGAGATATTCCTCAAATTCTTGAAATTATTAAAAGAGCAGTTGAAAAGATGCTATCTGAGGGTAAGTGTCAATGGAATGAAAATTATCCGAATGCAGTCCATATCAAGACTGACATAGAAAATGGAGAGGGGTTCGTAATTGAGATTAATAATAAGATAGAGGCCTATGGAGCGGTTTCTTTTGATGGAGAACCCTTCTATGATATTATAGAAGAGGGAGAGTGGTTATCTAATTCCAGCTATGCAGTAATTCATCGCATGGCCGCAGACACAAATTCTCAATTCTCCGGATTAGGAAAGCTTTTCATAGATTATGTAAAGGATCACGCTCTTCAGAATGACATTCACAGCATCAGATTAGATACAAATTATGATAATGAAATAATGCTTCATCTTCTTGAAAAATCAGGGTTTACATTTTGTGGAAAAGTTAACTACCCAAAAGGTTCAAGATTAGCCTTTGAAAAATTATTTTAATATACCATACTAAAATATGATATAGCAAGCGTCATTTTTAATCTTATTGCTCTTTTCCAAAAATTCAAGAAAATTAAAAAGATTTATATAGATTTAAACCAAATCACAAAAAAAATGTCATTAAGTATATAAAAGGAGACATTTAATAATTAAATTTAGTAACTTTATTCAAGCTAAATAATTTTTAAGTGTTATCTTAATAATAAAGAAAGACTTCAATATACTAAAATCATTATTGAAAATCATTCAAAAATTGAAATAGTGTGAAAATTGAAGGTATATTTTGAGAAAAAAAGAAATCGTCGGTCGTTGCATTTATTATCTTAAACGTTATATATAGATGATAAGTAAAAAATAGAAATAATAATCTTAAAAGATAAAGGATATGAGAAGATTTATTATAGGCTTAACAGTTGTTTCTCTCTTTTCATCCGGATTATTCGCACAGGATGAATTTGACGATATATATTATAATCCAAATGCTAAAACAAAGTCCGGTTCGAAAAAGTCGGATACATCCAACACTGCATCTAAATCTAATTATATAGCAGATTTCAGCAATATGGATGTTGATGATTATAATAAAAGAGGGTTTTATTATGAAACTGATATTGACACCATTGGGGTTCGGGCAGAGACCACAGAGGATTTTGTTTATACTCAGCAAATTCAAAAATATTACAACCCGACAATCGTAGTAGATAATGCTGATTTACTTGAAGATATCATAGATAATACGTATGGTAACGTAAATGTGGTAATAAAGAATTCCGTTCCGGTTTTCACTTCTGTCTATTACGGAGATTATATTTGGGGTCCTGGATATTATAACTGGTGTTATCGTCCTTCTTGGACTTGGAATTATGCCTGGGGTCCATTTTCATGGAGTTATAGTTCTTCCGGCTGGGGCTATAATCCCGTTTGGGGTTGGGTAAATCCGGGATGGGCCTATTGGGATTCATTTGGATATTGGGGAGGTTGGGGATATGGTCCGCATTATCCCTGGATTCCCGTTCATCGTCCGGGCCCCGGTCCTCATCGTCCTTATTACGCATCCTACAATCGTCCTGGAGCCGGCCGTCCTGTTGGCGTTACATCAGGTTGGGCTGCTAATACTCGACCAGGAAACCACAGAAGACCCTCAGGAATAAATGGTTCAAGGTTCCCGAGTAACGCTACCTCTCGTCCCCACGGCAATGGAATTACTTCTACCAATAGGAATCGATATGAAAGTGCGAAAGTAAATAGTGCGTCTTCAAGTCATTCAATTTCTTCTATTGACGGAAATAAAACAATTGTTGGCGCAGGAACGAATAGAGGTAATGTAACTACTGTAAGAAAGCAAAATGCTCAAAGCAGTGCCTCATCTGTTGTTAATAATAGAACAGGAAAGAATAGTAAAGAAAATTCTGCAAAATCGGCTCGTAACAACTCTGTTAATAGTCAGACCAAGTCGTCAACTATGAATTCCGCAACTAATCGTTATAATAGTTCTGGAAACCGTAGTACATACGATAGAAGCTATAACAGTAACTATAATAACGGTTATAATAGTAATTCCAACAATAGCTATAATAACAGAAGTTACAACAGTGGTTCTTCCTCCAGAAGCTATAACAGTGGTGCCGCAAGTCGGAGCTATAACAGAAGCACGAGTACTTCAAGAAGTTCCGGAGGTTCTCATGGTGGAGGACGAGGTGGAAGAAGATAAAAGAAATGAAAAGTAAATTTTAAGTATAAGATGTTGCGTAACATGCGGATCAAGCTATGTTACGCAATATCTATGTTATCAAATTGACTCTAATATGAAAAAATGGTTCTCATTAATGGCGTGCGCTTCGCTGCCGATATCAATGTTTGCTCAAAGCGTTCCGACAGCCGCCACGGTTTCACAAAATGACTTAAGAGGTACGGCCAGATTTATGTCAATGGCCGGTGCTTTTGGTGCATTGGGTGGAGATCTGTCATGTTTGTCCCAAAATCCGGGAGGTATCGGTGTTTACCGCAGTAATGAAGTTGGAATAACTCTGGGAATCGATGCCAATGAAAGTAAGTCAGAAAGTAATGGAGATGCTACAAATGTACGCAACACAAAATTTTCGCTCAATAATGTTGGGGGAGTTTTCACATTAAAGCTTTTCAGTAATTCTGTGCCCAATATTAATTTTGGCTTTACCTATAACAAGGCTGCTTCTTTCAATCGTCGTTTCCGTGGCAGTATTCCTCAGCTTCGAACATCTCTAAGTAACTATATTGCCGGTGTTTCAAATGATGCCGGTCTAAATGAAGCGGATGTAAGTTATGGTAATAACTATGATCCCTACAATCCACCCATAGGGACAAGAAATGTGCCATGGATTTCCGTTTTGGGTTATTACGGGTTTCTGACTAATCCGGAGGGTGACCCCGACAATCCAAACTGGTATGGTCAATTCGGAGAGGGCACGAAAGGAACAGGCGGTTTTAATGTTAATGAACGTGGTTCTATCGATGAATTCAATATTGCAATAGGTGGAAATATTAATAATATCGTGTTTTGGGGAATCGATTTCGGCATAACCTCAATGGACTATAAAATTTCTTCTATATGGGAGGAATCTCTTAAAGATGCTTATGTCTATAATCCAAATACAGAGAATGTTGGTATTTATGATGCAGACTGGAGAATGTATGATAACTATAAGTTAAGTGGCACCGGTTTTAATTTTAAAATGGGAGTTATTGTAAAGCCCATTCAAGAATTGCGCCTCGGTTTGGCCTTTCATACACCCACATATTATAATTTGAATGAAACATATTATGATGAGCATATAGATTATACCTATCCGTTTAAGACATCCGGAAATTCAACGTATGCCAACGATGGCTATCCTGCGGTAAATGATATGTCACTTCGTACTCCCTGGAGAGTAATAGCCAGCGTTGCGGGTGTAATCGGTCAGCAATTAATCATATCAGCAGATTACGAATGGTCATCCATGAAATCAGTTAGATATGGCAATGCAGATAATTATGGTTATTATGATCCTTGGTGGGATTGGGATAATCCTTGGAACGGTTGGGGTGATTGGTATGGAAGCCCCGCAAAATCAAAATCTACTCGTGCCAACAATTCGAGATATTCCTATACTTCCGCCAATGACTACGCCAACTCAAAAATTAAAGAAATATACACTAATACAAATACAATCAGAATTGGAGCAGAGTATCGTGTAATTCCGAGCTTCAGTATTCGGGCAGGTTATAGTTATAAATCCTCTCCGGTCTCAAAGAATGCTAAAAATAATAGAGTAGCAGTGCCCGGCACAGGGATTTTGACAAATTACTCTCTTGACAATTCCACTAATTATATAACTTTTGGTGTAGGCTATAAGCATAAAGGTTTTTACGCTGATATGGCTTACGTTTATAAGCACCTTTCTGCAGAATACTATCCATTTAGTATTGATATCGCAGACCCTGCCTCTGCACCTAAAGCTCATGTCTCAATTGAAAATTCAAATATAGCACTTTCAATAGGTTACAAGTTTTAGTTTTTAGTGCAACAGATTAATATATTATTACAAAATTGGAGGTTGCAGTTGGAAAAACTGCAACCTCCAATTTTGTAATTTCTTTTGGGTTGGGGTCTAATTCAGGGTGGCTTCAAGCATTAAAAGAGCATCTGTTTTAGACAGTCCTAATTCAGTCAAATATTTTATATCATCAAGAAAGGCAGATTTAAAATCAGTTTTAAATTTATCAGCAGCCAGACGGTAAAAATTAATTGCTTCCTTCTTATTGTTTAACATTGTATAAGCATGGCCTGCATTAAGATAATCGTTAGCAGAGGCTTGCTGATTGATTATACGTTGAAAATATTCCAAACTCTTAGAGTAATTTCCGGAAAGTAATTCAACCCATCCGATCGCTCTCATTAACTTGGGTAAGGATGGCTGAAGATAATTTGCATGATAATAGTGTTGCAGAGCTTCACTATATTCTTTCTTTTCAACGAGCAAATGTGCCAAATTTAGAAGAACATTTATATTCTCGCTTTCCATTTCAAGTATATGTCGGTAAGATGAAATAGCTTCATCAATTTTACCTAAACTCTTATATATGAAAGCAAGTTTCTTGGTTAGCCATGGCCCGGGAGTCTTTAATAACGAGGATTTTAAATAGGCCTCTAATGCATCCTGCAAATTACCAATGCTTTGATAGCAAAATCCTAATTTCTCATATAGCACAGAGTCCTTTTTATTGTCTTCCGCCATTAATTTGAAGAGGGGGAGTGCCTCTTTATAATATCCTCTCTTAAAATAAAATTCCGCTATTAAATCAAGGATATCATTATCCTTAAGAAAATCTCCTATTATTGGAAATTCATAAAATTTAAGAGGCTCTATAAACGGATCATTCAGACCCTCTTTCTTTCTGAATAGTTTAAAAAATCTATACAGATCTCTGGTGAACTTTTGAAGTTCTGAATCAAATTCCCTTACCGGATTTAGATTGTCTTTTATACTTTCATTTAATTGATCTTGTTGAATTTTAAGCTGAGAAATAAGCATCTTTCGTTGCATTTCAGGCATTTGGGATAAAGCTAATGCAAGTGAATACATATCTGAATCGCAAATCATATTTCCCGACTCATTTAGATAATCAATCAGCGAAGATAATTCAGGGGGCACGGAAAGTAATGTATGTTCAATATCAAAAGGTAGAAACCAATTTGCTCCCGAATCAAAGAATGGGAACTGTTTTAGTTTTGCAAATGTCATCATCATCATGTCTGCACCGTCATTTTGCATTTCTGATAACTCTTGCAGTTTTTTATTTAATCCTGATTCCTCTAATAGCTCTTCCCATTCGGGATTATTGCGGAACTCATCAAGAGTGTCTTCGTCTATATCAGATGTGTTAAGTTCCTGAAGTTTTCTCATTATTTCCGGTCTGATCTTGAGTAATTCCGGAATAACTTCTTCATTTATTTTAGATGTCACTCTTTCCGTATCTCGAACTCCAACGAGTATACGTAGGGCTTGCCTCAATTTGTTGTAATAGTCAAGAGAATCCTGCCAGAGTGCAAGACGCGCTGTAATTGATTTGTCATTTAAGATTCTTTTGGGATATTTTGACAAAGTAAGGATTATACCTACAAGCGCTTTTGCTGTGAATTTTGGATTATCTTTTCTCTCAAAAGCATCAATTAAGACTTCAAGCTTACTCTTGTCATAATATTGTAGAAGTGACAGCGTTAAAGCGCTTAATGATATTGAGCCAATCTCGGAATCTGCATATTCTGATAATAAAAATTTGCCGAGTTCATGAATGCTTTTTTCGTCTCCTAATGAAGTGAAGAGTGCGTTAAAAAGTTGTTCGACAGTTGATTCTTTATTTTTCCGTAGATCTTGTGTATCTTCTCCGGCAGCATTCATTAAAGACAGTTCAGATGTTATTTCTCCATATTTTTTTAAAATATCAGAAAGTCTCTCATTTCTGTAATTTTTAAATCTCAAAATTGAATAATAGTAATCTGAACTATCTTTACTTTTAACATTACGGACAGCTAAGTCCGAAAGACTTAGCAATTGCTCTGAAATCTTTGAAATGACGAAGTCTTTATTTGGGTCCGGAAGATTTTCTTTCATATATTGAAGTAGATATCTGAAAGTTTGAATCTCTGCGTCTACTTTATTTATAAGATCACTTAATCCAGCCATAGAAAGCATTTCTTTAATTACACGTCCGGCTTCTATGATCTGTAATTGATCTATGTAGGAAATCACCAATTGCTGCTTTTGAATGATGGTATTCAGATCTTTTTCCATTGGCATTTTTTTAATAATTTTTATTTAGAACGCTAAATATAAATAAGTATTCTTGTAAGTCTATTTTCTTTATCTTTTATTAAGGTGTAGATTCATTGTGTATTTTATCCATCCTATAAGAGGCAGTATAAATTAAGAACCTATTAAAAACTTACAAGGCGCTTATTATGCTTTATATATAACAAATAACGTACCAATATTATATCCCTACTTTGTATTTGCTTGTTTCAACTCCTTTAAATTGAAGTTAATTTATGAGAATTTAAATTCCACCCACAATAAAAGTTTACGCCAAAGCTGACGCTATGGCGTAAACTTTTATTGTGATAAGTGGTCTAAGACAGAAGCCTCTAAATATCTGCATTGGATACAGTTTGAGATTCGGGTGCCATTTTTTTACATAGAACTAAAGTGGGAATATTCTTTTCACCGGCTCTAAACCCAATTATAAAATCGTCGTCACCGGATTTTAATAAATATTTTTTTCTGATTTCATCGGCTTTTAAAGGATAGTTTCTCGTAATTACCTCAATGTTCTGACCTTTTAAATTTTTTAAATCCTTTTTCTGAATTGTGTCCTCAATTTTGAAAACTCTGCCGGGAAAGTTTGGGTAATACCTTTCGGAAATAAAAAAATCTGTGTGTGAACCGATTTGACTCATTTCCTTGAAATCTTCACAAATTTTTTTACCAACTCTCAATTTATGGAGCGCCACATTAGGATCATATAAATACATATTTGTAAGCTTATCACCTGCTTTAATTGAAGGGTCGTTCTTACCTATATTCTGTGACGTGCACTTCCATATACTTTTAAATTCAGCAACTCCATCTAATCTATCATATAAATCTATAGCATAAATATCAACTTTTCCTTGTCTTTCCAGTGTGTCACGGTTTTTACTTATTACCAAGACTTCTTTACATTCACCGTTTAAACAAGTTAGAATAATTTTAGATGTTAATGGAAGGTCTATTAAAGTTTGTTTTATATCAAGAAGGGGAGAACCCTTTACGATCAATGTCTCAGAAGAGTTCAGCAATAAATTGTAATTCGAAATAATATCCGGTTTGCAATCTGAAAATTTAAAGATACGATTGTTTGCATCGTCTCTACGAGCCGGATCGATATAAATGCAGTCAATCGGTTTATTCAACTTTCTCAGCCAATCGAGACAGTTATCATTAACAGCGACTATGCTGCCACCATTATCACTAATTTGTTTAGTTAAATTGCTTATATTATATTCCAAGCAATTGAAACGAGTTTTATCGAGTTCAACGGCGGTAACTTGGTTTCCATTTAATGCAAAAGTTAAAGCATCTATTCCAAGGCCAGCGGTCAGATCAGCCACATTTTTGTCTTTGCCAATTAAAAGAGCATGGAATGAAGCCACACATTGGTGGGTGGCTTGTTGAGCAGCAATTGAAGAAGGAAATAAAAAGTCCGGATTTAATTTAAAGAATGAATATAATTTCCTTTTTGTCTTATTTCTTGCCTCCACTTGAGTCATGGCAAAATTTAAGTCAAAGCCAAGAGATTTTCCACGATACTTTAAGAATATACTATTTATTTCTTTAAAATCGATAGTTTCAATAAATTGAAATAATTCCTTTAAATCATTACTATTATTTATTTCCATCTTTTATTTTTGCCAAAATGAAGGTATAAATACGAGAAGAATGGTAAATATTTCCAAACGTCCGATTAACATAATCAGAGCTAACAACCACTTTGCCGCATCGGGCATTGTGGCATATTCATTTCCCGAGCCTATCACCACCGCGTCAAGCCCCGTATTTGAGATTGCTTGAAGAGAATAAAAGAATCCATCTTGTAATTCAAGTCCCATCAGTGACAAAATAACACCTCCAACAACTATGATTATGATGAACATAAATAGAAAAGCAAGAACCTTCATTACAACTTGAGAAGAAGTGCCTTTACCATCAAGACATACAGTTGTAACAGCACCCGGATGCATCATTTTATAGAACTCGTTTTTTAAGAATTTGAAAAGAACTACAAATCTGTCGATTTTAGCACCACCCGAGGTACTTCCTGCGCAAGCACCCATCATCATCATTATAATCATCACCACAATGGATACGGCTCCCCAAATATTAAAATCGGGTTCGCTTATCCCTGTTGATGATAGCAATGAGACACTCTGAAAAAGGGGATCGATAGTTACATCTCCAAAATTTTTAACCAAACCTGAAAATACGATATCAAGACTAAATATCAGCGTTCCGACAATAATGGAGATTACGTAAACCTTAAGTGCTGTATTGTGTAATAATCCTTTGGGTTTTCCCGTGGCGGCATTGTATAAGAGAGAGAAATTTACTCCACCAATAAACATAAAGATTATCATAACGACCTTTACGTAATATGAGTTCATGGTGTGAATCCCACCATTGGCAGTTGAGAATCCTCCCGTAGACATTGTTGAGAGAGCGTAACAAAGCGCATCATAGAAATCCATTTCCGAGAATGAAAGGAGGATAATCAAAACTAAGGTGAGACATGAGTAAACGCCCCATAGTCCTTTAGCGGTGTAACTGACCCGTGGCCTTAATTTTGAATGTGTAATGCCTGTAACTTCAGCATTGAACATTTGCATTCCTCCCGAAGTATTAAGCATTGGCACAACCGCAAGCGTAAAAAGAATTATTCCTAATCCTCCTATCCATTGAGTTATACATCTCCAAATAAGGATAGATTTTGGAACATTCTCTAACGTTGTAATAACTGAAGCACCGGTGGTTGTGAATCCGCTTATAGTTTCAAAGAAAGCATCCGTTACACTTAGATGAACCCCATAAAACATAAATGGGAGCATTCCGAACATTGACAGAATTACCCATGTAAATCCCGTCAATAATATTGCCTCGCGTTTACCCATATCGCGAGACTTTGGGCGCAAAAAGGTCATCAGAAGTCCGGAAACACCTGTAATACCTATGCAACAAACGAAAGGCCAAAAACTCTCATTCTCATTAAGCATGGCCACGATACAGGGTAGAATCATAAATAAGGCCTCTATTATTAGCAGCCAGCCAACTGTACGCAGCAATAATAAGATATTGATATATGCTCTCGGCTTGATATTTAAATATTGAGACATTTAAAGCTCTATTAAAAGTTTTGGGTATGCTAATGCTTAACAAACCTTTGCCAATCAATTAAGACTTCCGGAAACTAATTTATTATACTTAATTTAAAACATTAAGCAATATGCAGTCTCTGAAAGTAACAGATGTTTCAAGGATATTCTTTATAGAGATGTTGTGATAACTCTCATATATTTACTTATCCGGATTAAATCAGACATGTTGAGTTAATTAAAAAGCACCTATTGCCTTTTTAATTAAACCATTTTTCGATTTTTTGCAATGTACCCATAAGGGAGAAAACAACCACGTAGTCTCCCTCGCGAATCTGAGTGTTACCGTTTACAAGCATTACTTCTGAATCTCTGACTAAAGCGGCCAAAGTCATTCCAAAGGGTAGGCGCAAGCTTTTAACCGGACCTTTTGTTATTTTAGCACCCGGTCTTACATATATTTCGGCCACTTCTGCATCTGACAAAACAAAAAACCTGGAGTCGCTTTCGTCTGCATCAAGAAGTATTTTATAAATTCTGCTGGATGCAAGCAATTTTTTATTTACAGTGTTTCCAATATTCAGATTTTCAGCTAATCCCAGGAATTGAAGATTCTCAACTTCTGCAATTGTCTTCGGCACACCAAATTCCTTAGCTGTCAAACATGTAAGGATATTAGTTTCCGATGAATCTGTCAATGCAAGAAAAGCGTCATATTGGTATATGTTGTTCTCTCTAAGAACTTCTATGTCTCGTCCATCTCCATAGACAATTTCACAGTCGGGAAGTTCGGTAGCCAATTGTTCGCAAACACTCATGTTTGTGTCAAGAATCTTAATATGAAACTTGTCATTGAATAATTCTGCAAAACGACGGGCAATTCTTCCGCCTCCCATTATTAATGCTTTCTTAATTGCACGCTTTTTCTTTCCACACAGTTCCCTGACATGATCTACAAATGGGGGAGTGGTTATGAAGTAAACCACATCATCCGGCAGTATCTCATCATTACCATTAGGAATAATTGTTTCATTCTTCCTTTTAATGGCTGCGATATGAAAATCATGAGAAGTGACAGGTAAATCCTTAAGTTTTACATTTAGCAAAACCGAATTATCATGGATTTTAACACCAATCAAAAGTAATTCACCATTATGCAGTTCTCCCCAATATCTTGACCAGTTGTGAGAAAGGGAGTTTGCAATGTCTATTGCCGCAAGTTGCTCGGGATAAATTACAAAGTCAATCCCCATTTCCCTTATTATCTGACGGTTATCAGGAATAAGAAATTCACTGTTGTCAATTCGTGCCACCGTCTTCTTCGCGCCCATTTTTTTTGCTATCGCGCATGTTGATAAATTGCGCGTCTCGTAGGGTGTAACGGCAATATATAAATCGGCTTCCTTTATGCCTATTTCCCTTAAGTCTTCGAATGAAGACGTGGAACCGTTCCAGGTCATCAGGTTATAATTAGAATCTATAACATCTAATTTTGTTTGGTCGCTATCAATTAGTGTTATGTCTTGATTCTCTTTTGAGAGCATTTTTGCAAGATGACTTCCCACTTCTCCGGCGCCGGCAATTATTATCTTCATATTATAATTATAATCTGACTTCTTATAATCTGATTATCATAAGTTGAAATAATAAGTTTCAAGCAAATCTTAGAATTCAGCTTATATTGAAATGATTCTTTGCAGCTATGCTTTTTTCAGTTTTTTAATGTCTTTGAAATTATTCATCAGTCGTGTGGCTTGCTGACCACCTTCTTCTCAATTTCAAATCCAATCAAAATTCCACTAAAATAAGTCATAGCTAATTTCTAAGAGCTATTCAGCTTTTTATCTTATACCAATTGTCTGCTCGGAAAGCTTCATACTTGGTAGCTTATCGACTTATCAACTTACAATTATTCTGCATCCATATTGGCTTAACAATAGAGGTTAGTCCATTGTTTTTTATCTTTATCGATCTTTATGGTAATAAAAAAAATTGAATGCTATGATATGGTAACAGGGCTTATTTGTTAATATGCGGAGTGGAGTTAATAAAATCAATTACAGCTTCCTCTATTGCAGAAGCATCTATTTTACATTCTTTATGCAATTCATCAACAGAAGCCTGGTATATCCATTTATCAGGAATACCAAGACGTTTTATTTTAATGTTGATGCCCATGTCTTGATACCATTCTTCTACTGCACTTCCAAATCCTCCGGTAATTATCCCGTCTTCCAATGTTATTATAGCCGAATAACGAGTTGAAATTTCGGAAAGCAATTTAGTATCAAGGGGTTTAACCCAAATCATATCATAAAGATCAACAGGAATGCCTTGTTCTGATAAATTTTTAATGGCTTTTATTGCTTCGTTTGCAATTGGCCCGATTGAGAGAATCGCAAGCTTTGCCTTCTCTGTAGTTGAAATACATCTTCCTTCTCCTACCGCAATAGGTTGCACGACCTGATCAGCGGGATTACCATCACTCTTACCTCTTGGGTACCTTATTGCAAGCGGGCCGTCCCATTCCAAAGAAGAGTGCATAAGATTGCGAAGTGTCCGGGCATCCATTGGAGCCGCAATCTTCATTCCCGGAACTACTCTAAGATAGGCTATATCGAAGAGACCGTGGTGAGTAACACCATCTTCACCCACAAGTCCGGCTCTGTCTATGCAGTATGTGACAGGAAGTCCTTGTATTGCAGTGTCATGAATAATATTGTCATACGCTCTTTGCAGAAACGAAGAATATATTGCAACAAATGGCCTTTTCCCTGCAGCGGCTAATCCTCCTGCAAAAGTCACAGCGTGGCCTTCAGAAATTCCAACATCAAATAACCTTTCAGGATATTTCTCCATCTTATTAATAGATGTTCCTGATTGCATAGCTGCTGTAATTCCAACAACGCGATCATCTTTATCTGCCAATTCAACAAGAGTAGTCCCGAAAACTTCTTGCCATAGGGGAGTGCTGTTTTTCTTTTTATCTTCTGATTGCCTGTGTCCGGTTATAGGATCGAATTTTCCGGGTGCATGCCATGGAGCCGGATTCTCTTCTGCCGGAATATATCCCTTGCCTTTCTGAGTGTGAAGATGCAGAATACGCGGCCCTTTCATTTCCTTTATATCTTGAAGAACTTTCACTATACGGGTCACGTCATTGCCATCAAACGGTCCGAAATATCTGATATTCAGTCCTTCAAATATATTTTGCTGTTGTGCAACAAGCGATTTCAAAGCATTACTGAAACGTAACATGAGGCCTTTGCCTTTGTCAGCAATCAGGCCATGTTTCCGAAACATTTTGTAAAGCTTGTAGCGGAGTTTATTATATCTTGCAGAAGTTGAAATGTTAGAAAGATAACGATGCAATGCACCTACATTGTCATCTATAGACATCTCATTATCGTTCAAAATGATAAGAAGATTATTGGGATATTGTGACGCATTATTTAAACCTTCAAATGCAATACCGTTACTTATCGATGCATCTCCAATCAGTGCGATAGTTTTGCGATTTTCACATCCGGGAGTGTTGAGATCTGCTGTTGCCATTCCCAAGGCGGCCGAAATAGAATTTCCGGCATGACCGCAAACAAATGTATCAAACTCACTTTCTTTAGGAAAGGGGAAACCGCTTAATCCATTTTTCTTTCTCAATTGTGAGAATTGGGATAATCTCCCTGTTAATAACTTATGTGCGTATGCCTGATGGCCTACATCAAATACAATTCTATCATCAGGCGTATCGTAGACATAATGAAGAGCTACTATTATATCAACTGCTCCCATGCTTGATCCAAAATGTCCCGGATTGACCGATAGATTGGATATAAGGAAAGATCTGATTTCTTCACATAGTTGAGGAAGTTGTTCCAAATCCAGTTTCTTCAGATCTTTGGGATTATGTATGGTTGAAAGTAAAGGATATTCTTCCATGGTTTTCTGTTTTCTCCTTTATTACAGAAAGTGTTATCTGTTTTTTGTGCCTCGAACGTATTTCTTCCAAAGAGGAACAAAAATTATGATTCCAGACATTACTATTATAAGAATATTTTTTAAAGTAATGCCGCCGGCTGATATCATCAGATATATCAAACCTATCCAAACCATCGCAAGGAGGGTAATTCCAATTTTTACTTTAAGCTTCATTTCTATATGCGAATTTAGCAAAAAAAAAACAAATTTAAAACTTATCATTAATAAAATTCCGGTGCTATCAGTTGCTATCAGTTGACACAATGGATTTAAACTCTATAGGCCAAAATATATTCTATGGTTATTTAGATCCCAACCCACAAGAAATGTTAACGCCGGGGCGGCATTAATATTTCTTGTGGGTTGGGATCGATGTAAAGAATTCACTAAGACTCAAACATACAGAAAATGTAACGTGCCCCAAAATTTAGAAACAAAATTTTTGTGATTCATTTCTTTCTTCGTTTGGTATCAAAATTCAGAAGTTTATATAAAAGCTATTTTTACTGTTATATTTTTATTCAAAATATAGCCATTAGGAAATTCGTTTATAGAATAGCAACTGATAAAAACTTACTGAAATTATTGTTTATCAGTTTCTTGATTTTAATAGATACTTCTATAATTTAATTAAATATTTTACTGATAACTAATATGTTAGATTTTGCAGCTATTGATTTTGAAACAGCCAATAGATACAGTTCAAGCATTTGCAGCGTAGGAGTTGTAATTGTGCGGGGGGGAGAGGTTTGTAAAAAAATATATCGTCTCGTTCATCCGGTTCCTAATTATTACAGTCCAGGGAATATTGCTGTTCATGGATTAACAAAAGAAGATACAGACTCAGCTGATTATTTTCCTGAAGTTTGGGCCGAAATCGCCCAATATATTGAAGATTTACCTTTAGTTGCTCATTTCAGCAGATTTGATGAAAGTTGTCTAAAAGCCGCGTTTAAAAGATATGAAATGACATATCCGGATTATAAATTTTATTGCACATGCGTTGCATCGCGTAAAGTTTTCGGAAACCGATTATTCAATCATAAATTGCCAACCGTAGCTAAATACTGTGGATATGATTTAGAAAATCATCACCATGCCTTAGCAGATGCAGAAGCAGCAGCTGCGTGCGTTATCGGAATTCAAAAATTTTCCGGACTTAAATTAGAAGATATTTAATGTCAAATTTATAAGAAGATATTTAACGTTAACTTATAGTTTCATTAAAAATGAAATATATCCGGAAATATCCAAAATAATAAACAGTTGATGGATAAGACTCAAAATCGAGGAAATTTTAATAACTTTGTAGAGGACTTCAAGTATACATAATCCATATTATGTTAAATAGGATATGAAAATAAAAGCATAAAATAACCCCTGCTCCCCCTTGAAGCTGAAATTATAATTTGGTGACTTGTTTAAACGAATTATTTATTTGCTTAATGAGTTATTAATATTTCTTGGGATATTTATATTCCCGGATTATTATTTCAGGTTATTTATATTTCTGAGTTATTCCAGATAAAATCAGATTTCAGATAAAATCAGATTCCAGTATATTCCAATGGATAGACAATAAACGATCTTGAATATTTTTTATCTTCGGAAATATCTGAGACTTTTTCTTTATGGTAATTAGTAACTAATCTATCCAAGTTCGTTAATATTAAGAATTGTCACTCTTTGGTTAACTCATCTTCTTGTGCTTTCGCTCTTAAATCTTAAATAAAAATTTTTTCTACTTTTTAAGTGGCTCTTTAAAATTAGTTTATCCAGAATTAATTTTTTATGCGTCTGCTTCTTTTGGGTCTTAATTGATGTCTTTTGATGTCTTTGAAATTGTTCATAAGTCGTTTAGCCCTCTGAACTCCTTCTTTCCAATTCAAATCCATTCAAAGAATTGTCGTTCATAAGTCACAGTTATTTTCTAAAAGCTATTTCACTTTAAAATCGTTAAACTCATCACATGAATCTATTTGACTTTTCTTGTTAATAGTTGGTCAATTTCTTCGTAAACCGGGACACGAATGCTTTTGCAGAATCATTCAATGCCAAAGTGAAGGCTTTCCGTAATCAGTTCCGTGGAGTCAGAGACATTCCTTTCTTCCTTTTCAGACTTGCTAAACTCACTGCCTAATCTTTTAACATTCAATATGACCCACATTAACATCTCAACCGGATATTTCCATTGACCCGTTAAACACCGTCCCTTTACCGGACGAGTGTAGGGACGTGGCGTGCCACAATGCGGTTCAAATAAAGTTAACGGGGAAGAAAAACGATGTGCCAAATCGTTTTAAATTTTATAGATATCTCCAATAATAAAATTTAACGATATGGCACATCAACTATTCCATCATATGATTAACACCCTTGAGGCCAAATTGGTTTCAGTTGAAAATGAATTTGACAGGGATTCCCAGTATTTCAATGGCTGGAATTGCAAAAATGAAACCGACCACATCGAAGTGTTCCGCAGAAATACCCGCTATACATTACGCGTGATGTTTTGGCTCATTGTGAGTCGGATCGTACACACGCTTCCCGTTGCTCTGGACTCGTTCTTCTCAACTTTGGGACTTCCTGTCCCTTCAAAAAGCGGCTTCTCCATGAAGCGGAGGGTGCTGAAGAGTGGATTTTTTCGGATGATGAACCAGACTCTGGTCCATGATTTTTATGATGGAAAATCCGTAAAAAAATGGCATGGTTATGTTCTGCTGGCATGTGACGGCAGTAGAATCGCGCTTCCTGATGTCAAGGAACTCGGTGAGAAGTTCGGATATTACCACACCTCTGAGGGTGATGAACTATATCCCAGTGGCAAAGCCTGTATATTTCAGGATACGCTCAACAATCTAACCGTATGTGCCGAACTTGTAGGCAAAGACGAGGATGAACGCTACACCTTTGAAGCGAATTACCAGAGTGCGGCCTCTCTCACCGGTTCTAAGACCATATTCCTGCTAGACCGAGGCTATTTCTCCTACAATATCATCTATCTGCTTGATAAAAATGGATTTAAGTTCGTCATGAAAGCACGTGACATGCCATGGCGAAAGGAATTCCTCAGTTCCGGCAAAAGGCAGCAGGTCATTACCATAAAACCATCGAGGTCTACATCTGTATACCGCAATGCCGAATGGCGTCAGAATCAGGAGAAGCAACTTACGGTTAGGCTTGTACGCTTCGACCATCCCGATGGAATAGCAGATGTACTGGTGACCAACCTGACTTCCGACAATGGTGTGAATTATAAGGATGTCATCGCACTGTACCGTCTGCGCTGGCCTGCAGAGACCGCTTACGGAATATACAAAAATGACGAGGCACTCGAGCTATTCAGTTCCTTTCGTACCGATGGTGTCTTACAGGATTTCCACGCAGCAATAATACTGTTCAATCTGGCATCCTTGTTAGCCATGGACGGAACAGCAGACGATAGTGTAAAGGTCAAACCCGACATGAATGTGATTATAGGCTTAATTCACAATCTCTGCCCTATGCTAGCACTACGTCCCGGGAGCCATGAGCTTGAAAGACGATTAGCGGGCATTGCGCGCGAAGTCAGCCACTATACAATACAGATAAGAGAAGACCGATCATACCCACGAATAAGACGTTCTAGGAAGACCAGCGGAAAATTCTACCGGCATACAAATTTCACAATAGCCGTCTGACAGGGAGCTTATTTGAACCGCATTGTGGCGTGCCACGTCTGTGTAAATATCATTGCATTACCCGTTGCATCATCGCCTCAACAATCAGACATGGCACGCCATTTCCCTACATTAGTCTGTCCCATTACCGGACGAATGCTGGGCGCGCCATTCCTGTGTAAATACCGTCACTTTATCGGACAAGTGTAGGGACGTGGCGTGCCACGTCTGGTATTTACATTGATCCTTAAGTTTTTGCAACCTCAATTTCGATTAGCCCAATCTGATAAAACAAAAAAGAGAGATAGTAAACTATCTCTCTTGAAGTTGCCTTGGAAAGACTCGAACTCTCACAAACGGAACCAGAATCCGGTGTGCTACCATTACACCACAAGGCAATTTTTATTTGTCAGGTTGTTTCCTTTTGACACTGCAAAATTAGTGCTTTTTTTTTAATCCACCAAATTTTTCACTAAAAAAATTTTATTTTTTTCAATGTTATAAGGAATAACTAAATCCCAATTTTGCTTAATTCATTTATGATTAATAAATTAAAGTAAATTAATTTTCTTGGGAAGATGTTCGGTTAGAACGAAGAAGATTGATGTCACCTCCTTTTTTATATTTTTTTCCGTCTGCTCCCGTAGCTTCTATTACGTAGTAGTATACTCCGGGCTTAACCAATTTACCTTTGTATTTACCATCCCACCCTTGGCTCGGGTCGTTGAAAGTGTAGATTTGATTTCCATAACGGTCAAAAATGGAACAACGAAAATTAAGAAGAGACCGATAGCCAACTTTCCAAATATCATTTACTCCGTCATCATTGGGAGTGAATGCGTTTGGTATTCTTAGATCGGAAGCTCCTATTGAAATTTGGTAGGTCTCTCCTATCGCTTCGCAGCTGCCGTCTGAATTACTACCAACGAAACGAACATAATATGTTCCTTCTTTACTAAATGTGTAGTCAAGAGTCTGTTGATTAAAACGGTAGTCTATATATTCAAAATTTTCATCCGATGCGATTTGCCATTCGTTATGAACCACTGCGTCCGTTGTGTAAGCCACAAAGCTAAAATCTGCCGGCGCAGAACCGCCCAGTCCCCCGGTCTCTGTTTTTATTAAATTAGAGGATTCTTCATCTTCCCCGTCATTTATATTTGTTTGCTCTGCATAAGAAGCAACATTGATTCCATTGGCGTAAATTAAATTGGATTCTATCTTGTTTTCTTCCCCCCATTCTTTCTGGAACCTGTCTCCTGAAGCAGTTATTATTGTATTACAATAAAGAGGTGGTGAAAGCCTTACCGGGTTGGATATGTGACTCAATTCCTTAAATGAATCTACTTGCTCAAATAGCTTTGCTTCCTCGTTCCAGGAAAGATTATAATATTTTAAAGATATTTCTCGAGACAATTCTACTTGACGACCGTCAATAGAAAAATAATAAATAGGTTCTCCCCCACTGGCTCCTATATTAATCTGAGTAGCATCACAATCCTGATAGTCGTCAGCCGTTATTGAATTTAGCTTAAGTTGATAGGTTTTATAGTCGATGATCCAGAAGCAAGTGTTTCTTCCATTTTCCTCTATTATATAACCTGAATTTCCAACCGGGGTCGGAATTATCAGTTCTTCATTCACATAAGAAGAACTGACAGGCTGTGCAAATCCTCCTCCCAGATTAGAATAAGTCATAACATTTGCTTGGGCTGAACAGTCTCTTATTACTAATTCCGAGATCAGTGAGCAATCGTTTACTACATATATTTTCTCTAAACCTGTTGATTTGTCGGGAGTAATTTCTATTATTTTTTTCGTGTTGCCAACGAAATTAATATTTATACTGAATACATATTGAGGCAGAATAGTTAATATTCCAAGTAAGAAAAGTTTTTTCATACCTAAAAAGGAGCAATCAAGTCTAACAACATTAACTTTTTACAAGTTATTTAATTAATAACGCATCATATTGTGAGTTATTATTAAAATCTTGTTCCGGTTTTCAGTTAACCAATCTACATTCTGTCTTGCTTATGGTGCGATAAAATGCACTATATCCATTTTCATAGAAATTGACTCTTCCATGAAAATTTCCTTATCCATGTGCAATTTATACTTGAAAGCATATCTTATATTTGGAAGCATATTCTATGATCGTATAATAGAAATAAATTAAGATTTTTAGCTTCTAATTCCAAGGGAAACTCGCAGGATTGTCAATAATATGTATATTTTTTTTCTTAAGTCTTAGCTCTATCAAATCAGACATTTGTTTTTTCTCTTTATTAGTTAGAGTAATTCCGCTTTTAACATAAACAATGTTAGCTGTATCAGATTTTTCATTAGCATCCCGAGCAATCAGAATAGAGCCAACTGCTAAATCTTGTAATGAAGGGAAGATTATTTTTAATTCCGGAATTAAATCTGATGTTATTTGAGTAAATTCAGAGTTATTTTTGATGATTCCATATAATGAATCAACTTCAGCATTTTTTCTCGCCAGTTCATTTTGTAGCATCTGGTAAACAAATTGATCTGAATTATCTTTTTCTGCTAATTCAGTTTTGGAAAGAGAGAAACCTTGTTTAATATTTAAAACAGTGCCTCCCAGTCCTACACTGTCGAGTTTATTTAACATTGCTAATTGCAAGGAATCTTTAGGTAGTGCATCCCCAATTAATGTAACATTAATATATTTTTTTCCATCTTTCACATACTCGTTGTGATTTAATACTTGCGTATTAGGGAACACCATTTGAGTCTCAACAAATTTACTCGCTTTATCAAGGAAAATATTATTATTAATCATAATAACAGTAAGATATATGCTGACCCCTATGGTTGCGATCACCGCCGTATATGCTATAGCCTTAATTTTGCGCGCCCTGCTCTCGTTTTGATATACCACCTTCTTAAATCCCATTAATTTTACCCCAATCCAGGTTGCAAAGAAGATAAATATCATATTAGTGAAAAACAGATAGAGAGCTCCCAAAAAGAAGTGCATCTGAAGTGTGGCCAATCCGTATCCGGCCGTACAGAGCGGTGGCATAAGTGAAGTGGCTATTGCTACTCCGGGTAACACCTGTCCCTTATTTTTTGACGCGATACTAAGAATTCCTGCCGCCCCACCAAATAATGCTACAAAAACATCATATATAGACGGAGATGTTCGCGCCAATAGCTGGCTCGCTCCGTCATAAAGCGGAGATATTAAAAAATATAATGCAGAAGCAAGTAATGATCCCAGCACTGCCGCCGAGATATTTTTCAAACTCCTCCTAATCAATTCTATATCTTGAATACCTATTCCAAGACCCATTCCAATAATAGGACCCATCAAAGGTGAAATTAACATAGCACCTATAATCACAGGAATACTATTTGTATTAAGGCCCAATGACGCTATAAATATCGCAAATATTAAGGTAAGAAGTTGACTCCCTTTAAAAGGTACTCCTGAACGAATACTTAATTCTATATCGTTCTGAGATTCAAGATCATTCTTAACATTGAAATATGAAGACATTTCGGTTATGAAAGATCTTACTTTGTTTTTAAAAGCATCCTTACTCATGGTGAATTTTAGATTAAGTGAAGTTATTTTATTTTGATAGGAATGACGATATTAAAAGACTATATGTTTTTATAACATCATTATATGCAGAATAGTTAAATTACTTAACAGATTCGTAAATTTAAGCTCATTTTAAGGTTCCTTCCATTAAAAAATTCTTAAGACTTTTCTGGGTATAGGCTTTAGAATCAGTTAATTCAAGTGGTTCTTTATTTTATCTTTTATAATAACATTCCTGTTCTGATCAATTAGTTTTTAAAATTTAATGTTATTAGATCAATAACTTTTTTGTAATTTTGCCACGTGAAAATAGAAGTAGTTAATGATATAAGGTCAGAGAAATTAAAAATTTTTTCTTCTTTGACTGAGGCTCAGTTAAAGATGGCCTCTGAAGACGGCGCAGGGTTGTTTATTGCCGAGAGTCCTAAGGTTATTCGAGTTGCTTTAGAACGGGGATACGAGCCTGTTGCACTCCTTTGTGAGAGAAAACATATATTTGGGGATGCAGAAGACATTGTCAGAAAGTGTGAAGGCATCACTGTTTATACAGGAAATCGAGAAACCCTATGGAATCTCACCGGTTACAAGTTAACACGTGGGGTTCTATGTGCGATGAAACGTAAGCCCAAGCTAACTGTGAGTCAAGTTGCAAAAGAGGCTAAGTTAATATGCGTAATTCAGGGAATATGCGATACTACAAATATTGGATCCATTTTTAGGTCTGCTGCCGCCTTAGGTGTTGATGGTATAATTCTTTCAGAAGATTCATGTGATCCGTTAAATCGCAGATCAATCAGAGTTTCAATGGGTACAGTTTTTGTTATTCCATGGGCTGTCTCTGAAAGACCATTGCAAGAACTGGCCACTCTGAATTTTAAAACAGTTGCATTGGCATTAAGAGATGATTCGATAACCTTGCAGGATCTAAAAGCAATGAACGAGCAAAGATTGGCCGTTATATTTGGTACCGAAGGAGATGGGTTACCTCAAAAAATTATTTCAGATGCTGATTATGTTGTGAAAATTCCAATGTATAATAAAGTTGACTCGTTAAATGTAGGTTCAGCTGCCGCAATCACTTTTTGGGCACTTAAATAAGAATTAGATGAGCAAAAGAAATAAAAATCAACTTGCGGATCATTCAAAGAAAGGGAATTCAGAGGAATTATCGTTATTAGGATTTTGGGGGTTAACTGCGATTGTTTTTGGTTCGATTATTGGCAGCAGTATTTTCAATATTGCTCAGAACATGGCACGTAACGCTTCATTAGGTGCAGTTATTTTAGCTTGGCTGATAACGGGGACAGGCATGCTATTTTTAGTTTTAGTGTTTAAGCGCCTCTCTGATTCCTTTCCGAACCTAAGAGCAGGCATCTACCAATATGCCCAAGTAGGGTTCGGTAATTACATTGGTTTTAATATGGCATGGGGCTACTGGCTTTGTGTAATATTGGGTAACGTTACGTACGTAGCCATGCTCAATGAATCATTGGCCTCATTCTTTCCGGTTTTCCAAAATAATGGTTTTATAACCGTATGTTTTGGTGGCATACTCATTTGGAGTATGTTCGTTCTTGTATCCAATGGTATAAAATCAGCAGCCTTCCTTAATACGATGCTCTCCATTATAAAATTCGGTTGCATAATTTTAATAATAGGATTGCTGATAATATACATAAAAATTGGTATGTTTACCGCCGATTTCTGGGGAAAAACAGCCCTCCCCTCTCTTGGTTCAATCGGTAATCAACTTTCGTCATGTATGCTTGTTACGGTGTGGAGTTTCATGGGTATAGAAGGCGCCGTTATGATGGCAGGAAGGACTCGTAGAAGCAAAGATATTGGAAAGGCAAGTGTATCAGGATTTTTATTTGCCCTGTCTTTATATATACTTGTAACAATCCTTTGCTTCGGAGTAATGACACAATCTCAGCTTGCAAATCTTCCCAATCCTTCATTGGCTTTTGTCCTGGATTATTGTGCGGGTTCATGGGCCAAATGGTTTGTAATATCTTCGGTGGTTATTTCTTTATCGGGTGGATTCATGGCATGGACATTGGTTTGTTCGCAGGTTCCTTATGAAGCGGCCCAAGTTGGAATTTTCCCAAGAAGATTCCTGCGACTCAATCGACATGGTGTTCCATATTTTGGCATGATTACCGCCTCGATTGCAATGACCCTCTGTTTAATACTTGTTGTGTCGGCAGATAATGTCTATATAGCTGCTTTAAATCTCACATCTCTGATGGTTCTCCCTCCATACCTTTTCACAGCACTTTTTTTATTAAAAATCTCTTTTTCTTCAGATTCCGATAAATTAAAAGATAATAAATGGAATAATCGTGTGCTTGCTTTTTTTGCTTCACTTTTTTGTTTCTATATCCTTTTCTCAAGCTCTTGGAAACTTGTAATGGCTACTTCTGTCTTTTATCTTGGAGGAACGGTATTTTATGTAATGGCAAGAAGACAAGCAAGGGGTGTGAAATCGGTTTTTACACCTCGTCAACTGGTAATATTTTGTTTAATTCTCATATGCGCCATTATATCGATTGTAATGTTTGCAACAGGAAATATTCAACTTGACAGTTAGACCTGAACCTCAAGTGAACTGAACCCCAAAAGTTAGATACAAAACTTTTGGGGTTCACTTTATGATTAAAATTCGGGACTTGGGGTGACTTCTAACCGTTTGTTTTTTTATTCTTCTTATTCGTTGATTTTCGGATAGAAGAATTATTCATCATTCCCGGGGTCCTTCCAAATTGTTTAAAGGTTCTTTGATAATAATTACTTGACAGACTGGAAATCACCACACCTTTAGAGGAAGATGCATGGATAAAGTTATCTTCATCGATGATAATGCCAACATGCGATATTTTATTTGGATCCTTACCTGTCGCAAAAAATACAAGATCGCCCAATTGTACTTCATCAGAATTAATCGGAATACAATATTCTGCTTGTTTTGCAGAATTTCGGGGCAACAGCTCGCCGATAACAGATTCATACACCTTGAGTACCATTCCCGAACAATCAGTACCCACACCTTTACGAGAAGCTGCATACTTATATGGTGTACCAAGCCATTTATTCGCTTCTTCAAGAATTTCGCGTTGCACCTTATTTCCCTTATGGATATGAATATTTTCTACGTGAGGATGTCCGGAAGTAGATTTTATTTTTTTTGAAGTTTTGCAAGAAACATTAAGTAATAAACTGGCAGAGAGGATCAAAAGCCAGAATATTCTTGTAAAAATTTTAAAATTAGAAAGATATGAACTGTTTAAAGAGTTTAATACTGTTGTCATGGGTAGTTTTTATTTATGAGGGTATTATAAATTTACCCCGAAAAAATATATTAGAAAAACTATTGTGAAATATGTCAGGCATAATTTACTTACAAAATTAACTATAATATTTAAAATACAAGAAAAAAGAGGGTATTTAAAATTAAAAATAAATCGTGGAATTTCAACTAAAATGGAGGCTTAGACTGTTGCAACTATTCAGTTTCATAGAGAAGAATTTTAATATAATTTCGATAGAAAAATAAATTTAAGTGTTATAATAAATAGAAGGATTTAATTTCCATACACAACTCAGAATTCATTAACATTATTAACTTAAATAATATTGAAAAATGGCAAGTAAAAGAGAATTTAAAAAATATGTTGATGCTCTTGGTGCGTCTGTAATAGATGAAATGGTTTCTTCATACTACAATGTTGAAGGCGTAGATAAAGATAAAATTTCGAAAGCGATAGAACAGGTATTGGGAGCTGTTGGTGCCGCTAAGAGTCATTCAAACATTTACTTTGACAGAGGAGTAAAAGCATTTGAAAGCAAAAAGGAATATGCGAAAGGTAAGAAAGAATTCTTCATCTCATTGTTCGATAAGATTCAGACAGAATTTGATGAAGAAATTAACCAAGCATTAAAGCTTTTTAATGAAGCACTTCCCGAGGAAGTAAAAGCACATAATAAAGAAGTGGCAAATTCGTAAGTTTAATCACCATGAATATTTGGGCATCTATTCTAAAATGCTTTGGTTGGGAAGTTAAAATAACTGCCGAACAACGAAACAAATGTGTAATATGTGTTGCTCCGCACACATCCAACTGGGATTTTATAATAGGACTGCTCGCATACAGATCAAAGGGAAGAAAAGCTAATTTCTTAATGAAGAAATTTTGGTTTTTCTTCCCTCTTGGTATTCTTTTAAAACATTTAGGAGGTATCCCGGTTAATCGAAAACCGAAACAGGGGAAATCCTCTTATTCGCTTACAGAATCAATAATTTCAAGGTTTAAAGAGACTGATTATATGAATCTTGCTGTAACACCCGAAGGAACCCGAAGTGCCCGAGCCGAATGGAAAACCGGGTTTATTTATATTGCTTTGGGTGCCGGTGTGCCTATTCAACTTGGAATAATTGATTATAAAAATAAGCAGGTTATTATCAACGATGAATTTATCCCGACCGGCGATGTCCAAACGGATATTGAGTTAATTAAAACCTTTTATTCTAACTACAAGCAAGCGGCAAAATATCCTGAAAATTTCTTAACATTCTGAAAAAATGATTATTATGCATTCTTCTGACTTAAAGGTAGCTCTCTTCCCAATGGAAATAAAATGGGACTGTAAAGATGCTAATCTTGACGAATTAAAAAAGAGTTTAGTATCTCTTCATAATGAGACAGACCTTCTAATACTGCCCGAAACCTTTTCAACAGGATTTCCAATTGGTAAAGATAAAGAAGAGGTGCGGAATTTTGCCGAAAAAAATACCGGAGCCACAATTGATTTAATAAAGGATCTTGCCAAACAATATCACATAGCTATATGTGGCAGCTTTATTGCAAATTCCGGCGGCTCTTTATATAACAGAGCTTTTTTTATAGAACCTTCCGGTGAAGAATATTTTGAAGATAAACGGCATTTATTCACAATGGCCGGTGAAGATAAGATATTTTCACATGGATACAATCGAATGAATATTCGATTCAGAGGGTGGAATTTAAGTGTCGTTATATGTTATGACATCAGATTTCCGGTGTGGTGTAGAAATATTAATAATGAATATGATGCACTAATCGTTATGTCCAATTGGCCGGCGGTGAGAGTGGGCGCATGGAAAACACTTCTTCCCGCCCGAGCAATAGAAAATGAATCTTACGTTTGTGCAGTGAATTGTAAAGGAGTTGACAATAAAAACTATGAATATGACGGTAGTTCGGCCGTATATGATTTCAAAGGTCGAGAAGTATCTGTTAAACCGGAGAACAGTCAATTAATTTATGCAACATTAAGCAGAGAACGGTTAGATCAATTTAGAGCAAAATTCCCTGCATGGAAAGATGCAGATATATTCAAGTTAGTGTAACGTAAAAATTAGTGTAACGTAAAGAAATATTTGAAGGCTCATATATTGAAGTCGTTTAAACTTTTTTCAAGGATAAGATTTTTTAAGATTTTGCGCGATTTTTGATTCTTGAAGAAGGAGCATAGCGGGCTATGCGACTGATGAAAGAATCGAAAGGCGCCAAAATATTAATAATTATTAGCCTTGAAGAAAACAAATTTAAACACTTCTTGGGTTTTCGTAAAAAGTTTAAACGACTTCATTATGAATAAGATTGAGATTACAGAAGCGAAAGAAGAATTTTTATCAATGCTCCGTTCAACCAATCGAGAAGGGGTAGAATATTTGATAGAAGAATTGGAAAGACTTGGTTTCTTTGAAGCGCCGGCCTCTGCAAATCATCATCTGAATGTTGCCGGCGGATTAATGGTTCATTCTATCAATGTTGCGAAAGCGTCTCTGGCAATCTTCGAAGCTATGAAAAGTCTTGATCCAACACTCGAAAAGGAAGTTAGTAAGGACTCTATTATTATCGCTGCCTTACTCCATGATATTTGTAAATCTGATATTTACGTAAGGTCAGTAAAAAAGAGAAAAAACGAAATTGGTATATGGGAAGATTCGGAAGGCTATAAAGTTTCCTACAAAAACTTTCCAATGGGCCACGGTGAAAAATCTGTGATTATTGCATTATATTCCGGTATAGAATTAAGTGATGCAGAGATGCTCGCAATTCGATGGCACATGGGGGCATGGGGCATTAACCAAAATAGTCTGGAAGACTGTAAAAGTTATGATATGGCTCGAAAACTATATCCTCTTGTCTCGATTATTCAGAATGGTGATTCTTTGGCAGCATCTATTCTTGAAAGAAAATCTTCAGATCTGGATAATGCATAACGATTGAATCGTAAGTATTTGTTCGATATTATTACAAAAATAACATAACTAAAATCTGTGCTATAACAACTCGTGCAAACATGGCAAGAGGATATACGGTTGCATAACTCACCGAGGGGTTATCACCTTCAATGGCCGTATTTGTATATGTAAGAGCCATAGGATTGGCCATCGAGCCACATAACATTCCGCAAGTCGCTCCGAAATCAAGATGAGTGATCCTCATAGATACGACTCCCATTATTATAACGGGAATAATGGTTATTATAAAACCAAGTAGAATCCAGATCCATCCCTCTCCACTTGTAAGAGTAGAGCCGACATTTGCACCTGCGCTCAGTCCAAGACAAGCAAGATACAGAGAAAGACCTATTCCCCTCAGCATCAGATTTGCACTTCGGGTTGTATATGTCACCAAATGAAACCTTGGTCCGAATCTCCCGATTAATATACCAACGATAATCGGACCGCCCGCAAGACCTAATTTAATAGGCGTAGACATACCCGGAATAAAAATTGGTAAAGAACCCAATAACAATCCGAGTACAATACCTATGAAAATTGCTGCAAGATTAGGATCTTTAAGCTTGGTTTCGGTGTTTCCTACCACCTTTTCAACCTTTTTTATCTGTGAACTTTTTCCAACAACAGTGAGTGTATCTCCAAGCTGAAGAATAAGTCCCGGCCGTGCCAAAAGCTGTACCCCACTTCTCATTACCCGCGTTATATTGATATCATAATTATTACGCAATCTGAGCGAACCGAGCTTTTTCCCATTCAGCTCAGGCCTCGTAATAATTACAGCCTTTGAAGTTAGAGAAGAATCGATTTTATTCCAGTTTATATTTCCTGTATTCCAGTCCTGGCTTTCTTGTTCTCCAAATAAAACTGTAAGGTTAGGTACAAACTTTTCTTGTGTTATTACCAGAATCCGATCGTTCTCCTTAAATTTAGTGTCTGATGTCGGAATTGTCACCTCGCCATTTCTCCACAGACGTGAAATTACAAAATCATGTTCAATTATGTCGGCGGCCTCCTTTACAGTTTTATTAAATATCGCGGGGTTATGAATTAAAAATGTAGCGATATACGTTTGATTTTCATCTTCAAAAGTATCTATTTTGAGATCTACAGGACGCACAATGAATTTACGAAGTAAAATCATTGCCAAAACTACCCCAACAACCCCAAGAGGATATGTAACCGCACAACTCAAGGCAGCTCCATTTGCTGATATACCGATTTGCTGCAATGCCTGCTGTGCCGCTCCTAAAGCCGGGGTATTAGTAGTGGC
Source organism: Bacteroides sp. (assembly GCA_014802335.1). Taxonomy (GTDB): domain Bacteria; phylum Bacteroidota; class Bacteroidia; order Bacteroidales; family Muribaculaceae; genus Lepagella. The sequence continues at coordinate 108,741 of JAAVCL010000016.1, read as the reverse complement.
TCCACATAATATGCCCACCATATCTGTCATATTTACATTGCAGCATAGACTTAATATTACTGCCACAAATGTCCCCAATAGTACAGTCCCGATTCCAAGCAGATTTAATTTTACTCCTCCTTTTCTAAATGAACTGAAAAATCCGGGACCAACTTTAAGTCCAAGTTCGTAGACAAATAATACCAGCCCAAAGCTCTCAGCATAACTTAGCATACTTGAATCAATTGAGAATCCAAGGTGACCTGCAAGGATACCCATGAAAAATACCCATGTCACACCCAAAGTTATACCTTTGAAATTGATTTTTCCTAATCCCAATCCGATAGCTATAATCAACGAAATAACGATGACCGCCTGTACCGGAGAGTGTTCAACTAAGATACTGTTAAGCCAATTCATACTGCAAAGGTAAGTCTTTTATGTGATATGCCCAATTTTTATAATCGAAACCCTCAGCTTATTTGTTAATATTATAAACAGTTTGATAGTTCCGGACAAGTATATCGGGAATACAACCCTTATCCAATATTGGGGTATGATCCGGTTTAGCTTATCTAAATGCACAAGCTTCTACATACTTTTAAATTATAATACAGTAAATTGATTATGAACATAAATTGTCACTTTGACCATTTTAACATCAATGTGTCGGACCTTAATAAATCAACAGAGTTTTATAAAAAGGCCTTGAACCTTCATAAAACCGGAGAAATCCTTCATCCTGACGGAGATTTTTGTATTTATTATTTAGAAGCGCCTAATGGCTCTTTTAAACTTGAACTTACGTGGCTGCGAGATCATCCGCAATCTTATGAACTTGGAGAAAACGAATCGCACCTCGCTGTGCGCCTCGATGAAGATGATTTTGAATCAGTTCATGAATATCATAAAAAACTTGGTTGTATCTGTTTTGAGAATCCGGAAATGGGAATATACTTCATCCATGATCCGGATGACTATTGGATTGAGATACTTCCCAAAAAACAATAATATTAAGTAAGCTTCAAATATAAGCAACTTAATAATAGGCTTGCATTTAATCCTACTCCACTAAAAATAGGACTTAGGTCAAGAATAGATTCATGCAATATTTTAATTAATTTAATTAAGATTGCAGGGAAATTAAAATCTGACATGTTTATAAACCAATTTTCATGTGGGGCGTTTATAAAATAGAAGGAAAATTAAAATAGAAATTACTATAAACAAGATACTATGAATTTCAACAACTTCACAATTAAATCGCAGGAAGTGGTTCAAAAAGCCATTGATTATGCGAAGCAGGCCGGTCAACAACAGATCGAGCCGGTCCATTTGCTTAAGGCGATTATTTCTGAGGGTGAAACTATTGTAAACTTCATTTTTCAGAAAATGGGAGCCAACCTCAACGGTGTCAAAATGGCCGTTGATCAGACAATTTCGACTCTGCCCAAAGTGAGCGGAGGAGATGTATTTTTAAGCCGTGAATCTAATGATGCATTGCAGAAAGCTATTGATTTTTCAAAATCACAAGGCGACGAGTATGTCTCTGTTGAAGCAATGCTGATGGGAATTTTCCTATCTAAATCTAAAGCATCACAAATTCTTAAAGATAATGGTATCGATGAGAAAGGACTCAAGGCTGCCATAGCAGAACTGAGAAAAGGAAATACCGTTAAAGATCAAAGTGCCGAAGAGAGTTATCAGTCACTTTCCAAATATGCCATCAACCTTAACGATCGTGCTCGTAACGGTAAATTAGACCCTGTAATTGGTCGTGACGAAGAAATAAGACGCGTACTGCAGATTCTTTCTCGTAGAACGAAAAATAACCCGATGCTCGTTGGTGAACCCGGAACAGGTAAAACTGCTATTGCTGAGGGTCTTGCCATGAGAATAGTTCGTGGTGATATTCCTGAGAACTTAAAGTCCAAACAAATTTACTCTTTGGATATGGGTGCCTTAGTAGCCGGTGCAAAATACAAAGGTGAATTTGAGGAACGTCTAAAAGCCATTGTCAACGAAGTGACAAAGAGTGATGGAGAAATTATCCTCTTTATTGATGAGATCCATACACTTGTCGGCGCGGGCAAAGGCGAAGGAGCGATGGATGCGGCCAATATCCTTAAGCCGGCTTTAGCTCGTGGTGAACTGCGTTCGATCGGTGCTACCACCTTAGATGAATATCAGAAATATTTTGAAAAAGATAAGGCTCTCGAACGTCGTTTCCAGAAAGTCATGGTTGACGAGCCGGATGAAATGTCTGCAATTTCAATCTTACGTGGCCTTAAAGAAAGATATGAAAATCATCACAAGGTGCGTATTATGGATGAGGCTATCATAGCTGCGGTGCAACTGTCTGTGAGATATATTACCGATAGATTCTTGCCTGATAAAGCTATTGACTTAATTGACGAAGCCGCTTCTAAACTTCGTCTTGAGATGGATTCTCAGCCACAGGCTCTTGACGAAGCATCGCGTAAGATTAAACAACTTGAGATTGAAAGAGAGGCCATTAAGCGTGAGAATGACACTTATAAGCTGAAAGAAATAGACGAAGATCTTGCAAATCTCCGTGACACTGAAAAATCTTTAAGAGCAAAATGGCAGGCTGAAAAGACTGAAATCAATAAAATTCAACAGAATAAGATTGATATCGAGCAGTTAAAGGTAGAAGCCGATCGTGCAGAAAGAGAAGGCGACTATGCAAAAGTAGCAGAAATCCGATATTCTAAGATTAAGAATAAAGAGGATGAGAACAAGGAAATTCAGGAGAAACTTCGAGTCCTGCAAGGCGAAGGAGCCATGATTAAGGAAGAAGTTGATGCTGAAGATATTGCAGAAGTCGTTAGCCGCTGGACCGGAATTCCGGTTAAAAAAATGGCCCAGAGCGAAAAAGAAAAACTTCTTCATCTTGAAGAGGAACTTCACAATCGCGTAGTTGGTCAAGAAGATGCTATCCGTGCCGTGTCTGACGCAGTGAGACGATCAAGAGCCGGTCTTAATGATCCACGCCGACCTATCGGTTCTTTCATATTCCTGGGAACTACCGGTGTTGGTAAGACTGAACTTGCAAAGGCTCTTGCCGAATACTTGTTTGACGACGAGGATATGATGACCCGTATTGATATGTCGGAATATATGGAGAAACACAGTGTCTCTCGTCTCGTCGGAGCGCCTCCGGGATATGTTGGATACGAAGAAGGTGGCCAGCTTACTGAGGCTGTGAGACGCAAACCGTATAGCGTTGTTCTTTTCGATGAAATCGAAAAAGCCAATCCGGATGTATTCAATATTCTTCTTCAGGTTCTTGATGATGGTAGACTCACCGATAATAAGGGCCGTTTCATTAATTTCAAGAACACAATTATTATCATGACCTCTAACATGGGTTCAGATATAATTCGTGAAAAATTTGTCGGTTTTAACGATAAGAATGAAGAGGAAAAAGAGAATGTGATTTCCACAACCAAGCAGGATGTTATGGATAGATTGAAACAGATTATCCGTCCTGAATTCCTGAATCGTATTGATGAAACAGTAATGTTTACACCTCTCGATAAAAAAGAAATTCTTGAGATTGTGGAATTGCAAGTTAAGTCAGTTCAAAAGATGCTTGCTTCCAATGGAATCACCCTTAAGGTTACTAAGCCTGCATTGGAACTCCTTGCCGATGACGGATACGATCCGGAATTCGGAGCAAGACCTGTGAAACGTACTATTCAGAGGATGGTGCTTAATCAGCTGTCAAAAGATATTCTTGCTCAGAAAGTTGATCGTGAGAATCCTATTATCATTGACCGCGAAGGAGAAGAGCTTATTTTTAAAAATAACTGATGAGATTATATATTCTAAAAAAGTGCATGGGAAACCCATGCACTTTTTTTGTATTTATTATTAATGATAAGTTGAAATATATTATTTTTGTGTTTGAAGTCGTTTAAACTTTTTTCAAGGCTAAGATTTCTTATATATTTTGAGCGAATTTTGATTCTTGAAGAAGGAGCATAGCGGGCTATGCGACTGTTGAAAGAATCGAAAGGCGCCAAAATATTAATAAATATTAGTCTTGAAGAAAACAATTTTAAACACTTCATGGGTTTTCGTAAAAAGTTTAAACGACTTCTATGGATTGAAACAAATCTAAATATTGAAATGAATGAAATATTAAGTATATTAAAATATTCGGAGAAGACGGCTCGCATCCGTATTCTTAATCCTGTCATAGCATCAAAATTTGAGGCCGGGCACTTTGTAATAATCAAATTCAGTCAAAATGATCTGAGAATCCCATTCTCTATAATTGCATCAGATAAAGAGGAGGGATGGATTGATATTATAATTCACCGGGCAGACGGATTAGAAGATATATTGGAAATTCTCAAACCTGGAGAAAACGTTCCTGATTTACTCGGGCCACTTGGAAATCCGGCTGTGATAGAGCCCGGATCAAGTCTTCTGTTTTTCGGAGATGGAGCGGGAGTCGTTCCTCTCCTACCCCTTATACATAAGGCTAAACTTTTGGGATGTAAAATAAAGGCTGTATTGTCAGAACACTCGTCAAGAACTCAGTGTCTCAGACCTGAAATTGACAATGATTGTGAAACTGTAGTAACAGTTTCAGACGAAAAACTTCTTGAAAGTGCTCTTAATCTGCTGGTTAATGAGCCCGTGGATAAAGTTATAATGTCAGGTCCGACTATGATGATGAAAAGATTATCTGTAGAAACAAAGAAAAGAGAAATTCCTGCAGAATGTCTTTTGAATATGCTAATGATTGATGGAATCGGCCTTTGTGGTGTGTGTCGCGTGATAGTTGGAGGACAAAGGAAGCAGACGTGTACCGACGGGCCGATTTTCAATGCACATGAAGTGGATTTTGATCAGCTGTTTAATCGTCAAAGAAATTACGTATGAGCAATAAAGGAAGAGACTTAACATGGAGGAAGGATTTGCGTTCCAAGCTCAGCGCAAAAGAACGTGTGTTAATTCCACGAGTTATTATGCCCGAACTGCCTGTAAGTTATAGAATCCACAATAATCAGGAGGTTAATTCAGGATTAAGTTTACAGCAAGCAATTTTAGAGGCAACCCGCTGTCTTGATTGTGCCGATCCGGGTTGTATAAAGGGATGCCCCGTGCATAATGATATCCCCGGATTTATTAAGAATATTGAAAGAAGAGAGTATACTGAAGCAATTAAGGTTTTAAATAAGACAACTGTTCTTCCCGCAGTATGTGGCAGAGTTTGTCCTCAAGAGAATCAGTGCGAAGCAACTTGCACATATCGTAAAATGAATAAAGATGCAGTTGCAATTGGGGCGTTAGAAAGATTTGTTGCTGATTTTGAGCGAGAAGTAGGTAATATTAAAAAGGACACCGGGGAACATGCTAACACCACACTTGATGATGAAGAAAATAATGAAGCCCACACTAAGTCATTTTTCCCTATAAAAGTAGCAGTTATCGGCAGCGGCCCGTCCGGCCTGTCTTTTGCCGGAGATATGAGACAAAGAGGTTATGGCGTTACAGTTTTTGAAGCGTTAAGTGAAATCGGTGGTGTACTCAAGTATGGAATTCCGGAGTTTTGCCTCCCGAACTATGTTGTAGATAACGAGATAAAAAAACTCAAGAAATCAGGAGTTGAATTTAAGAAAGATATACTTATTGGGAAAACATACACATACGAGGAACTTTTCTCAATGGGATATAAGGGAATATACATTGCGACCGGTGCCGGTAAGCCCCGTTTTATGGGAATTCCAGGAGAAAATCTGCCCGGCGTAATGACAGCAAACGAGTATTTGATTCGTCTTAACTACGGTGTATCAAAAGTTTTTGGTGTTAATAGTGTCAACCTTAAAGCAAAAAATATAGCAGTTATCGGCGGCGGTAACACTGCCATAGATGCAGTAAGATTTGCAGTTAGACAGGGAGCAGAAAGAGCAATGATTATATATAGGCGCGGTCGGGAAGAGATGCCTGCTCGAAGTGAAGAAATTCGTCACGCTGAGGAAGAGGGTGTTGAGTTTCTTATGCTTACTAATCCAATAGAATTTTTGGGAGATAGCGAGGGAAAATTACGGGCAATGAAGGTTCAGAAAATGGCACTCGGCAGTCCGGATGAATCAGGAAGATGCCGCCCGGTGCCGATTGATGGAGCCATAGAAGAAATAGAAGTAGATCTTGTGATTGAAAGTGTTGGTTATCTGCCCAATACACCTATTAGCCTTTCAGGAGTAAACGTGTCAGGAAAGGGAGAGATAGTAGTTGACGAGAATTCAATGAAATCATCGGCCTCTGCGATTTATGCAGGTGGTGATATCGTAAGAGGCCCCGCAACTGTTATCTTAGCAATGGGCGACGGTCGGCGGGCAGCCGCGTCAATGGCAAATGCATTTGAGGAGGCAATGAGAGGTATAAAGCTTTAGTGGTAAGCATCAACATTCTTGGATTCTGAAGTCTGACTCTTATTTTATGAGGTAATACATTAACTTATTACAACTACACACTTATTGCCAACTAATGAAAAAAATAGGAATACTCAGTGATACTCATGGTTTTTGGGATTCAAAATATATTAAGTATTTCGAAGACTGTGATGAGATATGGCATGCCGGAGACATAGGTGACATCTCTATAATTGAAAAATTGGAATCTATTTGCCCTGTTAAAGCTGTAAAAGGTAACGCAGACTTTGGTGAAGTGGCCCGTAGATTTGAATCCATGATAATTTTTGAGATCGAAAATATAAAAGTTCTTTTAACCCATATAGGAGGATATCCGGGGAAATGGGCACCTAATATAAAACAGCTATTAAAAGAGAATTCAATTAAGCTAATAGTTGATGGTCATTCCCATATTCTGAAAGTAATATATGATAAAGAACTTGATTTATTGCATGTTAATCCCGGAGCTGCCGGTCAACAAGGATGGCACAAAAAAAGAACGCTTGTTAGATTGGATATAGATAATTCAGAGTTTACGAAATGTGAAATAATTGAATTAGCATAAGAAAAAGAAAGTAGTTATTGGAAATAACTACTTTCTTTTTCTAATTATTATAACTTGGATAAATAAATCTCTGTTTAATTCAATAAAGAATTATTGAACTACATCTTCTTACTTGCCGAAAAGAGAGGAAGCTTTATCCTTCACGTTATCCAATATTTCTTTTCCTTTGTCTGAGTCAAGCAAATCTTTAGCTTTGTCAATCATGTCTTTTGCTTTCTCACTGCTTATGGCATCCTTGGCTTTGTCTAAAACTTCTTTTGCCTTATCAGAATTAATCAGATCAGTTGCTTTATCAACTACATTCTTTACTGCGTCACTATCCATAAGGTCGGCAGCCTTGTTTTTCAGTTCGTCTAACATAGTAATTAAGAATTAAAGGGTGAAAAATATGGCCTAAACGACCTTATAATATAACAACACTATATTATTAAAAAAGTTGAGGATTAGAACCCCCAAAATATAATTCTCTGAACATTTCTTGTCTTATGCAACCTCAATATATCAAGTCTAATATTAATTGTAATATAAATTGTATTAAAAAGAAACGATGTGACGGTCTTCTACAGACAGTCACATCGTGATGATGTATGAAAGCTATTATGTTATTGTTATGTTATTAGTCTGTAATTACTCTACGAGCACCGACATATCTGTTTTGATAGTATCCTTCGCATTTGTTGATACGAACACCGGTTATACTTGCATGAATAAATTCAAAGTCTCCGGTCGCATTGTCGGCTTTAACAACTATGCCAACGTGGCCTACATTTTTACCGCTACTTCTACTCGTAAAGAATACCAAATCTCCTTTGCGTAAACTTTTTCTATCCACTGCTACCCCATCAGTATATTGAATTCGAGATGCGGGACTTATCGTGTAACCAAATTGTTTGTATACATAACTTGTAAAACCAGAGCAATCAAAAGCACTTGGACCTTTCATACCATGACGGTAAGGTTTGCCGATATGTTTGTTTGCTTCAGAAAGAAGGTCTGCAATGAGATTCTGATTTTTTTTAGAAATTGCGTTAACTACTTCGCTTTCTCTTTTAGAAACGTCTTCTTTAATAAGATCATTTATAACAGAACGATCCATTTTGGAAGATTTAATATTGGCGAGTTGCTCCTGATGAGCACGCTGATGAGCACTTCTTGCAGATTTAGAATTTGTGGTCTGCGCATTTAAAGAGAGTGCACATGAGGCTATTAAAAGAGAGGCGAAAATATTTTTAAATTTCATGATTTTTAGGTTATATACCTGACGCTTAAAATTCTCCAATTTTATGTCAGTGATTTTTTACAATACAAAAGTAATATATTTTTAAGTGAATTCCAAATATAACTCGCTTAATAATCAATAATTTAAATTTTATTTACATTTTGCACATTTTATTCAATCTGTGCAATTAGCTCTTTGCTGTTATTTAACTATGAAACGTATTACTTTAATATACAATACTTTACTATTAAATTATTAACCCGAGATTATTACTACATATTTAAGGCCTTACTATAAAATCAGTTATTTTAGTTCACGATGCATCGGGAACATAATCAAATAAAACAAGTTTCACTCTAATCAATCAAATCATTGAAAATAAGTCTTTGTTTATTATTTTATAAATTATCAAGACTACGCGTAATTTGTATGTGGCCATTTTCTTACGTAAAAATTAATAAAAATCTAAAGTATCTTAAGCTAAAATCGGACATAATGCGTTAATAAAAGGGGGTAATATCGTTGTTAAAGAAGAGGATCTTAAGAATTAAGAATATGGTGAATTCTGATCTCTCACTTTTAAACAGGACTCAACATATTTTAACATTGACATGATAATTTTACTAATCATTATGTTCTTTAATAACGAAGTTGTATACATATAAAATAGAATAACCTAAAATATAATAATTAATCATCTAATAATGAAAAATCTTATTTTAGGAGCAGTAGTGTTATCATTCACAGCTGTTCCCATGGTCGCAAAAGACCGAGTAACAGTAAATCCCAATGCTGTTAACACCGAAACAATTCTTCATGCATGGAGCTGGAATTTCCCCGAAATGGCACGCAGCATGAAAGAAATCAAGGATGCAGGATTCACTATGATACAAACTTCTCCTGTGCAAGCGTGTTATTCTCCCGAGGGAAGTGGTAAAAAAATCTTTGATGAAAACGTTACAGAGGGTAACTGGTATTACTATTATCAACCAACAGATTGGAAGGTTGGTAATAGTATTCTTGGATCTCGTGAACAGATGATTCAAATGATGGACTCCGCTGCAAAATATGGTGTAAAAGTGATTGTAGATGTTCTCCCCAACCACACTGCATTTGATATTGACGCAGTATCAGAAGACTTTTACAAGGCCGTGGGTGGAAGAGATAAAATGTATCATTCTCAAGGTTTGACTCCTGTCAGAGATTATAATGATCGCTTGGAGTGCACTCTTTGGGGTTCAGGAGGACTGCCGGATGTTAATACCGAAAATCCCGATTTCCAGAAATATTATATGGAATTTGTGAACGATCTTATAAAGATGGGAGTTAGAGGATTCAGATATGACACAGCAAAACATATAGGTGTGCATAGTGATCCTATTGATACAAAATCAGGAGTTAAGGAAAATGATTTCTGGGATGTAGCAACAGGTCGTAAAAGTGTGAAGGGTGTAAAACTTGCAATCCCCTACGATTCGCTGTTTGTTTACGGAGAGGTGCTTCAGGATAAGAACGTTCCTGAAAAAGAATACGCTGATTATTTTGGCCAGACAGCCTCAAGCTACGGATGGGTTCTCCGCGAAGCTTTAGAGAAACATTCAGCTAAGGATATGGATTTGAAGAGTTTCCATCATCAGGCTGCTCCCGAGTATCTGACAACATGGGTTGAAAGCCATGATACTTATGCTAACGCTCATGAATCTGCACATCTTACAGATGACCAAATTCGTATAGGTTGGGTTTTCCTGACCGCACGTCAGAACGGTACTCCCCTATTCTTTAGTCGCCCTGCCGGTTCCACTCGCTCAAATTATTATGGCAATAATGTTTTGGGTGCAAGAGGAAATGATGAATTTAAACATCCGGAAGTTGTAGCGGTAAATAAGTTTAGAACCGCTATGAAAGATCAGATGGAGGATGTTCAAATTAACGATAATGGGGATGTTCTCCTTGTGAATAGAGGTAAAAAAGGAGCTGCAATTGTAAACTTGAGTAAATCTGCTAATTTTATCGATCTTCCAACCGGGCTGCCGAACGGAACTTACAACGATGTGGTATACGGTAAAGAGTTTAAAGTTAAAAATGGACGTTTGCAAGGTGCCATGGCTCCCGAAAGAAGTTATATTCTCTTAAGGAAATAATCAGCATCAGCGCAATAAAACAAATAAAGCGGCTACTTCAACTTGAAGTGACCGCTTTATTTGTTTTATTGCAATGGGTTGCGCAAGGAGTAATTGCAGACTTACAAAATAAAATAAATTCTCGAAAGGTGTTATTTAATACGAAACCAATATCCTGCGGAAACTGAAATCGTCATTGGATTTGATCCTCTAATGTTTTCTGTTCTTCCTGATTTTAGTAAATTTCCAAGACCAAAATAGAATCGAGCATCAAGATAAATGGAATTTCTTTTATTAATACTGAATTCACCTCCTATCCCTCCTTGTATGCCATAATCAACCTTTTGATGCACCGGCTCCAACATTTGATAAGTGACCCGATTATTGAAGTCTGAGTTGGAACTTATTGTTGTCAAATCGATATCCGTGTTCGTTGATTCACTTAAACGTAAACTTATGGAAGGACCGGCATTTATAAAAAATTTTCCGCGATTTCCAAAATATATATGTGCAAGGAAGGGAAGCTGGATGAAATTAACCGTCCTTGAATATTTATAATTCAAATCTTCAAAATCTTCTTTCCACCCTCTTTGCTCCCAGTTTAATTCAACTATAAAACCAAAATGCTTTTCCTCGATATATCTGAAATTTATGCCTGCATTTATTCCCGGATTAAATCCTTGCGTTACAGACGGTGTAAACTCTACTCTCGACAAGTTTAATCCTGCATGTCCGCCTATATAAACACGAGAATCATAATGAGTCTGGGCAGACATGCTGATACAATTCAGAATAGAATAAAGTCCTATAATAAAGAGTGTAATATGAGTTTTCTTCATTCGATTACTATCTTGTCAATTGTGTTATAAGGAGTAAAGTTAACCAAGTAAACCGGAGGATTAATAAAACCACTCCAGTTATTCACCCTCTTTAAATCAATTTCGCTTTGTACAGAATTACGAGAAGGTTTTAATTGGTTAATGTCATTGTAGGCAGAAGCCATTTCGGGTATAAAATATGTTGCGACATCATATCCGACGGCTGCATACAAAGGCACGGATTTGGTGGGATTTCGGTTAAAGAGATTATTGTAAGACGAATTGAATGTTTTAAATTCTGATGATTCTTCGTCAAGATAGAACCGCGAAGGGATATATGTATTCGCCTTATGCAATTCCTCAGAAAGAGAATCATCAAATAAAATCCAGTTTGGTCGTCCAAGTGTGACAATATTTGAAAGTGGAGACATTTCCTGCAATTCTGCAATTCTTTTTAGGATATCCTCCACTTCATTCTTATTAATAGAATAACTATAGAATATATATTTATCCTTTTGCTGTAATTCTTCGATGTCTATTTTACCTGTCGGGTAATATTTAATTCGCTTGGGATCCCAAATTTTCTTTAACTCAGCGGCCAACTGGTCTGACTCATCTTCATTCCCTACAATAATTAACCTGTGATCACCATATTTAGAATATACATTAGTGGCCACAGACTCATTGAATTGTGTTGAAGGTGTGAGTAATTGTATCAGATATGGATTATGAAGATAATCTTCATTTCTAACATCAAATGTATTTACAACGGTGGTAAGATGTTCCTGAGCATAATTCAAAAGATATTCAGGCAAGTTTTTATCACCGGTATAAAATATGAGGTTTGGTTCAAATTCCGGAATTTGCTCTGTTATGGTGCTAACAGATTTGGATCCGTCAATAACTTTTAAGCTTATTTTGAACTTTCCACCTTTTATTTTATCTACTCCCGCAAGGAAACCCCTGATAAATTCGGAATCTTTTTTCAAAGAGGGATTTTCAGCAAGCACAGCAATTCTTACATTAACGAGATCTTCTGATTTATCTGATACTTTATGCACATCCTGATAAATATTTTTTATACCTGAGTCAGACAATTCTCGTTCGTCTCGTTCAATAACTGTCCTTTCTTCAGTAATATTGGAAACCTTGGGAACTGTTATGAGCAATTTCTTTTTTAAGTTCTTTACCTCAGGATTAGCCTCGGCCAACACCTCCTTGTCGACTCCGGTTTTCTCTGAGATTGTTTCCCATGTATCATGATTCTGCACAGTATAACTTTCAAAATTATCTAACACAGAAATGTCCACATTCTTTGTAACTTCTTTTAAACCGGTACCCTTGGTCGGCATTTTCAAAGTCAGTCCGGGTTTAATTTCAATTGGGTTAATTCCCGGATTGATCGCCAGTATCGAAGCAACTGTCGTTTCATGAGCCTTCGCAACTTGTGAAATTGTTTCTGACCCGGAAAGTGTATAATACTCGGGATTTTCTGAATTTTCGCTTTGTTTTGAATAAGAAGTTTCGGGCTTATTTAACAACAATTCCTGGCCCGCTTTAATCCCGTTCTTTGATTCCGGATTGTAATCATAAATTTGGGAAACTGATAAGTTATACTGTTTCGCAATACTATATACACTTTCTCCTTTTTTTACAATGTGAGGCAGCTCTTTTACCGGAGCATTTGTCAAGCTGTATATGTCAACATTTAAACTGCCTTCAGAATCAACAGGATAGTATAATTTATTACCTTTTTTTAAAGGAGAAATTGCTTGCGCATTTAATTTCTGCAATTCTGCATCGTTCCACTTTTGATCGCGTGCAATGCCGAAAAGAGTATCTCCTTTTTTAGCAGTATAAACATAATATCTCTTACCAAGTATTTCAACAATTGGTAAACTCTTGGTTGCGGATACAGCAGGAAGATAACATCCGGCCATAGCGATTAGAAATATTGGAACAGTAATTTTTCCCATGTGAAAGATGATTCCGGTTTATTTCACAAAATTAATAAAAGTTTATGACTTGCCCAACCCTTTAATAATTCAACTAATTATTATTCAAGAACACCTTATTTATCTATAAGATATAAATGCAACTATTTTCCGTGAAGGTCTGGAATTGTCGGCTTCCAATGTTTGGAATCATCTCAAAAAATAACTTTATAGTTTCCGATTAAAATATATCGGAGTGTTTAGATAGAAGCTACTGTTAATAATGATTGCTATAATAATTTTTTAAATTCAACGGAGCGATGTTAATTTAAAAGAGATAAGTAACTATAAATTAAAGTTTATCAAAAAGTTTATCATCGTATATTATGTATTTTCAGGATAAATTACTAATTTTGCACCCGAAAACTGAATTCAGCATTTAAATCTTTTATCATAATGACAAAAGCAGATATTGTAAATGAGATCGCAAGAAGCACAGGTCTTGAACGCACAGCTGTGCTTACTGTAGTTGAGAAACTGATGGATGTTATCAAGGATAACATGGCTAATGGCGAAAATGTATATCTTCGTGGTTTTGGCACATTTGCCATTAAAGAACGCGCAGAGAAGCTTGCTCGCAACATTACAAAAAATACCTCAGTTGTTATTCCGGCACACAAAGTCCCCACTTTTAAACCCGCTCCCAGTTTTAAAGAAGCTGTAGCGAAGTAAATAGTAAATTTTCTTCTATTATTATCAATCCCCGTTTGTATCATTACACAAACGGGGTTAATTATATTAGTTTATATGTCTTTCATTCAACGCGATATGTATACTTGCGGACCGCTCAGAGATAAATATCAAAGAGAAGTAATAATGCTCGACCAAGGATTTCATCTGGTTCTCGCTTCAGCAGGGTGTGGCAAAACTCATATTTTGGCAGAAAGAGTTAACAGAGCTATTGCCAACGGTGTAACTCCCGATGATATGCTGTGCCTTACTTTTACAAATCGTGCGGCAAGAGGAATGAAAGATAGAGTGGCAGCAATCGTTGGGGATGCGTCTAAAGATCTTTTTATTGGAAACGTTCATCGGTTTTGTTCGAAGTTTGTTTTTGAAAATAATATAGTGAGTCAAACAAGTTCGATTATTGATGAAGATGAAATTTTCTCTATTGTTAATTCCTTGACATCCTACCTCTCAGATAATAAAGATATAGATCTAAGTGATGTGGATTTTGAAGCACGTGCAAGATTCAAGGCTTTAATCCAAATCCAACACCTAATGTGTCAGTATCGACTTGGACACCCAAAAGAAGTCATAATTAATAATACGTCTGACTATTTAAATAAAGAACATAATAAAAGATTTTTTAGTCCTACTCTTTTTGCGCTGATTTGTAAAGATTTTGGGAAAGACGTTAGCATTGCTTCATTATTAGAAATATATGACCAATCAGAAAATTTCTCGCAAATTAAAGACCTCAATATTCAAGTGCGCGATCTTTTGCTATTACTAAGTGCTGCCCGTAAATATGAAAGATATAAAGAAGAAAATAATCTCGTTGATTTTGATGATCTTCTTATCCTCACATATTCCGCTTTGAGATTAAATTCAAAACAATACAAAAAGTATTCTTGGATACAGGTGGATGAAATTCAAGACCTTAATGTGCTTCAATTATCTATAATAGATCTGTTGACGGCCCCGGATAACGTTACAATCTACCTTGGAGATGAACAGCAGGCCATTTTTTCTTTTATTGGTGCGAGACTCTCTGTTCTTGAAAAAATAAAGAATAAATGCGGTAATGGAAATATTCATCATCTTGAAAAATGTTATAGATCGCCGAAATATCTGTTGGATATTTTTAATGGGTATGCTCAAAATGAATTAGGTACGGATCCATTGTTTTTGCCTGTTCCGGTCAACGATTCAATTCCCGAATATGGTGATCTAAAAATGATATATGCTCGTACCTCAGAATCAGCTCCTGCCTGTGCGGTAAAAACAACGTTATCATATAAAGATGGAAAAACTGCTATTCTTGTCAGTTCAAATAATGAAGCAGACAAGATTTCCGGTTTCTTGGGAGACATTCCCCACTTTAAAATATCAGGAGAAGATTTTTTTTCGAGCGAGCAAGTAAAACTTATTTTTTCACATCTTACTGTAATTTATGACGACATCAATTATTTAGCATGGGCCAGACTCTTATATCATCTTAATGTGATTAAAAGTTTCTCAATTTCCCGGAATCTGCTGATGAAGATGAAGCAAGCTGCATTAAGTCCTGCTGATTTTATATTGTATGAAGATTCTTCTTATGTTCTGGAATTTATAAAAACTTGGGAAACTCAAGATATCGTAGTGTTTGACACAGAGACTACCGGATTAGACGTGTATAACGACGATATTGTGCAAATTGCAGCTAATAAATATAGAAAAGGAGAATTAATAGAATCATTAAATATTATCCTTGAAACAGAAAAAGAAATTCCTGAAAAATTAGGTCAATTAAATAATCCGCTGATTGAGGAATATAACCGGAGGGAACACTGCGGCAGAGCGGCAGGCTTAAGGGAATTCTTAAATTTTGCACGGGGCTGTTCAATTTTCGGTCATAACGTTGAATATGATTTAAATATCCTATACTATAATTGTATAAGAGAATTCGGTGATAAAAATCCGTGTTTTAAATTTAAGAATTCCTATGATACTCTCAAGTTAAGTAAACTGTTGTTCCCTAAATTGCATAATTATAAGTTGGGAGCTCTAATAGACCATTTTAATTTGGATGGTGAGAATTCTCATTTGGCAGATGCTGATATTGTTGCCACTTACAATTTGGCGCTATTGTTATATGAAGTTGCTAAAAATAAAGAGGATAATGTTAGAAATATTTTAAGAAATTATAAAACTGTTTTTGATCCACTTAAACAAAAATATAAAGAGCTATACATTTCGGCTATTGATTCATTACATTCGGTTTCTGACAGTACATATTCACCTCTTGTAAAAGAAATTTCTCGTTCGTATAAATATTTTCAAAACATTGGTATGCAGGCCAATTCTAAAATGAAATATTTAAAGAGCTTTCTTGCTAATCAAGTTGTTGAAATTTCTTCAAATGACTCCCTACATAAAGAATTGTCACAATATTTAGTTGATCTTAATACTTTTAAGGAGGCTGATTTATGCGATAACGAGATAATTGAGGAACAAATTTTTGTAGCGACAGTGCATAAGGCTAAAGGTCTTGAGTTTGATAATGTAATTGTTTATGGATGTGTTGACGGAACTTATCCATTTTTTGCAAGTCAATATGACCCTGAATCAAGACAAGAAGACGCGAGAAAACTTTACGTAGCCATTTCGAGAGCAAAGAAAAGACTTTGTCTGTTGGCTTACGATGAAAAGATAGTAAAAAATAAAAAGGGACAGACTTACCGTTTTCCGGCAACTCCATCTCCTTTTATCGGTCATATTATGAATACAAATAATTTTATTACTCTAAGGGAGGGCGTTGATGATCTTTCTTAGTGTAATTAAACCGGAATCATATTAAACAGGCTAGACAGGCACTGACAGTGTGACAATAAACTGAATTATCTTAACCGGCTTGGCTTAAAAAACAATCCTTCCTTTTTTGGCTTGTTCCAACATTTTTTTGCCGGGTACGAGATATATTTCAAGCCTGCGATTTTTTGCTCGGTTAGACATAGAATTATTTTTTACCAAAGGCATATCGTCACCGTATGCATAAGGGAAAAGATATTCTGTATCTGTTCCTTGATTCTCAAACCACTCGGCAATAGAATGAGACCGTTTTTCTGTTAATGTATCTCTATACTTTTCTGAACCCGTGTTATCAGTATGCATAACCATTAACACCCGATACATATCCGGTTCCTTAAGATAACGCTTTATGGGGTTTAAAAGTGAGCTTGCAGTTGGCCTCAACTCAGTTGAATTAGGTCCAAATAATTTCTCTGCCGGGATAGTTATTAACAAGACTTCTTTATTTCTAAATGTTTCAACTGTGCACCCGTTTTTTTCATTATAATCGCGTGCATGAAGTCTGTTCCGTCCCTCTTTTTCCTGGAATTTACGTATTAATTCAGCACTCTTTGCATCCAATGGTACTGAATTAAGCATTTCAACAAATTCTATTTCATCAAGATCTTCTCCACTCTCGGGTACAACTTGATTTACAGACTTTGAGACTTCCGGGCTATTAGACGAAAGTTTTATTGTTTTACCAACTGCCGGATAGCAAACGAAAATAAAAGACAATACAAGCGTTAAATTAAAAATCTTCAATAGACTCTTCATATTGCAACTCTGCTTTTACTATTGGTTCCACATCTTCCGGCACAAGTAGAGTCTCCCCTGCTCTACTCAATTCTTTTTTTACATAAGCAACCAGCTTGTCTATATCTATTTCTTCCTCGTCTGTGATATCTGCATCTATCTTCAGATAACCGTTTTTTTCATACCAATCCCAGATACAATCAATGATATACAAAATTTCGTCATCACTGACTTGCGAGTTTTTTTCTTCAGAAAGTGTAGCCCTGATAAATTTTATAGCTTCATCTTCATCAAATCTTGTTATCTCACTCATAATATTTATTTTTTTAGTAGCTACGAATAATTAATGAACAGATAAAACGAAGTTATTTGACTCGTCCTTGTTTATATTAATAGGAAACTCGTCGATTTTCAATTTTGAGCATATTTTGCTGCGGAATGAAGGAGCATACATTCGTATGCGACTGAATGACAAAGCAAAAGATGCTCAAAAATAACAAGTTTTAGCGTTCAAGATATCCATAACTACTTTGTTTAACATATATCGATTAATTATTCGTAGCTACTTATGGTTTATGTCTAAAAGGCCCGACGGTAATTCAGTGCGTATAATCTTATTTTCGTCATCAATACCAACTATAAATTCATCGGCAACAGGAATAAAAATTTCTTCATCTGTTAATGTTCTTACAATAAAAAGAACATTAGATGTAGAATCCTCTATTCCCTCTATTTTACCAATGGGGCCAAATTCTTCATCAATCAGCTCATAGCCTACGAAATCAGATGCTAATTCCAGGTCCTCATCTCCAAAATATTCTTCCACATCTTTCCGAAGTCCATATATTAGTCGATTCACAAAGGATTGCGCTTCCTCCTGATTATCCACACCTTTAAGTTTTATCAGAAAAGTTTCTGCTCCTTTTGTTCTGATTGATTCTATATAGAATGGCACAAAAATCCCATCTATCTCAACAATAAGCGGATGGTCTTCTTCAGCATAATCTATATCCACATCCAACATGGCATTAAGTTCTCCCCTTAATGCATGAGTTTTCAGAAACTTTCCTATTTCTAATATTTCCTGCTTGGTTATCATAGACTTTACGTTCGAATTTTAAAGTTGTTCCATTGTAAAATTGTTAATTCGCAACCGGAACAAAATTATTAATCTTCTATTCTAATGATTTTAGCACCTAATTTGTTGAGACGTATGTCTATATTTTCGTAGCCTCTGTCGATTTGATTAATATTCTGAATTCTGCTTGTGCCCTTTGCTCCCATAGCCGCAATGAGCATTGCAATTCCGGCGCGTATATCGGGCGATACCATATCGGTTGCTCTTAGACAATGAAATTTCCCGGATCCAATTACAACAGCTCTATGCGGATCGCACAGAATAATTCTTGCACCCATATCAAGTAATTTGTCTACAAAAAACAAGCGGCTTTCAAACATCTTCTGATGAATGATTAATGAACCACATGCCTGGGTTGCAACAACAAGAAAAATACTGATAAGATCCGGAGAGAGGCCGGGCCACGGCGCGTCTGCTATTGTTAAAATAGAACCGTCTATAAATTCATCTATATGATAAATTTCATTTTGATTTATGCGTATGTCATTCCCTTCTATATTTAGATTTATTCCTATTCTTCTAAATGCAGAAGGCATTAATCCCAGGTCGTCAATTCCCACATCCTTTAGTAGAAGATTCGAACCGGTCATGGCGGCCATGCCGATAAAACTTCCAACTTCTATCATATCGGGTAGTAAAGTATGCTGAGCGCCATTCAGGGCTTCTACTCCTCTTATTTTTAACAGATTAGAGCCTATTCCCTCTATATCCGCACCCATTTTTACCAACATTCTGCAAAGTTGCTGAATATACGGCTCGCATGCTGCATTATAAATAACAGTTTCACCCTTTGCCAAAGTTGCGGCCATAATTATATTTGCCGTTCCGGTTACGGATGCTTCATCAAGAAGCATATAGCTCCCTTTTAAACCATCTTCGGGTGCTTTTATTTCATAAGTATGAGTCTCACGATTATAGTCGAAAGTCGCTCCAAGTTTCTGAATACCTTCAAAATGAGTATCCAGTCGCCTTCGCCCTATTTTGTCTCCTCCCGGCCTTGGCATTATTGCACATCCAAATCGTGTCACCAGTGGGCCCATTACCATTACAGAACCTCTTAAAGATTCCGCTTTTTTTCTATATTTATCACTTCGTATATACGAAATGTCGATATCATCAGCCTGAAATTCTACTTCAAAAGGCGTGCGGTAATTTACCTTTACGCCCATTTCGGATAAGAGATTGATTAAATTTCGAACATCTGAAATCTGGGGTAAATTTGATATTATTACTTTTTCTGAAGTAAGAAGTGTGGCACAAATCACCTGAAGAGCTTCATTCTTTGCGCCTTTTATTTTTATTTCTCCATTAAGGGGATGACCACCTTCAACTATAAAGCTACTCATTTTCGTTTTTTTCTTCTTGATGGATATTGTGATTGTGGAATTTCCTTAAACTCATGCAGTATGTTGGTTTCAGGATCAAGGTCTATTTTCCCATTTGAATATTTTTTCAGATCTTTTAATATCTTTGCATCATCCACTCCTTCCGGATTGTGTTGAAGCATCAATTTTTTCATCTGATTAGCTATCATTGAGATCAAGGTTTGTTTCTCTTCTCCCTCTTCAAGATCAGAAACAACTTCTATCATCTTTTCTATATTTTTTCCATAATGTCGGAAACGGATTTCTGATGTGGTATAGGGCAATCTCTCAGGCACCGGATGAAGTTTTTCTGCTGTCATAACTTCACATGGCCAATCAATATCAAGTTCGAACCTTGACATGATGTTTATATGGTTCCAAATTTGTGAATAATCCTGATTGTCCCCAACAAGTGATGGATATAGTGCAGCCATCGTATCTGCCACTGCATAGGCGCATGCTGTGCGCTCTTCCCTATCCGGAATGTTAACACAGTAATCTACTAACCCCTGAAGATTACGTCCATATTCGGGAAGTAGCACCGGTTCCATATCTGTATTATAAGGTAGCATATAAAAGATTTAGAGTAATGATTTTTTTGATACTGTTGTTTGATAAGATTTAAGATATTGCGGTGTTGAATAAGCAATATCAATAAAATCTTCATTTCTAAGAGCTTTCTCTGAAAGAGCCATCATGTCTTTGGCTTGAGGAAGCAGCCCGTCAATCCAATGGGCATTGGGATGATCTATTACTTTCTTAGCTTTTTCTGCACCATCCCCTATAAAATATAATTGCTTTCCCTCATCCAAGAGATTTCTGAAAGATTCCTCATCTAATACCATTGGTTGCGGTTTAACAACTTCATTCAACGCAAAGTCATAGACAGCCGTAAAAACCTCCATTCTTCGCGCATCAATCATTGGCACGAGAAGTTCATCTCCATTCCAATCATTTTTTCTAAACATAGCTTTGACAGCTATGATTTTTAACGTATCAACCCCGATCAGAGGCACACCAAGTCCGAACGCGAGTCCCTTGGCAAGAGATAAACCTATTCTTAGTCCGGTATAACTTCCCGGCCCGATACTTACGGCTATTGCATCCGGTTTCATTTCTCTCCGGTGAACCTCCTGCATTATTTGATCCACAAAAGGAGCGAGTTTATCAGCATGCCTCATTCCCTCCATTTCATCAATTTGAATTTCAAGTGCTCCATGATAAGTTAAGGCCACACTGCAAATTTTACCGGATGTTTCTATATTTATTATGGTCATATATTAAAGTCTTTAAATCAATAAATTTCAGAGATTATCTGTCGTGTCACGCACGATATTGTTATTTAATGCAAAAGCCTTTGCACACCTCATACCATCGATGGCTGCAGAGACAATGCCACCTGCATATCCCGCACCCTCTCCGGCAGGGTAAAGATTTTTTATGCCGACACTTTCCAGTCTATTTGAATCTCTAACTATTCTTATTGGTGAAGATGTTCTTGACTCCAAGCCAATCAAAACTGCTTGATTTGTTAGAAATCCTTTGGCCTTGCGCCCAAAAGCTTTAAATCCATCCTTCAATCTCTTTGATATAAATTCAGGAAGCAGTTGGTTAAAATCTTTTGATTGTATGCCCGGAGCGTATGACGTTGCCGGTAAAGAGGCCGAGATTTTTCCATCAACAAAATCCTTCATTCTCTGTGCGGGAGCTATAATAGAGTTCCCTGACATTTCATACATCTTTCGTTCAAGTGTTTCTTGCACCTCGAGCATTTCCAAACTACTTCCGGGATCATTCACTTCAATGTCTCCGGGATGTAATTCAACCACCATTCCCGAATTTGCCCATTTCCCGGCTCTGGCTGATGCCGACATTCCATTTACAACCAATTCTCCCGAATCACTCCCGGCCGGAACAATAACGCCCCCGGGACACATACAGAATGAATAAACTCCTCTCCCTTCCGATTGCGTTACGAAGCTATATTCTGCAGGGGGAAGGAACTTCCCTCTCCCATTTTTACTTTTATATTGTATTTGATCAATAAGCTCTTGAGGGTGTTCCAATCTCACTCCGATAGCAATTCCCTTTGGTTCAATAGGAACGCCCTGAGAATATAATTTCTTAAACGTATCGTGCGCAGAATGACCGGTGGCAAGTATCACCCCATCTCCCCTGTATTCTACTCCGTTTGCCTTAACGCCACATGCCGTGCCCGATTCTATTATAATCTCTTCAACTTTTGTTTCAAAATGGACTTCACCTCCACATTTAATTATAGTTTCCCGGATTGCTTTAATAACATTCGGTAGTTTATCTGAACCTATATGTGGATGGGCATCAATCAATATTGATTCAGGAGCACCATGCTGAACTAAAATCTGAAGAATATCTTCTACCGACCCTCTTTTCTTACTCCTTGTATAAAGTTTGCCGTCGCTATATGTGCCGGCACCACCCTCGCCAAAGCAGTAATTAGACACCGGATTAATCTTTTTTTCTCTTGAAATATTTGCAAGATCCAACCGACGTTCATCAACACTTTTCCCTCTTTCAAGAACTATCGGTCGTATACCACATTTTATAGCTTCTAAAGCAGCAAACAGACCTGCCGGGCCACTCCCCACAATTACTGCCACGGGTGCATCTTTATCTACTTCCTTAAAGTCAAAAGGCCTTACAAGTGAGGCTACTTTTTTATCTTCGCCCGTTGCTACTTGTATTGATAGATTCAACATAATGGGGTGTTTACGTGCATCGACCGAACGCCGCACAACTATAAAGTCATTGACATCTTCTACCGCTATTCCGGAAGCTTTTGCGATTTCTTCCAGAATATATTCTTTATCTGTGGATTTTTCCGGTCTTATCTTTATAGTTATATTCGTTTTCACCTCTATTATTTGATTGAGTTTCAGAATGTATGTATATCTAATTTAATGGACATGAGTAGATCCCTATAAATTAATATCAATAGCTAAATGCGTAATATCGATAAGATAAGAATATCTATCAAAAGATTGCTAAGCTAAAGGATAGGGCATTTTCGTCCAAAATTTAAATCCTGAATTATGGGATTCTTATAGATATACTTCTAATTTCATATCAGGATAAATTATTTATCTTACAAAGATACTAATAATTTCCGACAGTATATCATCAGGAAATCAGATTTTCTAAATGTAAAAAAGGGTATCGGATTAATATACCAATACCCCATTAAAACCAAAGTAAAGATTTAATTAAAATTAGACTTGTTTAATCAGCTGCATAAATTCCATTCGAAGCGAAGCGTCCGTCTCAAATACTCCATTATAGTCGAAAGTCGTAGTTGAAGTTTCTTGTTTCTCGACACCACGCATCTTCATACACAGGTGTTCTGCCGTGCAGGAAACAATTACTCCATGAACAGGCATGGCTACAGATAGAAGTTCGCAAACTTGAGAAGTCAGACGTTCTTGAACTTGCAATCGTCTGGCAAATGATTCAACAATTCTTGCAAGTTTTGAGAGTCCAATCATTTTTCCTTTAGGAATATATCCAATAGAAATTTTTCCGAAGAACGGTAATATGTGATGTTCACACATACTGTAGAACTCTATGTCTTTTACTATAACCAATCTTGAACCGGCGTGTTCAAATACGGCCTGACGGGCAATTTCTAAAGAATTCTGGCGGTATCCGTCTGTAATGTCCAATAATGCCTTAGCAGCCCGAACAGGAGTTTTTTGAAGTCCTTCCCTATCAGGATTCTCGCCTATCAGTTTTAGAATTGCTTTATAATGAGAGGCAATCTCTTCAACTAATTTTGGATCATAAATGTTCTGCTTCATTATTGTTTTGACTTTTTCTTTGAGTTTATAGGTGATGAAACTTATTTTATCACCACAATCTGAGATTTTACAATTCGCATTTCATTAGCAAACTGTGGGAAAGCTCCTTTCAATTCGGCCAATGCTGCAGAAGCCTCTTGAGATGTTCGAAAATTGCCTATTCTTGTATACCAATTCGGGGAGCTGGAATAAGCATATACCTGGCCCCTGTATTTAGGAAATTTTGCGACCACTGCATTTCCTCGAGCTCGAGCTCGTGACTCAAGAGAACTTTGACGACTTCCGTCACTAAACACTTGAATCCGATAGCCAACCACTTTATTTATTCCCGGCTTGAGAGAATTCTTTTGGCTTTTGGTGGTATGTTTGGGTTGGTCGTCTCGAAGTAATTCATCTAAAATATTATCGGGAATATCAATTTCAACCCTTCCGGAACTTTCTTCAACTATGCGTTCAACAGGATTTGATTCCGGATTTGCAGACGCTGCCAATACGTCAGTAACCCCCGGAATAGTTATTATCCCGGAGATTACTGCTGCATAGACTATCTTTTTTAAGATTTTGCGTGGCATCTAAATCATTTATTAACGCTGGGATATGAATCCTACCACGTAAAAATTTTTCTTATTAGTAGACGGCTGGTGAGTTGATTAACCAAATGCTTCAATGATTCCCATGAAATCTTCTGCTTTAAGAGCTGCCCCACCAATGAGACCTCCGTCAACATCAGGCTTTGCAAACAGTTCTTTTGCATTCGAGGGTTTGCAGCTACCGCCATACAGAATTGAGGTGTTATCAGCTACTTCTTTACCATATTTTTCTGCAATTACATTGCGGATGTGAGCATGCATGTCTTGAGCTTGTTCTGCGGTTGCAGTTTTTCCGGTACCAATTGCCCAAACGGGTTCGTATGCGATAACAATTTTTGAAAAGTCCTCGGGAGTCAAAGTGAAAAGAGCCTCTACCTGAGATTTTACAACATCGTTATAACTGCCATTTTCACGTTCTTCGAGAACTTCACCTACACAGAAAATGGGTTTAAGATCATTTTCAAGTGCAAGTTTTGTTTTTTCAAGAAGCTGTTCGTTATTTTCTCCAAAATACTGACGTCTCTCACTGTGACCGAGAATTACATAGTCAGCTCCGGTTGATTTTACCATTGAAGCACTTACTTCTCCGGTGTAAGCTCCTTTTGCATGTTCAGAACAGTTTTCTGCACCAAGTTTAACCAATTCCGGTTCAAGCACTGCATTAACAGAGGTAAGATGAGTGAAAGGAACGCAGACAATTACTTCGCAGTTTGCTTTTTTGTCTTTTAGAAGAGTATTTACGTTATTAGCCAATTCTACACCCTCGTTGAGAGTGGTATTCATTTTCCAATTTCCTGCTACAATGTTTTTTCTCATGACTTTATTTTTTATCTTTTTATTTCAATTCTTCTATTTAATAAGAACAACCAAACTTAAAGCATTTTCAGTGCTTTTATTGTATTCAGTTATTGCTTATCACCATTTTCAAACTTGAAATACAAAATTAATCTAAAAAGTCGAAAATTCAAAGAAGTTTTTACAATTGATTATTTCCTTATCAATAGAAGACTTTAAATCCACCCTATACCACAACTTATTCAATCTTTAAAATTTTATTGTATAAAGTTACTGTGGAAAACCTGGAATTTAAAATTGAATTCTACTTTTTCTTCTTAAGATATAGAATCCAAGGAATTTTTTATTATTTTTGTAAATAAAGTTTGTTCTAATAAAGGTGAGGCTAAAAGTAGGCCGTTCAGATTTAAATTATACTCTGTGAGTGCTTATTTTTATGTGCTTTCCTGGCAAAGAGAATGTGCTGGGGTAGCTATGTGAAAAACTTTATACAAAGGATAAATTGAGAAAAATAACCCATTTTATTAAAACTCAATAATTAAGCTAATCCACCATTTATTATATACAGTATTAAAAAATAAGGAAATATATGGATTTTAAGATAACTGCTGACTATATACCTACCGGAGACCAGCCGGAAGCAATATCCGAACTCTCAGCAGGTGTGCTTAACGGTCTTAAACATCAGACTCTTTTAGGAGTTACCGGGAGTGGCAAGACCTTTACTATGGCGAATGTTATTCAAAAAGTGCAACGTCCTACACTAATTCTATCTCACAATAAAACTCTTGCTGCCCAACTTTATACGGAATTTAAAAATTTCTTTCCTGAAAATTCTGTTCAATATTTTGTAAGCTATTACGATTATTATCAGCCCGAAGCCTATATTCCGGGTTCTGATAAGTATATAGAGAAAGACTTAATGATCAACGAGCAGATAGATAAATTACGTCTTTCAACGGCTGCCGCACTGTTATCCGGGCGCCGGGATGTTGTCGTAATTTCATCGGTTAGCTGCATTTACGGTATGGGTAATCCTGAAGATTTTGCTCAAACCGTTGTAAAAATTAATGTTGGTGACAGAATTTCAAGAAATGCTTTTTTACGGAAACTTGTTGACTCGTTGTATTCAAGGACAGAGACAGAGCTATTTAGAGGTCAGTTCCGGGTGAAGGGCGACACTGTTGACATAATGCTTTCTTTTGAAGAAATCCAACTTAGAGTAATTTTCTGGGGTGATGAAATTGAACGTATTCAGACAGTAGACCCTCAATCGGGTATGCCAATAACTGATATGGAGGGATTTAATATCTATCCAGCGAACATCTTCGTTTCTTCAAAAGAGAGGACTGCAAATGCAGTAGACCAAATTATGCTTGATTTGGGAGCTCAATGTGAGTTTTTCTTAAGGGAAGGAAAAGTTCTTGAAGCAGAACGCCTAAGGGAACGAGTCACTTATGATGTGGAAATGATCAAGGAATTAGGTCATTGTAGCGGAATAGAGAATTATTCAAGATATTTCGATGGCAGAGAACCGGGAATGAGACCATTCTGCTTGCTTGATTATTTTCCCGAGGATTTCCTGACAATCATAGACGAAAGTCATGTCACTCTTCCTCAGATACGGGGAATGAATGGAGGAGACCTGTCAAGAAAGATGAATCTTGTTGAATATGGATTTCGCCTGCCTGCAGCAATTGATAATCGTCCATTAAAATTTGAAGAGTTCGAGCGTCTTACTCCACAAGTAATATACGTTAGCGCAACCCCCGGCGATTATGAATTGCAACAAACGGAAGGTGTTTTCACCGAGCAAGTCATAAGACCTACGGGATTGCTTGATCCGGAAATAGAAGTCAGACCAACAATTAATCAAATTGATGATCTGATGGAAGAAATTCATAATAGAATTGAAGCGAATGAAAGAACTCTTGTCACAACGTTAACAAAACGTATGGCAGAAGAGCTCAATAATCACCTTCATAAATGGGGCATTAATTCTGCATATATTCACAGTGATGTCGACACCCTTGAAAGAATAAGAATTCTTGAAGATTTGAGAGAAGGTGTTTATGATGTGCTGATTGGAGTGAATCTTTTGCGAGAGGGACTTGATTTGCCTCAGGTAAGTCTTGTCGCAATTCTTGATGCTGACAAGGAAGGTTTTCTAAGAAATCATCGTTCCCTTACTCAGACTGCCGGCAGGGCGGCGAGAAATGTTAACGGAAAAGTGATCATGTATGCTGATAAGATCACTGAATCAATGCAACGTACCATTGATGAGACAGAGAGACGAAGAAATAAACAAAAAAAATATAACATTGAGAATGGAATAACCCCCTCTCCTATTATTAAAAAGACAAACAACGATCTCATTGAAATATATGAGAGTTCAGACAAAAAATCGGTTGATAAGTCTAAAATATCAAAAGGACACCTTGCACCATCTCAAAAACCAATTGCTGATAAAACAGCTCTTTCCCTTAAGCAAAATAAACCGCGTCCATATATTGAAGAAGAACATGAGAATATTGTGGCCGCCGACCCTATATTGGAATATATGTCTTCAAAAGAGCTTGAGATTCAAGTAGAGAAAGTTCGTCATGACATGATTGTGGCTGCCAAGAAAACAGATTTTATAGAGGCTGCCAGACTTCGGGATGAATTGATTAGTCTGCAGGAACGGCTTGAAACAACCAGAGAAAATGAGAAATAAAAAAGACACATTTGCAGTATTGCCTAAGGAAGCGGTTGACAAAAGATTTTATCTTCCCACTTCCCGAGATGAAATGGATGATCTCGGTTGGGACCAGCCGGACATTATTTTATTTTCCGGAGATGCATACGTTGATCATCCCTCTTTTGGGGCTGCTGTGATAGGGAGAACTCTGCAACATGCCGGTTATAAGGTAGCAATCGTTCCTCAGCCAAATTGGAGAGACGATCTTAGAGATTTTAAAAAACTTGGAACGCCCAAGTTATTCTTTGGGGTATCTGCCGGAGCTATGGACTCCATGGTTAATCATTATACTGCCAATCGAAGATTAAGACATGATGATGCATATACAGCCGGAGGCAAGCATGGCCAAAGGCCCGATATGCCAACTATTGTTTACTCGAAAATTTTAAAAAAATTATATCCGGAAATTCCTGTAATTATCGGAGGTATCGAGGCTTCCTTAAGAAGAGTTGCCCATTATGATTATTGGGAGAACAGACTGAGACCGGGAATTTTATTCGATTCTGATGCCGACATGATAAGCTATGGAATGGGAGAAAGAACTATTGTAGAAATAGCGAATCGGCTCAAAAATAATGACAGGATCAGTAATATGACTGATATAGCGCAGACAGCAGTTATAACTGACGAATTGCCGGGAGAGGACGATATTGTTCTTCACAGTTTTGAAGAATGTTTGAAAAATAAAAAATTACAAGCTTCAAACTTCAGATTCATTGAAGAAGAATCTAATAAATATTTCGGGAAAGTTATTTGGCAAAAGACCGGAGACAGGATGTTGAAAATTAACCCTATGCTCCCTCCAATGACAACAGCCGAAATAGATGCGTCTTTTGATTTGCCGTATACGCGTCTCCCCCATCCTCGCTATAAAGGGAAGACGATTCCTGCCTATGAAATGATAAGACACTCCGTGAATATGCACCGTGGTTGTTTTGGAGGGTGTGCATTTTGCACTATTTCCGCCCACCAGGGTAAATTCATTGCATCCAGATCTGAGCAGTCCATTCTTAAAGAGGTAAAAAAGGTGACTGCCATGCACGACTTTAAAGGTTATATCTCGGATCTCGGAGGGCCTTCAGCCAACATGTATGGAATGAAAGGCAAAAATATCGAAATTTGTAAGAAATGTGCCCGTCCATCTTGTTTACACCCGTCGGTCTGTAAAAATCTGAACACTGACCATTCTCAACTTCTTGAAATATATCGAAAGGTTGATGAAATACCTGAAGTAAAAAAATCTTTTATAGGTAGCGGAGTAAGATATGATCTTGCCATGGCTGATGCAGGCGATCAGACCATTAACAAAATTAATTCTCAGTATCTCAATGAATTAATAACGAATCATGTAAGCGGCAGACTAAAGGTTGCTCCTGAACACACTTCAGAAACAGTTCTGAACTGCATGAGAAAACCAAGTTTTCAGCTGTTCAAAAAATTCAAAAATATCTTTGATAAAGTAAATAAAGAGAGTGGTCTTCAACAGCAACTTATTCCATATTTCATATCATCACATCCTGCTTGCCGGGCAGTGGATATGGCTGAACTGGCTGCGGAAACAAAGCAGTTAAATTTTCACTTGGAACAAGTGCAGGATTTTACCCCTACTCCTATGACTTTAGCAACTGAAATTTATTATACCGGTTTTCATCCTTATAGTGGTGAAAAAGTATATACGGCAAAAACCGAGAAAGAAAAACTTGCTCAACGACAATTCTTTTTTTGGTGGAAAGCTGAAGAAAAAAACTCAATTATTAGTGAACTTAATAAACTGCATCGAAGAGATCTTATCGGTGTTCTTTATCCTAATAATAGAGTTAATCATAATGGTGTTAATCAAAAATTCAATAACAAAAAACGTAAAAATAAGTTATAATTAAATCTTTTATCATCAATAAAACTAACACATGAATAAAACAGGATTAACTATGTGTGCCATGTTACTTCCATTGGCAATCACATCTTGTTCCGGAGAATCGGGACAAAAGTCAAAAATTATTGAAAAGCCTGACGTAAAGATTGAAAACGGAATGTTAACTCCGGAAATTCTTGAGGCGTTTGGTAGAATTTCAGAAGCTACTCCATCGCCTGATGGCAAATTGGTAGCATTTACCTTAACTTATGAAGACATTGACGAAAATAAAGGTAACTCTGAAATATACCTGATAAACAGCGATGGCAGTGAAATGAGAAGACTTACGAAAACTGCCGGCTCAGAGAATAACATTCAGTGGATAAATGAGGGTAAGAAGCTGGCATTTCTTCGATATGATGAAGAAACAAAGGCACAGCAGATCTTCGAAATTAATGCAGACGGTTCCGGAGAGAAAAGAATAAGTGAAGTCGCCAACGGAATAGAATGTTTTAAAATAAGCCCTGACGAAGCAAAAGTAATATATTCCTCTCCTATAGATGCTTTTAATAAAGACACCACTTTATTTGCAGGCCTTGATAAAACCACAGGAAGAGTTATTGATGACCTTGGTTACAAGCACTGGGATGAATGGGTAACCAAGATTCCACATCCATTTCTTGCCGACATAAATAATAGCAAGCTCGAAAATGCAAAAGATATTATGGAAGGTGAGCCATTTGAATGTCCTATGCGCCCATTTGGTGGAGCAGAATCTTTTGCATGGAGTCCTGATTCACGCTCGCTGGTATACGTGAGTCGGAAACTTACAGGTAAGGATTATGTATTCTCCACAGACTCAAATATCTATTTATATGATCTGGAAAAAGGAACTACAGAAACTCTGACTGAAGGGGAAGCGTATCCCGGATATGACACCGATCCTGTTTTTTCTCCTGATGGCAGCCAGCTTGCATGGCTCTCTATGGCGACTGCTAAATATGAGTCTGATAAGAAACGACTTTGCATTATTGATCTTAAGACCCGTCAAGTACGTGACCTTACTGAGAACTGGAAATATTGGCCCGAACAAATTTCTTGGTCGAAAGATGGCAAGTCAATCTGGTTCGTAGGATATTGCGAAGGAACTGAACCTATGTTCACAATTGATATTGCGACCGCTGAAATCAAGACAATTGCAGACGGACAATATGATTATGCAAGTGTTATCCCCGTGTCAGACAACACTGCTCTGACCTTACGCCATTCAATGCGCGAGCCGAATGAAATATATATGGTGTCTCGTGACAACAACGACATTAAACAATTGACTTCTGTTAATAAAGATTTGCTCGATCAGCTTAAGCTTGGAGAAGTTAAAAAAGTTGTTGTTCCTACAACAGATGGAAAAGAAATGACATGTTGGGAAATCCTTCCTCCCGATTTCGATCCTAATAAGAAATATCCCGCCATTCTTTATTGTCAGGGTGGTCCTCAGCAGGCCGTAAGTCAATTCTGGAGCTACCGATGGAATTTTATGATCATGGCAGCAAACGGGTATGTCGTTATAGCACCTAATCGCCATGGTGTTCCCGGATTTGGAGAAGATTGGAATCGCCAGATCTCCGGAGATTATGGAGGTCAAAATATGCAGGATTACTTTGCTGCTACAGATTATTTAAAATCTCGCCCGTATGTTGACGCAGATCACGTCGGAGCTATCGGGGCAAGTTATGGCGGTTTTTCTGTTTATTGGTTAGCCGGTCATAATGATGGCCGTTTTGCAGCATTGGTTGCACACGCCGGAATATTCAATGTTGAATCACAGTATCTTGAAACAGAAGAAATGTGGTTTGCAGACTTTGATCTTGGTGGTCCATATTGGGATAAAGAAAATTCTATTGCTCAACGCACATACGCAAACTCTCCCCATAAATTTGTTGACAAATGGACTGCTCCAATTTTAGTGACCGTAGGAGAATTAGATTATCGAATTCTTGCCTCACAAGGAATGATGGCATTTAATGCTGCCAAAATGAGAGGCCTTGAAACCGAAATGCTTGTTTTCCCTGATGAAAACCATTGGGTACTTAAACCTCAGAATGCTATTCTTTGGCAGCGCTGTTTCTTCAGATTCTTGGATAAATATCTGAAGCCCTCAGCAAAATAAATCTATATTAGATATTCTTAAAAGTAAAACTGCACTCCAAAAGTTTTGTCTAACTTTTGGAGTGCAGTTCATATAAACACCATTTTACTTTTTATTAAAACGCAAAATGGAAAGAGAATCTTAAGCCTGAATCCGGAACACCCGGTTTATTGCGATAGCTCAAACGCCAAATATAATCAAGCCTTAGGAAAGTAAGAATATTGTCAATTCCCACTCCAAGTTCCATATATGGTGTCTTTCCCATTATCTGAGTTGAAGCATCGGGAAATCGGAAAAGATTATCGTTATATTCCGGATTATTTTTGCGTGTTAGACCACCGTAGAATCCTTTAAAAGAAATCACTTCACGTAATCCAAGTTTTTTTATCAGTGGCAGTCTGTTGAAAAGCAATCCATTAAGATTATAGTTTAAATCTAACGAGACATACTGGTCTAATGCAAATTCCATCGGATTGAGAAGGCTGAACGTTTCTGTCTGAACCGTGTAAGCTACGTTTGCATTCTGCCACAATAAGGCCGGGAACTGAACCTGGTTCCATAATTTAGCTGCTTTGAAAACAACATCTGCATATCCGAATGCAGAAAACCAGAATCGTTTTTGCAAGCAAAACTCAGAAAGATTCATTGTAAATTCAGATCCAAATAATTTCTTAGGACCAAACGTCTGAGTAAATATAAGGCATATTGCATCACGATTGACAGCCCTACGCTCATTATAAGTCTGCATAAACTTTTCGTTGGGTGCCCATCTTACCTGTAACCTCAGATTATTTTGATTATAGTGATCTATATTATTGCCATATCCGTCAATAAAGCTAACATGTTTTGACGACTCCTGGCGCTGACTGCTCAACTCAGCACTAAAGGAAAGATGATTCATCCATTCGATATTATACTCAAGTTTGGCAACCCTCTCGTATGTTGTCAGATTACTTTCAAGTCTTTTAACTGAGTTAAGCAGATTGCTTGCAGAATTGGTCATATAATGCTGCCCCAGTTTATTTACGTCGTAGCGATAAGTGGCACGAATACCATTCATGGGAAATTCGCGGGAATGATATTTTTTCTTATTGAATGAATACTCAAGTTCAGCATTATATTTCCAGCGGTGATCTTTTATTCCATAAGCCACATATCCGCGACCGAAAATATGATCATTAAGATTGGCTGTAGTTAATCCTCCAACGGCAAAACGCAATCCCTCTGTTGCATTATAGCTGACAAATGTATCAATGGGACCGAAGTCAAACTTGCTGTTTTTACCTGTGGTTACATAGCCCTTTATGACTATTTCTATTGCACGCATAGTCCAATAAATGACAGGCGACTTTTTAAAAGGAGAATCCTTACCTCCCAATTTCGACTCAGCATACGTAAGAGGTATCATGCGAGATTCTGACCAAAATTCATCGGGCCTATCTTCCGCTTCGTCTATAACAAATCTACTTCCTAATTTAGTATAATAATCTTTCAAGTCATCTCTTCTTTCGTACGACTGATTATCAAGACGGGATTGGCGGGACAAATAAACTCTTCCTAAAGAACCTGCTATATGGAGTTCGACAACTATATCATCCATTATCTTATGCACTTTGCCAATAGAATCTTTGCGAAAGGTCTGATTCAAAATCATGTTTTCCACATAGTTCACATTAGCAGCTTTAGGAAGGCGCATGGTAACCCGCTTAACATACTTGACAGAATCTTCAACGGGTATATATAACCGGCCGTTAAATCCCATTGATTCAGGATTATGAGGTGCGTAAGTAAGCTCCACACATCTTTCATCTCCTATCAATACCGTATCTGTGATATGATATTTATAGAAATCAGCACCAATTGTAGACAGCGGACTCACAAAACGATTCCTCATAACCGGCACATCATTGTCATAAACATTCACATCTCTAAGAAGATCTTCGAAAAGCACTCTTGTATAGGCTTCGTCAAAAGCTTTATCTATACCGTTACTTCTCTGCGCTGTGACAATTTCTTTGTCTACTCCATCGGAAGTGTAGATATGACTCGATACACTTTCTTTCAGAGAGACATCCAATATTCTTTTTCCTGTCCATGTCGCTGTGTCAACCAGTTCAGATATTACTTTAATCTTTCCTTTAACTTTCCCATCTTCTCCGGGCAAATAGCCTTTATAATCGTTTAGAGCAATAACGACTTTATCATATTTATCAAAGCTGTAGGCCGGTGAATTAATAGGATTGTGTATATCCTTATCTTTGCGGACACGTTGCATTAGTTCTACTGCAGGATTATTCTTTTTTGAATATTTCTGCTTTTTAGGCTTGATAATAACCTCCTCTAACGCAGTGGAAGAAGGAGTAAGGTATATGGATATTGTGTCTCTTTCTCCATTAAACTTAACAGACTTCTTGTCATATCCAAGTGACGTAACATCAATTTGTGCACCTACGGGAAGATATAATTTAAACACACCCTCCTGATCTGTTGTGACACCCTTCTTATTCTGCTTTGAGAATACATTGACAAATGGAAGAGCTTCATGCGTAGTTTCATCTCTTACTACTCCAATAACATTACGTAAATTTCCGGATTTTTTCGTATATGTTTTTGTTGATGATACGCTATTACCCATGCTATATCCACTGCCGGGGAAATAACACCAATATGTAATTGTTAAAATGCAGAATATAGCAAATCTTATTTTTGTCATAGAATTAAATTAAAATTCCTGATATTTTTGGGCTACATAGGTAAGAATCATCAATTAAGGATATATTTTATTAGAGTCCTGTTCAATAGATATTTCAAACTTATTTAATGGATCGATGAAATCATCAAAGAATAAAATACTTTAAAGAAAGACAGGCAATATATCATTAAAATGTTAAACTTACATATACCTCAAAATATAGGAAACTAATGACCTGCGTCGATTTGAATTTTTTACGGCTTTATATTAAAAATATCGATAATAATTTTTTTATCAATAAATTTATTAACTCCAATAATAATAAAGCCACCTGAAGAAAATATATACTTAAATAAAACGTACTATATACAGGTATATTATAATAGTCGTTGCTAAAATTTAAATAAGTAATTGCTAAAAACTAATGAACAAATAAAACGCAGTTATGTATGGGACAATTTGAGTGTGGAGAGAGGGTGTAAATCGTGCTATGCGATTGGCCTATAAGCTCAAATCATTCTAAAAAGAACATGTTTTATCTGTTCAGCATCTTATTAATCGTAATCAAGACTACTTTATAAAATAATAATATGGCAGTAGAAATAGAAAAAAAATTTCTTGTAAATTCACATGAATATAGGAATATGGCAAGTGCGTGTC
Source organism: Bacteroides sp. (assembly GCA_014802335.1). GTDB lineage: Bacteria > Bacteroidota > Bacteroidia > Bacteroidales > Muribaculaceae > Lepagella. Next base: position 73,530 of record JAAVCL010000016.1, on the reverse strand, counting down.
ACACGATAGTTCAGGGATATTTATCAAAAGAACCTGAAAGGACCGTGCGAATCAGAATTATAGATGACAAGGGATTTATAACAGTAAAAGGGAAGACTATCGGATGCAAAAGATTAGAGTTTGAATATGAAATTCCCTTGGATGATGCCAAGGATATGCTTAAATTATGTTTAAGCCCTATACTTGAGAAAAAAAGATATATCGTAAACTATTGCGGATATAAATGGGAAATTGATGAATTTGAGGGATACCTGGCTCCATTGGTTATAGCTGAAGTTGAACTGCCCGATGAATCTCTGCCTTTACAGTTACCGGCCTTTATTGGAGAGGAAGTAACCGGGAATCCTAAATATTATAATTCAAATCTATAGTATCAAGCATAAAAGTTTATAGAATCAAGCATTATCAGTCTATTAGAATAAAAAATTTAAAAAGAGAGACTATTTTCGTTTGGTCAAAGCAGAAAGAATCTCCTGTAAATCATCTCGCGTTTCAGTAAGGATCTCGATAACTTTAATTCTGTTCGAAATATTCTTTTTATTTGTCCGAAGCTCTTCTTTTGCCGCTTCTATTCTCAATCCTTTTATTTTAACGAGATAATTTATCATCCGTAAACGGGTGATATCTTCGGGCGTATAATAACGTTGATTGGAAAGGCTGCGTTTAGGTGATAATTCAGGAAATTCTGTTTCCCAATATCTGATTGTGCTTGCAGAAACCCCAATCATATCCACAATATCACGCATTTTATAATATTTTTTTTCTAACTCATCCATAAAATAAATATTTAGTCCATTACGTGACCAGCATTTTCAGTTTCAAGAATCATTTCTGCGTACTGTTCGGGAGTAAGATCCATAAAATAATAGTTTACCGGATTCTGAGCTTCGTCCTTAAATCTCACCTCATAGTGAAGGTGCGGACTCGTGGATTTACCGGTTGAGCCTACTTTGCCAATCACTTCTCCCCTTTTAACTACTTGTCCGGGTTTCACTAATATGTCAGAGAGATGAGCATATCGTGTAAGATAATTATACCCATGATCAATATCAATACAATTGCCATAACCCGAGCATCGCTCTGCCAGTTCCACAACCCCATCTGCGGTAGCAAAAACCGGAGTTCCCTGAGATGCGGCAAAATCATGCCCTTCATGAAATTTGGTGGTCCAATACACCGGGTCGCGACGGTAGCCATATCCTGAAGACATTTTATAGTCTTTTGGTTTTAGCGGAAGAATTGAAGGAATATGAGTCAGTTTCTCCTTTTGCTCACCCACTTCTTCCTTTAATTGGTCGAAAGAAAGAGACTGTGCATATAGTTGTCTGTCAAAAAGATCCAAACGGCGCGTAAGGAGTGTAACCAATTGAGAATCATGAAGAAGATTAAGTGATTTATAACGATTTTCATTATCAAGCCCTGCAAAACGCTGACTATTGGACAGTGGTTCCATTTGCATCATTACCCGATAGAAATTGTCATCTCGCTTTTGGATATCTCCCATTATTTTCAAAGAGTTCTCCAATCGCCTGTTTAATACATTATATTGACTTTTAAGTAATGAATTTTCTCGTCTAAGATTTGCTTCCGTTGGAGTTCCTAAAAAAAGTGTCAGAAAAAAATACATAAAGATTCCTCCCAAAACAGAAAAAAGAATAAACAAAAATCCACGTAATATTCTTTGTTTCCAAGAAGGGAAAATACGCTCATAGTTATCAGTCTCAGAATTATACCTGTATACTATGTTTTTTTTCATGGCTATTATGTCCGAAATTTTTCCAAAGTAAGAAAAGTTGTATAAATATTCCGGAATTTTTCTGAATATAACTTGTTTTAGAACTAATGTTGTTAATGAAGTCGTTTAAACTTTTTACGAAAACCCAAGAAATGTTTAAAACTGTTTTTTTCAAGGCTAATATTTATTAATATTTTGGCGCCTTTCGATTCTTTCATTAGTCGCATAGCCCGCTATACTTCTTCTTCAAGAATCAAAATTCGCTCAAAATCTTAATAAATCTTAGCCTTGAAAAAAGTTTAAACGACTTCAATTCATTATAAATGCTGTCTTTAATTGAGCTCTATGAAATATTAGATAAGCCACTTAGAAAAATTAAAAATATTTAAACAACCTCAAATGGAAGTACAAAAATAGCAAATCGCCCCGAAATATTCAAATTTATGATATTAGAATCTTTAATATGTTCATGAAAATTATTAAATTTGTACTCTTAAAAAGTACAAATTATGACATCAAAAGAAATTAGAGATTCTTTTAAGGCCTTTTTCGAAGAAAAGGGTCATAAAATTGTACCTTCAGCGCCTATGGTGCTTAAGGACGATCCCACATTGATGTTTACCAATGCAGGGATGAACCAATTTAAAGATATAATTTTAGGCAATCGCTCAGCAGAATATAAAAGAGTAACCGACAGTCAAAAATGTCTTCGTGTTTCCGGGAAACACAATGACCTTGAAGAAGTGGGTCATGATACATACCATCATACAATGTTTGAAATGCTTGGTAATTGGTCTTTTGGCGACTACTTTAAGAAAGAGGCAATTGATTGGGCTTGGGAGTATCTTGTTGATGTCTTAAAACTTGATCCTGCCCGATTATATGCAACTGTATTTGAGGGATACGCACCCGAAAATTTAGAAAGAGACAATGAGGCTGCTGCAATATGGGAAACACATTTACCGGCCTCTCATATTATTAACGGTAACCGACACGATAATTTCTGGGAAATGGGCGATGTCGGTCCTTGCGGCCCTTGCAGTGAAATCCATATTGATTTAAGAAGTGATGAAGAACGTGCGGAAATAGACGGAGCTCTTCTTGTCAATAAAGATAACCCCCAGGTTATCGAAATATGGAATCTCGTATTCATGCAGTATAACCGAATGGCAGATGGTCATCTCGAACCGCTACCTGCAAAGGTTATCGATACAGGTATGGGATTTGAACGTCTCACAATGGCTCTTCAAGGCAAGAAATCAAATTACGATACAGATATTTTTACCCCTATTATTTCAAAGATAAGTGAAATAACAGGTAAAGAGTATGGTAAAGATGAGAAAACTGATGTGGCAATGCGCGTGGCCGCTGATCACGTAAGAACCATTGCGTTTTCAATTGCTGATTCTCAGTTGCCCTCAAACGCAAAAGCAGGCTATGTGATTCGTCGTATTCTTCGCCGCGCTGTCAGGTATGTGTATACCTTCCTTGGGCAGAAAGAGGCAACTCTTTACAAACTTATTGACACTCTTGTTGAGCAGATGGGAGAAGCTTACCCCGAACTTAAAGCTCAAAAGGAACTCATTAAAAAGGTTATAAAGGAAGAAGAAGAATCCTTCTTGCGAACACTTGATAACGGAATTAAGCTTCTTGACTCGATAATTAAGAAAGCTGAGAAAGAAAACAAATCTGTTATTTCAGGTAAAGATGCATTCATATTGTATGATACTTATGGATTTCCTCTTGACCTTACCGAATTAATACTGCGCGAGCACAATATGTCGGTAGATAAGGATGAGTTCAATAACAATATGTCTGCTCAAAAGGAACGTGCCCGTAAATCGGCCTCCGTTGAAGCATCTGATTGGATTGAAGTTAACCCGGGAGACGAAGAGTTTGTCGGTTACGATGAAGTAGAAACTAAGACCCGAATACTCAAATACCGGAAAGTAAAGCAGAAAGGGAAAGAATACTATCAGATAATGCTTTCAAAAACACCTTTCTACGCTGAAATGGGTGGTCAAGTTGGAGACCATGGTGTCTTAATTGCAGAAGATGGATCAATTACTGAAATATTCGACACTAAGAAAGAAAATAATGTCGCAATCCATCTTTCTAAAAAATTACCTGCTGACGTAAATGGAGAGTTCACGGCAAAAATTGATGTGAATGCAAGAAAGGCTATTGCTGCCAACCATACTGCCACTCATCTCATTCACGAAGCGTTAAGAGAAGTATTAGGAACCCACGTAGAACAAAAAGGATCTTATGTAGGCCCGGATTCATTAAGGTTTGACTTCTCTCATTTTCAGAAAGTCACTCCTGTAGAAATACGAAAAGTCGAACATCTTGTCAACAGTCGCATAAGAGAATCCATGCCGCTGGAAGAATGTCGTGAACTTCCTATAGAAGAAGCCCGTGAAATGGGAGCAATGGCACTCTTCGGCGAAAAATATGGCGACAAAGTCAGAGTTATAAAATATGGTTCCTCAATAGAACTGTGTGGAGGAACTCACGTTGCGAATACCGGCAACATCGGAATGGTCAGAATCGTAAATGAAAGTTCAATAGCCGCCGGAATCAGACGTATAGAGGCCGTTTCCGGTGTCGGAATGGAGAAAATGATTGATGACCTGCAAGATGTAATGAACGATGTTAGAGATATTCTTGGAAATGCAGCTGATGTGCGTGCGTCTATCAGGAAATCTATCATGGAAAATACTGAACTGCGCAAGCAGGTTGATTCATACGTTGCTGAAAGGACCGCTCAGGTTGCAAAAGACGTAATCAAGAATGGAACAGTTGTAAACGGAGTGACAGTATATAAACTTAACGGGCCTCGTCTTCCCGAAGTCGTTAAAAATGTTGCTTTTATTATCCGTAAAGAAGTAAACGGTCCTGCAGTTTTCCTTGCATCAACTCTTAACGAGGATCGTCCTACCCTGACATTAATGTTGAGTGATGACATGGTTAAATCAGGTTACAATGCTTCATCTATCATTCGGGAAGCCGCTAAATTAATAAAGGGCGGCGGCGGCGGACAACCCTTCTTTGCGCAGGCGGGAGGTAAAGATGCTTCCGGACTGACAATGGCCTCAGAAAAGGTTTTGGAATTGCTCGGACTTAAGTAATTTAAAATAGCATAGTGTAGTAAAATAAACGCACATCAAAAGCTTATTCATCAGCTTTTGATGTGCGTTTATTTTTAGCGCTTCAATAAATTATTCCACAAGATATGCACGCACCTCACCCACCGGTAATTTCCCGACAAGGTATAAAGGAACATGAGATGAGTCTGTGGAGATCCAAGTATCGATGTCATCGCTTGATTTTTTACCTCCATCGCGAGTAAAAACAAACTTTACATGATAAGCCTCTACTGTCTTCTTATTTCTTAACTTTATATTTTCAATTCCAAGAGAGCGTATTTTGATAGTTTCCTTCTTATCTCCGGAAAAAACAGTTGCTGTATAAATTTTATTTCGATTTAACTGATTGTAATCAAGTTGTCGCAGATAGTAAAACACCGATAACATATCATATACCGGCCCACTTGCTGACAGAGTCTTTTCACTGGTAACAGTCTTACCCTTTTTCTCTCTGTATCTAAGACACTTTCCGGTAACATTAGTCCCGCTTATAGTATACTTTATTTCATCTTTTGCATACTTATCTTTCTCATGCATTATTTTAGTATAATAAATCGGAGTAAGATTCTTTATATTTAATGCACCTTTTAGTGTATCTCGAACACTGTATATCTTATCGGCCCAAGGCTTGGTTTTTGCCGTAAGGCTAATATTATATTTATTTCCTGACTTAGATAGTTTTAGAACTGCATCACCGGCATCTTTATGAATGAGGCCCCATTTATAAGAAATAACATATTTTAGAGTTTCATCATTGAAGTTCGAAGATGCATAACTATTGCAAATGCTTATTGCTGCAAAAAACACTAAAAACACATATTTTAAAGTTGCATTAAAAGAATGAATTGCTAAATTCGTAATCCCGAAATATCTTCTCATCTTGACTAATTTATATTGCTTTATGTAGAGATTTAAATAATTGACAAAGATGAGATATAAAAGTTTACTGACATAAAGAAATTCTTAAGAATCCGTTTTTTAATAATAACTAAAAAAATAAATGAAAAAAGTCAACTTTGTAATAAACGAAAAAAGTCACTATGAATTTCAATTTTAAACTCATAGTGACTCTATAAATTTGAGACTGCATGACAGTCTCGCTTTATACTTAAAAGATTTAATAATTTTTAGAAAGTTCAGACTCGAGAACAGCCGCCTGCTGAACACCGGAAGCTCTCCACTTAAGTTCTCCATTCTTAAAAATCATCAATGTCGGAACTGATCTGACATTATAAACAGAAGATAACTGTTCATTTTTGTCAATATCTATCTTAATGATTCTTGCTTTATCACCTACATTTTTAGCAACATCTTCAAGGATTGGATGCATCATCTGACACGGTCCACACCAAGTTGCATAAAAATCGACTAAAACAGGTATTTCAGAATTAATTAATTCATTAAATTTTTCCATAGTATATTTTTTAATTAAGTTCAAAATTAAAACAAACTAAAATCTATATTAGTTTAAGTTGTCATTAAGAAATCATAAAAAGCCTATATGCATTGACTATATGCCGACTTCTCCCCCAGACATGGCATGCCTAAGCATCCGCGACAAAGAATTATTTAAAGCTACTAATAACCATTACAGCTTTGCGGTGAGTTCACTTTAACAAAATAATTCTACTGCCGAAAATTATTCGGATTAAAATATTGTTCATTTCCTCAATTATTAATATATTTGTCAAAGTAATTACAACACACCTTAAATCAATACATACGATGACTAAAGAATCTATTAATTATTCAATGTCACCCAATAAAGTGATAAATTATTTGGGCAAAAGTGCAAAAGAAATCACAAAAGCCGATATTATAAGTTTTATTAAGGCTCATGATATTAAAATGATTAATTTCATGTATCCTGCAGACGATAATCGTCTTAAAACTTTAAATTTTGTAATCAATAACGAAGAGTATCTTGATTCAATTCTTACTTTTGGTGAAAGAGTTGACGGTTCAAGTCTGTTCCCATTCATTGAAGCCGGAAACAGTGACCTTTATGTAATTCCACGCTTTTCAACGGCTTTCGTAGATCCATTTGCCGAGATACCTACATTAACAATGCTTTGCTCATTTTTTAATAATGAAGGTAGACCACTACCCTCCTCACCCGAGCAATCACTAAGACGCGCCGCACAATTATTCCAGGAGAAGACAGGAATGGAATTTTATGCAATGGGAGAACTTGAATATTATGTAATAAGTGAAGATTCCGGTTTGTTCGGGGCAACTGATCAGAAAGGATACCATGAATCTGCACCGTTTGCAAAATTCAATGATTTCAGGACCGAATGTATGTATCTGATTTCTCAAACAGGAGGACAAATCAAATATGGCCACAACGAAGTTGGCAACTTCACATTAAATAATAAAGTTTTTGAACAAAACGAAATTGAATTTCTACCGGTTGAAGCGTTAAATGCAGCAGATACATTAATGCTTGCCAAATGGATTATCCGTTCTCTTGCTCAAAAATATAATTACGATGTTACCTTTGCTCCCAAAATTACTGAAGGTAAAGCAGGTAGCGGGCTTCATATTCATTTTAAATTAATGAAAGACAACGTGAATATGATGACAGAAAATGGAAAGCTGAGTGATAATGCTAAACGAGCTATTGTCGGAATATTGGATTATGCCGATGCTATAACAGCGTTTGGAAATAAGGTTCCGACAAGTTATTTCAGACTCGTACCTCATCAGGAAGCTCCCACTTCTATCTGCTGGGGCGACCGAAATCGTTCTGTTTTGGTAAGAGTTCCTTTAGGTTGGACAGGTAAATACGATATGTGTTCGCAAGCCAATCCTCTTGAACCCATTACTCAAATAAAACCGGAGAAACAAACAGTTGAGCTTCGAAGTGCTGATGGTTCAGCAGACGTTTACCAGTTATTGGCTGGCATGATAACCGCTGCCCTTAAAGGATTTGAAGATGACAAGGCGCTTGAAAAGGCTGAGGAAATGTATGTAAATGTTAATATTCACAATGATGATAACAAAGATAAGCTTAATTCTTTAAGATCTCTTCCGGCCAATTGTTCTGAATCGGCAAAAGCTCTTGAAGCAGTAAGAGAAGTCTTTGAAGAAAACGGTGTATTCTCACATGAGATGATTGACGGAATAATCAAAAAGCTGAAAGGCTATGGTGACAAACACTTACGAGAAGAAGTATCCGGAAATAGACAGGAAATGCTTAATCTGGTAAATAAATATTGGCATTGTGGATAAATTCATTTTTACAAAAATTTTGTATTTCGATTTGTAAAGAGAACTAATCCTTACTACCAAAATTATAATGTTCAAGACTGTATTGAAAATTTTCAATACAGTCTTGAACATACTAAATAAGGACATTTACTTTTTTCAATTGAATTTAGAATTGACTGGAAGGAGTTCGCGAATTAAAGGACAGATAAACAACTTCCAAGCCAGTCAAAAAAGCCGATTGAAGCAAGCCTCTAAAAGATACTTCAATATTAATTAATTTCTAAAAACACATTATACTAATTAATTTCATCAAGTTAATTCGTTAGGAAATATGAAAAATCTAAGGTATTCAAGAATTGCAAGTATTAATGAAATCGGGAATGAGGGGATTGAGAAACTAAAAAACGGGAAGGTTTTGGTAATTGGTTGTGGAGCGCTTGGTTCTTTATGCAGCATGTATTTAGCCGCTTCAGGAGTTGGAACGATAGGCATAGCGGATTTTGATACCATTGATATTTCTAATCTCCAAAGACAATTATTTTTTAATGAAGAGTCTTTGGGTAAATCGAAATTAAAAATATTAAGTAAAAGAATGAGTGAAATTAATTCTGAAATTGCAATAAATGAATATCAGATATTAATTAACTATCAAACAGCTCTCGAAATTTTTCCTTCCTACAATTTTATTATAGATGGAAGCGATAATCCATCTACTAAAAAAATGACATCCCAAGTATGTGAAAAACTTGAAATTCCATATTGTATAGGCGGTGTGAAAGAATTTTCCGGTCAAGTTATGTCTTGGCTACCCGGATGTACAGGATATACCGATTTATTTGGAGACTTCTCAACCGAGTGCGGAATGTCACCCTGCGCTATAAACGGAGTTATAGGCCCTGCAGCCGGCGTGGTTGCATCTGTCCAAGCAGCCGAGGCAATAAAATATTTATGCAATGTAGGTTCTTTAATTGTTAATAGATTATATTCATTTAATCTTCTTACTCCCTCTTCATCCATATATACCTTTTAAATATTTAGTAACTATAACTAAAGTAAGTGCTTATTACCTCTCATTCCGGTAACTACTTAACTATTTTGATAAATAAAGAAATTAGATAAATATAGAAAGATTATGAAAGAGCTTGTATGTCCTAACTGTCATAAAATATTTAAAGTTGACGATACCGATTATGCAACCATTCTCTCTCAAGTTAGATCAAAAGAATTTGATGTAGAATTGGGGCGTTTAAGCAAAGATATTGAATCACGATATAAATTAAAAGAAGAATCAATAAAGCTTAAAGCTCAAAATGACATTGACACTGAGATTAATAAGAAGGATCGAGAATTGGGGCAACTTCAAAATGAAATAGTTCGCCTAAACGAAATCATATCAGGCTACTCTCGAACCAAAGATGCCGAAATTGCTGCCATAAACAGTAAACATGCACAGGATCTTGCAGAATCTGTATTGGAAAAAGACAAAATGATAACAGAGCTAGAGTCTGAGATTTCTCGTCAAGAAAACATTCACAAAATGTTGATACTTGAAGAACGGAATAAGATTCAAGAGCAAATCCAAAATAAATCTGAAGAAATAGTCAGGTTAAAAGCTGAAATCGAATCAAGCAAACTTGCAGCAACCAATAGAGAAAATCAACTTAAGGAGCAACATCAGATACAACTGCGAGATAAACAAGATGAGATTGATCGCCTTAAAGACTTCAAAATACGATTATCAACTAAAATGGTCGGAGAGTCTCTGGAACAACACTGTATGATTCAATTTGCGACCGCACAGAGTATGGGCCAATATCCGGATGCTATTTTCGAGAAAGATAATATAGCTGTTGAACACTCAAAAGGTGATTTTATTTTTCGGGATTTTATTAATGGTGAAGAGTATGTTTCAGTGATGTTTGAGATGAAAAATGAAACAGACTCAACGTCTATTAAACATAAGAATGATGATTTTCTTGACAAACTTGATAAAGATCGTCATAGAAAAAACTGCGAATATGCTGTGCTGGTATCTATGCTTGAATCCGGAAATGAACTCTACGATGCCGGAATAGTTGACAAGAGTTATCGATACCCCAAAATGATAGTGATAAGACCTCAATTCTTTCTTCCGGTATTAAGAATTATTAGTGAAGCTGCTAAAAAAGGATTTTTAGAGAAAAAGACTCTTGAACAGGAATTAGCATTATCAAGGAGTCAGACAATGGATTTTGCGAAATTTGAATCCAAATTAAATAAATTCAGAAGTGCATTCAGTAGTAATGTCACGGCCGCGCATAAAAAATTTCAAGCAGCCACTGCAGGAATTGATAAAACCATCGAAGCGCTTGAAAAACAAATTAAGGCGCTTCGTGAAATAAAATCCAACTTTGAGGCTTCCGAATATAAATTATTAAAAGCCAATGAGCTGGCTGAAGAGGACCTGACCGTCAAGAAATTGACCTACGGCAATCCAACAATCAAAAGGCTGATTCAAGAAGCCGACGAAGAAGACTAAGCTAAAGAATTAACAACCGGCAATAAACTTTATGGCAATATATTTCTTTTAATCAGTCTGCATAAATACGGCTGATTAACCATGATTTCACAAGAGGTTTTATTTAAACCTTTTTGGCATGAAATTTGTAATATCATTAGAGAGATTGCTTCAAATACATTTCAACGAATATTTGGAGCAATCCTATATATTTACTTTAATTGCAAGTATAACCAATTATCAATTAATAGATTATGAATATCAAACCATTAGGTGACCGTGTGCTTGTTGAACCGACAGCTGCGGAAGAAACCACAATGTCAGGCATAATTATTCCTGCTTCAGCAAAAGAAAAACCATTGGAAGGCACAATTCTGGCAGTAGGCCAAGGAACAAAAGATGAAGAAATGGTTCTTAAGGCCGGAGATGTAGTGCTTTATGGTAAGTATTCCGGTACTGAAATTGAATATGAAGGGAAAAAATATTTGATTATGCGTCAAGGCGATGTGCTTGCAGTGGTAGAATAATCGCAAAGGTCAATAGAAAGGAATTACTAAAATGGCAAAAGAAATTAAATTCAATATTAAAGCTCGTGAAGAGCTGAAAAATGGTGTCGATGCACTTGCAGATGCCGTAAAAGTTACTTTAGGCCCCAAGGGTCGCAATGTTATCATTGAAAAGAAATTCGGTGCTCCTCACATTACTAAAGATGGTGTAACAGTAGCACGCGAAATTGAACTTGAAGATCCCTTCCAAAATATGGGCGCTCAGCTCGTTAAGGAGGTTGCTTCAAAAACAGGCGATCAGGCCGGTGACGGAACAACTACAGCAACAGTTCTTGCACAGGCCATCGTAAATGTTGGCCTTAAGAATGTAACTGCCGGAGCAAATCCGATGGATTTAAAACGAGGCATCGACAAGGCAGTTTCTTGTGTTGTTGAAAGTATCAAGAGTCAAGCACAGGAAGTTGACGATGATATTAGCAAAATTGAAAATGTAGCTCGTGTTTCAGCAAATGGTGATGAAGAAATTGGTCGCCTTATAGCTGAAGCTATGGAGAAAGTAAAAAAAGAAGGTGTAATTACTGTAGAAGAAGCAAAAGGCACTGAAACTTCGGTTGACGTTGTTGAAGGTATGCAATTTGACCGCGGTTACATTTCTCCCTATTTCGTTACCAACTCTGAAAAGATGGAATGCGAAATGGATTCTCCTTATATACTTCTTTATGACAAGAAGATTTCAAATCTGAAAGATATGCTTCCAATTTTGGAAGCTGTGGCACAATCCGGACGCCCATTGCTTATTATTGCAGAAGATGTAGATAACGAAGCACTTGCAACTCTCGTTGTGAACCGTCTTCGTGGTAGTCTTAAGATATGTGCAGTTAAGGCTCCCGGTTTTGGAGACCGTCGTAAGGAAATGCTTGAGGATATAGCTATTCTGACAGGTGGTACTGTTGTTAGTGAGATTAAAGGTATGCAGCTTGCTCAAGCAACTATCAATGATCTCGGCACAGCTGAAAAAGTAACTGTTAACAAGGACAATACCACAATTGTGAACGGTGCAGGTTCAAAAGAAGCAATTGCCGAACGAGTGAATCAGATAAAGGCACAGATTGAGACAACTACATCCAACTATGATAAAGAAAAATTGCACGAGCGTCTTGCAAAACTCGCCGGAGGTGTTGCAGTTCTTTATATCGGTGCTCCTTCAGAAGTTGAAATGAAGGAAAAGAAAGACCGCGTGGATGATGCTCTTTCTGCAACTCGCGCTGCTATTGCCGAGGGTATTGTTCCCGGTGGTGGAGTTGCATATATTCGTGCTCTTTCTGCCCTTGATGAACTCAAAGGTAGCAATGATGATGAAGAGACCGGTATCGCAATTATCCGTCGTGCCATTGAAGAACCAATGCGTCAGATTATGGCTAACGCCGGACTCGAAGGCGCCGTTATCATTCAAAAAGTAAAAGAAGGTTCAGGCGACTTTGGCTTCAATGCCCGTACAGATACTTTTGAAAACTTCTTTGAAACAGGTGTTATCGATCCTGCAAAGGTTACACGTGTTGCGCTGGAAAATGCTGCAAGTATTGCTGGTATGTTCCTCACAACCGAATGTGTAATTGCCGATAAGAAAGAAGAAACACCTGCTGCTCCAATGGGTGCTCCCGGAATGGGCGGCATGGGCGGCATGATGTAAAAAATATTTATAGATAGTAAAAGCAAAAAATCACGTGTTTCAGAGCACGTGATTTTTTGCTTTTATAACTTTACATCAACATTTTCAATTTAAGCCTTCACCCTGATGTTAACTTTTATTGTGGGTGAGGGCCCAAGTTTAAATTATTAGCGATTCACAAAATCCTGAACAAGTTTCCCTGCAACCTGACAACATTCATTGCAACGTTTTTTCCCAAACTCATCAGTAATCTTTCCGCAGCATAATGTTCCGAAATGATTTTTAAAACCATCGTAAACGTACTTGGCTCCATCGCAAGCTGACTTCTCATCTTCAGCATATATCAATCCAAGAGCAACAACAGCACCGGAAACAGCACCACAAGTCCCTTCACCAAATGTTTTTCCTATCCCTCCCCTGAAGGCTCCGGATACATATTTAAGAGTTTGTGTGTCGGGCATGTTCTCGGGATGCGCACGCGCAATACCAAGAAGAGTTGCATGCGAGCATGAACATTTTTCCTCTCTGAGAATACCAATATATTTTTCTACATTATCCATTTTAATATTATGATATATGTTCAAATTTAATGATAAAATAAATTGCCTATAAAAGTAAAGATTTTCCTCCGCGTTTCAGTTATAAAATTATTTTGTCATAACTAAAACACGGAGGAATATCATATTTATCTTGCAAGCGAAACGTTAACAGCTATTCCGTAATTTGAATTACTTGTGGGATATGCTGAATTTGATACGAGCGGCGTATTGGTCTGGTGATCGAAGAATGCAGACAACGTTATACGCTTTGACAAAATGTAAGAAGCCATAAAGTTGACTGAGAATGTGCTTGAGCCTTGAGTTGCCTGGGTATATGCCGTTTCAATTCTGCGAATTAAAGACTGATTGTTTGCCCATGAAAGATCAAGATTTAGAGTAAGATCATTAGATACACTACCCTGCTTGCCTCCGCCAATCTTAAGAATTTTATTGAAATTAGCAATCTTATATCCTGCTCCAAAAGTAATTTGTTTTGAAAGTGACTCAACAATCTGACCTGCTGAAGAATTAAGATTCAATGTGCGTGAATCACGATATTCAGCATTAACGGTAATATCATTAAACAAAGTACACTTCACTCCAATCAATGGAGCAAACTTTTCAGTCAGTGAAACAGAAGAAATATTGAATGGGCTTGAAGGAATTGGCATCTGCGTTTGCTCGTCAAGAATGAAACCCATATCTCCTGATAAACCCGGACTTGCCACCCAATTCATAAAACTTGAATAAGAGCCAACCGAATATGTGCACTGATAAGCATGTGATATAACGAAAGACTTAAACCATTTCTTCATATTGCCAAGTTGGATGAAGCCATCGTATGTGATTCGCCAGTTTGGTCTCATTGAACTCAGCCCCGGGAAATGTTTTAGCGAAACCTTACCCGGCTTCTGACCTGTATACGCAGCGAGGAAAGCCGGAATAAGAACATCCGAGCTTGTTGAAGACACCTTACTTATCTCCGGATTATATGAAGTGCCGGCCAATACGTTTCCTTCCATGAAGCCATCGGAAGGATACAACACGTTTGTGTATTCACTTTGAACTCTATCAGCAATTTTAGGAATATACGACAGGAAATTATCGAATGCATCCGATTGATAACCGTTGGAAGCTTTGAAATTTCTTAATGATGTCGGGAAAGCCCAGGCAGTTCTCACATAATTCCCGGAATAAGATGTTGGCATTCCGGAGTACATAAACTGCATTTGTTCAGTCCTCGCATCTGTAAGATTTGAGGTCAAAACAACCTTAAGACCTCTTACAGGTTCAAGAGTCAATTCAAAATTAAATTCCTGACTTTTGTTCCAAAGGGCCGGTGAAACTTGTTCGGAAGAAGTAATAAGCCAATCGCGGGCTAATGCACGGTCCACGTAATCCTTATCATAAAATCCGAAAGCGAAGTCAAGACCCGGAGCCATTGGCCCATTGCTTAATGACTGACCGAATACATTTCCTACTGTCGGTGAATACAATGGCACATTCAGAGAATGACTACTACGCCATTTGAATGAAGCAGAACGAGGCATCATCAGAAACCTCAAAGCATACTGAGCAATTTCTGAGGCAACCTGGGGTTTATCTTCCTTTCTTATTTCTGTTATTGTAAGTGCAAGATTCCTGCTACCCGTATCAGTAATTTGAATCGTGTTTGCATCAACAACCTTATAGTTCACCTTTACTATCTTACCCTCCGAGCGAGCAGTGAAACGTATCTTTTTATTGTTAAGATTGTGTTTAACTATTGTTGCCGAGTCGGGCGACAGCGTAACAGCACGTTCAAATTTTTTGGGTGTATTTTTAGAAGAAGTTTTTGAATCTTTATCTTTAGAATTATCACCCTTTCCTTTATTTTTACCGGAATTTCTTTCATTTCTCCCTTTGGATTTAGAATCGTTGCGAGATCCGGATTTACTGAATCGGCGATTTATATTTTGAAGATATTTTGATTTGTTATATAAAGTCTCGAAATTAATGCGTGCATCAGCATTCCAGGTGGTCTGATTCTGAATCGTATTTCCAAGATAGAGATCATCAACTGTGGCACCTTTGTCCCAATGATAAACAGAATTATATGAAACCGAACCGGTAAGATAATCTAATGCCGGTATTTTATTGAAAGGTGCACGATATGTTCCTGTAAAAGTTTGATTGTAATTCCACGGTGTTCCCAAGTGACGCAATGACGACATTACAGTATCTTTCCAATCACGATATTGATCAGGGAAAAGTCTTTTATTAACAGCGCCAATAGTCTCCTCAATCCTGGCCGTAGTGTTGCTCGCAAAGGTTAAAGACAGAGATTTAATAAGATTCCATGTCAGAGACAACTGTCTGTCCCATGTGAAATTCTTACTTACTTGCACAGGCATTTGAAAATCAACATCCACTTCCGACTTCGTTTGTTGTTCGTAATAGTAACGGTGCATCGATGTATAGAAAGTGAGATTGCTGAACAAATAATTAATCTCCCATTCCTTAAAGAATTTTGCAGTCTTGCCTTTACCTTTTAACCATCCAAACGGTCTCAAAGGCTTGAAATAAGGCGTGTAAGAATATTGAAAAGACCCGCGATAATCATTTGTATTCTCATATTCTGTAACCGGATCCATGTTCTTTTGCTTATTGAATGAGAAAGAAACTGTAAAGTTTGCAGGATCCCAAGGCATGGGATTCTTACTTTGCACATTAAAACGAAGATTCGAAAGAGAGAAACTTTCCGTAGTCTTTCGCGTAATCGCATACGACTTGATTGAATCTTTCTCGGCTTTAGTTGCTGCTGCATCCAAAGCATCCTTCAGCAGAATATCCTGATCAAGCGGATTATACTTGGGAGTTGTGGTTTCCTGAGAGCGTGCATAATAAACAGGAGCATTAAGTTTAGCCTTTTCAGGCAATACTTTGCCCACATCTCCTTGGACAACAAGATTATATTGGTCGTATGTATCAAGTCGTCTTTGTGACAGGCCTTGATCCACCGCTCCAAATCCGTCAGTTTCGCGATGATAGCTGAAGTTTACCATAGCAATATCCGACAGAGAAAGGCTTGCATTGGCATTTAATGCCCATCCTCCCTCTTCGTTAAATTCCGTTACCTTCATTTCATTTATCCAAACAATACCGTCTTTCACGGAATTTGATTTGTTTCGGATACCAATTAACATCACACGGATATCTGAAAGCGAGGGATTACCCATCACACTGGCCGTGTTATGATTATTATCAGGGTCAAGCATAGAATATAATATTGAATATCCTACACCTTGAGTATTATTACTTTTCTCTCTATTTCGCGCAGTCTTTACAGTTGTAAAAAGATCAAGCGGCACATCAAGGAAGTTTGACATTGGCCATACTTTAGCTCTGTCCTGACTGTTCATATTGTTATATCTCCCGGGAGGGGTGAGATCAAGAGGTATCTCATACTCATAGAAGTTATTCTTAACGTCAGAACCCAAACGGATAAACAATGCGAAGTCACCATTGCGCAAATTTGTAGCATTATCTATCAATGCCTCGGCATGATTCCACATTTGCAGGCGCTTGTAAATTCGAAGGTCCAGCTGAGTATTTTTGTATATACCTCTTGCGTCGCCGGGCTGAATACCTTTAAGTGTCAATTCAAGGGATTGTTCATTTAACTGTGTGGCCTGAGCTGCCCCCGGATCCTGATCGCGTGATACACCGGGGGGAAGAACGTAGTTAACCGGTTCTCTTCCCGAGTTTTCTTCTATGTTTACAACACTCATGTCAAGCTCACCTTCAGCCGGGGCATCGTTGCGCGAATTAAGATTAAATTTATAGTCTCTCCATTCGCCTCTCACCAATTCAAGAGTGGCAAAACGAAGGTGTGTCACTTCCTTAAATCCGGTCATAAACATTCGCGCAAATCTCACTGTAGAGAAATCATTGATTCCTCCAACAACTTTTTCGGGCGAACTCAAGGGAACTTTAAAAAGATACCATGTGACACGCTGTTTACCTTCGGCCGTTGAAACCTCTGATACCTGTTTATCTGTTATGTAATTCTTACCAACCTCAAGATCTTCGGGACGAATCGAAATACGATATTGAAAATAGCGTTCATATTCATTCAGGGTATTATCCTGATTTATATCTTCCACATCGGGCACAGCACGAGCAGACTGATACTGCGGATTGGTGGATTGGTCGGGAGACAAAGAGTTCCCTTCCACTCCATTATATCTCTTATATCTCTCAAGAATTCCAGCCTTAACCTCATCATAATAGCTGGAACGATAAAAATGATAATTATCTCCGGCTGGGTCATTCATTGGAGAGAAAGGATTTTCCTGCATAGCAGCAATAGTCGATGCCGGAAGTTTCGCACGTAAATTATCAAGATATTCCTTATATGATGAGAAAGAAAATTCATCATCATTAGGAAGACCATCAAGGCCCACATCTTGCAGCAATCGTGCATTTGAAGTGTTATCAAATGCATAGGTCAAAGAATTTTGACGTGAGATACGTCCCCAGTTGGTTTCTGTAATAAATTCATAATTACCATCCACGGGGAGACCATTCTCATAACTTTTCATTCCGTCTTTGAGAATGTCTTCACTTATTTCACCAAAATTGAAATATAAATCTCCTCCTTCTCTATTTGGATTATCCTCATCAAGGAAAGGATCGAGCAACCAGAACTGAATATACTCTACATTTGAACTTTCGAAATTAGAGTTATCCATCTTGCGCATAATTCCACCCCACCTTTTTTCCGGATTGAGAAGAGATCCATCGGAATCGATATTATCCGAATCAAGATTGTATGGACCTCGTTCACGCGGATAAAAAGAAAGATTGAGGGTCTGAATCCAGTTTGCTTCTCCATAAGCAAGATCTCTGTAAGGGAACAATTCATTAACGTAGACCTCACGAATATATGGATTAGACATCTGATGCGGATCATTTTTTAAATAACCCGGAAGCATATTGGAATTTCGTTGCGTCCATGCCCTATCAATGTAATACCAGGCAAGCAACGCACGATTTTTACCATACGCCACATCATTGGAAAGAGAAGCCTCAGGGAACAACGCATCCGGACCATTATCTTGAGGGGTCGATGAAAGGAACCATGAATATGGAGATCTAAGATCAATACCGGTTTGAGTGGCCTCAAAATCGTCAATATAACTTGAACCTTTATTAGTTCCACTGCGCTGTTTAAGAGGCACGAGTTGAGCAAATTCAGCATTTAAGCTAAATGTTGAAGGCGCTGTCGCATTAATGGTGGGCACACGGTTTAACAAATTGGTTAACCAATTGAGATCCTTGCGATAACTCAAATTAAGGCCCCACATTGTATTGTTGATGATTTCCTCTCCTATATTAACTTTCTGAGTCAATGCTTTTTCCGAGAAATACATCAGCGTACCGCCAACTTTCAAATCTTTGTTGAATTCATATTGTGCGTCCAAACCTAACAATGTCTTTCTCTGCATTGAGAACATTGACTGGTTTTCAAGAGTGACACTCACATTCGTGCCTGAATCGATTATACTTTGATTGGTGATTGTGACAATACCCATTGAGTAGTCGACCGTATAGTCTGAATTCTCGGTAAGAACCACTCCCCCGGCCATCACTACAACCGAACCACGTGGCACATTCATTGCATTCAGACGGATTGTCGCACCACCCGAGGCCTGATATTCACCGACTAAAGAAAACTTATTTTTGTCGGCAAACTGACGGGCAACCACGAGCGTGGAGTCATAAAGCTCGCGATATACATATTGTTCGGCAATTGCCGGGTCTCCAATCTGCCGGGCGAGATGTTCACCAAAAGGTTCTGCAACCGGAAAAATAATTTTTCCGGATGAAGATTGCACTGTATATCCTTCTATATAATCAAAAAAGCCATCCGAGTTCGATTCTTGGTTAGAGTCTATTCTGTCCAGATTCATCACTTGCAACAATGGCTTGTTTGAAATGCTGCCAACCGGGAGATAATTAATTTCAACTCCCGTTGTGTCGCTGAGGAACTTAATATTCATTTTAAAGTTTTTGCTCTGCATCTGATAGGCCCCGAGAGCATAAACATTTTTCATCATAAGTTTCCACATCGGAAGTTTCGGAGACACCGTAGTGGAACGAAGCATCTTGAGGAAAATAGACTCTGATGTATTGGAAATGTCCGATGAAAATTCGCCTACCTGATATACCCTGCCGTTATAGGTATATTCGTAGGCCACAGCAAGCACTTCGTCTGTATTAAGCGCCGATTTTAAAGAGATATATCCTAAATCTGAATTAAGCGAATATTCACTTTCACGTAACAATCGGGCAGACTCAACTTTTTCAAAATCGCGTCCACCCTCTATACCGTATGCACGCAAAGGCTCTAAAGCTTGCGTAACAGTGTTTATATTTCTTGCCCCCGGATAATCATTCTTGATAACTTGCAAAAGGTTATTGGATTGATTTGAAGGATTTGCAAAAGACATATCGGGCACCCAGAAATCTGAAGCAAGATTTGTATTCTCACCCAAATCCATGAATCCCACAAAGTTGCGAGATTCGTTATAATTACCGTTTTTATTAGTAATCCAAACTTCTATTCGTGTAATTTTTACACCTGAAGATACGTATGGCAATTTGGATGCAAACTTGTCATAGTTTTCGTAAAAGTATTGAGAGAGGAAGAAGTGTCTGTTTGCATCATAGTTATCGGCTTTGACACTAAATTTTGTGGATTGTATTCCTCCCTGCGTACTTACAGTCTTAGATTCCGAGTTTTGTTGAGAAACAAGTCCTGTTAATGTGAGTTTGCCGAATTGAAGTTTTGCCTTGATACCGAAAAGAGCTGTTCCTCCTCTAATCAAACTTGATCCGGTTGTCATACTCACATTACCGGCTTCAATATTTTTAATAATCTCGTCTTCCTTACCTTCGTAAGCAAGTTTAAGATTTTGAGAATCAAAAGCAAAGGTTGCATCAGTGTTATAGTTCATGTTGAACTTCATCTTATCACCCACCGATGCATTTATAGAAGCCTGAATTTTTTGGTCGAAATCAAAATAAGTTTTGCGACGATTGCGGAGAGAAAGAGCAGGATTTTCAGTTTTATTACTTTTAATTCCCATTGATAATTGAATAGACCCCTGCGTGGTGAGGCGCACTCCCCCGGGACCAAATATTTTCTCAAGAGGCCCGAGAGAGAAATTCATATCAAAAATATTAAAAGGCTCTTTATCCTTCTTCTCAAAAGTCTCACTATTGCGAGAATTGAAATATCCGAACATGTCGCGACGCATCATCATGCTGTTATACTCATCAGCACTCATCATATAGGGCGTAACGATATCCCGATCGCCCACAGTGGTGTGAAGAACATACATCCCGGTAGCAGGATCGTACACAGCTTCAGTCTTGATATTCGACGGATCTCTTAAATCGGCAGCATACTCCTTCTTCTGAAGATAATCTTCTGCCGAAGAAGGAATAGTGGGAGCAACATCAGAGGCCAGCTCAATAGTATCATGATTGCTACCATTGGCCGAAGACACAGGAACTGACGGAGGAGACTTCAGTTCGCTTTTATAATATTGCGGATGTGCCAGGATAGTTAGTAATAATATAGTAATTGAAATCCCGGCAATTGTAAAGATAGAGTTCAGTTTATAATGCATAAGACTCGGACGTAAAAATACGTTCAATTGACAAAACAGAAACTATTAGATAATCACAGCATTGTTAATGCCATTTTTATCGCATTCTCTGTGGTGGTGTTGGGATCAGAATTAAAAATACGATTGAGAACTTTTTTACATTGTGGAGCCGCAAAACCAAGCATGACAAGCGCCGCACAAGCATCCTCATACGTCTCATTTGTATTGGCAACCAACCCACCTGATTCAACAGTTTCGGGATTAATTTTATCTTTTAAATCTACAATGATTCGCTGGGCAGTTTTGCCTCCAATGCCCTTTACGGCTTTAAGTAATTTCTCATCACCACTCACAATTGCACTTTCAAGTTGAGGAACAGTTAAAGCCGACAGAATGAGACGGGCAGTATTGGCACCGACACCACTAACACTGATCAGAAGTCTGAAAAGTTCTCTGCTTCTTTTATCCAGAAAACCGAATAGAACATGTGCATCTTCTCTTATGCTCTCATGAATATAAAGTTTTGTCTTTTCCGATAACTTTATATTGGAAAAATCAATCAGGGTAATATTTACTTCATAACCCACTCCCCCACAATCAATTACAACGTAGGTTGGAGTAAGTTCGGCAGTTAGTCCATTAATATAATCAAACATTGATGTCAGGAATTATTAGCTACCGCCTTAATAAAATACATGGCGGTCATGTTCTGTATAATAAACGAAATATAAGTCATTTAATTATAGATTGGAAATCTAAATTCCGGAGACTATGGATCAACTTATATTCATATTCTTTTTTTTACCATTATAATTAATGCGAGAATAATCCGAATCCTATCATCAAAAAATTTCAAATGAAAAATTATTTAAAATATTTAAAAATTAAGAAAGATAGTTGTATAATAAGGATGATTTGTCTAAATTAGAGGAATGAATTGTAATAAAAATTGGAGTTAATCTAATAATCTCAAAACGCCTAATTATAGAATATTATACAGGTAATGAATCAATCATATAATTCAGTTTTACTCGATAACGCAATTGCTGAATTGTCGAAGTTGCCCGGAATTGGCCATAAGACAGCTTTAAGACTTGCATTGCATCTGTTGAGGAAAGATCCGGAAGTTGCGTATGCCCTTGGAAACTCGGTAATAGAGATGCGTAAAGGAATCTCATATTGTCCTGTGTGCCACAACATAAGTGAAAGTGGAGTATGCTCTATTTGCAGTGACAATCATCGGGATCACGAAGTGGTTTGCGTAGTTGAAAATATAAAGGATGTCATAACTATCGAGCGGACACATGAACATTCCGGTGTGTATCATGTATTAGGAGGACTTATCTCCCCTCTTGACGGGATATCGCCGTCAGATCTTGAAATAGACAGCCTCGTGAAACGAGTGGAACAAGACAAAATATCTGAGGTTATTCTCGCATTGAGCCCGACAATGGAAGGGGATACAACAAACTTTTATATTTACCGAAAATTAAGTCATCTTCCGGTTAAAGTATCAGTTTTAGCTCGCGGAATAAGCATTGGTAATGAACTTGAGTATACTGATGAATTAACTTTAGGTCGCTCCATACTTAACAGAACCCCATTTGCAAAGTAAAAATAATGAATTATTTAAGAGACGGAGAAATAAGACTTCGGGCAGTTGAGCCGACTGATGCTGAATGTGTCTGGGAATTTGAAACAGACAGCACTCATTGGTACTCAAATGGTATGATGGCTCCATACTCTAAAAAGAATATTCAGGATTATGCTGAAAACTATGATGCTGATCCAATAAGAGCGGGCCAACTTAGAATGATAGTTGACTATAAGGATGAAATTGCAGGTATTATCGATCTGTATGACATATCACCACAAAACAGAACCGCATTTATAGGAGTTTATATAAAAAGTAGCTTTCGAAAGCAAGGATTGGGTTCACGCTGCTTGAATTTAATTGAGAATTATGCAAGCCAACTATTAAATTTGCGCATAGTTGCTGCAAAAATAAGTGAGGATAATAATTCAAGTAAAGGACTATTTTTAAAATCCGGATATATCAAGGAGGCTGAGTTTAACAATTGGCTCTTACGAGGGAAGGATAAGAAGTCTCTTCTTATTTTCACAAAGAAATTAATATAATATAAAATGGAAGTTGAAGATTTTTTGAGTAATCATACTTATGAGACTAACCCCGGAAAAGGAATGTTATTAATTTCCGCTCCGATGATGTTAGATAAATATTTTACTCGATCTGTGGTTCTTCTTATCAATTCAAAGGAAGAAGGAGAACCGCTTGGCTTGATATTAAATCATTCAATTGATGTAAATTTAGATCAACTTATAGAAGATTTTCCTATAAAGCAAGATATAAAGGTGTTTAACGGAGGCCCGGTTGATTTGACCAAAATGTTTGTTCTCCATCATTTTGCTGATGTAAAAGACAGTATTGAGGTGCTTCCGGGATTATTCGCCGGGGGCAACAGTGATCAACTTTGGAATCACATTACATCAGGTAAAGATTTGAATGGTAAAATCAGATTCTTTTTCGGAATAAGTGGATGGGGAGAAGATCAACTTACGAAGGAATTATTGGAAAATAGCTGGGCGATTAATCCCAACCCTAACCCCGACATGCTTCTTATTGGAGAAGGGGAAGAATATTGGAGAAGAGAAGTTATTGGATTAGGAGAAAATTTCAGATCATGGTTAAGTATTCCTATCCACCCTTCGTTCAATTAAAGAATTAGAGATACTATCTCAGCGTAAACATTAACTCAGCCATACAAATCGATAAGTTGAGTTAAATTAATAAAGCGACATCGGCTTCAACTTCATTGGTTGTTGCCGATGTCGCTTTATGTTGAAAGGGAACGAATATACATTGTATGTAAGGCATATCCTCCTGTATATTATTTATTTAATCTCCGTAAGTTCAACTTGCTGATTACATATTGTTAAATCTGCACTATGGTCTAAATAGATTCAAAGGTTAAAACCCGAAGTTAGCGAGGACGCTTAATCAACTTTTCAAGGGAGAAATGAGCGAGAAGGGATAGAACGATGGTGACTGATAAGACGTATAAATATTCTATCCAAATATTGTAGGTGTGAACTCCTAAGAAGATACCGAATTGAATTATAGGGAAATGGAATAGATACATTTCATAGGAAATATTGTTCTTGGAACTTAGCAGTGGAATGCTATAAGGAATCATACTGATTGCCATTACAGTCATTGAAATACCGAGTGGGTTGAGGATAATGGAGCCGTAGTCTAAAATGCGCGAGAGATAGACTAATGCTATACCGATAATTCCCATCAACAACAGATTGCGGGAAAAAATATCTTTTAAAAAGTATATTAGCATCCCGAAATAAAAGTATGAGAGCTGTCCGAATATCTGACGGCTTAAGATGTGATAAATCTCCTTCTCTGTTTGAATGTAGAGATTGGAGAAGTATAGCCGATATAGAATTGATATAATTATAATTATTACAGAAAGCGAAATGGTGGATAGGCGCTTAATTCGAGAAAGAAAAAAGATGAATATGGGTACAGAAAAATATAGACACCATTCAATTTTCATTGTCCAAAGAGAGGCGTTGACAGCTGAGATATTAAACTCCACGCCCTGAAACACACCCGGTAGGTCGGGATGTAGCCAGTTAAGGAAGGATAGATTAGCTGCTAAATAGGCGTAAAAACCTTTTGATGTGAAATACTCTGTTGGGGTGAGTGTAGAGGCAATCACAAGGAAGAGGGCTGCTCCCACCACGATGAATATATATGGAGGTAATATTCTGCGAGCTCTCTGCCCTAAATAACCCATGCAATTATCATGACGCAAATAGTTGGGATACATGAGGAATCCACTAAGTGCGAAGAAACCACCTACAGCTTCAAATGAGGATATGAAGAATGGCATATCGTAGCCTGCGACAATATTTGTATGATCCACTATCACTGCCAAGGAAAGGAGATAGCGAACGATATCCATGTTATGATAATATGTCGATTTGGCTGGATTCGTAAGTCTCATTGATGTTTATGATTTAAGGAATATATCACTCTAAGGTATAATAGAATAGCCGGCGAACGTCTCTATTACCATTCTCCTCTACTCTAACCTTTCCCTTATATCCCATAGCCAAAACCTATAACCTAAAACCTAAAACCTAAAGCCCAAAGCCTTTCAAAATTAAATTACTTGTTTTTCGATGGATCAGGAGCAATAGAGATAATCTGAGTTCCGAAAAATGCTCCAATTCTGGCTAATGTTGCAATCGTAAAATTATGTTCTCCACTCAGCCATTTGGTTACCTCGCTTGGTCTGCGTCCAAGTTTTTCGGCAAATTGCTTTTTAGAATATCCTGCCTCCCTCATCAAAGCTTCAATTCTATTTGCAATTGAAACTGAAAGTTTCGTACGTAATTGAACTTCCAAGGGAATTTCTCCCATAAGTTCCTGTAATGTATCGCTATTATTTTTAACCATTTTAGTAAATAAATATTAAAATAAGAGATCAGTAGAATTGAATACGAACTCAACTTTATTGATCTTTTATTATAATGTATCTAAGAATTAATTAAATGTTTAGTGTTTAATTTATAACTAAAACAAATATAATAACGTAATTATCACTTTATTTATTGAACTTTCGATTCCTATATGCAAAAAGATTATTCTTAATTAATCGATAAAGAAGGGTTCATTATTTCCCCACTCCCAAACACCCGGTAAAACATTGGCCACATTATACTTGGCGATCCCAAGATCAACCGCATTTTTGGCATAGTCTTTTACACCTGCAATGATAACAGGCCTACCGTTCAGTATCTGAGTTGACAGCCTTACCGGCTTGCTATTAAGAGCTGAGGGAGCACACGCCACTGCACGTAAGGCAAG
This sequence comes from Bacteroides sp., assembly GCA_014802335.1. Classification (GTDB taxonomy): domain Bacteria; phylum Bacteroidota; class Bacteroidia; order Bacteroidales; family Muribaculaceae; genus Lepagella. Next base: position 47,658 of record JAAVCL010000016.1, on the reverse strand, counting down.
ATTTAAATCTATATTGCAATTACGTAATTCTTCTTCCGAGACTTGGTTTTCAGTTAGGAAATCTGACAGTTTATAATTTTTTCTGTGAGCCAACTTCGAAGTTAGTTTTCCCATCAGAGTGGTTTTACTCTCTTCAGGGTAACCAAAAGCAACAACAAATGGAATTTTCTCGTAAACTTCAACTCGGGCATTCACATTATCTCGTGAGAATGTGCCACCAACAAAACAAGTACCTAACCCGGATTTTACCAATTCAATCACGCATTGCTGAGCAAAATAGCCGGCTCGTTCCTCTGTATTAGGAAATGTAGGATCTATAACTGCTGCAATATAATTGGTCACATTTCTAAACATTCCATAACTACGTCCGAAGCCGCTGAAAGGAGAGCCATCGGAAAATACGACCTGGAAATTTAATCCGGCTTCATGAGAATTTATGAAAGTAACCTCACTCTTAATTTTATCAATTAATTCCTTAGAGAGAGGTTTACTTTCATAACTTCTTACAGAATGTCTTTTTTCTAATAATTCGATCATTAGAAGTCGTTTAAACTTTTTACGAAAACCTAAGAAGTGTTTATAATTATTTTCTTCAAGGCTAATATTAATTAATATTTTGGCGCCTTTCGATTCTTTCATCAGTCGCATAGCCCGCTATGCTCCTTCTTCAAGAATCAAATTGAAAATAGACGAGTTTCCATTAAATAGAAATGACGAGTCAATTTCGCTCAAAATCTTAATAAATCTTAGCCTTGAAAAAAGTATAAACGACTTCTTAGTCAACCACTTCTTCGAGGTTAATATCGAAAGAATCAAGGAATTCCATGGTTTTTTGAATATAATCTGCCATCACCACATCTTCTTCAACAAAAGGAACATGTTTTCTGAATTCTTCCATAACATGTTCTATATATGGAGAAGACTTTGCGGGACGTCTAAAGTCAATGCCTTGAGCGGCATTCATTAACTCAATAGCAGCAATATATTTAAGATTATCTATTATTTTGTGCAATTTCGTAGCTGCATTGGCACCCATAGATACTAAATCCTCTTGTCCGTTAGAGCTTACTATAGAATCGCAAGATGCCGGCCACGCATACATTTTGTTTTGACTAACCATTGATGCCGCAGCATATTGGGGAATCATAAATCCGGAATTCAATCCGGGATGCGCAACAAGGAATTCAGGCAGACCGCGTTTTCCAAGAATCAACTGGGCAACACGTCTTTCAGAGATATTTCCAAGTTCGTGAAGAGCAACGCCCATATAATCGAATGCGAGAGCTAAAGGCTCACCATGGAAATTACCGCCCGACACAACCAGATCCTCATCAGGGAAAACTGTTGGGTTATCTGTAACTGAGTTAATTTCAATATGCAGGACATCCGTTACATGTATCATAGCATCTTTTACAGCGCCATGAACCTGTGGGATACATCTGAATGAATAAGGATCCTGCACGTGTGTTTTATGACGTACGATCATTTCACTCCCGGCAAGCAGACTTCTGAAAATTTTGCCGGTCTCAATCTGTCCGGGGTGAGGACGAACTTGCTGTATACAGGCAAGGAATGGTTCAATGCGTCCATCATAAGCTTCAAGCGACATTGCTCCGAATAAATCAAAGCAGTTAACCATGTGCCAGCCATCTATCAGAGCTTTGATGCCATTTGCACTCATAAATTGAGTTCCGTTCAGCAATGCAAGACCCTCTTTTGACTTTAATTTTATGGGGGCCCACCCCATTGCTTCAAGCATTTCTGAAGATTTAACTCGTTTGCCTTTAAAGAAGACTTCACCTTCACCTATGAGCGGAAGAAAAAGATTGGCTAATGGAGCAAGGTCACCCGATGCACCCAACGAACCCCGGTCATTTACAACCGGAATAATGTTATTATTGTAGAAATCAAGGATTCTTTCTACAGTTATGACTTGCACTCCACTGAATCCCATTGAAAGAGCATGTGCCTTTAGAAGCAACATTAACTTAACAATGGTATCATCGACCGGCGTACCAACACTGCACGAATGGCTTTTTACAAGATTCTCCTGGAGAGTTGACAGTTCTTCCGGAGATATATGTTTGTCATATAACGAACCGAACCCGGTTGTTACTCCATAAATCTGTTCATTAGTGTTTTCTGTCTTCGAATCAAGAAAATCTCTACAATAAGTGATTCTTTTGCGTCCTTCCTCGGAAAGAACAAGTTTATAATTATTTTTAAGAATTTTCTCGATTACATCATAAGTAAGTTCACCGGAACCCACTTCGTATATATTATTATTCATGGCTAATATTTAAAGTTCGATTTTTTTACTATTTATTTACAACTTTACCCTGAAATATAGTAGTGTTGACACAATTCATTCCCACATAGTATGGCAACGATTTGTATGTGTCGAATTCGAGGATCACGATGTCTCCGCTCTTACCTACTTCTATTGACCCTGTCAAGTCAGCGACACCACAAGCTGCGGCTCCATTCAAAGTAAGGGCAGTAATGGTCTCTTCTATACTCATGTTCATATAGATGCAGGCAAGTGCAATTGTCAGAGGGATTGAACCGGAGAAACAAGACCCCGGGTTCAAATCCGTAGCCAAAGCCACCGCAGCCCCGGCCTCAATAAATTTCCTGGCCGGCGCAAACGGTTCGCGTAGAGCAAAAGCTGTCAGAGGCAACAATGTGGCTACAACTCCTTCTGCAGCCATTCTCTTAATGCCTTCATCACTCACATGAAGAAGGTGATCGGCAGATACTGCACCCACCTCGGCAGCGAGCTCCGCTCCTCCAAGAGTTACTATCTCATCGGCATGAAGTTTTAATTTCATGCCGGCTGCCTTTGCAGCGAGGAGTAACTTCCGGGAATCTTCTATTTCGAAAACATTTTTCTCTGTAAAGATATCGAAGAATTGTGCTTTATCTTTGACTTGAGGAATCATTTCCTCAATTAATATATTTACATATTCTTCGGTTCTACCCTTGTATTCCTTTGGTACAGCATGAGCCCCGAGGAATGTAGAAACTATTCTTATTCTATCTTCTTCGGCTTCAGAAGTCAATTTGATAGCCTCCAACATTTTCAACTCTGAGTCTAAATCAAGGCCATAACCCGATTTTGCCTCAACGGTTGTCACACCCATTTGACTCATTTTTTTTATGAACCAACGGGCTTTATCAGCAAGACTATTAACATCGGCTTTCCGAGTTTCATTTACGGTTGATTGAATTCCACCACCTCGCTCCATGATGCTCATATATGAGTCACCCTTTAAGCGCCATTCAAATTCATCGGCACGAAAGCCTCCGAAAATAAGATGAGTATGAGAATCTACAAATCCGGGTAATACAGCCTTACCTCCTGCATCTATAACTTCTACACTCGGGGAATAAGAAGGCATTTCATCTTGCGGACCAACATAAGTGATAATGCCATTTTCTATGATGATAGCTCCATTTGCAATGTGGTGCAGCTCGGACATTCCTGTCCCGGTCACCGCCGAGTTGCCTGTTGGAGTAGAAATGTTAGCATTTATAATAACAAGATTACTCATCTTCCTACTGCTTGTCAATTATGCCGTTAACAATTTCTATAACGTTCATTTCACGCTTTATGGCTTTTTCGGCAATTTCGCTTGCCTCGGCAAGAATCTTTTCTGCAACGTCTCTGTCTTTTAATCCGGCAGCATTTATCTTAACGTTCAAGAATGCTCCGAGCACCGCTGCACGAGCGGCTAAGGCACCGACACCGGAATCGCTCACTGATGAAGGATTACCTGTTTTGGCCATAGATTCAAGCAGATCGAAAGTTTCATAAGCCGTTTTCATTGTTTCAAGTGGAATCTTAGTTGCGTATAATGTCGCATCCTGAAGACATTGGGCACGCAATTTCTTTTCCTCCTCTGTTTTCTTCGGCATGGCAAACACTGCCATGATTTTATTAAATGCTTCAGTATCCTTGTCTACAAGTGAGATAAGTTTATCTTGCAGGATACGACCTCTTTCAGCCTGCTCTGAAAATTCGTTCCACCTGTCGTCCCAACCCGCTTTGTGAGAAGAAAGATTTGCAACCATCGTTCCCAATGCAGCAGCGAGCGCACCCATATATGCCGAAACAGAACCGCCACCTGGAGCGGGAGACTCGGAAGCTGTATTATCAGCAAAATCTATACAAGTGAGATCAACAAGTTTCTTTTTATTATTTTCTGCCTCAAGTTTATATTCTATAATCTTTTCGGCCGGATCAAACTCTTTAAGTTCATCAAGCCCCATAGATTTAACAGCTATCTTTATTATTTCCTTTTCAGGAATACCCACAGATCTCTGTTGAAGTCTTAAATAATGTTTGCCGGCTTCGATAATTGCTCTTTTGGGAACAAGACCCACAATTTCGGTACCGGTGACACGAATACCACGTGCGGCTGCCGCCCTGCTCACCTCATTAAAAGCAACATGAAGCGGAGTAATTCCCATATCGGTGATATTCATTGATACCTGTGCAATTCCATATTCATCAATAAACCAACCTATTGCTTTTGTTGCCTTAAGCGTTCCGGGAATCATTATTGGATTGCCGGCTTCATCTTTCATTGGCTTACCATTTACCTTACCCCCTTCACGCATAGGTCTTCCCTTTTCTCTCACGTCGAAAGCAATTGCATTTGCACGGCGAGTGGAAGTTGTGTTAAGATTAAAATTAACGGCAATCAAGAAATCACGGGCACCAACAGCAGTGGCACCTGTGCGAGCCATTTTTTCATCAAAGGGACGAGCACCGAAATCGGGAGCCTTTTCTTTAATATTCATTTTCTCTGCCAAAGCCTCGTACTCTCCTTCTCTGCAAACAGCAAGATTTTTACGTTCCGGTGAGAACGCCGCAGCTTCATAGCAATACACAGGTATCTCGAGTTCACTTGCGATACGTTCGGCAAGCTTGCGAGCCAATTCTACACATTCCTCCATTGTAACGCCACTTACGGGAATCAAAGGAAGAACATCTGTTGCACCCATTCGGGGATGCGCACCGTGATGCTGAGACATATCAATCAGTTCGGCGGCCTTTTTAACTCCCCTGACAGCAGCCTCTATAACTGCTTCCGGTTCGCCTACAAAAGTAACTACTGTTCTATTTGTGGCTTCTCCCGGATCAACATCCAGCAAACTTACCTCGCCTCCCTTCGTGATTTCAGAAGTGATGGCATTTATTATATTCATGTTGCGTCCTTCGCTGAAATTAGGGACACATTCAATTATTTTCTTCATGATGATATTTAGTCATTTAGAATTTTAAATTCAATTTATGACATTGATTTTTTATGTGAGCGGATATGATTATTTGTTATAAGAAAGTCTTATTGAATTATCTTTTGATAATTTCTTGAAGATAAGACTCGTCAGCCAAGTTGGGTTCTGTTATATAGAATCCGTTTTCACCCTGAGTCTCATTCCATTCTTTGACAGTAGACATGGCATTTTCATTGCGAGCCCAGCTTCTTCTGGCCACACCGCCCATTACGTCCCAGAGCATTGCTTTAACAAGGATGTCGTCAACTCTTTGAGAACCGTCACATACCATGCCAAATCCTCCGTTTATGGCTTTACCTATGCCTACACCTCCACCATTATGGAGAGCAACCAGACTCATTCCCCGCGCACAATTACCGGCAAAACACTGCACGGCCATATCGGCCATAACATTTGAACCGTCTTTGATGTTGCTTGTCTCTCTGAATGGAGAATCTGTGCCGCTCACATCATGATGATCACGTCCGAGCATTATGGGTCCAACTTCTCCGTTGCGAACCATTTCATTAAATTTTAATGCTATTTTAAGGCGACCCATAGCATCTTGATAAAGAATACGAGCCTGCGTTCCAACCACAAGAGCATTCTTTTCCGCATCCCTTATCCAATTATAATTGTCCCTATCTTGACCTCTGCGTGTTGGGTCAATACATTCCATGGCAGCCTTATCTGTTTTAATCAGGTCTTCATGCTTCCCACTGAGACAAACCCAGCGGAAAGGCCCGTAACCATAATCAAACAGCATAGGTCCCATAATATCTTCTACGTAAGATGGCCAAATAAAACCATCTTTCTCGTCCACACCATTTTTAGAAATATCTTTAACGCCGGCATCATAAATGGCCTTCATGAATGAATTTCCATAATCAAAGAAGTATGTTCCATTTTTCACAAGATGCTTAATTGCGTTATAATGTCTTTTAAGCGACTCGTCAACAAGCTTTCTGAAGGTTTCCGGATCTTTATGCAGAAGTTCTGTACGCTCTTCGAACGTTAAGCCTGCAGGACAATAACCGCCTTCATAAACTGCGTGACAGGAGGTCTGGTCGCTCAACAATTCAATTTTCTTATTATGTTCGGCCGCATATTCCAATAGATCCACAATATTTCCATGGTATGCTATGGAAATAGGTTCTCTATTTTTCATTGCTTCTTCGGCAAGACGGAATGCCTCTTCGATATCATCAGTCTTAACACCGACCCAACCCTGATCCATACGGGTTTTAATTCTCGAATCGTCAACCTCGGCAATTATAGCAGCGGCACCTGCTATTTCAGCAGCTTTAGGCTGAGCCCCGCTCATGCCTCCTAAGCCTGAAGATACAAATAGATGACCTCTTAAATCTCCGTCGTCAGGAACACCTAATTTCATTCGTCCGGCGTTTAGGATTGTATTAAATGTTCCATGCACGATTCCCTGGGGTCCGATATACATCCAACCACCGGCTGTCATCTGACCATAGTTTGCAACTCCCAGCTGCATTGCTTCGTGCCAGTCCGACAAGTTATCGAACATGCCGACCATCATCGCATTTGTTATGATAACTCTTGGAGCTTCGGGTTTCGATGGGAAAAGACCGAGAGGATGACCGGATTCAACCACAAGCGTTTGCTCATCTGTCATTTCCTCCAGATACTTTTTAATAAGAGTATATTGCAGCCAGTTTTGACAAACCTGACCGGTCTCTCCATAAGTTACCAGTTCGTATGGATAAAGAGCAACATCAAATGAGAGATTATTATCAATCATTACTTGAAATGCTTTGCCTGCAAGACATTTCCCTTTATATTCATCAATTGGCTTAGCCTTAAGATCTCCTTGTGGACGCCAACGGTAAGCATATATTCTACCTCTGGTACGCAATTCTTCCAAAAATTCAGGAGCAGCCTTTTCATGCAATTCTTCAGGAAGATACCTGAGTGCATTTTTAAGGGCTGTAATAGTTTTTGATTCGTTAAGAGTATATCCTCGGTCGGGTGCCCTACGAATACCCTGTTCAAATTCCGGATTTTCAGGCCATACGGCTTCAAGTGCAATTTTTTTATTCATGATATCAGATGTGTTATTCAAAAAAGAGTTTCCAAAGTCATGCTTTGGAAACTCAAATTTACTAAAATTAAATGAATCTACAAATTTTTTATAGAAGAACTATGCAAATTACGTTTATCTATCTGAAATTTAGAACATTAACAGCAATTGCATTAATATTCTGAAACTTCGGACAACGGTGCAACTAAGTTACGTTACCTATCACGAAATTTACTACCTGCATAAAATACGAAAAGAGGAAACCTCGTGTGTATTTTCTATTCTGTAATAAAAGGTATATGAGTCCATATAAAATCCGGTATAAGTTTCCACACGGAGCTTACAACATTCCATTTCCAATCAATTACCGCAGTCTTTGGTGCCTTCACTATCGCTCCGATTATTTGGGGCACTGCCTCATCAAGATTCATTTCAAGCGGGTATTTTGCATCCTCTTTTATCAATGGAGTTCTAATCCAACCCGGTCGGATGTCAGTGATACGCACCTTGACTTTTTCTATATTGGCAAGTTGACGAAGTGCCTTAAGATAGGTCTGCGCACATTTTTTTGAAGAAGAATATGCCGCCATAACACCAATTCCTTTAGTACCGGCAACACTTGTAACAGCAACAATTCTTCCGGGTTTGCCCGATACACGATAATATCCATACGCAGAACTTACCATTCGTGCAAATCCACCGGCATTCGTATCTATATATGCAGCTTCGATGTTGGGTTCAAGTTCAGGATTATCATATCCAATTCCTGATACATGGAAGTATATATCCATCCCCCCAAGTTTATCTATGAGGCGTTTTAGTTTCCCGGGCGCTTCATTTGTGTTGATATCTATCTCTTCGTATTCTACAAAATCAGGATACTTTTCTTTTAATGCCGATAAAGTGCCTGTGTGTCGTGCTGCAACACCCACTTTCATATTTCTACTGGCAAATTCCTCGGCAACTTTAAGTCCAATTCCTGAAGATGCACCCATTATAATTATCTTATTCATAATTATAGAGTTTTTTAAAAGGCATCACAATATACGGCTTTTTTACTTGATTTGGGACTTGAAGAATGATTTAACATCTTTCCAGTTGTAATATGGCCACATATCTGTTTTGACAGGTATTCTTGTTTCTTTTTCATTATGGAGAATTTTTACAAGAATATCGTCAGAATTCTTCTTACGGAAGAAAATGAGTTGAATATTGGCTGCCATAGGAGCAACTTTCCAATCACACCAGCCTTTGTAGAAATCTTCAGGATTATCAATTATGGCATCTCCACCCTGAAGTTGCATTATAGCAGCGAGAGGAACGACATTTCCATCGTGTCCAAACCGCAAGGCAGCAGAAGGTTTATCCGAACTTATCGCCTCGTCTGCAGTCTCTATAATATTAGTCAGAAGATTTGCTGCGTTCTGCACATGCACTCCTTTGGCTTGAGGATAATTTGCATGCTGTGCATAGAAGCGGGCATTGAAACATTGCCACAAATCAAAAAGTTCCTTGTCGGTAAGAAAGTCATAAAAATTGATTTTACCCTCTGTGTTCTGTGCATCTGAAGCCAGCCAATAAATACCCCACATAAAATCGTGTGGATTCACATACCTGTCAACAAAAATATTATCCGAGAAAACAGAGCTGACCAAACGTGAAGGATTAGTATGCTTTTCTTCAAACTTTCTATACACTTCTTTCCACCACCCGTTCTTCCCGTTGAATTCATCTGATTCCGGAGTACTATAACATAAATAGGGCATATATCTATTTGAAGATTCCATATCTATTTTGAGAGCCGAATTAGCCTCTTTAAGACCTTCACAGAAAGAAGCCATGCTCAGAATGCAACGAGGCACAAGAGTGGAACGTGCAGTGATAAATGAATTGTCTGAAAAGACTTCCGGATAGTTTTTATATAGTCTTTCGGCAATGCCATGATGCTGGCGTCTTCCCAACGGAGAAAGATCACCACCCTTGCCGTGAGTCTCAATCATTAAAGAGTCAAGACGATTCATTAAATCAAGACCGAGTGGAGTTAATGCATCCTCGGCTTTTGCCTTATGCAGCAAGTCTGCCACCCACTTGTAGTCATTATCACTGATTAAATAACGCGAGCCATGTCTTCCGTAATGACTCACATGAAAAGGCTTATATCCTTTTGGCGCAGGAGTGTTATCTGCCACCCGAGTGGGATATGCAAAATATACACCACCGGTTTTATTATGATCTGCTGCCATCTCTTCGAACGTGGTTTGAGCGAAACCTAATGCCACGCATGAAAACGACAACAGTGAGACAAGTAATTTTTGCACGATTTAGAATTTAAGAATAATATTATAGTAATTAATCCCCTCTGTAATAAATCTGCAAATAGCAGCGGGCAATAAAATCTTTATTGGCTTTGACAAGCGCATAATCATCCGACTCCGGAAATTTGACATCAGGCAACCAGCCGTTATCAAAGATATAACGGAGCAAATCACCCGGACACAAACCTCTGATTGTAAGCAGGTCGAAAGCATGAGCTTTTGCATATTCCTCATCGTAAAGCGGATTTGCCGGATCTGCAATACATTTAGCTATTCCACGAGCCATTAACATACCTTTGCTCTTGTTGACTAAAAGGATATAATCAGACGCCCCTTTAGCCTGAGCCAAATGTTCAACACCCTTTTCCCACCCCAAAGCACTTATAAAAAACTCATTCATGGCCTCATAAGATTCAAAATACTTAATCTCACTGCCATTCGTGGCTTTTACAAACTTTTCGTAATATGGATGTATTGTCTCAACTTGTTTTTCTTCATCCTTTGGAAGTTTTCCCTTAATCATGAGATAAACCCAATCCGGAGTGAAAAGGGCAAGAGGTCCTGTAGTATTCTGAAGCATTGCCTCTTCAAGAATATTATTGAGTTTTGTGTCGGCTTCAGGATCTTTCTCATCATAATCCTGCATCAACTCATGTAGAGAAAGGGAAAATGCAGGAGTCAAAAGATAAGAATGGAGAAAAAGCCAATTTCCAAGATGATATATTTGCTCCGAATCTTCAGGATCACTAAATTCAAGGCCGCGCGCAATATTAAAAGATTCATTTACCGGCGCTTCGTCGTAATGATTTTCAAGAATAGAGTAACACCTGTCGGCAAATTCGATTAATTGCGGATTGTGAGGATAAATATCACGTTTGTCATTCCACAACATTGCCACAACATACCAGACCAGGAATCGGACATCCTCCTTATTCAGTTCATAATCAATATAGTCCTCTCCTACCGTGTGAAAAGGTATTGACCAACCATATAGATATCGGTTTGTGTCAACAAAGCTCCGCCAAAGTCCGGCATCTGCAACTATGTCCTGAAGATAATCCGTAAGCGTGAGTACAATACGTTTTGAAAGGCCCTCGGGCATTGTCGTTAGAAACGGGTCGGAAGTTGTTTCGCTGAGCAATGTATTAGCCAAATTCAGATAAAATGCGTCTGTTTCAGAACGATTAGGGAAATTCGGTTGTCGCAAGAGAAATTCCCTTTCAGTAATTTTCTCCATATCGGTAAAAAATTATGGCAAAGACAATCCTATGAATTAGAAGTCGTTTAAACTTTTTTCAAGGTTAAGATTTATTAAGATTTTGAGCGAATTTTGATTCTTGAAGAAGGAGCATAGCGAGCTATGCGACTGATAAAAGAATCGAAAGGCGCCAAAATATTAATAAATATTAGCCTTGAAGAAAACAATTTTAAACACTTATTGGGTTTTCGTAAAAAGTTTAAACGACTTCTTACTTAAGTGTTTCAATGGCTTCGGCAACTGAAACAGATTTTTGTTCACCTGAATCCATATTCTTTAAAACAAATCTGTCAGTACCCAGCTCTGACTCTCCCACAAAAGCCACATAGGGAATATTATCGGAGGATGCTGTCGTCATCTGTTTTTTTAATTTTGTAGAATCGGGATACAACATCGCTGAAATTCCGGCATTTCTTAGAGCATGAATATATTTAAGAGACTGCTTAGCTTCCGCTGAACCAAAATTTACGAACATAACTTTTACAGTTTGATCGAGAGAATCAGGGAAAAGCTCAAGTTGTGTCATTACATCGTAAATTCTGTCGGCTCCAAAAGAAATACCGACGCCCGATAAACCGGACATTCCAAAAACTCCTGTAAGGTTATCGTATCTGCCACCTCCGGTGATGCTGCCAATCTGAACGTCCGCAGCCTTTACCTCAACAATAGTACCGGTATAATAATTAAGACCGCGAGCCAGAGAAAGGTCTAATTCAACTTCTGCAAAATGACCTAAACCATCGAAAGTCTCCAACACCTCTCTGATTTCTTCAATGCCTTTTACTCCGGTTTCTGAATCCTTAAGAATATTGGTAATTGCCTCTAATTTTTCACTATTGGAACCATTTAGAGATAGTATAGGTTGCAAGGCTTCAATTGCTCTTTCGCCCAATCCCTTTTCCCTAAGTTCATTATTGACATTATCAATTCCGATTTTATCAATCTTGTCAATAGCAACTGTGATGTCGATAATTTTATCTGATTCGCCAATAGCTTCCGCAATACCGGAAAGTATCTTTCTATTGTTGAGCTTAATTATAATCTTAATGCCCAATTGATTAAAGACATTATCTATAAGAGACAAGAGTTCAACCTCATTAAGCAGCGAATCAGAACCGACCACATCTGCATCACACTGATAAAATTCACGGTATCTGCCTTTCTGAGGGCGGTCAGCACGCCACACCGGTTGAATCTGGTAGCGTTTAAAGGGCATACTAATATCGTTACGATGCTGCACGACAAATCGAGCGAAAGGCACTGTCAAATCATACCTGAGTCCTTTTTCGCACATTTTATTAGTCAATTTGGGAAGATTTCGTGAAAGCAGATCCTCGTCACTGCACGATTTTAGAAAATCGCCTGAATTGAGAATTTTAAATAAAAGCTTATCTCCTTCCTCTCCATATTTTCCCATTAGAGTAGAAAGATTCTCCATTGCGGGAGTTTCAATCTGTTTATATCCGAAAAGACGAAAATTGTGCTTTATGGTATCAAAAATATAATTTCGACGCGCCATTTCGAGCGGTGAAAAATCGCGGGTTCCCTTTGGAATACTTGGTTTCTGAGCCATTTTTATATCTATATTTTTAGCTAAATTAGTAAAATGCGACAATATGTGCAAGTGATTATCAGAACTCGCACGAGAGCCGGACATTAAATTGGCGACGGGTTAAATAATTGGGCACGGCATATTGGATGTTATTTACATCTGTTACCCAATAGTAACTGCTCACGTTTGAAATATCAAGAAGATTGAACACATCGACTCCGAGCACAATGCTCTTGAAATGACTGAAAAATCCGGTTTTACGCACATTATCAGTAGGAGCTCCAACAAACTGCCAACTTAATCCTATATCAACACGTTTATAGGCAGGAGCACGGAAATAAGAAATTGCACGGCTCGTATGCGGCGGGGTCATTGTCAAACCATCTGAAAAGACTCCCCGCAGACTAAATTTCAATTTCGGAAATTTGGGAAAATAATCAGTAAAGTATGCTGTGACTGCATACCTTTGATCGCTGGGTAAAGGCACCTTTTTCCCGTCAAGATCCTGCTGAGTCTTCATTAAAGAAAAACTTACCCATGAATCGCTTCCTTCTACAAACTGACCGAACAATTTAAAATCCAAGCCCATTGTATAGCCTTTTGAATCATTGCGACCCGAGTAATTTATTTTTAAATTATCATACTCGTACGAAATAAGATTACTCAAATTCTTATAATAGGCCTCACCCGTAAGTTTAAATGGGCGGTTCATTGCGCGGAAAGTATAATCCGCACCTAAAATAAACTGGATACTTCGGGGTGATTTTATTTTATCATTCAACTCTATTACACAATTTCCGTAATCATCCTCAACGATTTCGCGATATTCTTTATAAAATGGAGATTGGTAGTAAAGGCCTCCGCCCAATCTGAAATACCAATTAGGCGCATTCACCGGATTAACTGAAAAATTAACACGAGGTGAAATCAAGAATTCCTTGTTGAAACTATTATAGGAAAAACGCAAGCCTCCGTTCAAAGTCATATAAGCAAAATTGTTGCTTAAATATACTGCATCTTCGATGTATGCATGCATTCGGTTAATATTAACGTTCTGACGGGAACTAAGATTATAGACCAAATGAACGCCCTCCGGATGTGTCGGTAAAGAATACCCGGCAGAATCACGCCACTCCCATTCTTTCGTACGGTCGTGGAATTTCTCCTGTTGATAGCCTATTCCATAAGCGATATTGTTGGCTCTGAACCTTGTAAGTCCGGTTAAAGAGATCTGCAGAACCGAGGTCTTTAATCTGTTACGAGAGTGTTCCATGTATTTACCTACCCCCAGCTCTCCGCCAATACCTTCCGATCCGGCAGTTCCGGCCTGATCAAGCCAATATTCTCCTGAAATATCGTATGAAACAAGTTCATTAGAAAGAAATCCGCCGGCTGCCAAGGTAAAACTTGTAGCTTTATTATGTCTGTATGTGGCGGATAGAGAACCGAAATATGTTTCGAATTTATCTTTTTCTTCTCCGTCAAAAAATACTTTGAAACTCTTGGCATCTTCGGAAGTACCAAAAGTTGTTTCTCTGTCTTGAGGTTTGAAATTGAAATTATTAATAGCGATATTTCCGAGTAAATTAATAGTTACTCTCTCGCTTGGTTTATAGTTTATATTCGTCTGAAAATCAAAGAAAGTAGGATCGTATTCTCCTTTAGTTTCCATGGTGGAAAGTAAAGAATTGTTTTTCTTAAACCGGACACCGGTAAGTTGAGAGAATTTGCCTGTGTTATTACCGACGGCAAGTTCGGCTCCCATCATACTTAAGTTTACAGCCCCTTCAAAAGCTTCAGGTTCTCGGTATTGAATGTCAAGAGCAGAAGACATTTTATCTGCGTATCTGGCGGGGAAACCTCCTGATGAAAATTTAATGTTACCCACCATGTTAGGATTGATAACACTCATACCCTCTTGTTGACCGCTACGCACAAGTTGAGGACGATAAAGTTCCAATCCATTAATATACACAGAATTTTCATCGAACGACCCTCCGCGCACAGAGTATTGAGAACTCATTTCGTTACTTGAATTTACACCGGGCATTGTTGTTATGAGGGCTTCCACACTACCTCCCGATACATCAGGAGATAATTTATAACTCTCAGTGTTGAGAGTCTGCATGCCGTTGGAATTCTGACGATAACCTATGACTTCTATTTCTCGAAGGTCAATATCAATGGGATATAGACGAACATTCAAAGTTAAATCTCCCTTGGCATTCAGCAACTTATGATGCACAGTTTTGAAACCTATACAACTGAAGGCCATCTCAATTGTGTCTTTTTGAGCCACAGTAAGTGAGTAATCTCCCTTTAAGTTAGTGTTTGTACCTATAGCCGTACGCGCAATCTGGACAGTAGCAAATTCCACAGGTTTATCCTCATTATCAACAACCTTTCCGGATATTCGCACATTCTCGGCATAACCATTTATAGCTATGGTCGAGAGCAGAAAGATGATTATAAATTTAATAGTTCTCATTGTTATATGAACGACTCCCACACTTTATTATTTTGTAGTTTAGCGACCTAAAATTTATAAACGATATTTCTATATTAATTTCATATATGACACCGTTTAAATAAGAACTCAATACGTTAAATTATTTCTAAAAATTATTTCTAACACATCTTACAAATCAGAATTTACCATAAAATGAGATTAGTTATACAAAGAGTAATGGAAGCGTCAGTAAGTGTTGATGGCGCTAAATGTGGAGAGATAAACCGGGGATTAATGATACTTGTCGGCGTAGAAAAGGGGGATTCTCAGGAAGATTCAGAATGGTTGGCTCATAAAGTTGCCAATATGCGTATTTTCTCTGACGATGAAGGCAAAATGAATCTCTCTGTTTGTGAAATCGGAGGAGAAATATTAGCCATCAGCCAATTTACATTGACAGCGTCAACTCGGAAGGGGAACCGACCAAGCTACATAAGGGCTGAAAATCCTGAACCGGCCAACCTTTTGTATTTAGATTTTTGCGAAAGGTTATCCTTACTTACTGAAACAGAAGTTAAAAAGGGAATTTTTGGGGCAGATATGAAAGTAAGTTTGATAAATGACGGGCCGGTTACGATAATAATTGATTCTCGGTTACGAGAGTAAACAAATATCTATAATAACATTATAAGAATGTCAATTTAACAAAATAAATATCTGAAATTTAAAATATTATAATTTTCAGGAGCACTATATGCCACAAATAAAACACTTTCGGTTATAAATAAGAAGATACTTAAAAAAATTTTTTTACATGATAGATTTGGCATAAGTTTTGTTAATATGTTATGAGGAGAGGAATATATTTCTCCCCAATTATTGTGCACACTTTAAAGCAATAAATTAAGTGTATCTCGAAAAGTATATAAATTAAAAATGACAGACAATACACAACCTACTGCAAGCCACAACTTTAGCAAACTTGAAGAAGCGGTCGTAAATGCAATTCAAGATCGCAAGGGCATAAATATAACAAAAATAGATTTCTCAAAATTGGAGTCCGCTCCCTCCCGTTCTTTCATAATATGTGAGGGAAAATCAACCTCTCAGGTATCTGCGATAGCAGATAATATAAGAGAATCTGTTCGTGAAAAGACAGGCACAAAGCCTTATAATTATGATGGCTACAGGAACTCCCAATGGATAGTAATCGATTATGGTGATTTAATTGTTCATGTATTTGTTCCCGAATTCAGAGAATTTTACAATCTTGAAGACCTTTGGAGCGATGCAGACTTAATAGAATTGCCGAACCTTGATTAAATTTTGGTGACAGAGTTAACTGAAAATTAATAGAAAAATAAATATAAGATGTTCCAGCAGAACAAAAAACGTAACAACAGGAAGCCATTATTCAATATGTATTGGATGTATGGACTTCTTGCTTTTTCATTAATCGCTTTATATTATTTTCAAGACGGTTCTCAAACAAAAAGTGTTAACTGGACAGAATTTGAGAATGCGGCCCTTGCAGGAGATATAGATAAAATCGTTGTTCAATCCCAAAACGGGATTGCGGAAGGTTTTCTTACCAAGCAAGGAGCGAAAAACTTGAAATTCGATATGTCTCCCCAAATGTCCGGTGAGAAAAAAATAGAAACAACCATACCCTCCAATGATAAAATTCAAGAAAAATTAGATTCATGGAATGCTGCCCTCACCACACAAGGGAAACCTGAAATAAAGGTTAATTATGAGAAAGGCAGCGACTTGATGAAGATTTTAATCAACTTCGGTCCAATTGTTCTACTGATAATAGTAATGGTGGCGCTGTCACGACGCATGAGCGGAGGGCCCGGATCGGGAGGCGGTATCTTTAATGTCGGAAAATCAAAGGCTACGGTATTTGATAAAAATAATGGCACAAATGTGACATTTAAGGATGTTGCCGGTCTTTCAGAAGCAAAGGTTGAAATTGAAGAAATAGTAGAATTTCTTAAAAACCCGCAACGTTACACCGAATTAGGAGCAAAAATTCCGAAGGGAGCCCTTTTAGTTGGCCCTCCGGGAACAGGTAAGACCTTGCTTGCCAAGGCAGTGGCAGGAGAAGCTGATGTTCCTTTCCTATCGATGTCTGGTTCTGACTTCGTGGAAATGTTTGTCGGCGTCGGTGCTGCCCGTGTACGCGACTTGTTTAAGCAGGCAAAAGAGAAGGCTCCATGTATCGTATTTATTGACGAGATCGACGCAGTGGGGCGGGCTCGCGGAAGAAATCCGAATATGGGTTCAAATGATGAACGTGAAAACAC
The DNA here is from genome assembly GCA_014802335.1 of Bacteroides sp. Classification (GTDB taxonomy): domain Bacteria; phylum Bacteroidota; class Bacteroidia; order Bacteroidales; family Muribaculaceae; genus Lepagella. Next base: position 30,442 of record JAAVCL010000016.1, on the reverse strand, counting down.
GCTGAACCAGTTGCTGACGGCCATGGATGGATTTTCTTCGAACAATGGTGTTATCTGTCTTGCTGCCACGAACCGTGCCGACATGCTTGATAAGGCACTTCTTCGACCCGGTCGTTTTGATCGTCAAATATATGTTGATCTTCCTGAACTTACCGACCGAGAAGAAATCTTCCAAGTGCATTTGCGCAATATAAAATGCAATAGCAAGCTTGATGTTCAACAACTCGCACGTCAGACACAAGGTTTCTCGGGTGCAGACATTGCGAATGTATGTAATGAAGCAGCCCTTATTGCAGCTCGCAATAATAAAGAATCTGTTGATTGGGATGATTTCATGGCTGCAATTGATAGAATAGTTGGAGGCCTCGAAAAGAAATCCAGAATAATAACAGATGAAGAGAAGTTGGCCATCGCGACTCACGAAGCTGGACATGCCACGATTACCTGGATGACCAAATATGGGAATCCGCTTGTAAAGGTAACTATCGTGCCCCGCGGGCGAGCATTAGGAGCCGCCTGGTATGCACCGGAAGCTCGACAGATCATTCCTACACAAGCCTTGCTTGACACAATGTGTGGTCTGCTCGGAGGTCGGGCTGCCGAAGAAGTATTCTTGGGCGAAGTTGGCACCGGTGCAAGTGATGACCTTGAGAAATGCACTAAGATAGCTCGTTCTCTTGTGCTTGTCTATGGTATGAGCGACAAACTGCCAAACTTGAATTATAATGATTCTACCGGCCAGGAAATGGGATTCACAAAACCATATTCCGATGAAACAGCTCAAATTATTGACTCGGAAGTGAAACGTATTGTTAACGAACAGTACGAGCGCGCCAAATCAATTTTGAGAAAATATTCCAAACAGCATAACGAAATCAGAGATATGCTTGTTGAGAAAGAGGTTATTTTCCACGACGATGTAGAAAAAATTCTTGGAAAGCGTCAATGGAAATCAAGAACCGATGAAATATTGGAGCTGAACAAGAAACAAGATTCCCCCGAGGGAGGCAATAAGGATTTTAATGATCGCTATGATGATCTTGAGAAAAAGAATCATCATGAAGATTCCACTTCAGACGATGGGAAACTGCCTCAACCTCAAGATGAAGATGCTGGGATCCCACCTCCTTTTAATAAATAATTTTTGCACCCATATAAGAAGCAGCCTCCCGCAGGCTGCTTCTTTATTTATAAACATGGAAGCATTAAAAACATCAATGCATTTATAATCATTGAAGCGGATTGCTGTTTTTATTGACTTTTGCCTGTCAATGTACGTAAGGGTAACAGCCGAATATCCATAACAATGAAGAACTTGATTTTGGATGATTATCCTGCAAAACTATTTTTATAAAATTAGTTTTCTAATTGGAATATTATTGGTCAAATTGGCGCATTTAAAGGTCAAAAAGGCACATCGTAAATTAAATTTTAGTAACTTTGCATATTCAAAATGATAATAGTTTCAGAAAACAGGAGATTTTAAGGAATATAATAATTTTATTTCGGCTTAAAAAACAAAAAAAGAGATAACCGATTATAGTTCTGAATTGTTGTAATTTAGAACGCATTAACATTTGAAAGACAACATTAACAATCCCTACTTTGATTTTAACTGCGTGAAATTACCAATACGTATGGAACATCGGTTTACATCTCAAGCTGCAGATCAAAAGGTTTCTCTGAAATCATAATTTTGAAAAACAGATAGAACAGCATTGATTCCACAGAAAAAATAAATTAAACGAAATAATAATTAAAAAGATGGTAATTAAAAGAGTCAGCACACTCCTGCTGCCAACATTGGCACTTGGATTGATTCTGCCCTCATGCAAGGGTAAGACAGAACAACAGCAGCAAGCTCCGGAGCTTGCAGTTCTAACAGTAAGCGAAGAGAACACAACTCTTGAGTCAGGTATGCCCACAACACTTGAAGGAGAAAACGACATCGAGATTCGTCCTCAAGTTCAGGGTTTCCTAACCAAAGTATGTGTGGAAGAGGGTCAAAAGGTTTCTAAAGGACAGACGCTATTCGTTATTGATCAAGTACAGTTACAGGCTGCCGTCGACGCAGCTCAAGCTGCTGTTGATGCAGCAAAATCGTCGGTAGCGGTAGCTCAGGCCAATGTAAACACTGCCAAGACAAATATGGATAACAACAAGATGCTTCTTGACAAGAACATCATTTCAAAACCGGCCTATCAGACTTCTGTAGATTCATATAATGCAGCGGTGGCCCAGTTGAATGCAACCAAATCGCAGATTGGCCAGGCCATGGCAAATTTAACCTCAGCAAAACGCAATCTGGCATTTTCAGTTGTTACTGCACCTGAAGCGGGAGTTGTAGGACAAATACCATACCGTGAGGGTTCACTTGTTTCTCCCCAGTCATTATTAACGGTACTTTCAAATAACAGTGACATGCGAGCAACCTTTGCACTCAACGAAAAGGACATTCTTGCTTTGACCGACGATGGAAAGCGTTCATTACAGGATGCTATTGCAAAAATGCCTGAAGTGACCCTGACACTAGCAAACGGAGAAAGATATAATCATCCGGGAAAGATAATTTCAATTTCCGGAGTTATTGATCCGTCAACGGGAAGTGCAACTGCAAAGGCTATTTTCCCAAATCCTCAGGGAATGTTACACAGTGGAAATACGGGAACTGTGAATATTCCTCAAGTGAAGAATAATGTGATGCTTATACCGCAAGCTGCCACCTACGAAATGCAAGATATGAAATTCGTATATGTTGTAAATGACAGCAATAAGGTTAAATCCCGTTCAATTCAAGTTGCTGATCAGAGCGACGGTCAGAATTATATAGTTGTTGGAGGTCTGAAACCCGGAGAACGCATTGTGACAGAAGGTGTGGGTATTTCCGTTAGAGACGATATGGTCATTACCCCCAAAAAATAACTGCATAAAACAGCAACGCATTATAAGCAGAAACAAATATGAAATTATCAACATTTATAAATCGGCCGGTGCTCTCAACCGTTATCTCGATCTTTATCGTGATATTCGGTATCCTGGGATTGCTCTCGCTTCCTATTGAGCAATATCCGAACATTGCGCCCCCGACAATTAGCGTTCGAACCACCTATACAGGTGCGAATGCACAGTCAGTGCTAAACTCCGTTATCGCACCTCTTGAAGAGCAAATCAACGGTGCTGAGAATATGGACTACATGTACTCTTCAGCATCCAATAACGGTTCTGCCGAAATCAGTGTATATTTCAAATCGGGAACAGACCCGGATATGGCTGCGGTTGATGTGCAGAACCGTGTTGCGAAAGCCGCGTCATTTCTTCCGTCTGAGGTCAACCAGGTGGGTGTGACAACCCAGAAACGTCAGTCATCAATGCTGATGGTATTCAACGTTTATGCCGATGACTCCAAGTATACAGAGGAATTTGTTGAAAACTATATGGCAATCAACATTATTCCTGTAATCAAGCGTGTGTCGGGTGTTGGGGATGCCAATGTGATGGGTGCCGACTATTCAATGCGTATATGGCTCAAGCCTGATATTATGGCCCAGTACAATCTGATGCCGACAGATGTTTCAGCTGCATTGGCAGAACAGAATATCGAGGCAGCTCCCGGCCAGTTCGGTGAAAGCGGAAACCAATCGTTCCAATACGTAATGAGATATAAGGGACGTCTTTCAGAAGAAACCGATTTTGAAAATATCGTTATAAAGGCTCTTCCCACCGGAGAAATGCTTTATCTGAAAGATGTTGCCGATGTTGAGCTTGGACGACTTTCGTATGGATTCCATTCCACTACAAACGGCCATATCGGTGTTGCAGCAATGGTGATGCAGTCGGCCGGCTCGAATGCAACTCAGGTTGTAAACGAAATTCAGGCAGAACTTGATAAGTTCCAAAAAGATTGCCCCGAAGGGATTAAGATTGTAACAACAATGGATGTGAATCAATTCCTTTTCGCATCAATACATGAAGTTGTTAAAACACTTATAGAGGCCTTCGCACTCGTATTCCTCGTGGTATTTATCTTCCTTCAGGATTTCCGTTCCACAATCATACCTATGATTGCGATTCCGGTCGCACTTATCGGTACATTCTTCCTGATGAAGATATTTGGATTCACAATAAACCTTCTGACACTTTCAGCACTTGTGCTTGCAATTGCCATTGTGGTCGATGATGCGATAGTGGTGGTCGAAGCGGTGCATGCCAAACTTGACGAGGGATATAAGTCGGCGCGTCTCGCTTCAATTGATGCAATGAACGACATTGCAAGTGCACTTATCTCTATCACTCTTGTAATGATGCTCGTGTTTATCCCGGTGTCATTTATGGGAGGTCCCTCGGGTGTTTTCTATCGCCAGTTTGGTCTTACAATGGCAATGGCCATCTTCCTCTCAGCTGTAAACGCCCTCACCTTGACACCGGCTCTTTGTGCTATTTTCCTTAAAGCCCACGATAAAGAGGGAGAAGAAAAACCTCTTGGCACACGCATGAAAGAAGCTTACGGAGCAGCTGGTGAAGAAGTGAAGAAAGCTTATAAGAAAAGATTTTCTTTCAAGCTTTCTCCTATGATTACGTCGTTGTTCCTTCTTGCCGCCATCGTGTTCCTGGTTCTTGGCTGGTATGAATTTGAAAATGTCGTAGAAAGTATCATAGCTTGTGTTGTTGCGCTGATCGGAGTTATCGGAATGTTCCAAAAGGAATTTATCGATGCATTCAACAAGCAATTTAACCGCTTGCTAAACTTCTACAGTAAGATAGTATCTTGGTTCATCTCACACAAGCTGATAGGCTTCGGATTTGTTGCTGCAAGTATCGGAGTCCTTGTATGGCTTATGTCAATAACAGCCACTTCTCTTGTGCCGAATGAAGATACCGGAACGCTAATGGGAGTTGTCGACATGCCACCTGCCACATCATTGGAACGCACCAAGCACATTATGGATGAAGTTGACAGTATCGCATCAACCATACCTGCCATCAGCATCCGTAATGCCATTACCGGTTATAGCTTCGTGGCAGGTCAGGGTAATACCTATGGCTCGTTCATTATCAAGCTTAAGCCTTGGGATGAGCGCGATGAGAAAACTGAAAGCTCTCAAGCCATTTTAGGACAATTGTCGGCAAAATGCTCGCAAATAAAGGATGGTCGAATCATGTTCTTCCAGCCGCCGATGATTTCGGGATATTCTGTATCAAATGGTTTTGAAATTAAGTTGCAGGATAAAACGGGTGGAGATATAAACCAGTTCTTCAAGGTCTACCAGACATTTATCGCAGCCCTTAATGCACGTCCGGAAATTGCGATGGCTTATTCAACCTTCAACCCCTCATTCCCACAATATATGGTTGAACTTGATGTGGCCAAAATAAAGAAAGCCGGACTCACACAGAACACCATTCTTCAGACCCTTCAGGCCTACTATGGCGGTATGTATATTTCAAACTTCAACAAGTTCGGTAAACTCTACCGTGTCATGATGCAGGCAAGTCCCGACGCACGCGTTTCACCTGAAACTCTAAAGCAAGTTAAGGTAAGGAATGGAGCGGAAATGGCACCGATCAGCAACTTCGTTTCATTGAAACGAGTTTATGGTCCCGACGTAATCAACCGTTTCAATATGTTTACTACGATCTCGGTTACCGGTAATCCGTCACCCGGAACGTCTTCGGGTGAAGCGATTGCTGCCATTGAAGAAGTTGCCGCCCAAACTCTGCCGGTTGGTTACGGATACGAATATTCAGGTATTACCCGAGAAGAAGCTTCGACTTCAAGCGGATCTACAGGTTATATTTTTGGTCTTGTACTCCTCTTTGTCTATTTACTACTTTCAGCACAATACGAAAGTTATATCCTTCCATTCTCGGTTATTCTCTCGGTTCCGTTCGGTCTGATGGGTTCATTCATATTTGCCCAGATGCTTAGAATTGACAATAACATTTATCTCCAGATTTCACTGATTATGCTTATCGGACTTCTTGCAAAGAATGCAATTCTTATCGTTGAGTTCGCGCTTGAACGCCGACGCACCGGAGTAAGTATTATCAATTCGGCAATTTTGGGGTCCAAGGCACGTTTACGTCCTATCCTCATGACCTCGTTTGCAATGATTATCGGTCTTCTGCCGCTTATGTTTGCTACCGGCGCGGGTGCAAACGGTTATAATGCACTCGGAACAGGTGCAATCGGAGGTATGTTAATCGGTATGATACTGCAGGTAATTGTGGTTCCCGCTCTGTTTGTCGCATTCCAGATAATTCAGGAAAAGATAACTCCTGTTAAATGGAGCGACACAGATAATACACAATTATCGTCAGAACTTGAACAGTATAATCGCCACAAAGACTAAATTCAATCCCGAGGGTTGAATGACTCAAGAGACCCTCGGGACAAATTCATTTAATAGATGAAGACAACAAAATATTTCATATTGGCAGCTTTCGCCCTGTCTGTGTCAAGCTGTCATATATATAAATCCTACGAGCTGCCTGTTGAAAATTCATTTGTAAGCAAGTATGATGAATCAGCAAAAGCAGAAAAGGACTCAACAAGCCTACCCTTTCTGAGTTGGAATGAAATCTTTACAGATCCCTTGCTTCAGGAATACATCAATACAGCCCTCGAAAAAAACAAGGATTTAGATGATGCAGTAAAAAATATTGATATAGCCAGGGCTCAACTCAAGGGAGCCAAACTGAGTTATCTTCCCGCAGTTGCCTTGAATCCAAATGGAGGTGCGGCCAAATATGGTTCGGGGAAAATGGATACATGGACCTATACCATACCAATGTCTATCTCCTGGGAAGTTGATATTTTTGGAAAGATCTTGAACAGGAAGCGCGGAGCGCAGGTAGCAGTGGATCAAATGGAAGACTATTATCAGGCAACCCGCTCACAAATTATTTGTGGAGTAGCGAACTGTTATTATGGTCTGATTCTTCTAAACCAACAGCTCGCGCTGACAGAACGCACATCTGAAATTTGGAAGGATCAAGTAGAATCGATGAAGCTGATGAAACTTGCCGGCATGGTGAATGAGGCAGCTGTTGTTCAGAGTGAGGCCAACTATTGGAATATCATGGGAACAATTCCCGATATCAAGAACAGCATTAACCAAATGAACAATACTCTGGCTCTTCTTCTTCATACCTATCCCCAAGAGTTCAAAGTTTCAGGAGACATGAATTTTGATCTTCCGGAGAAACTGACATCAGGAGTTCCGGTTAGTTATCTTGCAGTGCGTCCGGATGTGAAGGCTGCCGAAAGAGGATTAGCATCGGCGTACTATACAACCAACAGTGCACGGGCTGCATTTTATCCGGGATTGACTATATCAAGCAACGGAGGCTTTACCAATCTCTTAGGTTCGATGGTCTCCAATCCGGGCAAATGGTTCATTCAGCTCGCAGGCTCATTGGCCGCTCCTATTTTCTCACGAGGTCAGAACATCGCCACTCTTGAAGTTGCCAAAGCACGTCAGAAACAAGCTATGAATGCATTTGAAAAGAGTGTTCTGTCTGCCAGCGCGGATGTAAGCAATGCATTGGCCGCCTACAAATATAATAAAGAAAAAAGAGAATTTATTATAAAGCAGATAGACGACCTTGAGAAATCAGTGGAATACACTCAGGAATTGCTAACATTGAATACATCAACAACCTATCTGGAAGTTCTGACAGCTCGTTCAAGTCTATTGAGTGCTCAATTATCAAGCTTAAATGCATGGCACAGCAAAGTAAGCGCCCTCATTACACTTTATCAGGCTGTAGGAGGTGGAAGATAATCTAATACTTTAAAACTATGTCTGAAATCAGTCCACTCGCTTTCGTACATCCGGAAGCAAAAATCGGTAACAATGTTACCATTCATGCATTTGCCTATATAGACAGAAATGTTGAAATCGGTGATGGTTGTATAATCTGGCCCCATGTAAGCATCCGTTCAGGCGCACGCATAGGTAAAAACAATCACTTCTATGATGGTTGTATCGTCTCGGCAACGCCTCAGGATTTCAGATGGAAAGGAGATGAAAGCATGGTTGTGATTGGAGATAACAATACCATTCGCGAACATGTGATAATTAACCGCAGTATTTATAAGGATGGTGCGACACGTATCGGTAATGACAATTTCATCATGGCCCAGAGTCACATTGCACACGACACAACAATAGGGAACTCTGTCGTTATCGGCAATTCCGTAAAGATTGCCGGTTCGTGTAAAATTGATGATTATTCGATTCTCTCTTCCTGCGCACTTGTTCATGAAAAATGTGAAATCGGTAAATGGGTTCTTATCAAAGGAGGTTGTCGCGTAAACGGAAACGTTCCGCCATACGTGATAATGGCTCACAATCCAATCTCATATTTCGGAGTAAATGCATTTATGCTTCGAATGGGTAAATTCAAGGATGAAACAATTGATGATATAGCCAAATGCTACCGACACATCTACCAGTCGAACACTTCTGCCTACAACGCAATGGTAAGAGTAAAAGCTGACGTTCCTGAATCAGATGAACGAAATGAGATAATAAGGTTTATCGAGACTCACAATCTTAAGATTGCATCTTTATCTTATGAAACCATGCTATAAATAATTCTGAACATAACGTATTTTATAAGGAGAGTCGGAAAAGACTTGCTTTCGGTAGCCGGAAAGTAATCATGCCGGATATAGCAAGCCCAAAGCCGACTCCCCTTGTTTTTTAATCACTGTTTGACAATCGTTGAAACAAGGCGATTCCGGTATATTAAAAATTGTGACATCAGCTCGTCTTAAAAAGTAAACATGTTCTTATGTATATTCAGACAAATTTGTTATCTTTGCATTAAAGAAACCACTGAAGACGCAAGTATGGAATCCATAAGCTTAAGGGGAATGGGCGTGGCCTTGATTACGCCATTTGATTCTGATAAAAAAATTGATTTCCGTGCACTTGAACGGATGATAGAATATTTAATAGCAGGGAATGTTGATTATTTAGTAGTTCTCGGCACCACGGGAGAGACAGTAACTTTATCGAGAGAAGAACGCATATTAGTCAGGCGATTTACAATAGATAAAGTTGGCGGTCGAGTTCCCTTAATTGTAGGGTTCGGTGGAAATAATACACAGGAATTGGTTGAAGAATTAAAGGAAGCGGATCTATCCGGCTTTTCAGCCATACTGTCGGTTGCTCCGTTTTATAACAAACCGTCGCAGGAAGGTATCTATCAGCATTACAAGGCAATAATTGAAGCTTCTCCCCTACCTGTAATCTTATACAACATACCGGGGCGCACCGGAGTTAATATTTCTGCAGAGACAACCCTACGCCTTGCAAATGAATTCCCGCAACTAATAGGCATAAAAGAAGCGTCAGGCAACTTTAAGCAGATAGAAACCATCATTAATCACCGTCCGGATAATTTCTATGTCATATCGGGAGATGACTCCTTAACGTATCCACTCATGACACTTGGAGCGGATGGTGTGATCTCTGTGGTAGGAAATGCTTTCCCTGTTCAGTTCGGCAATATGGTTAGACTTTGTCTGAACGGTAATTTTAAAGAGGCTCTTCCAATACATTATAATTTTACACGCTTATACGACGAATTATTTGTTGACGGTAATCCTGCAGGAATAAAATCGTTGCTTCACGATATGGGAATGATAGAGAATGAACTGCGGCTACCCCTTGTTCCGACAAGATTCGAGACGAGCGAAGAATTACGTAAAATTCTCAACGAACTCTCTGCATATCGGAACTAACTTATTAATCTTACATTTATTAATAAATCAATATCGAAATAATACAGGTCTCTCCTATTTTCCGCCGGCCGCTTGCACGGTCGCTTAACACTGTATGTGACTACAACTCGACCCTGAGAGACAGAACAGCCAATTTATTATAAGCATTTTTTAAAGAAGGCAGAAGCTTATAGGCTATTGTAATATTGAAAGAAATAAACCATAGCTTTAAAAAGGATATTAAATGATTGACAGAGCAACCGTTGAAAGAATAAAAGACACGGCAGATATAGTAGACGTAGTCAGTGATTATGTTCATCTGATAAGAAGGGGGTCAAACTACATGGGTTTGTGTCCGTTTCATAACGAGCGCACACCATCGTTTTCTGTGAATAAGCAACGTAATTTTTGCTATTGTTTTTCTTGTAAAAAAGGAGGCTCCCCGGTAAATTTTATAATGGAAAAGGAGGGCCTTTCATATCATGAGGCTCTTCTGCACCTTGCAAAGAAATATGGTATAGAAGTTATTGAGAAGGAGCTTACCGATGAAGAGCGGGAACGGCAATCGGAGCGAGAAGCAATGTTCGTGGCTAATGAGTGGGCCATGAATATGATGTCAGAAGCCATGCTCGAAACGGAAGACGGCAGGGATATCGGATTGCAGTATTTCACAGGCAGAGGTGTAACAGATTCTGCAATAAAAGCTTTTCATCTCGGCTATGCCCCCGATCATGGGCAGTGGCTTACCGACAAAGCGCGTAAAGCCGGATTCCGTTTGGAGATACTTAAAAAACTTGGATTAATAGGCACATCTCAATCGGGACGAGATTACGACAGGTTCCGTGGTAGAGTCATATTTCCCATTCTCAACTTGGCCGGCAAGGTTATTGCATTTGGCGGCCGGGACCTAAAAGGAGGAATGGCGAAATATATTAATTCTCCGGAGTCAGAGTTATATAAAAAGAGCAATGAGCTTTATGGTATTTTTCAGGCTAAGTCATCGATAGTTAGTGAAGATAAGTGTTTTCTCGTGGAGGGCTACATGGATGTGATCGGAATGTGGCAAAGCGGGATGAAGAACGTGGTTGCTTCTTCGGGTACAGCTTTAACTGATGGTCAAATAACACTAATACATCGCTTCACAGAAAATATCACCCTCATATACGACGGTGACTCTGCCGGTATAAAAGCCTCGTTGCGAGGTATTGATATGCTCCTGAGCCATAAGCTCAATGTCAAAGTTCTTCTCTTGCCTGATGGAGATGACCCTGATTCTTTTGCGAGAAAACATACTCCAGAAGAATTCAAAGAATATGTCAAAAGTCATGAAACAGATATTATTCGTTTCAAGGCAAAGGTTCTGCTTGATAGCGTAAAGAATGACCCACAAAATCGCATCTTAGCCATTAATAGTGTTGTCAATTCAATTGCTCATATTCCGGATCAGGTTTCACGCGATGTATATATACAAGAGTGTAGTACGATTCTTGATATGCCTGAAGCAACAATTGCAAAGTCGGTTGCGGTTGCCAGAAGGGAACTTGTTGAGAAAATAAAAAAAGAAAGAACGCTGAAAAGTTATGCGCAAGTTCAGGCCAACCCCGATTCGCAAGCTGTTGCTAATTTACCGTCAAGCAACGAGGTTTTATCTAATGAACCTTCCCTCAATAATAATCAGACTTTCCCAACCCGGACTTCCAATGAACCAAACAATGTTGCAGAAAGAAAGGGCACTGCGCTGTTTCATTCCTCAGTCTATCCGTTAGAGAAAGAAGTTCTCAAATATTGTATACGATATTCGTATCTTCCTTTCTGTTCCTACGAATGTGAAAATCCAAAATCGCCGGAGACTCCAATTGTTGTGCAAATGAATGTCCTCGAATTTATTGAGGATGAACTTCAACAATCGGATATGAGTTTTACAACCCCCGAGTTTCAAAAGGTTTTCAACCTTCTCAAGAGCAATAATAACTCTTTTAAGGATTGGATAACTGAAAGAAAGAAAGAGCTTGACAAAAAATATCATGAATTAAGACAATCGGAATATGAGCAAATTGCCAATTCTGAAATGTCAATGTCGGATATCGAAAGAGCAGAAAAAAAATTTGAAGAAGAATTAAAGAAAAATCGTCAGATTGAAGAACACAATCTGATAAAAGACTATGCCATCAAAGAACTGTGCAGTCATGAGGATGACAGTATCCGTAAACTTGCAATGGAATTGTCGTTCGACAAGCACCATCTCAGTAATATCTATGCCAAAGCCGGTGTGAATCAATCTGAGGAAGAAAAACTAACTGTCCTGCTCGTACGTGCCATTGATGATTGGAAGAATGAACTTATTAATCAGCGTATAAACGTCCTATTTGAAAGGATGAGAAATATAGCAGGCCAAGGGAATATGCAAGAAGAAAAAGAAATTCAGACAGAACTTAGCGCTCTGATGAATCTTCGTTCGGAAATGGCCAAGATTATTGGAGAAAGAATTATCTTCAACAAGAAAATCTGATAAGTAGCTACGAATAATTAATGAACAGATAAAACGAAGTTATTTGACTCGTCCTTGTTTCTATTAATAGGAAACTCGTCGATTTTCAATTTTGAGCATATTTTGCTGCGGAATTGAAAATCGACGATTTTCCTTAAGATAAAAAATGACGAGTAAATGAAGGAGTATACATTCGTATGCGACTGAATGACAAAGCAAAAGATGCCAAAAAGAACGAGTTTTATCATTCAAGATATTCCTAACTACTTTGTTTAATATATCGATTAATTATTCGTAGCTACTTAATCATTTTGAATAACTATCCTAAGGTTCCATCACCAAGAAATCAAACAATCACCTATTACCTATTGGTCCTGTGCCTTTATCAGAGCTTTCACAGAACTCATAAATTCATCAGCAGATAAATTATAAGGGAGCCAATTTATTTTGATTCCTCTTTTTTCCATTCCCCGGAACCAAGTCATCTGTCGTTTAGCAAATTGATGAATTGCAATTTCCAAGTCGTTCACCATTTTATCGTAGGATAATTCGCCAATAAGATAGAGAGTAACGAATTTATATTCCAACCCATAGTATATAAGGTCTTCAGGCTTTATACCGGAATCGAGTAATTTACGCACTTCATCAATCATCCCTTCTTCCAGACGGGAATGAAGACGCGCGGTTATTCTTTCTCTGCGAGATTCACGATCGATGTCGATACCAATGACAAGACAATCCAACGGATTGGAAGTGCGGGTGGAAATACATTTACATTCTTCGGGATGATTAATATAATATTCCTGAATTTCTATTGCTCGAATCGCCCGCTTGGGAGTGTCTATATCTGTGGTGTTATGAAGAATTTTATAGCTTGCCAATATTTCAGACAGTTCAGCTAAAGAATGATTCTCGAGACGAGTGCGTAATTGTGGATTTTCGGGCACTTCCGGCAAGATGATACCGGCTAAGGCATTTTCCACATACATTCCACTCCCGCCACAGATTACCGGCATAATCCCTCGCGACTCAATGTCGGAATATGCTGTTCTGAAATCTGAAAGAAACCGATGTAAATTATATTTTTCACCGGCATCGACTATGTCAATTAGATGATAATTGATTCCGGAATATTCCTCAATATCTTTTCCGGTGCCTATTGACATATTTCTGTAAACCTGCCGTGAATCTGCAGAAATAATCTCGCCCTTAAATTCGCGTGCTATTTCAACTGCTCTTCGGGTCTTTCCTGAAGCCGTTGGGCCAACCACGGCTATCGACTTTGCCGCCATGGACTTTGCTCCTCTTTGTTATAATCTTTTTTAACTAATCTAAATTTCTCCATCCATTTACGCAAATGGAAACCTTTCAGATCGGAATTGTACATAGCGATTCTCAGCCATTTATTATCTTGAAAATCGTAGTTCTTATCCCTTATCTCCTGCAGGTCAAATGTGGGACGGTATGACTTTACCTTTACCTTTCTGTAACCATCTTCATTAAAAATCTTTTGTGTAAGAATAATAGTTACCATTCTTGAAAGGTCTGTAAGCAATGTCATAGACATAGATTTAGGTTGCTTCTGATATACATATTTCAATGTATCAAAATCAATCCATTCACCTTCGATTTCCAAATCTTTATAATCTTCCGGAGAACCGTCAAGGAAATAAAAATAACGTAATATTCTGTGCTTGGCTATATCAAGTGATTTTCTACCATAAAAGAACCGGAGTTCTCCATTATTTATATCCGTCATTCTTTTGATGATGCTGCTGACATCGGCTGTAGTGATACCGTTAACGTTTCTTTTTGTGATAAACGGAGTATCAGTAACAAATTTTCCTTGGATATAGGGATCAGCTATATGAGTATTTAAATAGACCTTGTTTCCACAAATCAGATAGAAACGGAGATAAGTTTTAGTTGTCATATCACTTAGTTCTTCTTCAGTGATAATCTCGCCATTCTCCTTAAGGTCAAGATAAATATTATAATACCTTGAAGCAAAGTAAATTTCATCCAATACAAAGGCAATCACATTTACCCAAACGAATATGTACCAGTCGCGGTTGTTGACATTGGCATCCTGATAGTAGAAAAACACAAAATATCCCCACATGAAAACCGAGAGGATACCAAAGAGCCACATCAAATTTATTAATTGTAACCGGGTCTCGATGTTGAGTATTTCTCCAAGTTTCCCTCTTTCTATGGTCAAACCTCTGGAGAGTTTGCAGTCAATGCAGATAGTAAGATTTTTTCTGCGTATAAACACTACTGAAATAACCACAAAACATATAGGCATCAATAGCAACGCAGGCATGTAAGGATCGTTAAAAAACGATAACTCCTTAGGCATTGCTATAAATCCCCAGATGTCGAGAACATTAAGTATAATACTTACAAAAGCATAAAGTATCATACAATAGAACATAGCGTAAGGCACCACCATACAAGATGATGATCTTCTCACTTTATTGTTATATAGCAATGTGTATAGGAAAGCTGCTGCAAGCAGACCGATTATCGGAGAAAAATAAAAGGGAAACAGCCTTGAAAACACTAAAGTCAATATCAACACAAGTATACCCACTGAAATATTCTTCCAGAAGGATAATAGTTGTGATCCATTTACTTTCTCAAGATCTTTCATTCCAATTAAATGATGATTAGGCGCGTAATTAGTAAAGGAATGTCTTCGTTGTTTTATATCTAAAAACTCAATAACAGTTATTTAAAAGCTTTAATTTTATTTGAAATTTAAATTTGATAAATTTATCATTTCAAATTAAAAAAACATCTAAATATACAGAGTCATTTTATATAAAAACAAATATCTAAATGCCGGATTACATGTTTCTAAATTAGAAGCCGTGTGTCTTTTGTTCAGATCAAGTTTTTAATTGGCTCGTCGTTGAATTGTTAGATGCGACATTCTATATATAATTACAAATAAAAACGATTAAAGTTCTGTAAAACTCTAGTTTTTATTTTGAAAAATTAATTTTAAGAAAGTCTGCAACCTTTTTGTAAAGTTGCTCGCGTGCATTTCCCATTCTCAGACTGTGTTCAAAACCGGAAAAGGCCATCATATCAAAAATTTTACCTTCGTCATTCATTTTTGAAGAGTATCTAAGAGTATTGTAGAAATGAACATTATCATCACTCGTGCCAGACATGATGAGCAGCCGTGCATCAACATTTTGAGATTTATCGAGTGCTGAAGCCTTATTGTATCCTTCCTCATTTTGGGCAGGAGTGAGCATATACCTTTCTGTATAAATAGAGTCATAGAAACGCCAATCGGTTACGGGAGCCATAGCGATTCCGGCTTTAAACGCACATTTATCTGAAGCGAGCTCCATAAGCGTCATGTAACCACCATAGCTCCAGCCGAAGCATGCAGTGCGAGAAGCGTCAACATAAGGTAATTCGGAAAAATAGGCCGCTCCGGCCAATTGGTCCAAAGTTTCTAAAACGCCCAACTTCTTGTAAACGCTTGTCATCCATTTGCGATCTCTATTTCCGGTTCCTCTTCCATCTACCGAACAAACCACAAAACCTTGGGAAGCAAGATAATACAGGCCATCTAATTTCCAGCTGTTCAAAACAAGTTGCGAGCCGGGACCATTATATTGATACATTACCAAAGGATAACTCTGAGACGCATCAAAATTCAAGGGTTTGATGATGCATGCATCCATTAATTCGCCTTCATTGTTCGGAACCTTCAGGAACTCCATTTTCGGAGCTTCAGCATATTTGGATGCATATTCCCGATTCATCTGAAGCTCTTTGATAACCTTTCCTTTATTGTTGCATAAAGTGTATTGAGGAGGAACGACCGCAGAACTGTATTTTCTAACAAAGAAATTAAAATTTTTACTAAATGATGCAGATTCAGTTCCTTCAGTATCATTAATCAAACTTACAACTCCTTTGCTGTCAACAGAAGCGACATTTCTGTTAATTGCACCTTTCTGAGTTGATTGAATATAATGGGTTCCGGTTTTTACATTCTTTCCATAATAGTCAGTGACATTCCACTCTCCTTTTGTCACTTGTTTCAACATGTTGCCGGAATAATCATATTCGTAGATATGACGGTAGCCGCTTCGCTCACTTCCAATAACGAAAGAATCGCCATAATACTTCACCATTTGGTAAGCTTCAGGATTAAGCCACGCGTCAGACTTTTCAGAGAGTACGGGATGTGCAACAGTAGAACCGGGGTTAACTTTATAAAGTTGCAAATCATTCTGATCACGATTTAATACCATAACCATCAGATTCACGCCTGAACCATCAAAATCTAAAGAAGGAACATAACTATCACCGATATTTATATCCATTTTCTTAGTGGTTCCGTTATCGACGTTGTATGCCAGGACCTCCACCGTTGAATTTGGGAATCCGGCAAGTGGGTATTTGTACTTATAGGCAGCCGGATATAGTTTTCCAAGAGGGTCAGACGGAGAATAACTGCCATATTCATCAAAATTATAGACAGGGACTTTTGATTCATCAAATCTGATAAAAGCCAGAGTATTATCATCGGCACTCCATTTCAAGGTGTTTAAAACACCGAATTCTTCTTCATAGGCCCAATCCGGCGCCCCATAGATTATTTCGTTTAGTCGTCCGTCTGTCGTTATAGCTTTATCCGATTTGTAATCTATGTTTGATATAAACACATTGTTGTCTCGCACATAGGCAACCATTCTGCCATCATGAGATATTGTGGCACATCGTTGAGCACCACCCTCACTGACTTTGGCAAGAGTTGAACGTAAAATATCGTAGACGTAATAATCTGCAGTAAAAGAATGACGGTAAATTTTACTTACATTGTTCCAAAGAAGGATTTTCTTTTCATTCGCACTAATTTCATAGCCATCGAACGAATCTATTTTCAAGCTGCCTTTCACAGCCTCCAGTGAGAAAAGTGTTGAGACTTTTTCCCCCGTCTTATAACTAAAAATCTCTATTGATTTTCCATCGTCGGAAATAGCTGAATATGTTTCACCGTCATTAAGTGGGGTCATATCCTTAATTCCTTTGGGAGCTGTCATCACCGGGCTGCAATAATCAGCGGCGGTCAATAAAGCAGCTGTCGCGTTTGCAAAGCAAGAAGAAGCGGCAAGCATGGAAAACAATATCACTTTATTTTTCATTGAATCAGATTTTTAAGTTACTTTTGAAAATAAATGGAACTTTAATTACGGAGTTGAGACAGCTGAGGATCAGATTCCGTATACCTTCGGAATCTAATGAATATGCAGTTCACCCCGCCACCGGGCCATAGCAATTTGGAAGTAACCTGAACCGGTGTTATAAATTATAAATGATGCAAGCAAGTCAAATTTGACATCGCTTGCATCAATATAAACTTAGTATGCTCTGGCAAACAAAACTCTTCTTTCCGAAGGCTTTCCGGTTACCATACAAACACCGGGAGTATTGTCACCGTCGAAAGGAATACAACGGATTGTTGCCTTTGTTTCTTCTTTAATTTTTTCTTCAGTTTCCGGAGTTCCGTCCCAATGAGCAAGGATAAAGTATCCTTCTTCAATTTTTTCCTTAAACTCATCGTAGGAATCTACGGTAATGGTCCGGTTCTCACGGTTTTTCAGAGCTCTTTCAAACAGACTCTTCTGAATATCCTCAAGTTCATCAACAACGTGATCAACAATACCCTCAATGGGTCGAATTTCTTTTTCAAGAGTATCCCGACGCATTATTTCAACTGTTCCTTGCTCGAGATCGCGCTGGCCAATTGCAATACGTACAGGCACTCCTTTTACTTCATAATCAGCAAACTTGAAGCCCGGGCGCTTATTATCGGCATCATCATATTTAACACTGATGCCTCGTTTGCGCATTTCTTTAACGATAGGTTCAACAGCCTCTGAAATTGCTTTAAGACCCTCGTCATTTTTATAAATTGGAACTATCACAACTTGAATAGGGGCAAGACGCGGAGGAAGCACCAGGCCATTGTCATCACTGTGAGTCATAATTAATGCACCCATCAGTCGTGTAGACACTCCCCACGAGGTTGCCCAAACATATTCCGGCTGATTATTTTTATTCATGAAAGTCACATCGAATGCCTTTGCAAAGTTTTGACCCAGGAAGTGAGAAGTTCCACTTTGAAGAGCCTTGCCATCCTGCATCATGGCTTCGATGGTGAAAGTATCAAGCGCACCGGCAAATCTTTCATTAGCGGTTTTTACACCACGCACCACAGGAACAGCCATGTAGTCCTGAGCAAAATCACTATATACATCCAGCATTTTTCTGGCTTCCTTTTCTGCTTCTTCTTTGGTGGCATGCGCGGTGTGACCCTCTTGCCACAAGAACTCGGCTGTGCGAAGGAACATTCTTGTTCTCATCTCCCACCTGAACACATTGGCCCATTGATTTACGAGTATTGGCAGGTCGCGGTAAGAATGAATCCAGTTCTTATATGTATTCCAAATAATTGTTTCTGATGTGGGACGAATAATCAGTTCCTCTTCAAGTTTAGCAGCCGGGTCCACAACTACCCCATTTCCATCGGGATCGTTTTTTAATCTATAATGAGTCACCACTGCACATTCTTTGGCAAACCCTTCTACATGATCGGCCTCACGGCTTAAGAAAGATTTCGGGATTAGAAGTGGGAAATAGGCATTCTGATGACCAGTAGCTTTAAACATGTCATCGAGCTGACGTTGCATTTTTTCCCAAATTGCATAGCCATAAGGTTTTATAACCATGCAACCTCTTACAGCAGATTGCTCTGCAAGGTCTGCTTTTACCACTAATTCATTATACCACTGAGAATAATTGTCAGAGCGTTTTGTGAAATTTTTTAATTCTTTAGCCATAATGCTGAATTATCTATCATTATAAGTAGCCAAATAGCCCTTAAAAATTTTTTGAAGATTTTATGAAACTGTATATTTGATTTCCCTTATCAATGAAAACACTGATTGATTACAGTTACCTATTAGTGTGCAAAGTTATAAAAAATAACTGAATGGGAGTGTAATTTAACAAAATAAATTACACTCCCATTCAAAGAAGATTTATATGGTTGCAATTGAAGTCGTTTAAACTTTTTTCGAAAACCCAAGAAATGTTTAAATTTGTTTTCTTCAAGTCTAATATTTATTAATATTTTGGCGCCTTTCGATTCTTTCATCAGTCGCATAGCCCGCTATGCTCCTTCTTCAAGAATCAAAATTCGCGCAAAATCTTAATAAATCTTAGACTTGAAAAAAGTTTAAACGACTTCTTAAAATTCAAATTAGCGAAGACGGTCAGATGCTCTCAACAAACGTTGATCATGGCTTATTCTATTATAAGCCATCACGTCAGCGACAAAAGCAATCAGAGGGGCAATTATAAGAGACGACCAACTTACATACGCATCACTGAACTGATAATATCCATAAGCGCACCCGGCGGCCAAAACTGAAAGCAGGAACAGAATTTCTATAATGCAAAGTCTTTTTTGCAATCTAAGATTTTTAAATAAAAAGATATTGATAAAGGGAATAATACAACTCAAAAGAGAAACAATAAAGAAAGGCCACGTATAGCAATAATACCCGGTTGGGGCGCCATTCGTGGACTCACCTTCTATACTGAACCCGATGGTTGTAAAATTAAGAGAGTAGTCCTGAAGTTGGACTTGTCCTAAAGACATAAAAGTAAAAATTCCCATCATCACAGCAACAATGAGAAGAAATACGGATTGCCAACGCTGAATAACCATAGTCTTATTCTTTATTTTATAGTTCTGGGGTTAATTGCAATTTAGAAGTCGTTTAAACTTTTACGAAAACCTAAGCAGAGTTTAATATTTGAGCTTATTACTTTGATCTTCATGATTCTTTTTCTCGAATACATCACTGATGTATTCGATATTCAAATTCATTTTACCTCCTAAATTAAAGAATCTTTTATTTAAGAGAGTTCTATCAAAATTTTAATAAGTTTCAAATATGTTACAAATTTAATAATTTTTTTGTTTTTGGGAGATTTACATTTATAATAATTTTGAGCTTGTATAAATTTTTTGTAAATTCACATTATGAGTTTTCTATGCAGGTTAAGAAGCCGTTTAAACTTTTACGAAAAACCCGGAAGTGTCAATAATTATATTCTTACAGGTAAAACAACTTCTAAATAAACTGCATGAAAAGATTAAACTATAAACAGAGATAGAAAAGAAAATGGATACAGACTCTCTAAAGCTCCCCGAGTGGATATTCAGCATGAATTGTGCAATAACTGTGGTGGATAAAGACTGCCGCATAATTTATATGAATGATCGCTCCCGCCAAACTTTTGCAAACCGAGGGGGTGCCAAACTGATTGGCCATAATATTATTGATTATCATAACCCACGATCGATTGAGATAATAAGGCGCCTACTTAAAGAAGGAGGATCAAACGCCTACACAATCGAAAAAGAGGGTGTCAGAAAGATGATTTACCAGACAACGTGGCATAAAGATGATGGTTCCATCGGAGGTTTGGTAGAACTCTCAATGATCATACCGGAAGATATGCCACACTATATCAGGCATTAATAAACGCACTGTATCCGGCATTAATAATAAAGTCTAAATAATTAATGTACGTAACGTTGAAAATATAAACGAGTTCAAAAATAATCAATAGAATGTGTAAGAATAAAACAGAGGAGCAATTTGACGCTATCACAGATTTGTGCAGGAGTGTATTTGAAAAGAAAATGATCGACTACGGCACATCATGGAGAATAATGCGTCCATCCAGCCTAACCGACCAAATCTACATAAAGGCACGTCGTATAAGAACTCTTGAAGAAAATGGAGAAGACTTCGCAGAGGTTGATGAAGGAATAGAACCTGAATTCATAGGAATTGTAAATTATTGCGCTATGGCTTTGATTCAGCTGAAGTTAGGTCCGGGTGATGCCCTTCCCCCCGAAAAAGCACTAAAGGAGTATGATAGCGCTATCAATAGTGCCACATCGCTTATGAAAAATAAAAATCATGATTACGATGAGGCATGGCGCCACATGAGAATCAGCAGTTTTACGGATATCATCCTTCAGAAACTTCTCCGCACAAAAGAAATAGAATCCAATCATGGCAAAACACTTGTGTCAGAAGGGGTTGATGCCAATTACATGGACATGATTAATTATGCAATCTTCGCTCTCATCAAATTACGATTCTCCTGAATCATCTAAGTCAGCATCCGACCCGGAAAAACATGAGCTTAACAAGGCTCCGCAATTTGAAAGATCAAAGTTTTATAATCTTAAACAGATTATAACCTGGCTTTGCAGAATTATTTTTGGAGCCACCTTTTTATACTCCGGATTTGTAAAAGCCGTTGACCCCTGGGGGACTTTCTATAAATTTACTGAATACTTAAACGCAATAGGAATAGATCTTGTTCCTAACATAATACTTTCGGGTGTATTCGGACTTTGTGCAATAGAGTTCATAATAGGTCTTTGCATTCTTATTGGCTGTTATAGAAAGTCTGCACCTATAGCTGGTGGACTAATTATGGCCGTAATGTTGCCTCTGACTTTATGGATAGCCATAAAAGATCCGGTGGCAGATTGCGGTTGTTTTGGCGATGCGCTGATTATTTCCAATTGGGCAACCTTTTGGAAAAATATTTTTCTTTCGGCATTAGTCATTTGGTTAATAAAACATAACAAGCATGCCTATGCTCTCATCACCCCGGCATTACAATGGATTGCTATTGTAATTTCAATAGCGTTCATTTCTGTTATTCTCTTCTATGGATATTTCAGGCAGCCTTTGATAGATTTTCGTCCTTATCAAGTGTCGGAAACATTAATTTCTGAAGATGAAGAGGATGATACCAAATTCGTATTTGTCTATTCCCGGAATGGAACATTGAAAGAATTCAACGAAGAAGATGAGTTACCTTCCGAAGAAGATGGATGGGAATTTGTTGAAAGGAAAGAGATAAATAATCCCTCAGAAAATTCGTCTTCTAATTCGCACAAGACTTTTCGTATTTGGGATGAAACGGGAGATCATGACATGACCGAAACAGCAATACCGGGAGAAGGCAAGCAATTGATACTTTTGATTCCGGATCTTGCAACTGTTTCTCCGGCCACTACATGGAAAATAAATCTGTTAAATGACAAGGCAGCGGAAAATGACATTGACATGATCGCCGCCGTGGCAGGAAACAGTGAACTTATCAATGAATGGACAGATTTATCAATGCCTCAATATGACATATATATAGCTGAAGACACAGCCATTAAGGAGGTGGCACGAGGGAATCCGGCTATCGTATATCTTGAGAATGGAATCATTAAGTGGAAAACATCTCTTAACTCATTAGATGCGGAAGAGTTCGGGAGTGAAGATGGAATGAAAAAGCTATCGGAAGAATTGAATAACCATAAGATAATCTTAAAGGCATCCTCGTTCCTCTATATAAGTTTGCTCGCATTTTTAATTGCCCTTTCATTCCTTCCCCGACTGCGAAGAATGTTTCAAAATTCTCCTAAAAAATCAATTTTCAGAATTGGAAATGTCGATGGGCATAAGGAAGAATCTTAGAATATAACACTTAATTATTCATGATGATAAGGCTCACCTCGCAGAATGGTCATACCTCGGTAAACCTGTTCAATAAAAAACAATCTGATCATTTCATGATTAAAGGTCATTCTTGACAGCGAGAGTTTTGCATCAGCACGATTATAAACATCTTCCGAAAAACCATAAGGTCCTCCTACAACAAAAACGATTGCCTTTCTTCCAATAGACATGAGCTTCTGAAGATAATTAGCAAATTCAACTGAAGTATATTCCCTTCCCTTTTCGTCAAGCAGGATAACGAAATCGGAAGGGGATATTTTTTCAAGAATCATTGCACCCTCCTTCTGTTTCTGTATATTTTCTGATACACCCTTGGCACTCTTTATGTCGGCCAACTCTACTAATGAAAATGGTATATACCTTTTTAGTCGGTTCAGGTACTCCTTTATGCCCGCGGCGACATAGTCTATCTTTGTTTTACCAATAGTTATAAGAATGAATTCCATTATACAATATTCAATAAGTGGTTAGTTTTATGCTTGCTTATACATCTGCGATTCAAACATGTAAACCATGAATTAACAAATTAGACACCTTATTGGTTAGTAAAAATTAAACGGTTTCATGAATTGAATTGAAAAGCATTGCCTTTTACAATCTTAATGTCTGTCAGAATTAACGTCTTAACAATAAATAATATTACGGCAGTGATAGCACAACCTTATCACTGCCGTAACTTTAAGTATGTGTTAGAAATTATTAAATGCATTGCCTCATAAATTATGAGGCGAACTTTAGAATCCGGCTTCCGTTGCTATGGAACCCCATAACGCCTTCAGCCAAATCCTAAATTTCATCCACATTCTTCATAACTCAATACGTTAAATAATTTCTAACACATACTTATAATATAATCTATAGATTCTCCTTATTCGGCAACGCCTTGAAGAATTACTTCAATTTTGTTTTTACCATTGTAAAGAGTTTTCATGAAAGCATTGAGCTGTTCGAGAGTAAGATTCTCGATTGCAGCTTTATGATTTGTGATATCATCTAAACCTTTTTCGTAACGGAACAGGTTATTGCTCCAGAAATTATTTGATCTTTCCTTAATTTCATATTGTTTAAGAGCAGCCTCTTTAACCTTGTTGAAATTAGCTTGATCAGCACCTTCATTAAGAAGTTTCATTAATTCGTCGTTAGCGCGCTTAATGAGTTTATCCTGCATCTGGTCGTTTGTCTGGAAAACGTAAATAATTTGCCATTCACCGGTCCAACCGTTAAGGGTTGAATAAGCGGAGGGACTATATGTACCACCCTCTTCTTCACGGAGAGTATCGGTGAAGATGTTTTCAAGAATGTCACCGACCATATCAATCTTTACAAGATTTTCAACATTATAAGGAATGTTATTGTCGTGCGCATTTACATATACCATTGTTGAAGGAGCACTCATTGGGAGAGTTGCGAACTCTTTGACATCACCACTAACGAGATCAACAGAAGAAACAGCGTCAGCGGAAGGAGTCAAGTCTTTCACACTCATTGAAGCAATATATTTTTCAACAAGAGGAGTGAGTGTTTCCACATCAATGTTACCGGTGAAGATAAAAGTAAACTCTTTGGGATTAGCCAGAGCCTCTTTTACCATTTCAAATTCACGTTCATAATTTGAACTTTCAATCAGTTGAAGAGAAAGAGGCTGCATGAGAGGATTCTTGCCATAAGCAGTATTAGTGATCATCTTTGAGAATACCATCTGCTGATTTTTATCAAAATTGGCAAGATAAGATTTGATTTTTTCTATTTCTGAATTATAAGTTTCTACGTCAGGATTCAGCTGAGTGAAAGATGAATAAACGAGTTCCATCAAATAATTAATATCTTTGACAGAAGAAGAACCATCAAGTAATGTAGACTTAGTTCCAATATTGAAACTGAGATTCACATTTTTTCCTGACAAGTATTTTTGAAGCTGAATATTGTTAAAGGTACCCTGCTTACTATATTCAAACACATTATCAGCAAGACACACATACGCGCCGTCAGAAGCGGGATAAGACACTTTACCGCCATTTCTGAATGCTGTCATTAAAATTTCATCTTGTTTGAAATCAGTGGTCTTAAGAATAACCTTAATACCATTTGAAAGAGTAAGAACCTTCGTGCCGAACACACCGTCAGATACGCTTACAACCTTTCCGGGAGCAGGTAGATTAGCGATCAAAGGATCTGTGATGACTTCATCGACATAAGCCTCATATTGTGCATTGATTGCATTGTTGAGCGCACCGGTCATAACCTCCTTTGTAACAACAGTCATACCTTCTGTCTGGGGTTGACCAACAATAATTACTTGATTTTCGGCTGTCAGTATTGAGCCTGCCACTTCATTATAGGCCTCAAGGGGAAGAACCTGAAGGAGCATCTGGGCAATTTGATAATCCTGTTCAGCACCTGCATAAGGCTCGTTATCAATGAAATTACGAATAATTTTCTGAGCAAGAGTATTGCTGTTTGTATTATTACGCTCGTTGTAAGCCTTTTCGAAGTTTGCAAGAAGAATGTCGCGTGCACGAGTCACTTCCGACTGAGTGAAACCTGTTTTACAAGCACGAGCCACTACACCAATGGCTTGTTCATAAGCCGCCTGAACATCTGAAGAAGATTTGGCAACTATCTCAATATTGAAAGCAGCCTTGGTTTTAGAAATTAAAAAGTTTCCGAAGTCAACAGATGCCTGAGCATATTTGCAATCAGCCTCTTTTGAGAATTCTTCCAAACGGTTGTTAATCATTTGCGAGATGATCATCTCAATAATAGAAGATTGAGCAAAGTTCTCAACAGTGTTTCTAAGTTCAACCGGAGTCTTTTCAGATTTGAAGCTAACCATTATGAGAGGGAATTGCATTTCCTTATCTTGATAAGCAAAGAAAATGGGCTCCTGGTTGTCTGAAACTGAAGGGTATGTACGTTCAGCAGCGTTTTCGGGCATCGGAATAGTAGAAAAGAGATCGATTACTTTCTTCTCTATTTCATTTACGTCAACATCACCGACAATGATAATACCCTGCTGATCCGGACGATACCATTTGTGATAATAGTCGCGGATAACCTGCGGGGCGAAGTTGCGAACCACTTCCATTTTACCGATGGGCATCTGCTGGTATTGGTATTCTTGATAAATAACGGGAAGCGCAGCCTCATACATACGCTGGAATGCATTGTTACGGCTTCTCCATTCTTCTTCAATCACACCGCGCTCGGCATTAATCTCATCCTCTTCGAGCAAAATGCTCCCGCTCCAATCGTGAAGAACAAGCAAAACGCTATCAACAAGAGCCTTGTCGGTTGAGGGAACATTGTTAATTCGATAGACGGTTTCATCGAATCCGGTGTATGCATTAATGTCAGAACCGAAACGGATACCCTTGGATTGCAAATAGTTGAGCATATTTTTACCCGGATAGTTAGTAGTTCCGTTGAAGGCCATGTGCTCAAGGAAATGTGCGAGACCAAGTTGTTCGGGAGTCTCTAGAGTGGAACCAACTTTCTGGGCAATGTAAAAGTTAACACGCTCTTTTGGTTCTTCATTGTGCATGATGTAGTAGTTCAACCCATTGGGCAACGTTCCATGCTTTACTGCCGGATTAAGCGGAAGTGGCGTTCCGGCCGGCTGTTGCGCACTTGCCATAAATGTAGACAACGTGAGCAATGTAATGCTTAAAATTTTTTTAAACATACGGGTTTATATTATAGGTTAATAATGAAATTCACGAATAGGTAAATTCAGGTCTAAGATCAAAAATACTTCTTTTTATAATATATTTTATCTCAAGAAGTTATTAACATCATTCAATACCTGTTTTAATAATGAATTATTCTGAAAATAAAAATTTATTCTTATATGTTCCCGAAGTCTTGATTCAGGAACTTAAAAAGCTATACGCATTCTCCATACACTAATAATTTCAGAATTAACTTCTTTCAAGCAGAACATTAATTTTATATTTTACAAATTTAATAATTTTTTTATAATCAGCTTATAAATAGCATCTAAAATTAACTAATTAAGCTTATAAAATTAATTATAAAAAGTGAGAAGATCATTGCATCCAACTTATTCAGTAGTTGCAATGGCATTAATAATTAAACGCTATACAGAGCGAAAAGTGACAAATCATTTGAAAAAAATTAATTAAGGCTTCATACAATGAAACGATAGACAAGCCGAACTCCTGATATGCACCTACTTAGGCTCAATCCATTAAAATTTCTTAGTGGATGAAGCTTTAAGAATAGTCATGATAGAACTATTATTACTTCTCAACGTTTTTATAATAGATTAATCTATTTGTGTAGAATATACAAAAATGGTTGATCTCTCTTTGAATAGTTGAAACATATTAGGTCTATACTATTAAAAGAAAAACACAAGATAAATAAAAGAAAAACACACTATAAACTATGGAAACCACAAAAGAACTTAAGGTTATAAAAGATTTAACACTTGATTTTAAGGATATTACGGATAATGATGTTGAAATTCTTCAATATTTCTTTAATCATTATCCCTCCCGATCATGTGATTTCTCAGTAGGAGGAGTGCTTCTATGGAATAAGTTTTATAATTATCAATATTGCATAATTGGAGAAACTCTGATTATAATGGGAACTTGGCCGGAATCTAATCTTAAAATATTCTATGAGCCAAGGGGTGAAATGTCTTTAGAGGAATATAAGGATCTGGTAGCAAATTATTGCCGTATAAATAAGGAAAAAGGAATTCTTTTGCTTCCCGAGGAATATGCTCCGGTAGAAGATGGCGATGGCCGTCCTGTAGATCAAACCCTTATGCCGGACTGGATGGAATATATCTATGAAATAGACAAGTTCATTAATTTCCCGGGTAAAAAAATGAGCAAGAAAAGAAATCATCTTAATTTCTTCAAAAATCATTATGATTTTAGTATTGAGGAAATCAATGAAGAAAATGCCGATGAACTTGTGAAATTTACAGATGATTTCTCTATAAATCATAGTGATGATAAGATAGCAGTCTATGAAGCAGAAGAAGTAAAAAGAGCGCTACTCTCCTATTCCTCTTATCCATATTTAGGTATTCTTATAAGGGTCAATGGAAAAATCGCAGGTTATACTTTCGGAGAAGCAATTGGAGATACTATGATTATTCATGTTGAAAAAGGTGATATAAACTATGGAGGCGTCTATCAGGCCCTCTCATCGTTTTTCGCCGAGACGGTTAAAGAAAAATATCCCGAAGTTCAATATTTGAATAGAGAAGATGATATGGGTTCGGAAGATCTTAGGAAGAGCAAAATTTCCTATCACCCTTCCAAATTTATAGGAAAAAGAGTCATATCTTTCTAAATAATATGATTGGGAAGAAACAAATAAGTAACGCTCTACAAATAAACCTATTGATCTATAATAACCCGAAAATTTGCGAAATAAAATATCGCAGTGCGCCACACTCGACCAACAAATTATAAACTTCAATTGGTCAATTACTCAAAAAAGTGTGGCTACTGCATTTTGAAATAGAAAAATTTTCGTAAATTTGCAATAATAAAAAAGAGAGAAAGAGATATGAGTGACGCGTTGGTGATAATTCCGACATATAACGAGATTGAAAACATCGGTAACATTATCGATGCAGTAATGGGGTTATCAGACGTGTTTAATATTCTCGTGATCGATGATGCATCACCTGACGGCACACAAGATTTAGTACGGCAGAAGATTGATGAGTATCCCGGTCGGCTTTTTCTTGAAACAAGAAGCGGAAAACTCGGACTCGGCACTGCCTATATTCACGGATTTAAATGGGCACTGGAACGCGGGTATCAATATGTGATTGAGATGGATGCAGATTTCTCGCATAATCCGTCAGATCTTCCCAGACTTTATCATGAATGTAAAGACAAAAACGCTGATGTTGCCATAGGCTCGCGTTATATATCAGGAGTAAACGTTGTGAACTGGCCTATGGGTCGAGTTCTAATGTCGTATTTTGCATCAGTGTATGTAAGGATGATAACAAGAATGAAATTAAGAGATTCCACAGCCGGATTCGTATGTTATCGTTCGAACGTTCTTCGAGATTTGAATCTTGATAAAATACGTTTCAAAGGATATGCCTTTCAGATTGAAATGAAATTTAAGGCATATTTCAAGAAATACAGAATAGTTGAAGTACCGATAGTCTTTGTGAATCGACAACTTGGCACCTCAAAAATGAATTCAAGTATTTTTGGAGAAGCAATCTTCGGAGTTATTTCATTAAAATTGAGAAGTATTTTTTGCAAGAAAAATTTCTGTTAATTAATAACGCCACAGAATCTATATGGATTTACGAAAAGTAGGTGTCCGCGCGCTTTCCGGCATCGTATATTGTGCAGTAATCATAGGATGCATATTATGGGGATATCAAGGAGTTACCTTGCTTGCTATTGTATTTTCCATTCTTGGCTGTATTGAATTTGCAAAGATTAATCACGATTTGGATTCTCGCACTTTTCCGACACTCATACTTGATGTGTTGGGTTGTGTGAGTCTCTGTTGTTTATATGTCGATTATATATTTTATATCTGGGCAGCCATTATGGTGTTCAGGTTTATAATAGAGTTGTATATATCGACCGACAATCCCCTGAAAGGGCTCTCCCACTCCATGTTAACCCAGATATATATCGGCTTCCCAATGGCTGTTATGACATGGATATCTGTAGAGTTAAGTCCAATGATTCTTCTTGCCATTTTTTTCCTGCTATGGATTAATGATACCGGTGCATTTCTGGTTGGAAGTTTAATCGGGAAGCATAAATTATTTGAACGTATTTCTCCCAAAAAGACATGGGAAGGTTTCTTCGGAGGCTTCATCTTCTGTCTCATAGCTTCAGCTCTGTTTTATATTTATTGCAATAATTTCTTTGAGACAGACAAAATCGGAGCAAATATGTGCACCTGGTTAATTCTTGGAGCTCTTGTTTCCATATTCGGCACCTGGGGAGATTTAATTGAATCAATGATTAAACGGTCGGCCAACGTGAAGGATTCCGGAAATCTTATTCCCGGACATGGAGGGATTCTTGACCGGATTGATTCACTTCTCCTTGTACTGCCTGTTTTTGGAATATTTTTGGCCTTAGTAAATGCTTAATTACATTATAATTGTCAAAATATAATTTCAGGATTGGTTTATAGTTATTTATTAGTTAATTATAATTATTGAATAGTTAACATACCGTTATTTTACGACTATTGAATACGCAGAGCGAAAAAGCCAAGCAGCGTACAATAAGCTAAAATCGGTATTGCAGAGCCAATTGAACAGGCGTTGCATCTTCTCGTGACTGGGCACAATACTTCAATTCTTAGGTACACTTAATCTGTTTTGGTTCGTAGGAGCTTTTTTACCCTCATATACCAATACACGAAAGCCATTACCGCTACTACTCCTCCTACATAACCAATTTTGTCTATGGAAATATAGGTGCATACATAGCCGCCTAACAATGTGCCACATCCTATCCCCAGGTTGAATATACCGGAGAAAATAGACATTGATATGGAGGTGGCATTCTGCGGCGAATTGTTTATTATTTCTGCCTG
>JAAVCL010000015.1 GCA_014802335.1 Bacteroides sp. | reverse complement strand
TGGTGCGGGTAAAATCATCGCACACCCCCATGCCCCGCGTAGCGGGGTTATGGGGGGTGGATATTCGTTTTACCCGCACCGGCAACCCGCTATGCGGGCGTGCCGATACGGGCCTATTATATAATCCCGCTATGCGGGATGGATGATTGAATACACGCTATCTATGGATTGAATACACGCTATCTATGGATTGAATACACGCTATCTATGGATTGAATACACGCTATCTATGGGTGGATTACACACGTTTTGGGGATGGATTTACATATTGGGGCGGGGGATGAATTGGCATAAATTTAATATATACTATTTTAGGAGGGATTTTCAATGTACATGCTGAGATAATAACCACTTGAACCGGGCGAATGCCGGGGACATCCCATTACCGGGCGAATGTCGGGGACATCCCATTGCCGGACGAGTGTAGGGACGTGGCGTGCCACGTCCGGGTAAACACCGTCACTTTACTCGCCTCAACAATCAGACATGGCATGCCCTACATTTGCCGACATATTATTCAGACATGGCACGCCCTACATTTGCTGATATCTCCCCCAGACATGAGACGCGTCATGTAGGGGGTGACAGGAGGCCGGAAAGCTCGGCGGCAAGACGGCGGGAGGTTTCGGCCGCATTGAATGTTGCTTCCCATTGGGCGAGGTCTGCTCTGCCCAATTTTTTGCGCAGTTCATCATCGGTTACTGCGCTTTTCAGATCGAGTGCATATTCTTTTGCAGATCTTCTTGGTGCATCCCAATTATTTCCGGGGTAAGGGGGAGGAAGGATTATCGCGCACTGCGGAGTTACAAGTTCCCTTATATCGCCCACATCGGTGGTTATAACGGGTATGCCATACGACATGGCCTCGCCCATACTCACCGGCAATCCTTCGGTCTTGCTCATCATGAGAAACCAATGGGGAGGATGTTGTGAAAAACGTTTTTGAATCTCTTTATTTTCAAGTGCGCCGGTAAATATAACTTGGAAATTATCGCGTTTTCTTTTATCGGCCAGAGCTTTAAGCGCCTCAAGTTCCTCGCCGTCTCCAATCACTTCCCATGTCACAGTGTGGTGGGGCAGAAGGGCAGCCAATTCCCACAGTGTTTCAAGTATAAGGTCATGGCACTTCACTTCCTGCACACGCGCAACGGTTGCAAAAGTCAGCAAACAGGATGTTTCTTCATCAGCGGTCGGCTTAGACACGTCAAACAAGCGCGTGGAACCCAGAGTGCTTGTTATAATCTTATGTGCATGGTCAGGATACCGGTTGCACATATACTCGGTTCCTCGCTTTGAAATAGAAAACACGCGGTCCACTCCGTTCAGAAGGCGGTTCCTGAGATTTTTTGAGCGAAACAGCATCCTGTCGTCATACAAATCCGAGGTATGTGCATGTGTGGCAACATGCCATCCCTCCTTCAGTCCAAGCCGAGCCAGGGCGGCCGCCGCATCGTGAAACCACATGCTCATAAGCACTGTGTTGCGGGGTGTCATGTTATGCCTTGCTGCTATTTTTTTTATTATTTTGCTAACGTGGAGTATATTGGCACTCTGAAAAAGGCCTTTGATCCATTGGGCTGCCGACTTCGCCTCCCCTCTCATTCTCAGTAGATTTCCAAGCATCTCCGGATGCAGAATATATCTTGCTTTCCGAACGCGCGAGGCGAACACTTTATCCAAACATAACGACTTGTCGACGCTGACCCGTTCGGGGAGTTTTTCGGCATAACCGGCCTGCCACCCGAAATTATCGGTGGGAACAAGAACAATCTCGTCAAACTCTTTCAAAAGAGCGTTAAGCTCACCCTCCACAAAACTCTTTTCAGAATAGAGATCGCCCGGATAGCCAAGAGTGATATAAAGTAATTTTTTTCCGGAATCAGCCATAAGAATCAGGAACGGAATCTGTTAATGAATTTCCACAGGCGCGGCGCTTTCATGAGATTAAGATAAATACGTGCTTTCAGAGGTGTGGAAAGATTGCGTCGGTAAATAAACCTGCGCAGGCGCGCGGGTCGGCCGTCAGCGCGGCTTAAATTTGCCTCTCTGCCGGCGCGCAGAGCCATGGCGGCCAGATGATTCAGACTGCGCCTTTCAAGGCGTCTCACAGGCTCCGCTTCAAGCTCAAAATGATGTCGTAATATCAAAGTCTGGCGCAGGGCCCGCAATGAATATTCAAATTTTCGTGCAAAATCTGCAGGATGCGATATCGAATCATGGCCCACGGTGTAATGAAGGCTCACACCGGGGAGAATAACAATTTTCCCGGCCTTGGCCAAGGTGAGAAGAATCTGCTGGTCTTCACACGAGAAATGCGGGTCGGTGAAGATGCGGGGATTTTTCTCCACGGCTTCGGTGATAATTTTCTTACGGAACATTGCCGAGCAAAGGTGAATTGTAATTTCATTGGTAAGAATGGGCACCAAGAGTTCGCCGGGGGCAAATTCCAAAGTTCTTATCACCTCCTTGTTTCGGGGCGAACGTGAGAGGGCACCGCTTGCAAGATCGCGGCATAGCCAGTCGGTGGCCACCAACGACACCTCCGGTCGTTTATCGAGCACATCGCGTTGGCGCGCCAGTTTGTAAGGATCCACCCACACGTCATCTCCGGCGCAATCTGCAAGGTAATCTCCACTTGCGTGGGCGATACAATCAAAATAATTGGCGGTGACACCCATATTTTGCTTTCGGCGCAGGTAGACAATCCGGTCGGGATAGGCAGCGGCATACCGTCGGCAGACGGCTTCCGTATTGTCGGCCGAGCAATCATCTCCTATCACGATTTCCACCTTTTCATCGATTTGCTGAGCAAGAATCGAATCAAGAGTAGCACCGATCGTGTCTTCCTGATTATATGTAACTACAATTACCGAAATGCTCATAGCATAATAAAATCAGAACCAGCCGGAACTGCCGCCGGCTGGTACCAATTATAAATATTGAAAATTTAGTTATTTGAATTTCTTCTTGATGTCGGCCGGGATTGCATCGTTATGAACGCCAACTCCGAGTGTCTTCTCAAGGAAGAAAGGCATTGACACGTAAAGATAACCGTCATAGAGCTGATTGGTGTCCCAAGAGTTCTTCACCTTGTAGTAGCGGTTGCCTTCCTGGTCGGTAGCGGTGCCGACAATCACCATGCCGTGGTCGTCGGTAGTCTCGTAGTTGTCAAAAGTTTTCTGGCGGGATTCCTGAGAAACGGCTTTCTCCTTCACCGGGCCCTTGATGTCAAACTTGGAATTTTCGCGGTCTTTGTCAGAAAGTTTCACCCAGCGGCTCAATTCAGTATCAGTCATATCCTTCTGATCCTTGTCGTCGGGCAGAAGAGCATAACCTTTGTTCCATTTGAAACCACCTTCCGACACATCGGCAGCCCACATCACGGTCCAACCTTTGTCAAGGGCGTTATCAACAATCTTCTGCATCTCTTCCATCGGCACATTGCGGCTTTCAGTCCATGCCCAATTGTCGGGAATTTCAAGAATGATGTTTTCGTAATATGGATGATGAGTGTAGCTCGTAACGTTTATGAAGTTTTCAGGTTCGAGACCCATGGCTTTTGCCCATTCCACCGGAGTGTAAGTCTTGCCGTTATATACAAACGACTCAGGCGCCTTGCCGAGATAAGCATCAAGGATTCCGATGAATCCGGGCAGCCACGCATCGGTGAGTTTCTTGTTTTTCTGTCCGCGGGCAAGCACAGCCTTCAGATAAGCCTCCAAAGCTTCGGCCATTTCATAATGAGAATGTTTTTCTTCGCCATAGTTCAGCCCCTTGTAAGCCTCCTCGGGCATGGCGCCGTAAAGGCTTGTCATGTTCAGCACGTCGCCCCATGAACCGCCTTGAGAGAAATTCACGGTGCCGTTCATGCGCATATATTTCTTGGCTTTGTCGATATAGGCATTGCGCACAATCCACATCTCGGAAAGGTCAAGTTCCGGACCCCCCTTGCGAAGCACGTTATCCTCCAGAGTTGAAGCTCCGGAGAAAGCCCAGCAAGTGCCCGATTTATTCTGATCTTTCACCGAGCCGGTCTTATTTATTTTTACATCTGTAAATTTAAATCCGGTAGAATCGGGGTTTTCAATCACCGGCTCCATGGCGGGAGCTTGGAAATCTGTAGCAAATCCCAGAACAGGAACTGCAAGGAAAGCAGAAACTAAAAATGTCTTCATGATATTGGTTTTTGGATAAGACGGATTAGGAAGCCGGATATAACCACCGGCATTTTTCATTCCACAAATTTAAGAAAAAAGTGGAACGAAACCAAATGTAAACAAGAAGTCGTTGAAACTTTTTTCAAGAGGATTGCAGGGGATTATCCGGGATTGTCGGGGATGATGCGGGGAGTTTTATGTGCGAGCCCATACGGTCCATCCAGGGTTGGATGAAACATTTGTTGCGTGCGGCGGCCGGGGTGAAGGTCAGTTCTCCGAAATATACTCTGCCGTCTGCGTCATACAGGTCTACGCGCACAAACGGGAACCCTTGTGAGAGTCGGGAGGCAATGGAAATCATCTGTTCAAGCTCGGCCGGAGGGGGCACCTCGCGGGTTGCTGCATATTTCGGCACCACTGCCTCGGAGTTCCATTTCCACCCGGGCAATGAATAAAGAGCCATTGTTGACTTAAAACTTACGGGGTCGCGGTCGGTGCATACCAGGCAATAACGCGGCACTCCGTCATAGCACATGAACTTATAATCGACGGGCATGCGGTCTTTTTCAGAAGCATTTGGGTCGCATATAAATTCCTCGGCCAGAATGCGGTGAGGAATACGGGTGTAATGCGGTTCTGCGCCGGCCTTGCCAAAAACTTTCCCTTTCCACCGGCCGATTTTTTTTCTGAGAGCCTCGAGATTGACATTCCCTTTGTCGGGAACGAGAACTGTCTGTGCATTGCCGTTGGTAGATTTAATTACGAAAGATCGGGGCATCGAGCTGAAATCAATTTCCCGGCTGTCCTCCCAGATTCCATAAATTTCAGGGAGGAAGCGTCCCAACCCGGCGTCGGCCACATATCGGCGCACTTCATATTTATCAGCGAGTCGCGACCAGACAGTTGTATCCGTGTTAAACTGTAGCCATATCAGTTTTTCATTAAGATCCACCGGATTCTCCACGCGAGGCCACTTGCCGAGTTCGGCGAAATAAAGCCACTCGGCAGCCTTGGGAGGGGAAATGATATCGGCAGATGCCAACGTTCGTACGGAACGTCTGAGAATACTTAGCAAAGGATTCATTGCTTATCCACCCTTTATCGTATCGTGGCGGCACGGAAATCGGCCAGTGCTTTCTGCCATGCATATTCCGATTCAATCACCTTTTTGTTCAATTCGAGCAGAGAGACGAGTTGTGCCATATATTCATGAGCGGAAATTTGGCCCGAAGAGTATAACTTGTCAAGTTCCCCATGTATATCGCAATCGCGGGCCATGGTGCGGGTATTCTCAAGCATGCGGCCGGTCACAAGGGCTTTATCATAGAGTGCCCGTTGCTTGAGTTCGAAATCGAGCGCGGCCTTCTCGCCGGCAATCTGAGCCGCGTTCGCTGCGGCCCGGGCTGCTTTGACGCGCCCAGAGTTGGCCCAGAGTGGAAGCCCGATTCCGAGCG
The DNA here is from genome assembly GCA_014802335.1 of Bacteroides sp. Classification (GTDB taxonomy): domain Bacteria; phylum Bacteroidota; class Bacteroidia; order Bacteroidales; family Muribaculaceae; genus Lepagella. The sequence continues at coordinate 29,175 of JAAVCL010000015.1, read as the reverse complement.
TCACGCCATGATAGTTGGCATCCTTAACGAGTTCGGAAGTGTAGCCAAGAGAGAAAGTGGGCAGATTCTCAGATTTGCGAAGCGAGATCTCACCTTCAGCCACGTTTTGTTCTGCCCGAGCTTGAATCACACCATCAGATTTTACTCTGTTTTCCTCTAACCATTGGCTGAAATCGGCCGGCAGATTGTAATCGGCATAGTCGCTTGAGGTCCAGTTGATGTTTGTGGACCCTCCGAGGGCGGCAAGAGAGCTCAGATTGTTGTCATAATCGATTTTATTAAGTTGGCGGTCGGTCTCGAGAGCGTTAAGGTCCATCCGGATGCCGTTGAAATCAACAATTGTTATCTGGCCCTGTTCAAGAGCGGTTTTACCGGCCGAAAGAGTACGATTCATCAGATTGATGGCCGAATCGTAATGTTGTGCCAACCGGCGTTGGTAAACGATGTCGGTCATCAGCGCATCAGCCTCGGCTGCCACAGCACGAAGTGATTGACGGAAGGCTGCTTCAGCTCCCTTGTTTTTCACCTTGGCCAATCTCTTTTTTGCCCCCGACAGCGTGGCGAAATCAAATTCCTGCGAGACATCGATGGTCTTCTTATCGGGTACATCCGAGGGAACACCCCATTGGTATGACAAGCCCACTTCCGGATTAGCCAAATTAAGGCCGGTGAGATTTTCGGCTTTTTCAGCGTCCAAGGCGGCAAACGAAGCCACCAGCCCCGGGTTATTATTGATTATCTTATCAAGAGTTGCGTTGTAGTTATCGGCTGCCGCAGAAATGCATGATGCGCCAAGAAGAGTCAGAACAGAAAGGGTTTTATACGTAATGTCCATTTTGTGAATACTTACGCCCGTGTGTTTTATTATTTGCCGACCGGGCATGGTTAGTCATTAGATAGACAACCGGAACTACATAAATGTTTAAAAGGGTGGAAGAAATTAATCCTCCCAAAATCACTTTTGCCATAGGACTCTGGATTTCATTACCGGGCGTTGCATCGCCGGCAGCGAGAGGAATAAGGGCCAGAGCCGATGTAAGGGCAGTCATGATGATCGGATTGAGTCGGTCGGCCGAACCGAGTCTAACGGCTTCAGTAACGCTTATTCCGCGGTGTGTCAGCATATTGTATCGGTCCACAAGGAGCATGCCGTTGCGAGTGGCGATACCGAATAGTGAAATGAAACCAATGATTGCCGGGATGCTCACCACCTGCGACCCGAGGCCGATTGCCACCACACCCCCGATAAGAGCCAGCGGAAGGTTGATCATCACTATCAGCGATTGGCGGGCACTGCGGAATTGATTGTAAAGAAGCATGAAAATCACAATCAAAGATAGGAGAGAGGTGATCATGAGCGTTCTCGATGCCTCCTGTTCGCTTTCAAACTGGCCGCCATATTCCACTCTGTATCCGTCGGGCAGACTCACCTTTTCGGCTATGGCTTTCTTTATGTTTTCGACGGCACCCCCGAGGTCTGCACCCTGAACGTTGACACCCACCACCGAGAGCCGTTCAAGATTTTCACGTCCCACTTCATCAGGGCCGTCGGCCACGCGGATTTCGGCCAAAGTTTCCAGCGGCACCTGCACCCCGTCGGGGAGTGTGACAGGCAATTCCTTCAGGGCATTGATGCTCTGGGTGTGCGACGGGTTCATCTTCAGAACAATATCATAGACCATATTGCCCTCGTAGACTTGTGAGACTTTCAATCCTTCAGAAAGCGAAGATACGAGTTTACCGAAATCGGGAACTGTCATGCCGTAATGCGCCAATATTTCGCGACGGGGCGTGATGCGCAGTTGCGGGCGCGTGCTTTGTTGGGCCACGTTTATGTCTTCGAGCCCTTCAATGCCGGTCAAAGCCGCTTTTATCTGCTTGGCAATGGTGTGGATGTGCGACAAGTCGGGGCCGAACACTTTAATGGCCACATTCGCTTCCGTGCCCGAAAGCATGGCGTCAATTCGGTGGGAGATAGGTTGCCCGATTTCGATATTGGCCCCCTGGATTACTTTTAATTTCTCGCGCAATTCAGCCAGAACTTCATCTTTGCTGCGATCCGTAAGGTGAAAAGGTACTTCGATTTCCGATACATTCAGTCCGAGAGCATGTTCATCGAGTTCGGCACGTCCGGTCTTGCGGGCCACGTGGTCGATTTCCTTCACCGAAAGCAGGATTTCCTCGGCCTGACGTCCGATTTTGTCGGATTCTTCAATAGAAATTCCCGGAAAGGCGCTGACATTGATGGTAAATGACCCTTCGTTGAATGGTGGGAGGAAAGAAGACCCGAAAGTCAGGAACCAGCCGAGGGCGGCAATCAAAACCACGGCGGAAGCAATCAAAATACTCTTGCCATGTTCGAGTGCCCATTCAAGGCTGTGACTGTAATATTTCTTCATGAAACGCACCACTCCCGGCTCCGTTTCCTTTATACCCTCTTGGGGCAGCAGCCACGAGCAGAGCACCGGTGTGAGAGTCAGAGCCACAAGAGTTGATGAAAGAAGGGCGAGAATAAATGCAACTCCCAGAGGGATAAGCATGCGCCCCTCCATGCCGCTAAGAAAGAACAGAGGCACAAAACTCACGATGATGATAAGAGTGGAATTCAAGATAGGCATCCTCACCTCGCGCGACGCATCGAATACGACCTCCATTTTCGAACGGCGATCTTCGGGGGGAAGCATCGAATTCTGTCGGAGCCGTTTGAAAACGTTCTCCACATCCACAATGGCATCATCCACCAGCGACCCGATGGCTATAGCAATTCCGCCGATGCTCATGGTGTTGACCGAAATCTTCATGAGGTGAAGGATAATAAGGGTCATAATCAGCGAAATCGGGATGGTTACGATAGATATCAGTGTGGTGCGCGGATTCATCAGGAAGATGAAAAGGATGATGCACACGAAGACAGCGCCCTCGATGAGGCTTTCCTTGATATTTCCGATAGAAGCATTGATGAAATTCTGCTGGCGGTAAAGATCGGTGTGAAGCACGATAGATTCGGGCAGGGTAGTTTTAATATCATCGACGGTGCGGTCTATGGCTTCGGTGAGAGTGATTGTTCCCGTGTCGGGTTGTTTGGTCACGGTGAGCAGAACTCCCGGTTTTGAGGAAACGGAAGCGGTGCCGGTCACAGGGAAACGGGCTCCGGTCTTGACTTCGGCGATATTTTCAAGAAGTATGGCCGGAACGCCTTCCGGTTTTTTTATCACCGCCTTGCCGATGTCTTCCACCGATTTGGTTGAGAGAGTTCCGCGTATCAGATACTCGTTTCCGTAATCATAAATAGCACCTCCGGGAGCGTTGTCGTTTATACCCTCCAGTGCATCGGTAACATCAGCGAGAGTCACATCGTAACGGCGCATAGCCGCAGGGTCGAGCAAAATCTGATACTCCTGCTCATCGCCCCCGATCACCGACACTTGGGCAACTCCGCGGATAGCGGCCAGGCGTGGGGCAATTCGGGAGTCGGCCACGGTGCGTAATTCTGTCGAAGAGAGCGAATCGGATGTGAGGCCTACGAACATCACTTCGCCCAATACAGAGGTGGGCGGGCCCATGACGGGACGCCCCGAGGCGGTGGGCAGTGAGACGCCCGAAAGTCGTTCTGCCACGTTCTGCCGTGCGCGATATGTGTCGGTGTCCCAGTCAAATTCGATCCATATAGTTGAGAAACCGTTAGCGGAATTGCTGCGGATTCGCCTCATTCCGGCAACGCCGTTGAGTGCAGTCTCAAGGGGGAAAGTGATTTGTTGCTCAACTTCTTCGGCCGCCATGCCGGGGGCTTCTGTCATAACGGTTACGGTGGGGGCGTTGAGGTCGGGAAAGACATCAACTTCCATGCGGTTTATGATGAAGATTCCGGCTGTGATTATAACTGCGGCCAGAACGCCGATGAGCGTGCGGTTGCGAAGTGAGAAAGAAATTATTTTGTTTAACATGCCTGCTGCCTGTGATGAACAATTAATGGTGGTGAGTATGTCCCTGGATTGAAGATCCCATGCCGGCCATGCGGATGCGGAGGGCTCCCTGAGTCACGACAGTTTCTCCTTCCGAAAGTCCCGATATGATTTCAGTGCGCATGCCGTCGGTAGAACCCGTTTTGACTTCTGTTTTTCGGAACAGTTCATGTTCGTCGGGCTGCTTAACGTAAACATAGAAATATCCACCCTCCTCAACAAGGGCCGAATTTGGCACGCTTATCACCCCGTGGCGGGTGTTGCCCGCGAGCCACACTTCCACAACCGATCCGTTTGAAAGGCCACCCGGATTGTCGAATTCGATGTAGACGGGGAAGAAATTTGAATTTGCCGATGCTGTGGGAGCCGAGCTCAGTATTTTTGGAGCGAGAGAGGCGAGAGAAACACTCAGTTCCTGGCCGGGAACGCGGATATTCGCACCCGACACCGAGCGTGCGAAATTCCGATGACGTTCGCTAACCTCGGCTCGGAGCAGGAGTCGGCGGTCGGTTGCCACCGTGGCCAAAGGATCGCCCATATTTACAAATGCACCCGGAGCCACCGAAACATCAACAAGAAATCCCGACATAGGAGCAGAGACCCCTACAGCCCGGGCGGTTTTGGCGCCCACAGTGGCCGCCACTGCCTTGGCCCGGTCATAATCAGCACGCAGCCGGTCGTATTCGGGGCGGGTGATAAGATTGTCTTTAATCAATTGCGCGGCGCGCTCGTAGGCGGTGCGGGCAGCCTCAACATCCACATGAATTGTGGATGTGGCGTCCGACTGTTCAAGACCCTTTGAAGAGATAGAAAACAGGGGTTGTCCGGCCTTGACAGCCTGCCCGGCAACAATCCCGCTGCTGAAAGACACTATTCCTGAGGCCGGGGCGGAAACTATGCGTTCGCCCCCGCGGCTGTTCTCGATAAACCCCGCGGCCTTAACGCTTTCGTTAAAATCGGAGGCGGCAACTGTTTCTGTGGTGATCCCTGCACTCTTGGCTGCCTCATGCGTCATCTCAACAAGATTCGAGTCAGCTTTATGTTCCTGTTCACTATGCTCTTTTTCCGAATCATGGTCATGTTCGGTTCCGTGGCACCCTGATGAAAGTCCTAAAATCAATCCGGAGATAAGGAAAGTATATAACTTCATGATGAATACAACTGGAATAAAATCTTTTGAGCAAAGTTAAATGAAAAAACATGCACATGTTGTGCATGTTTCCAATTGGCTTTTGGCGCAGAGCCACAATATCTTGAGGACGGGTCTAAATGTCGAGTTGAGACGAAAGCGTGAGTTTAAGAGTGGGATTAACTTTGCCTATTGCTTCGAGAACGGGGAGGAGATTTGAATAGGCGTGGGCAAGCACCACGAAATTCAGTTCCGTAATATTCTTTTCATAATTATACTCGACGTAATAAGTGGAAAGATGAATGCCATTGTCGGCAAATACCTTTCGGTAGTCGCCAATGTCGTGAAGGATTCCGCCGGCCGTCAGGCTGATAACCTTCGACACTTGCCCCACGCCCCGTTTTTTCTCGTAGTGCTCGAAAGCCACAAGAGTGAGGAGAATTAGTATCGTGGCGCCGATTGAGATAAAATACATCCCGATGCCTACCGCCATTCCGATTATGGCCGTCATCCAGATTCCGGCGGCTGTGGTAAGACCTCTCACGGCACCCTTCATGTGAATCATCGCACCGCCGCCTATAAAACCGATGCCCGTTATGACTTGAGCGGCGATACGTCCCGGGTCGCCGTTTTTGAGGCCAAGATAAACTTGAGGCACGTAGATGGAAAGCAACATCGCCAGACACGATCCCATGGCAATAAGAGTAAAAGTGCGGATACCGGCAATTTGTCCTTTGCGTTTACGTTCGGCTCCGACAGCCATGCCGAGCACCATGCTCAATATAAGTCTGAACATGCTGTTGGTCATGTTAACTTCAAGAGAGTTTACATTTTTTAGAAAATCGGTTATTAAATCTATCATGAGAAAGTGTTGATTAACTTAAGATTGCGATTAATGCAAGGTGGTATCCTCAGGGAGCGGATATCGCCTTGCCGACGAAAGAGCATATCACAAAGTTAACTTAAAAAAATGAGGATAGCTGCCCAACAGAAAAATTTTTTTATTAATTTTGCACTTTAATACATCGCCCGGCCTTCCGCATTTGGCCGGAGTGTTCTTGCATTTCTAACTAAAACCTTTTCTATGGGTGGTTTTTTTGGTGCGGTCGCAAAGCGGCCTGTAGTCAACGACCTGTTTTATGGCACTGACTATAATTCACATCTTGGCACAAAGCGTGCCGGGATGGTAACTTTTGATGAGGAAGCGGGCTTTAATCGCTCGATTCACAGTATCGAACGAAATTATTTCCGATCAAAATTCGAGGATGAGCTTGGGGCGTTCAAAGGCAACATCGGCATCGGTGTGATAAGCGACACGGACCCGCAGCCGATAATTGTAAATTCTCATTTGGGCCGTTATGCAGTGGTGACTGTTGCAAAAGTTAACAATGCCCGTGAGATAGCCGATGAGCTGTTAGCCGAGCGGATGCATCTCAGCGAGCTTTCGGCCAACCGCATCAATCAGACCGAGCTTGTGGCGTTGCTTATCAACATGGGCAATGATTTCCGCGACGGAATCAATAAGGTTTATGAGCGAGTAGACGGGTCGTGCTCGATGTTGATTCTTACCGAAGACGGCATCATAGCGGCTCGCGATTATTTAGGTCGCACACCAATTGTGATAGGTCGCGGAGAGGATGGTTATGCACTCACCAGCGAGACATCGGCTTTCCCGAATCTTGGCTATGAGCGCGTGCGCGACCTTGGCCCCGGAGAAATAGTGCGCGTCACGGCCAACGGGGTAGAGGTTCTTCAGGAGCCGGCCCGTCGCGAACAGATATGTTCCTTCCTCTGGGTTTATTATGGCTTCCCGGCCTCTGATTACAACGGCATAAATGCCGAAGAAATGCGTGAGGCCTGCGGTCGCGCCATGGGCCGGACCGATGATATGAAGGCCGACTCAGTGTGCGGAATTCCCGATTCAGGTGTCGGCTTCGCACTTGGATATGCAGAGGGCAACGGTATTCCCTATCGTCGCGCGGTGCTTAAATATACGCCCACATGGCCTCGCAGCTTCACACCCTCCACTCAGGACCGCCGCAATCTGGTGGCGCGCATGAAACTGATTCCCAACCGCGCACTGCTCAAAGATCAGAGTGTGGTTTTCTGTGATGACTCTATTGTGAGAGGCACCCAGCTGCGCGACAATGTATGCACATTCTTCGAAGGGGGTGCGAAGGCTGTTCATGCCCGTATTTCTTGTCCTCCCCTTGTTTATGGCTGTCCGTTCATCGGCTTCACATCTTCGAAAAGTGACCTTGAGCTCATCTCGCGTCGGATCATTCAGGATTTCGAGGGAGACCACACCGCGAAGCTCGAAAAGTACGCCACCACCGGTTCGCCCGAATATGAAAAGATGGTAGGCGAGATTGCCCGAAGACTTGGCTTGTCGAGTCTTAAATTCTGTACTATCGAAGACCTTGTGGAAAGCATCGGATTGCCGAAATGCCGGATATGCACACATTGTTTCGACGGTTCGAGCATGCAGCCCTGCAAGGCATGGGCAGAAGATCATGCCAACAAAAACAAGTGATTGGTTGTTAACAGAGAAATGAGATTACTGTCAACAACATTTATTCTGATAATCTTTACGGTGTTGGCTTCATGTGTGACGCCGACACCCGAAACTCCGTCTGAGCCAAATTCCGAGCTGCTGTTGAGTCGTTTCGAGGGAATCGAGAAACTTGCAGTTGCCGGCATGAGTATAAAAAAGACAGCCTCTATCAATGACATTTCTATGAGCGAGGCCGAAGGCTCACGACAGATTATCGCAGCCGTTGTGGATGCCCTCAAAATCGGCGACCGTAAGGCTGTATATTCCTACGATACGTATTTGAACGCCTACATAGATATGTCGGAGCTTACCGCCGAAGATATTACAGTCGATAAGGAAGCACGACGCATCTCGGTTCGCCTTCCGGCAATCAAGACTGAATTTTCGGGGAGGGAAGCGGAATTTCATGAAGAGCACTATCGTGTCACGGGCTTGCGGTCGGTGATAGGTCCGGAGGAAAGAGCTCGACTCAAAGAGCAGATGAACACCCTTTTGAAACAAGAGGTCAAGTCGAATCCGGAATTCGCCGCACTGGTTACAGAGGCCGGGCGGCGACGTGCCGAATCATTCTTCAGGCAGCTGCTGGCATCCGATGGATATGAAGTGGAGGTGAGCTGGAAATAGAATCTTGCGCGATTCAGTTCTTTGGATAAATATTAAGACCTGCCAAGCGTAAACAGGGAAATTTCAACGGAAATGTACTGATGAGAAAGTTGTATGTAGTTTTTGCCGGAATTGTAATACTGATTATAGGCATAGCCGGGTATATGATGTGGCAGCGGTGGCAGGCGTCGCCCGCGCCCGAACGCGTTCGCTATGCGCCGGCGAAAATCAGCGATATCCGGAGTATGGTTGAACTCCAGACAGTTTCCGTGTGGCAGGAGATTCCATTCAAGGCCACAATCGGGTCGCGACACCTTGTGGGCCGTGTGTCGGTAGAAGGCACCATCGGTTTCGATCTGGAAAAAATAACACTTGAAGAGCAGGGCGACACCCTGCATGTCACTCTTCCTCCGGCCACATTAACGCTGCGCGAGTCTACGCGCCCGGATGCATACGTGATTTATGACTCGTGGAACGACAAACTGCTTGGACCGGCCGTGTTCAGTGCGGCCGAAGAAAATCTTGCCAAAGCGCATGTGCTCGAATCCGTGAGGCGCAATATCGAGAAACGTGGGGAGCCGGCAAAAGCGCGCAAGTCGGCACTTGAATCAGTGGCGCGTTTGCTTTCAAACGCCACCGGTCGGCCCGTAATGTGCAAATAAATACACGTTTAAATAATTATTCTCTTGCGTAATTGCATAATTTTTAGTAATTTTGGTGCAGTCCGCGGAGTGGAATGATAGTACGTTCCGTTCCAATATCTTTTTGAGAATCTTAACCATTATGTATTGCTCAAGGAGTTTTCCAAGAAGATATTGACATCTATTAATTTTTACGACTATTGTAATTTTTATTATTTTATTTATATATAATATTTTATCGAATCCATGATGACCCTTAATGAAATTACTGAGCTTCGCAAATCGGGAGAACTTGAAAAGGCCTGTGAGGCGGCCCGAGAATTGCACGAAGCGGATTCTTCTGACAAATCAGCATTGATTTCTCTTGCCGAATGTGTGAAAGCGCAAAATGAAAAGGCTGCAAAGGCGGGTGATATTGACAAGGTGATTGAGTGTATTAACGAATTGGCTTCATTACGACTTGAGGAAGTTGGTGAAGCGGAGATGAACAACAGAATCGCGTGGGATATCCGTCAACTTGTTCTTGCATTGAACCGCGAGAATATATTTGATGCCGGGAAGCTTGATTCGTTGTTCGATGCCCTTACCGGAATTGCTTTTCTGAAACCTCATCGTTATTATTCAATCTTGTTGGATTCGCTGATGCTGCTGCATGACGAAAACGGAAAGCCATGGGATGCATTTGCCGAAGTGCTTGATTGGTGGGGGCCTGAGTTTTTCCTGCCGGAAGATTATTTGAAAATGCGTCTTAACAACGGCGCGATGAATACATCTCTTGCCGAACGTGCCTATACAATGGCCGTTAAAAGTATTTTGCTCGCCGCCGAGCGGGGCATAGCCTCTGAGGAGGATATTGAGCGTCTGGTGGGTGAGCTTGATAATTTATTGGTGACTCATCCTGAATTCCGGTATACCCTCTACCAGAAGACACTTCTTCTCAAAGCCCTTGACCGCATGGAAGAGGCTGTGGAGACTGCGCGCGAATTTGTGAAGAAGTATCAAAATCACTATTGGGCCTGGGCTAAACTTGGCGATGTGCTGGATGAAGACAATCTTCGCATGGCCTGTTATTGCCGTGCGCTGACATGCCGTGCAAATCCTGAACAGCTTGTTGAGGTGCGCATTGCGCTCGCCCCTATGCTCTATGAAATGGGTGAATATGCAGCCGCAAAATATGAAATTGAGGCTATAAGGGCTGTGTCTGAAAAGAAAGGCCGCAAGCTACCGGAATCTATCGCCCGATTGATGTCAATGCCCTGGTATGCTGAAACGCAGGCAAATGAGAACAATTACATCTTCTATCAGGAGAACATGGAACCAACCCGAGATTTCCTCTTTGGTGGTGTGCCTGAAACTGCAATACTTGTCAGCAAGTTTAATCCTCAAAAGCAGACAGTGAACTTCGTGACGGAAGATCATAATCGCGGTTTCTTTTCGACCAAGCGACTCAATATGCGCTTTGCCGACAATCAGGTTTATTGCGTGCGTTTTGCAGAAGAACCCGATGGTAAGAATGTGTCAAATGTAATGACCATTCGTCGGGTCGATGATCCGGCCTCCTACGAAGGGAAACTTTTCCGCAAACTTCGTTCTGAAATCAATATCCGTCCCGGTCAGACCTTTACGTTTGTCGACGGCATCTATGTGGATGCAGGCCTTCTGCAGAATATTGCACCCGGGTCGGTGGCAGAAATCACAGCAGTGGCTTATTACAATATAAAGAAAGGCGATTGGGGCTGGAGAGCCATTCGGGTTGTACCCGATTATGATTACTGATCCCGGTCGTAAGTCGAAATATAAAATCCCGAATTTCTTCTTGAAATTCGGGATTTTATATTTGATTTTATATTAATTTTATATTAAAGGAGAGGAAATGCCAATTCATCCCCACCCCGGTACTGTTTCAGGGGTCGGAAACCGGGTGGCCGGAAGAAGAATTGCAAGTCTGCGATTCATGTTTTCGGCGCCATTCCCGTTTTCTGCGCCATTCATGGAACAGCAGTCGCGGGAGAGTGCGAACTATGTGGAAACAGCGTCTGAACTGTTTGGGAGGCTCTTTGATAAGGCGGTAGAGCCATTCGAGATGACAGTTAATCATCCATTGGGGAGCACGCCCCATGTCGACACCACTGTAATATTTAAAAGCTGCCCCGACTGCTATCATCACACCGTGATGAAGATAAGGTTTCAGTCGAGACATAAATATCTCTTGTTTAGGGGCTCCGAGAGCTACCCATATAATCTCGGCGCCATCCTCTTCAATGATTCGTGCAATGGCCGGATAGTCGAAATCCTCGACTTTGCGGAACGGCAGCTCCACAAATTTCATATCCTTCACGTCGGGGTTCCATTGCCCGATGTGTTTGCGGAGACCGTCAAGCACCTCCTGCCTGGCTCCGAGAAATATCATGCGGTAACGCTGGTCGGACACAATGTCTCTGAAAATCTGCGCACCGCAATATTGGTCGTATTGCAGTCCGTAGATAAGGCGAAGATATATAGGCACATAGCTGCTGTCGCAAATCGAGAACAGGCCGCCGTTCACAACTTTAAGATAGTCAAGGTTGCGATTGGCCATGTTGACAATTACACCGTCGGCTACACAGATATAGTCTGACTCCGGATGAGGCAGCCGGCGTTCGATGGCTTTGTGCACCTCGTCGCGGTCCATTTCATAGCGTATGTTGAAATATATATTCATCCGGTGTGTTAAATCTTGTTTGAAAGTATGGATTCATCCTGTTTATCGTGGACCAAAGAACGGGATTTTAATAAGGTTGCGAGGAGAGACAGATCCTCTTTATAGGTGATTTTAAGATTATCGGCCGAACCCTTCACGACGTGAATCTTACACTTCGGAGCATAGCGGAGCAGGACACCGCAGTCGTCGGTGGCAACAAAGCCGGAATCGGCTGCCGCACGACTGTATGCTTCGCTGATTTGGCCTAATCGGAAGCATTGAGGAGTCTGAGCGTTGTATAAATTGCCGCGCGGCGGAATTTCCCGTATATTTGTTTGCGAGTCTAATACCCAGATGGTATCTGTCGAGGGAGTGCCGAGGGCCACGGCATCGTGACACTCCATTTCCTTTACACATTCTTCAATTGTGCCGGGGGCAATCAAGGGTCTGACAGAGTCGTGAAACATGATTATCGTTTCGGGCGATTCATTTGCGTAGAACTCAAGGGCAGCCCGACTTGATGAAAATCTGTCGGCACCTCCCGTAATCACGTCGCGTAGTTTATGGAAACCGTTGCGGATTGCGATAGATTTTATTTCGGGTATGTGGTGTTGGTGTGTCACAACGCAGATTTCGTCAACAGCCGCACACTTCTCGAACGCATAAAGAGTGTACTCAATCACCTGCCGCCCCTCGACTTCGAGAAACTGCTTGGGAAGGTCAGAGCCAAGTCGGCGTCCGCTCCCGGCGGCCAGAATGATTGCTATTGTTTTCATCTGCAAAGATAGATTAGATCACCATTTATAGTCGAATCTTTCGATATCCTCTTCAATAAGATTGGATCCTGATTGCACTTCGATAAAAGTCAGGCTTGTGAAGGCACGCAGGGCATGCTTCACTCCTTTTGGAATGAAGATTGTTTCGCCGCGTTGCACCGGGCGCCTCACGTCGTCGATCACCACTTCGCCTTTGCCGTCAATCAGAGTCCACACTTCGTCACGACAGAAGTGGCGCTGATAGCTCAGAGCGCAGTCGGCGTTCACAGTCAGCTGCTTGGTGAGTGCGCAGTAGCCGTCGGGAAATTCGATGCTGTCAATAACTTTATACGACCCCCAGCGGCGTTCCTCGAACATGGGGCGCTGTTTGAGTGTGGCAGCAAATGTCTTTACGTTTTCCGATTTGTTTTTTTCAGAAACGATGATACCGTCGGGCGAGGCGGCAATCACAAGGTCTTGAGTGCCGAGGCAAAGTAACGGAATCTGGAGTTCGTTGAAAATATGAGTGTTACGACCGGTACCGTCGGTCGTTACATTGCCATATTCGTGCGTTTTAAGCTCGTCGGTCAGTGTGTTCCATGTGCCAAGGTCTTTCCAGTCTCCATGATATTTCACCATGCCTATTTTCGAGGCTTTTTCGGCCACTTCATAGTCAAAACTGATTTTGGGGAATTCTTCGTAACGGTCGCGAATTTCCGCGAAATTTTCAGCTTTGACATATTTTTCGGCAATGCGGGTTACGTAATCGAGCTTGAATGCAAATACTCCGCCGTTCCAAAGTGCTCCTTCCGAAATGAGTTTTTTCGCCTGTTCCACATCGGGCTTTTCGGTGAATCTTTTCACCGGAATCACACCGTTGGGAGATGCAGTGCCGCCAGCCGGAACGATGTATCCGTACTTGGCCGAGGGATAGGTGGGGTCGATGCCCATGACAATCAGTTCATCGCCACTGTTTTCCAGGCCTCCGGCCATTTTATTTATGGCTTCGAAATAACCGGCTTCCGTATAGGGGTCGCAGGGCATTACGATAATGGTTTCATCGGGCGCACAGTTTTTCTCACGTGCAAGAAATTCACACGCGAGGCAGATTGCCGGGAAAGTATCGCGCCGGGTGGGCTCGGTGACTATATTTACTTGCGGGCCGAGCTGAGCAAGCACTGAGTCGCGCTGCGAGGCGCTGGTGGCCACGGTGACATCGGCTGTAATACCCGATTCCCGAAGTTGGCGCATTACGCGTTGCACCATCGATTCGCGACGACCGGTGCCTCCCACGTCAAGAAGACGCAGAAACTGCTTGGAACGTGCATCGTTCGACAGTGGCCATAGGCGTGTGCCTGATCCGCCGGATAACAATATGATTTGCATTTACTTATCCTTTTCAAATTGGAGAGATTACATAATGTGAACCATGCAACAGACAAATATTATTGTTCACAGTCCTCATTATCATGCAAATTTACATTTTTTTTCTTATATTTCCGCAATATTGACTGTTAATTCTCTACGGAAGTCGTTTAAACTTTTTACGAAAACCTAAGAAGTTTTTAAAATTGTTTTCGTAAAAAGTTTAAACGACTTCTACGGCTATAAAGGCATTTTATCAAATTTAGCTATGATTTCGGCCCATTTTTTGCTTACTGCTTGAGTCGAATAACATTCAATAAGTTTTTTGTGAGCGTTCATTCCGAGCCGCAGGCAAAGTTCCGTATCGTTCCATAGCATACGCACTTGTTTTTCTAAGTCTTCAACATTGCCTGGCATGAAGAGTCGTCCGGTTGAATTGTCCTTTCCGATAATTTCGGTGAAACCTCCATGGTCGGGGGCCACAACCGGTTTGCCGTGGGCGGCACCTTCGAGGATAGCCATCGGGAAGCCTTCATAGCATCGGGAGGCCATCACTATAAACCGTGCGTTTGAAAGGAAATTTAGGTAATCGTTACCACTCAGATGCCCTTCAAACACCACATTTTCGGGAATCTCTCCGGTCAGTCCGGAGTCGCGTAACGCCCCGGCGAGCCGAAAAGGAATCGACGGGTTGCGGCGCGCGGTTTCGATTATGAGGTCTATCCCCTTTTCGTGGCTGATGCGCCCGCTGAAGGCCACATATTGTCCTGTTTCAAAAGTTGGCCTTATGTCTGAGTCAAATGAATTGGGAATGACATATATCTTGTTTTCCGGATAACCGGCCTGAATAAGTTTATTCTTCTGAAACTCAGTGAGACAGGCAAATATATCCACACACTCGAGGTAATGACGCTTTTTCCGGGCAATAAAGTTGCGCAGGGCGTAAGCCACCGATTTTGGTATAGAGTTTTCGCAATTACGCTTTATGCAATTCCATTCATTCCCATTATCAAGGCAGAGTTCGCAGGGCATGCCGTTGTTAAAGAACAGACCGGTGGGGCATACAAGCCGATAATTGTGAACAGTCATAACTATCGGCACACCGGCTTTTTTACATTCGCGCAAGGCAGCCGGGCCGATGAAGGGAAAAAGATTGTGGATGTTGACCAGATCGGGCTTCTCGGCATTGATAATATCGCGCATGGCCCGCACGCCTGCAGGAGAATATATGCCGTTAGAGAAAGTGCGGATTTTGCCCGTTGCCGATTCGCGGATATAGGCTGTGGAGCGGCGCAATTTCACCACTTTGTGGCCCAATGCTTGAAACATTGTATCCATGCGGTCAACTACAGCTTCCTCGCCCGAGTATTTCCCGTAATCATTATGTACTAATAGTATTTTCATTGAGAATATCGTTTACGAAACGATATGGATTAAGATATAAAATCGGCTGCTTGGCATACTGTAAACATATTTGTTTCCGCAGTTTTATATATTCAAAATGCGCCTGATTTTACTATATATACGTCTTGAGACTGAATGGTATTTGCGCAGTTGACTGTCGATAAGTGGTTCCGGTTGTAATTCGGGAAGGGTACATAAAGCCGGTGTTTCCTTTTCATTAAGAAAGTCGGTCTTGAAGCGGTTATACTTCTGGCGGCAGTTAGTGGCGTATTGATTGTAACCGTCATTAATAACCAAGGATTTGAAAGGATGCACGGAATAATAACCATTTAAAAATTGATGAAAGCAGAATCGGATTGCCCATGAATTATTGCGCCCGGTCATGTAATCGTTTAACATCGAGAACATGTCGCTTCCCCCTCTGTTAAATTCCTTCTGAAGCTTTCTTGAATCTTTTATTTCTGCAAACCGAGTCACATTCCAGTCTATTTTATTCCACCTGTCAGCCCAGGTGCCCCAGCCCCAGGATGAAGCCCGGCGTGCAAGGTAAATATCGGATTTATAGTCAGAGGGGCGTTTTATCTTAAGTCCGAATCCGCAGATGGATAGAATATTGGAATCTTTTTCAAAGTTATCCAGATAGAAATCCATGAAATTAAGAAATAGAGGATGAAGAATCAGGTCATCTTCAATCACAATGGCGCGGCCGAAAGTGTTTATTATTTCGGTCACCCCATTTATTATAGATGCTGCCAATCCTTGATTTTTATCGGCAACCGTCACATTATCGGTCAGTTTCCGCGCCTCAAGAATAGTTTCGGATACAAGATTACTGTCAGCTGCAGTTTTAGGACCGTCAATAAAAGCAAAAACCTTGTGATTCTCAAAATTTACGTTGGCTTTGAGAGATGCAGCCATCCGGGCAAACAATTGCGGACGATTATATCCGAATATTAAGACGGGTGCAAGCATCAGAAGGGTTGAAATTTTTTAGGAAGTAAATTTAATGCAATGAATACTAATAACTTGTAATTCAAGGGATTGTATTTTAATCCTGTCATAGCTTCATCGATGCTTCTTTTTCTCATTCCGAGTCTCATATAGACGGAACTTCTCATCTTATGCCAATGAGATATGTAGGCATTAATTCCGCGGGGGTTGACTTCCTTTTTTATTTTCAGGAGTTGTTGACCCACAATGTCAATTTCGGCCGGGAGTCTTTTGGGTTTTTCCTTGAAATTGTAACCCTCGATGTTGAACACAGCAAGAGCTTTTCGGGAATATGCAATTTTGTATTTGGCAGCCAATCGTGCCCAAGTCAGCAGGTCTTCGCCCGATTTCACACCGGTCGGGAATCCTCCGATTGCGGTAAATGCTGATTTGCGGGCCATAATAGAGATTGAGCAGATTGGGGGGTGCGATGAGGCCGCTACCTCAAAGTAATTGTCCAATCTGCCATCCTCGCCCTCGAACTCAATGTTGCGGATAATGGTATGGGAGACGTGCCCCGAAGTGTCGCGAAATTCATAATCAGTGGTGAAGACATCACATTCCGGATACTTTTCGGTGAGATAAATCAGAGTCTGAAGAAAATCGGGTTTCCACTCATCATCGGCATCCAGCAGAGCTATATATTCCCCTTTGGCCTCGGCGATGCCTCGGTTTCTTGCAGCCGAAACACCCTTGTTTGCTTGCGAAATTATTCTTATACGGCTGTCGTTGAAATTGTTGATTATGGCAAGACTGTTATCTGTCGAACCGTCATCGACTATGACAACTTCAAAGTCTCCGTAAGACTGTGCCAACACGGAGCGAAGGGTAGAGGCGATAAAATGCTCTTTGTTGTATAAAGGGATAACTATCGAAATCATCTCAGCCTTTTGTTGAGGGCTAAAGTCATGCCGTAGAATCCGAATGGAATGGAAAGTGTGGCGAGCGAATAGTTTACCGTATTGTCGGAATAGAACGTAGCGAAGACCCCTATCAGCGAGGCGCCCGCTGTCAGTGCGAATAGTTTTATGCGGTTATCGCCTGTTCGCCAGTAAATAAGAAAACAATGAATGTATATTGCGGCAATCATTGCAGAGTAGATCACCAGTCCTATGATCCCGTTGTCGCAGCGCATCTGCACGAAGTCGCTGTGTGAGGCTGCAAGATTTGCGAACATACGGGGGTTTGCCTGCATGAAATATTGTGTGGAGCCCGTGCCTGAACCGAGCAATTCATGATCCCGGTATAGATTGTTTTCAAGACGTTCCCACATGTAGGCCCGGTAGTTGGTGTTGACATCCGACATATCGATTTTTCCGGCACGAAATTCTTCAATTGAAGTTTTGTTGTCGAAGAACATTTTGTTTCTTAAACTCGGGATTGCAAAAACAGAGATTACGCCAAGAATAACGACACCTAAAATTACCGGAAGTGATTTTAGTTTCCAACGGATAAACGAAAATGCGACAATGGCGGCAACAGAACCGAGGATAGAAGTGCGCAACAGGAGGACGAAGCAGGGGAGAAGGAAAAGGATAAACAGAAATAAGTTAAGTTTTTTCTCTTTAGTGAAGAAAAACATTGCAAGAGAAAAAACCATCATTGAAATGAAATGAATGACACGTGCGGTTATATACCAGATTACGTTGTCGAAAAGGGTATATAGAAATGGGATGAAGGTGATGATGACGCAAGCTACAGCCACCCATCTTGCGGCAATGGCAGATTTTATCGCTGTTATAAAATTATCAATAGCGGCCGAGGCAAACAGGCAGAATATCAGAGGAAAAACATATTTCAGCATGGTGCGTATTCCGAATGGTACTGACAATGTGTAGAAGCACCCGACGAAGAGCCATGCAAGGTAAACCAGATATATAATTAATGGTTTTGAAAGGATCGGAGTGTCTTTAACAATTCCGAAGCCTATGCAACATAGAACCATTATAATAAACAACCGGATAGCCATCAAGTCTATTCCAAGGTCGTAGGAAAATGCGAGGAGACCTGTTGAGAAAACCACCACCCAATACATTTCCGGGCCTGTGAGCAACACTTTCTGAGACCTGTCTAACGGGTTCTTGACAATCCTGCCGTCTGTTAAAAGAAACAGGCCCATGAAAAAGACGAGGATTATGAAAAAGACTATGTTAAGGAATTGCATTTCAGATAGATATTATTGAAGTCGTTTAAACTTTTTACGAAAACCTAAGAGTAGAGAGTTGCTATTTTATTTCGGTATTCATTTTCGGAGAATGAGCGGGCGCGTGTCTGAGCGGCATATCCCAGCGTATTGAGCAGCCCGATGTTCTCGAGGAGATAAATTACTTTTGCCGCCAGGTCGTCGGCCGATTCCGGTTTATGGACAAGGCCATCAATCCCATCCCTCACCACTTCGGGAAGTCCACCTGTATCCGCCACTACCGGAACGCAGCCGCGAGCCATTCCTTCAAGAGCAGTGAGTCCGAATCCTTCCGAGCGCGACGGCATCAGCAGGATATCAATCTTGTCATACCAATCGCTTAATTCCGATTGGGGGGCGCGCCCTGCGAAATTAATGCTGTCACCGAGTCCTGACTGTTGAGCCTGAAACTCCATTTCTTTTCTCAGCGAACCGTCGCCCACCACCAGCAGCCTTGTAGCCGGAAAAGCAGCTGCAATCCGGCAGATGGCAGGAATCACCAGGTCCATACCCTTTATTTTTTCGAGTCGGCTCACAACTCCGATCGTGCAGGGCTGCCCTGCCGATAAACATGGGCGTGGTCTCGGCCTTATCCGGATATGAGAGGGGAGGGAGTTATAAATTGTGAAGTGCCGGGTCAGCTTATTGTCAAACAATCCCGACTTCCCGAAATAGCTTTTCTCAGCGTTAAGAGTGATGCACTGAAAAGCCGAGAGGCACGTGCGCGTAAGCAACCTTATCATTCTCAAGCCGGTGGCTGAGTAAATATCGGCATTAGTGTGAGAAGTGGCAATAATTTTTTTTATCCCCTGTAATTTTAGAATCAGCACCGGGAGAGCGCCCGGAGCCATATATTGCACGTGTGCCGCGTCCGGCTTCACGGTCTTGATTATTTCCCGGAATTTCCGGAAAAGGAAAGAGGCTGTTTTTCTAAGTCCGATTGGTCGCTTGCCCTCGGGTGACATAAGAAAAATCCGCGCACCGGCTTCCTTGAATCTGTGCACCATACTTTCATCAAATTCAAAATAGCAGGCCACTGACACTTCGTGGCCCGATGCGACGAGGGCGTTAACCAGACTCAGGGTCTGGATTTCGGTTCCTCCCGTCAACAGGCAGGGTATGCAGACAAGAACTGTCATCACAAAAACGCTAAAGGATTAATCGTCAATTATTGATGAAGTTATAAGTTTTGCGGCTATGCGTTTTAATAACATCCGTGTCAATGGGAAAAGCAAAGTGTAATCTCCCGGAACATACCATTTGTAGCTTCCGGCCTTTATCAATGATTTCAGCCATTGGAAAAAGGTGAGTTCATGATATAGGACTCGTCGGATATCGCCCACTTCATCAATCATTTCATATTCGATGCTTTTCTTCGCCCCGATCCGTTTATCCAATATATATGCTTCTGCAATATTTACTCCCGCTTTCAGGGGATAGTGGGAGGTACCGTCGTTACGCAGATTGATTTCAAAGAAATATTTTTTACCGTTCTCAGTGCCAAACTCGATGCTGAACGGTCCGGTATAATGCGTGCTCTTCACGAATTCGATCACCTGATTCTTTTCCTCAAGATGGCGGTTTATATCAGTAGAAATAAGGGCATGAGAATATTCACCGATGGGTGAAACTCCCGGTTTAATCACTACTGCCGGTATTTCGATTTCCCCGTTAGGATAAGAGATGCCGAGAAATAGCATGTCGGCTTCATTACGGATATATTTCTGGATAATCAGTTTATCTTTCCGTGGAGACTCCGCGATAATCTTTGCGAGCTGTTCGGGCGATTCGCAAACGGCCATATCCCCCTTGTTACCCACCGTGCTGTTAAGTGTCTTTACCATACAGGGGTATTCAACATAAGCCGTATTAAAACCGACCACATCTGTATATATACTCTTTATGGTTCTCAGTCCGTGAGTTGTGGCAAGTTCGGTCTGGAAATTTTTATTCAGTAATTTTGATAGGTGTCCGTTCGGGCCTGCGTTTGGAAAAAGGAAGTGAGGGTAAAGGTCCTTAAAGTTTTGATCAAGTATTTTTATTACTTCATCGGAAGTGGGGTATATTACCGTTCCCTTTTCAAATTCTTGAATATTAGCCAGAATCCAGGATACGCCCTCCTCGGCAGAATTGACTTTAACAATATTCCTGCATTTTTTGCTATAACCGATAATGTTGCCTTTTGACACCGATCTTGGGTCTCCGATATTGAGAACCAGCGATGGGATTTGGGCTGCATGAAGCTGATGAAGCACTCCGAGTGAATTATAGTTCCCTTCGCCGAAAATAATTGCCTTGATATCCTTGGTGTTGCAAGTCATTGTTTTATTGCACTCTGAAGTAAAGTTCCACATCCTGTCGGGCAGCTTTAACAAACAACGGGGGGAGCTGGCCGCTCCAAGGCATCCCGTTGGGAGCAAGGGGCAGGATATAATCATCCAATGCGGTTTGCTTCTTCTGATATTGCCGGGGGGTCATGCGGATGCAAGCTGCATTTTTCCAGTCAAGTCCTTGCCACACGTTGTAATACCACATCCACACGCAATATTCCCAAATACTGTATGAGTCGGGAGTCATCCCTTTTATCATATTCTTTACACAGGTGTGGTCAGTCCAACCTTCTTCTTGATGAGGCACGAGCAAGACGTTGGGGGCGATTTCATTAATAAGCTTTCTTAAAGAGTCTTTCAGGGATTCTGAATGTTGGGATATTTTGCCATCGATAAAATCAAGTTGATGAACATATTCCGAGGAAAGGCCTAATCGGCCCAATGCTTTTGTTGTGAGCGCCCGTCTCTCCGCTTTTATTTCATCTTTGGTAAGTCGGGAGTCGGGTGGCAAAGATGCTTCGCCACCGCTCAGGATTATGACGTGAGGCGGATTCCCGATTTCCGTTAACTCCGCGATAAGGGCACCGCAACCTATAACTTCATCATCAGGGTGCGGAGCAATAATAACCACGTTGCCCTCGGGTTGGAACGTAGGTAATTTTTTTGATTTTGCCCTCAGAAAATTTATGTGGCGGTTTCGGATAAAGTTCTTGAATCTTCCGGGAAGAGTGGATAAATCAAATCTTAGGTTGCCGAAACGGTTATCAAAGTTCAGCCACATCCTCAACCCGTATGCAACATGATTAATTTTGCGGTTTTTCAATCCGTACCATATCAATCGGTGTATATATTCCGATTCCCATTTCTTGAAAGTTCTGATTATGAATGGGCTTAATTGAGGATTTCGGGAGGTGGAAGCGAGTTGGAAATGATAGTCGTCAAGGAGTCGGCGGTTCAGCTTGAAAAAAGATAGATGCCCGGTTTCGGAATTGGAATGTTCGCGATAGGCTGCCAGGGGTTTCAAGATGCCGATCACATCAGTGTGAAGTCCGACACGTAAAAAAAAGTCATCATCGGCAATATGCCCGGCTTCGGGGCGATAATTGCACACTTCGAAAATGTCTCGCCGGGTCACTACTCCGGGGCATCGGTGAATGTGGCCTTTTACTCTTTCGTAGGCTTCGGCATATTCGTTTCCGGAAAATCGGTGGATTCTGCCTGAACAATAATTTGCGGGCCGATAAGTTATATTTCCCTCCGCGTCTATTTTATCACAGGGCGTAAAGAAATGTTTGACATCAGGATGCAAAGATATGGCTTTTTCAACCTCTTCAAGAAACTCCGGATAAAGCAAATCGTCTTGATGAAGTATGGATATATAGTCACCGGAGGCTCGTGCGATTGCGTTTTTCCATCCGTTTACGAATCCGGAAGGACCGTCGGGATTATGGTAGATTTTTATGCGACTGCCAAATTTTTTACATATCTCCAAAGTTGAATCATCGGAGTTGTCGTCAACTACGATGATTTCATCGGCGAGGCGAGTTTGATTCAGGGCTGATTCAATGGCTCGAGTCACATATTTTTCCCCGTTATAAGTTGGGATAACTATTGAAAACTTTATCGGCGTATTCATGAAGTCGTGACAAATTCTCTCAGAACTTTTGCCGGGTTTCCGGCCACAACGCTATGTGGGGGAACATCGTGAGTCACCACCGCGCTGGCTCCGATCACCGCGCCTTCTCCTATGGTGACGCCGGGCAAAATTACGGCCTTTTCTCCAATCCATGCGTTACGGCCTATTCTGACAGGCCCTTTCGAGTGGAGCGGGCGCTCAATAGGGGGGCAAGAGAGTTCTTCACCTGAGACGCGTCCATGGGAATGATCACTTATATATACAAAAGATGCAATTAGCACATCATCTTCAATCACCACTTCGTTAATGGCGCCGATATGACAGTCTGATTCGATATTTACGTTATTGCCGATGCGGATTGCAGGATTGAATTTTTGGTCGCCCCAACTGCCGAATGCTCTTATCTTAAGTCTTGCTCCGCATTTGAAATTATTGCCTATTTCCACATGTTCCAATCCGTGAGTATAAACCGGACGGCGGATATTGAGTCCTTTCCCAAGTTTGCGGCACCCTTTAAGCGCCCTTGCATTATAGGCTGCGCGTAAAGAGAAAAGGGTGTTTTTAATTTTATTTTTCAGAAGTCGTAACAAACCGGTCTTATTTTATAAGTGACTTTACAAATTCCCTCGTTTCGGGGAACAGCAGATAGAAAACGGGTGCGGTAACGAGGCAATATGCAGCGGTTATGGCCACAATCTGCATTATCGTGATGATGGGATTGGACGAGAACGAGATTCCAGCCATGTCAATAACTTTCCAGCCTGACACCATGAGCCCGAGGTTAAGCAGATTTATTAGAATGAATCGTTGCCAATATTTCCAGGTGGAGATATGAAATCCGCGTGAATAGAGGTAATAAGGTTTCCACATTCCTTGAATGAAGAAAAGGCTGAGGACTCCGGCTCCCAATAACCCCTGGAGACCCAGTACTTTACCTCCGATTACGGCCAGCACGATGAATGTTCCGGTTTCGATCAGTGATGCCCAGACATCTCCAAAAAGGCCATAGCCGTATACGAACTGTTTTATTGCCCCGGTGGAAATCTTAAGGTAAATGTTCAACACGATGAGCAGAAGAACAATTTTGGGAAGGACATATTGCTGTCCGAGCCACGACCGGATAAATGCTTCCGTGCCGGCCATGCTGCCG
The DNA here is from genome assembly GCA_014802335.1 of Bacteroides sp. Classification (GTDB taxonomy): domain Bacteria; phylum Bacteroidota; class Bacteroidia; order Bacteroidales; family Muribaculaceae; genus Lepagella. The sequence continues at coordinate 5,794 of JAAVCL010000015.1, read as the reverse complement.
AACAGAATCGCCCCGGCGATGAAGAGTCGCAGGATTGTGAGTTTCCAGAAAGTAAATATTATCCTTGATGAGTTTCCCTCGGCAATCAGGTTGCCGATGCTTGCAGTGATGCTTTCGAGCGCGGAATTAAGGAGAGTGGAAATCCGATCGAACAGCAGCGTATAGTTCCCCAGGCATGCCACCGTGTTGAGCGAGAGATAGGCGTAGGTGAGCAACGGCGTGAGTTGAAATTGCGCGAAAGAGTTAATCTGATGTATAAAGATCTGCCGCCCCTTTTTGAAGACTTCCGGGTATTTCTTCAAGTACTGCTTGCCGAGGCGGATATTGCTTTTGAGCCACGGGTAGGTTTTGTATATCCGTCGGTTCAGAACCAAAGAGTATATGACCCCGAAAACGAGTTCTATTGCCACCCAGTAAACGGGGTTGCGGGTGGTGTGGGCCACTATGAGCTGAATGACGATCTTTGTCATATTCACACTCTGAAAGCAAGCGGTTACGATATAGTTCTTCTGGTCGGCGCCGAGCAGGTTTTGCCGATAATTGATGAAGTAACCTATCAGACTTGATGCCAACAGAGAGTAATAGGCAAAATATATCAGCGAATATCCCATTCCGGTGTTTCCGGCGGGGAAAATAAGAGGGAGGAATAGTGATAAAATAATGCCCGACAGGAGAATAATCAGACCGATCCATCTGTAGACATATCCCATCACCGATATAATTTCGTTGATGGAATCGCGGTCGTTTTCAAAAATGGGTTTGTAGAGAACGAATCCTATGGCAGCGCCGACGCCGAGTTCGGCGAGGTTCAGGAAACCGAGGAGATTCTGGAGCGTTCCGACAAGGCCGATGAAGTCGGTGCCTAAAGAGTCAAGAAAAATCTTTCGCGAGAAGAAACTGAGTATAAGGGCCAACACATAGAATATGAGATTAACCCTTGCGTTGAGCAGAGATTTCTTCAGCCGCGATTCAGCCATTAGGAGTTTGATAAGGGGGAGAGGTCGATAGGAGACAGAAAGACACGGGCAGTGCCAAGGAGGTCGAGTCGCACTATAATTTCGGTGTCGAGGTCTTCTTTATCGGGGGCGGAGGCGGCGGGATGACTTATAACTTCGCCTTCAAGGCCGCGGAGCGCGCCGCGGATCACACGCACTTTGTCGCCGGGACGGTAATGAGATTGGCTGAGAGTGACCGGGTGGTCGCTCTGGCCGAGCATGAAACGCAGGGTGTCGAGCTGCACGGCGGGAATTACGGCCGGGGGCGACACACGGCCGTTGCGCTGGCGCGAACGGTCGGAGAGAAAGCGATTGATATATGGATATGTAACGATCAGTCGCCGCTCGGCTTCAGTGCACCGCACAAATACGTGCGAGGGAATCATCACCTTGTCGATTTTGCGCCGGCGTCCCGAAGGGGTGAGTCGCAGCGTGGGCTGAATTGCAACGTATGTTTCGTAGCCTTGTTCTGCAAGTCGTTGAGCCACACGCCTTTCGGCGTTGTGGTTGACGAGCGCTACGAACCATTTGGGCACGCCTCCGGCGTCGTCGACGCCATTTTGCACCGACGCAATCTGTTCCATGCCTGCGGGTTTGTCGGCGTCTCTGCCTCCCGAATCAATGGCTGATGTCAATTCCACCCGTTTCGTTGTTAGGTTGTCAGGTCTAAACCGCTCGTGGCGACTTCAATGCAAATATAGTAATATTTGCTCTGTTTGCCAAATATATATAAGTGTGGATGCCGAACAATTTTATTTAACACAGGGTTACTAATGATGAACGCAAGGTTATGAAGTCGTTTAAACGACTTCTATAGATAAAGAACATTCCAAATTGCTTTGTTATGAATAAGAATATAAGTTCGGCGCCGGCCTCCGGGCAGCCTGAAGCCAAGACATCGGTTTCGGGTAAATTGAAGGGCAATCTTTACATGTTTGCCTCCAAAACTTTTTCAGGTCTCAATCAGAATGCGTTGCGTTATCTGTTGCCCACGTGGATGGGGGCCTATACGGGTGTCTTGCTGCGTCTGGGATTCGGCTCGCTGTTTTTCTGGGTGTGGGGATTATTCACCGGTAAAAAGAGTCAGAAGGCATCGGCGAAAGATATGATATCTCTGTTTATGGTGGGAGTCTTCTTTGTGTTCGGCTATATGTTTGCACTGCTTTCCGGATTGAGTTATACAACCCCGATTTCATCGTCGATATTCTTAAGTCTGCAACCGGCGTTTGTATATATCATCTGTCTTTGTATCCGCACCGATAAACTTTCAATGGGCCGCGTGGCAGGCATAGTCATAGGTTTCGCAGGAGCGTTGATATGCGTGTTGACTCAGAAGGGGAGTGATGTGGCTTCCGACCCCTTGAAGGGGAATCTGTTTTGTCTTGCATCGGCAATATTGTTCGCTTCCTATCTGGTGATCGAGAAGAAGTATTTGCGTCGGCTTTCATCGGCCACGGTTTCGAAATGGAGTTTCCTTGGCGGGGCGGTGGCAGCCGGTGTGGTGGTGCTAATCACGGGGTGGGATGCCCGCGTGTTGACTCAGAACATTTTCTCGGCGCCGATGCTTGCGTTGCTCTTTGTGCTGATTTTCCCGACATCGATCAGCTATCTGCTGCAGGATTTCGCACTTAAGCTTCTCCCGGCCACGGTGGTGGCACTTTACAGCGACTTGATTCTGATAGTATCGGCCGTGGCAAGTTATATACTTGGTCAGGATAAGTTCTCCTGGTGGCAGATACTGGCCATAATCCTGATGCTTGTCTCTGTTTATCTTGTGGAGAACGCCGAGCGTAAGACTCGTTAGGCGTTAGGGCCAAACCCCTCTTTGATTGTTGCAAACTATTTGTTATTTTTGCAGTCTAAGATAATATGACGTTCTTTTCCGGGTTTGAGCCACGAATTTCTCCGAGCCGGGAACACTTAAAACAGATTCTAAAATTTACCTCAAAAATGAAGAAGATATTAATTATTCTGCTGTCGGTTATCGCGATGCTTCCCATTGCGGCCGAGGCAAAGAAAAAGCAGGCGGTGGCCCAGTTTGCAGAAACCACCTATAACTTCGGTAAAATAGCTGAAAACGGTGGCCCCGTGACTCATGAATTCGAGTTTACCAACGCCGGGGATGCGAATCTGGTGATAATAGATGCGCGTGCCGATTGCGGTTGCACCAAGCCGGAATTCCCGGCCAAGCCGATTGCCCCGGGTCAGAAGGGTAAAATAAAGGTTACATTCAATCCGCGTTATCAGCCTGTGGCTTTTAATAAGGTAGTGACTCTCCAGACTAACGGCAAGCAGAAGAAAGTGCGCCTTAAAATCACGGGAACAATCGATAAGAATAAATAGATATGAAGATCGGGTTAATGCGGCGATTCGTATTCGGGTGTGGGTTTGCGGTGTTGTCTCTGTGTCTGAATGCCGAGGTGAAGTGGTTGGAAAAAGATTACGATTTCGGATTGATGAAAGAGATAGCGGGGCCGCAACGCGGAGTTTCGCGTTTCGTCAATGTGGGTCGCGACACGATTTCTATTTTCAATGTTCGCCCCTCGTGTGGCTGCACCAGTGCCGAATGGAGCGATGCACCGATAGCTCCGGGCGACACTTCGACGGTGGCATATACCTACGACCCCGAGATGCGTCCCGGAAAGTTCGATAAGTCGGTGAAGGTGCTTTTATCTGACGGGACCCGTCATTCAATCCGTATCACCGGAAATGTCTACGGCACGCCGGAATCGTTGGCCTCATTATATCCGGCCGAAGCCGGCGAGCTTCGACTCTCGGAAGTGGCCCTCAATATGGGTGAAGTGAAATATGGCCGGCGCCCGTTAGGCTTCGTAAATGCCTATTGCCTGGCAACCGATTCGATAATTCCCACCGTCAGTTCGACCGTTGCGGGCCTGAGTGCATCCCCCTCTCAGAAAAAGGCGGGGCCGGGCGATCTGATCACCTACACCGTCACATTTGATACGCAGGCTTGCGGAGAGTATGGCCCGCTGGAGGGAGAGCTTACGTTCGGCACTCCCGAGGGAGAGGGCTCGATTCCTTGGAAGGCTTTTGTAGTACCTGATGCTGATTTGCTTGCACGGACCGCCGGAGCTAAGTCCGGAGTGTGTGAAATCGCGCCCGAACCGGTGGACCTTGGAGTCATTGACATGGCGGAAGGCTCAAAGCCGGTCACCGCAGAAATCAAGGTGAGCAATGCCGGAAAAGGTGCGTTGGAAATATATCGTGTGGTGCCGGGCTCGGATGCAATAGCGTTGTCGGGCCTCCCTCGCACCATTAAACCCGGCAAGAGTGTGAAAGTTAAAGTTACCGTTGATCCGAGTCGGCTAAATGAAGGCCCGGCCAGGATTCCCGTAACGTTTATCACATCGGATGTTCGCAATCCGTTGCTTGATATGCATGTGTCGCTTTATGCCGGCACTCCGAAATAAAAAAGCCCCTCCTTAATTAAGAGAGAATTAAGAGGGGCATACCATGACTAACCAAAACTTATAATTATCAATGAATCATCCTGAAAATAATCCTGATTATAAAGGGCTGCAGGTGAACAGAGGGGTCACCTCTCAACCGACAGTCAATCCTTACCGCCGTCCCCGTGCGCGCCGACCGCGATTGTCGGCCGCCGACTATGTGGAAGGCATATTGAAAGGCAACGTTACTATTCTGGGTCAGGCTGTCACCCTTGTGGAGTCTACCGTAAGTGAACATCAGCAGTTGGCTCAGGAGGTTATAGAGAAGTGCCTTCCGTATTCAGGAAATTCAAGGCGCATAGGTATAACCGGTGTGCCGGGAGCCGGAAAGTCAACTTCGATCGACGTGTTCGGTCTGCACGTGCTCAAAGATGGTGGCAAGCTTGCGGTTTTAGCCATCGACCCTTCCAGCGAACGCACTCAGGGCTCAATTCTTGGCGACAAGACGCGCATGGAGAAGTTGTCGCAACATCCGTCGGCTTTTATCCGGCCTTCTCCTTCGGCCGGGTCGCTGGGGGGCGTGGCGCGCAAGACGCGTGAAACAATCGTGCTCTGCGAGGCGGCCGGATATAACAATATTTTTGTCGAAACCGTGGGGGTGGGGCAGTCGGAAACGGCTGTGCACTCAATGGTAGACTTTTTCCTTCTGATTCAGCTTGCCGGCACGGGCGACGAGTTGCAGGGAATCAAGCGCGGCATCATGGAAATGGCCGATGGAATAGCCATCAACAAGGCCGATGGCGACAATATAGAACGTGCAAATCTGGCGGCCGCACAGTTCCGCAACGCACTCCACCTTTTTCCTCCCACACCCAGCAAGTGGCGCCCGGAGGTGGTGACCTACAGCGGTTATTTCGAACTTGGTATTGACAGGGTGTGGGATATGATAGACCGCTATTTCGACTATGTGAAGAAGACCGGTTATTTTGAGCAAAAGCGCAACGAGCAGGAGAAATACTGGATGCTTGAAACCATCAACGAACAGTTAAGAAACGATTTCTATAACCGTCCGGAAATTCAGGCTCTTCTGCAACAAAAGGAATTGCGGGTGCTCAATAACGAGCAGTCATCGTTTACGGCTGCCCACGATGTGTTGGACCGTTATTACGAGTTGCTGAGATTAAGTTGCTCTTAGAAATTGAGGTGGATTTTTAGAGGATATGCTTCTTTTCGATCTATCGTCAAAAAAGCCGAAAAATTTTCGTCGGCAAATGTAGGGACTTTTATCTTTGCAGAGAGATTTAAATGTTAAATGTATCTCACAAATTGTTAATACTATTTGTTAAAAATAAGACAGAGCCAGTGAACTTAGTAGGGACATAGGTCCTC
>JAAVCL010000014.1 GCA_014802335.1 Bacteroides sp. | reverse complement strand
CCAGACTATGACGTGGAAAAGGTACGAGGACCTATGTCCCTACTAAGTTCACTGGCTCTGTCTTATTTTTAACAAATAGTATTAACAATTTGTGAGATACATTTAACATTTAAATCTCTTTGCAAAGATAAAAGTCCCTACAACGTCGGGTACACATTCTATGAATCTATTCAGACATGGCACGCCATGTCCATACTTTTCCAAATCCATTCAAAAATACTCGAAAATAAGTCATAGCTAACTTCTAAGAGCTACTTATAGATTTATTTAAATAAAACTTCGTGTTTATTATCAATTTGATTATTATTATTTTATGTTTATTTATATCGTTATTCTCCGGAGTGATTTATGAGGTTAATTTGTGTTAAGATACTATCAAATTTTAAACCTTCTTATATTTCAACTTGTCTTATTTGTAATTAAATTCAGGTATTAATCTTAATAGTAAAAAGTATGAAAAAGACAATTATCGGGCTTGCCACATTGGCAATTACCCTATTACCTTCAGTGGGCTTTGCACAGACTCAAACTACTAAAACAACTGATAAGGTTGAACAGGTAAGTAAGCAAGGAAAGGCTTCTAAGAAACTTGATAAAAGAGAGAGAGGAGTCGCAAATAAGGATGTGCGCAGCCTCAAAAAGCGTATTGGCGAAAGAAATGGTTGTGATTCAAATTGCAAGGCTGCTTATAGCGACTCTGTAAATTTCGAATCGCTTAATCTGAATGATACTCAAAAGGAAAAGATTAAGTCTCTTAACGAAGCGCGCAGAGTTTCTGTGCGTGGTTTGAAGGAACGAGCCCGTGCGCAACGTGCTCAGAATGATACGCTTGCGGTGATGGAAGGAAATCAGATAGAACTTGTTCAGAGCAAGTATCTGAAAGATTTGAGAGAAGTTCTGACTGCCGACCAGTATGTGCAGTTCCTTGAGAATAATTATGTGAAGGGTGGCAACAAAGGTCCAAAAGGCCCGGATATGAAAATGGTAAAAAAGGGAAATCGTCCTCAATCGGGTGCACCCCGCAGCATCAAGCCGGCTAAGAATGGTGTTGCAACACGTTAAAACATCAGACCTCAACTAACAAGAATTATAAAGTCTTATAAGTTGGACTCTTAGTTCGATATAAAAAATTTACAGTCCCGAGTGATTTATTTAAATCACTCGGGACTGTAAATTTTTTATATCGAGAAAGATGATAAGACTCCAACCCAAAAGATTTGTTCATTTCTTGTGAGTTGGAGTTTACTTTCAAAGAGAAAGTTCTTTTTTCAGATAGTGGGCAGTTGGGGTGTCGGCCAAGGCAACCTGCTCGGGGGTACCTTCCGCCATTATTTTACCACCTTCCCTACCGCCACCGGGCCCGAGGTCAATAACGTAATCGGCACATCTTATAATATCGAGATTGTGCTCGATGATTACCATGCTATTACCTTTGTCTACGAGTTTGTTAATTACCGTAAGGAGAACCCGGATGTCTTCGAAATGCAACCCGGTGGAGGGTTCGTCGAGAATGAACAGTGTTTTACCGGTGTCGCGTTTGGCGAGTTCGGTGGCGAGTTTGACTCTTTGGTTTTCCCCACCGCTGAGAGTGCTTGAGGGTTGTCCGAGTTTAATGTATCCCAAGCCGATTTCCTGCAGAACTTTTATTTTACGGAGAATAACGGGTACGTTTTCAAAAAATTCAACAGCTTGATCGACAGTCATTTCAAGAACATCGGCAATAGATTTTCCTTTGTAACGCACTTCAAGAGTTTCTCGATTATATCTTTTCCCGTGACATTCTTCGCAAGGAACAAGCACATCGGGCAGAAAATTCATTTCGATGGTTCGGTAACCGTTACCCTTGCAGTTCTCGCATCTGCCGCCCGAGACATTGAATGAAAAACGTCCCGGTTTGTAACCACGAATTTTGGATTCGGGCAATTCAACAAACAGTTTACGAATATCTGCGAAGACTCCCGTATATGTGGCCGGATTCGAACGCGGAGAGCGTCCGAGCGGTGTCTGATCAACAGTTACAACTTTATCAATATTTTCTATCCCTTCCACCGATTCGTAAGGCAAAGGTTCCTGCAGGGAATGATAGAATTTTTTGCTAAGGATGGGATGAAGAGTTCCATTTATCAGGGAGGATTTACCACTTCCGCTCACGCCTGAAATGCAAACAAACTTACCCAATGGGAGATTCAGTTCCACGTTTTTAAGATTATGTCCTGAAGCACCCTTTATGGTTATAAATTTTCCATTCCCCGGTCTTCTTGTTTCGGGAGTTTTAATTTCACATTCACCGTTAAGGTAAGAAGCGGTGAGTGTATCAGATTTCAACATTTGGGCGGGTGTGCCCTGAAACATCACCTCACCTCCTTTTTTACCGGCACCCGGGCCAATGTCGACCACATAATCGGCTTCGGTCATAATATCCTTATCGTGCTCGACAACAATGATTGTGTTTCCATTATCACGGAGTTGTTTTAACGAGCCGATGAGACGGTCGTTATCCTTCTGATGAAGGCCGATAGATGGCTCGTCGAGGATATAGAGGACATTTACCAGTTGAGATCCGATCTGAGTGGCGAGTCTTATTCTTTGGCTTTCTCCGCCGCTGAGAGTCGCGCTATTTCTATTAAGAGAAAGGTAATCCAATCCGACATCAAGTAAAAATCGGAGACGACTTCTGATCTCTTTCAATATTTCTTCGGCCACGAGTCGTTTAGCCGGGTCAAGTCGATCTTCAAGATTTAAAGTCCATTCATAGAGTTGCGCAATATCCATTGAAGCCACCTCCGCTATATTTTTACCGTCTATATAAAAATGCAGCGAAATATTGTTGAGTCTCTTTCCATGACATTCCGGACACTCCATTTTTGAAAAGAATTGTCCGCTCCATTTGTTGGCCTCCGAACCGGCATCCTCCGAACTTTGCATTTCGATATACTTAATCAGTCCGTCATATCCGTTATGGTATGAAGACAAAGACATAGTTTCGCTTTTAACATCAAGGTAAGCATCGGTACCGTTCAAGATGTCGTTTATGGCCTCGTCGGGAAGTTTGCCAATCGGATCTTTGATAGAGCAACCATAAAGTTTACAAATTGCTTCAATCTGCCAAAAGATTATTGAATTCTTATATTTTCCGAGAGGAATAATTCCACCTTCATATATAGACTTCGAGGTGTCGGGAATGATTTTATCTCTATCAATAAGATTCACATATCCCAATCCCTTACATTTCGGGCATGCACCCTGAGGAGAATTAAAAGAAAAATTATGGGGAGCCGGAATGGGATATGAAATTCCATTTTCCGGGTCCATGAGTTCCTGACTGAAATATCTTATATCATCAGAATCAGCCTCCATCACAGCCATCATTTTTCCACCTTGTTTTAAGGCAGACTCCACACTGTTGCGCAGTCGCGAAAGGTCGTTATCTCCGGCCCTTAAACGGTCTACTACAAGCTCAATAGAGTGATTACTGTAACGATTAAGCTTCATTCCATAATTAAGCTCGGTTAATTTACCGTCAACTCTCACGTATAAATATCCCTTTTTACGAAGATTTTCAAAAAGTTCCTTATAATGCCCTTTTCTGTTTTTTACGAGGGGAGCGAGGATGAGAATTTTCTTTCCTGAATATTCATTGACAATAAGGTCAATAATTTTTTCCCTGTTATATTTCACCATTGGTTTACCGGTGATATAACTTCTTGCCTCGCCCATTCTGGCGAATAGCAGGCGAAAGAAATCATACACTTCGGTTGTCGTACCAATGGTGCTACGGGGATTTTTGTTAACGGTTTTCTGCTCGATGCTGATCACCGGGCTGAGACCTGATATTTTATCGACATCAGGCCTTTCGAGAGAACCGAGCATATTTCTCGCATAAGAAGAGAACGTTTCAATATATCGTCTTTGCCCCTCGGCAAAGATAGTGTCGAAAGCAAGAGAAGATTTTCCGCACCCACTCAAGCCCGTTATTACATTCAAAGAATTATGAGGCAGGGTAACATCAATATTTTTCAAGTTATTCACCCTTGCTCCGAACACCTCAACAGCATCCGCCGGACGCAAAGGGATAGGATTAATATTTTGAACTGCTGTATCTTTCATATAAAGGCTTGTGTTTAACTTACGTATTTAGTGCAATAATCATGCCAAAAAATGCCGAAGCAAACCACAAAGCTGCTCCGGCATAAAATCTTCAATTATTTTAATTATTTTCTAATTGATTTAAGGAATTCCACGTATTTATCCCAATCGGTGATGGGCATTTGTGCCACTCCGGATTCTATGGCCGCTTTAGCAATAGCCGGTGGAACGGTGTAAATCAATCTTTTATCAAATGGCTTGGGAAGAATATAGTTTCTGCCAAATTGAAGATCCGGCTCGTTGTATATTTTCTTTACCTCTTCGGGCACCGGTTCTTTGGCTAATTGTGCAATTGCATAGGTTGCGGCGAGTTTCATATCCTCATTAATGGCAGTAGCGCGGCAGTCGAGCGCACCTCTGAAAATATAGGGGAACCCGAGCACGTTATTCACTTGATTTGGATAATCGCTGCGACCGGTTGCAATTATGATGTCGTCAGAAGTGGCCTTGGCAAGATCATAACTGATTTCGGGGTCAGGATTAGCAAGAGCGAAAATGATTGGTTTTGACGCCATTGTCAGTATCATTGCAGGAGTCAGAACATTGGCGACACTTAAACCAAGGAATACATCAGCACCGACCAGAGCCTCTTCAAGAGTGTGCAAATCGCGAGTAGTGGCAAATTCTTTCTTTTGAACGCTTAAGTTTTCACGGTCTGCTCTTATCACACCTTTTGAATCGCACATCACTATATTTTCGGGGAGAACGCCGAGTTTAACATAATGACGTGTACAACTTATGGCGGCCGACCCGGCACCATTAACAACGAGTTTTATCTCATCGATTTTCTTATCTTGAATTTCGAGTGCATTGAGCAACGCGGCTCCTGAAATAATTGCAGTGCCATGTTGATCGTCATGCATGACCGGAATATCAGTTTCCGCCTTAAGTCTTTGCTCAATCTCAAAACATTCAGGGGCCTTGATATCTTCAAGATTAATTCCACCGAAGGTTTTTGAAATTGCCTTCACTGCATTGATAAATTTTTCGGGGTCTTCCTCGTCTACTTCAATATCAAAAGAGTCGATACCTGCAAATATTTTGAAAAGCAAGGCTTTGCCTTCCATAACCGGTTTAGCCGCCAGAGCCCCTATATTTCCAAGGCCGAGCACGGCAGTTCCATTAGAAATAACGGCAACGAGGTTTCCTTTATCAGTGTATTTATATACATCTGCCGGGGTTTCTTTAATAGCAAGACATGGGTAAGCCACTCCGGGAGAATAAGCCAGCGACAAATCTTTTTGAGTGTCATGAGGCTTGGTAGGCACAACTTCGATTTTTCCGGGACGGCCTTCCGAATGATATTTCAAGGCCTCTTGTTCTAATTTATTCATGGTAGTAAATTCAATAATATTTTACATTTAAAGTATTAAACTGTGTCGTTCTATTATTCACTGATCATCAAGGATAGGCAAAAGTCTTCCATGAAGGTTGCATGAATAGTTTTGCATATTTATTATTGATAACCGAACTCACAACGCTTTCCGTTAGACATCCAGACGAAATCCTGATAATCTCGTAAATTAGCAATCATAAAATCTACACAGTCAGTTGAGGTATCAGAATATAGCCGACACCCGATTTTCTTTATATAATAACAAATATAAAACACTTTTTATCCGCGAAAATAATAATGAAGTTAAACTTTCCACAAAATAATAAGGAGCTTTATAATCAGGAGCTTTTAATATAGTTTTCATCAAGGTTAAACAATGAAGTCGTTTAAACTTTTTACGAAAACCAAAGATGGGTTTAAATAGCAATTCCGGATTTTGAATATTCTTTATATTTTAATATTCTTAATAAAAGCTAATTAACTTGCTAACCAATATATTTGAATTAAAATAGTGTTAAAATAAATAATATAGTGTTAAGTCAATGTAATATACCAGATAAAAACAGAATTTATATATAAGCAGCCGTTGCTCAGAATCGCAAAACGCAATTAACAGCTGCGAAATGAAGAGAATTAGCTCTTTGAAATTAGCTATGACTTATTTTCGGGGGATTTTTGAATTGATATGGAAATGTAGGGATGTGGGGGTAGATTCATCGAATTTGTACCCGACGTTGTAGGGACGTGGCGTGCCACGTCTGGGTAGACATCGGCGAATGTAGGGACATGGCGCGCCATGTCCGGTTAATAACGGCACATTATTAGGCGCATTACTTGGAGCAGACTTCGGGGGTGGCACGCCACGTCCCTACATTCGGAGAATTATTTAGATGTGCATGCCTGCATTTGGTGTATTATTCAGACGTGGCACGCCACGTCCCTACATTTGCCGACGGAAATTTTCATTTTTTTGACAAAAGACTGAAAAGAAGCATAGCACCAAGAATTATTTCAATATAAATAATTTCTAAGAATAAATAATTTCTAAGAGCTGCTTATCACAGCCAATTATAAAGAACATAAAAGAAACTATATGAACAAAACACTTATTGGCCTTGCACTCTTTTCCATATTGCTTGGAAGCGGAGCTGCAAAAGCAAGCGAACCTGCCTTTATCAAAACTTCTGTAAGCTCGGCGTTTGAAACGGATTTCACAAGTGCGGCTGAAAAAACGGTAAACGCTGTTGTATGCATCAAGAGTTTTTCCTCTCGCCAGCAAAATCCCTACGGTGCTCAAGGAGGATATGATCCATTCGGAATGTTCGACTTCTTTTTTGGAAACCCCGGCGGCCAGCAACGTCAGCAACCTCGCCAACAGCAAAAGAAAAAAAGCGAACCTGTTCAGACAGGACTTGGATCAGGTGTCATTATAACTGAGGATGGATATATTGTAACGAACAACCACGTGATTGATAATGCCGATAAATTAGAAGTGCTGCTCAATGACAATTCCACCTACGAAGCACGAATAATAGGCACCGATGAAGCATCGGATCTTGCATTAATCAAGATTGATGCCAAAGGGTTGTCACCGATCGTGTTCGGGGATTCCGAATCGGTAAAAGTTGGAGAGTGGGTACTTGCGGTTGGCAATCCATTCGGTTTTAATTCAACAGTCACCGCCGGCATTGTAAGCGCCAAGGCACGCAGCCTCAGTACAAATAATAAAGGAGGCAACATGTCGATCGAATCCTTTATACAGACAGATGCAGCTTTAAATCCGGGTAACTCGGGCGGAGCCTTGGTTAATCTGAACGGCGAACTCATCGGCATCAACTCCGCGATCTATAGCAATACGGGAAGTTATTCAGGGTTCTCGTTTGCAATTCCCACCACCATCGTAAAAAAGGTAATGGCCGATATACGCCAGTATGGTACGGTTCAACGCGCCATGTTGGGCTGCTCGGTAGTTGAATTAGATGCCAAACTTGCAAAAGAGAAGGGAATCACTGCAGCCAAAGCCGGTTGTCTTGTTGCATCTGTTTCAGATATGAGCACAGCCAAAGAAATGGGTCTTGAAGAAGATGACCTTATTACAGCAATCAACGGCACAGAAGTGCATAATTTTGCACAACTTGTGGAACAAATTAATAAATTCCGTCCGGGAGATAAAATAACCGTTACTTATTATCGTAACAATAAAGAATATAGTAAAACCGGCACACTGCGCAATTCTCAAGGGAATACAGCCATTACGAAGAAAGGTGATTTCTCTGAACTGGGCTGCGCGTTCATGAAGATTTCAGCTGAGACAAAACAGCATCTCGGCATCAGCAACGGTGTTCAGATCCAAGGTCTCAAGAATGGAGTGTTCAAAGACGCCGGAGTAAAAGACGGCTTTATCATTACCGAGATTAACGACACTCCTGTCAACTCTACCGATGATGTGGAATACATCTATAATCAGATCATGAAATCGGGAAATGACGAGCGCGTCATGTTCTTAAAGGGCGTCTACCCCACAGGCAAAAAATATTACTATGCTGTAAATCTCGAAAACGCCGATTAAGACCCGGGTCGGTTTTCAATTAAGCTTAAAAGATTCTCTCCAACTCGCATGGGCGAGTTGGAGAGAATCTTTTATTTAGGCGTTAGGCGGTAGGCTTTAGGTGATAGGTGATAAGTGATAGGTGATAGGTGTTGGGGTGTTGGGTTTGGGTTTTGGGGTTTGGGGGGTTGGGTTATATTGACATAATTCTTTTGGCTATAACACTTTTGGCTCTTTGGTAAAAAAATTTCGACAAATTTCGACGGCAAATGTAGGGACATGGCGTGCCATGTCTGAACGTTGCGCGGGTAATGCGATGGGGGTAATTCGGCGGTGTTTGAACAGACGTGGCACGCCTACACTCGTCCTGTAAATTTTTACTCAGACGTGGCACGCCACGTCCCTACATTCGTCCGGTAATTTTTTTACTCAGACGTGGCACGCCACGTCCCTACATTCGTCCGGTAATATTTTAACTCAGACGTGGCACGCCACGTCCCTACACGCGTCCGGTAACGAATCGTACCGACCGTCATGAAACGAAGCGTCGCGACAGTCCGTCAACGAATCGTCGCGACGCCATGGCCCTGCATTTACAAATCCGTTCAAAAAATATACGAAAATAAGTCATAGCTTGTTTCTCAGAGGTACTTCTTGTTTCTCAGAGGTACTTAAGGAAATTAAATTATAAAGTTTGCATATTATTCCCAAAAGCATTATCTTAGCAGTCAGAGAACAAAATATAACTCTATGAACGATAAGTATGTGTTAGAAATTATTTAATGCATTGCCTCTTAAATTATGAGGCGAACTTTAGAATTAGGCTTCTGTTGCTATGGAACCCCATAACGCCTTCAGCCGAATCCCAAATTTCATCCACATACTTCATAACTCAATACGTTAAATAAATTCGAACACATACTTAAATAATAAAACTAACTAATTATAACACAAACCATGATTCGGAAATTATCATTACTTCTGACAATGCTGATAGTTGCAGTTATGGGCTATGCTGCAGACGTCACGTGGAGCTACAGTATCACCGGCGACAACACTGCTACCCCTTCGATTGTAATTACTGCAAATATCGGACCCGGATTTCATCTGTATTCTATGGATAATCCTGCGGGAGGCGGAGTGCCATTGACTATAAATCTTAAATATGAAGGCTGTTCGGCCGACGGAGCTATCAAGCCGAGTAAGGCTTATACTAAAGCCTACGATGATATACTTGAAGTTGATGAACACTATTATACGGGGACTGTGAGTTTTACTCAGAAAATCAAACCCGGAGCAGAAAAATGGAGTGTCAAAGCTGATATCGGAGGTCAATATTGTAACGACAGCGGTTGCTATCGGGTAACCGAGCTCCACACCTTCAACGGCACATCTCCCCTTACAGCAGCCGTCAAAGAAGAAGCAAAAAAATTAGAAACTGCCGAAGAAGCAGCTGAGGCTTCCAAAGTAGAATCAATCGAAGAAATGGTAGACTCGCTTCACAGTGCAGCCGGAGTTTTAATGCCGGGAGTGAACGAATCTTCGGTCGATACATCGGGCTGGTGGGACAATGTAGAGGCCGAGATAAAGGCGTTCAGTAATGATAAGAGTGCCGAAGAACGGAGCCTTTGGTATATCTTCATTGCCGGTTTCATCGGCGGATTGATAGCCCTTGTCACACCATGCGTATGGCCAATGATTCCGATGACTGTTAGTTTCTTTCTGAAGAGCAACAAATCAAGGAAAAAATCCATTATGAGCGCCGTGATGTATGGCGTCTCCATCATAGTGATCTATGTGGCATTGGGCCTTCTTGTAACAATAGCCTTTGGAGCCTCGGCACTAAACGTTCTTGCCACGAGCGCCGGCTTTAATATAGCATTCTTCATTCTGCTTGTAATCTTCGCCATTTCATTTATGGGAGGATTTGAAATTACTCTTCCCTCGAAATGGAGCAACAGCGTGGATGCCAAAGTAGATTCCACAAGTGGATATCTATCCATATTCTTTATGGCCTTCACCCTGTGTCTTGTTTCGTTCAGTTGCACCGGCCCAATCATCGGCACCCTCCTTGTGGAAGCCGCAGCCACAAGCAATTATATATCGCCGGCCGTGGGCATGGCAGGCTTTTCAATCGCGCTTGCTCTCCCCTTCTCTTTATTTGCTATGTTCCCCACGATGCTGAAATCAATTCCGAAAAGCGGCGGCTGGATGAACACAGTAAAGGTTGTATTGGGATTTCTGGAACTCGCACTCGCGCTCAAATTCCTCTCTGTTGCCGACCTTGCATACGGCTGGAGAATCTTAGACCGCGAAGTCTTTATTTCTCTTTGGATCGTGATATTCGCCCTGTTAGGTATCTATCTGCTTGGCAAACTCCGCTTGCCTCATGATGACAAAGTTGAGAAGGTTGGCCTGACACGTTTTATGCTTGCAGTGATCTCTCTGGCATTTGCAGTCTATATGATACCCGGTCTCTGGGGTGCGCCGCTTAAGAGCATCAGCGCGTTTGCGCCGCCCATTTATACACAGGATTTCAATCTATATTCAGGAGATGTACATGCCCAGACCGACGACTACGAAGAGGGTCTGAAAATGGCAGCCAAGCTCAACAAGCCACTCTTGGTTGACTTCTCGGGATACGGATGTGTTAACTGCCGTAAGATGGAGGCAGCCGTGCTAACCAATTCGGAAATCAAGCAGACCATTGAAGAAGACTTCGTGATGGTAACACTAATGGTCGACGACCGTAAGCCACTCCCGGCACCTATCACCGTTAAAGAGAAAGATGGCCAGGAACGGGAACTTCGCACCTACGGAGATAAGTGGAGTTATTTGGAGCGTATAAAATTTGGAGCAACCGCCCAACCCTATTATGTAATTCTCAACAATGAAGGGCATGCTTTGAATCACGCTTTCCCCTATAAAGAAAATGTGCCTGAATTCCTTGAATTCCTGAAAACCGGTATCAAGAATTATAATCGTCAAAAATGAAAATCAGTATAACATTTATACTTCTGATCATAGTCTGCGCCTTCCCTACGGAGGCGCAGATTTTCACTCCGGAATATCTTGCACTTGCCGACTCGGCCGACCAATGCATAAAGAAAGAAAAATGGCCCGAGGCGGAGCAATACATTCGGAAGGCTCTTAAAACGGAGCCGGCCAATAAGTCGAATTATCTTATGTGGGCCAATCTGGGAATGGTTTGCAGTTATCAGAACAATCATCGGGGGGCATTGGAAGCCTACACGATAGGCCTTTCGACAGCACCGCGTTCCACATCGCTTTTAACCAACCGGGCCGCGAGTTACCTTGCAGTGGGACTTAATCGCGAAGCGCTGGAAGACCTTACCACCGCACTCGAAGTTGACTCAACCTTGCAACGAGCCAGAAAGCTAAGGGGCATTACTCTTGCAACATTGGATCAAGGAGAGAAGGCTTTGCAAGACTTCGACAAATATGAGGCAGATTTTGGTGAAGATGCCACCATCGCAGACCTCCGGGGAAATATCATGCTTAAAAAACAACAACCCGTTGAAGCATTGAAATACTTTAAGAAATCCTACCGACTCGAACCGGAAGAATCAACGGCACTAAAATTACTGACCACCGCTTATCTTTCGGGGCATCTCGAGGAAGAGAGAGACATACTTGAAGAATGTATTAAGAAATATGAAAGAAACGGGAATTTTTATTTGCTCAGAGCCGCGTTAAACCGCATGTTATATCAGACATCGGCCATGGAGAGTGATTTGAAAACGGCCCAAAGGCTTGGAGCGGATAAAAGGCTTAGCGACATGATCTTTAAATAAATTTATTCTCCCGCGGAGGGGATTTTCGAAATCTCATTCTTTAGAACAAAGCCGACTTGAATTTGAAGTTCAAGTCGGCTTTCTTCTTATGGGGGATTATTACACCCCCTTCGCGGCGCTCGGGGCACAGACTCCTACTATAATCATTCCGGTTTCATAAAATAATGATAGGCAATTCTTAAAAGGATAGAAGCAAAAAAATAAAAGTTTAGCATTGCAAAAGACGTAAAAGTTTACTAATTTTGTAGTCCGATTCGACCCTTTGAGGGGTCGCCCTGTTAGAACTTATTCTGCATCAGACTCAACGTGTATAAGCTGGCATTACATATCGAATATCTATTGTTACACCACGATTGCGTGGTGCTACCCGGTATTGGTGCGTTTATCAATGTGAGACACAGTGCGTTTTATGATGAGGAGACTCAGCAATGGATTCCCATGACCCGGGAAGTAAGATTCAACAGCGCCCTGAAGCATGACGACGGATTGCTGGCAACTTCATACGCACGCAAGGATGGTCTGGAATTTAACCAGGCAAGAGAGATTCTGAGGGAGGATTTAAACAGACTTAAAAGTTCGCTTAAGGAAGATGGTGAAGTCACCATCGGCAATATCGGCATCCTAAGTCAGAAAGAAGAATCAATAAATTTCCGTCCCATATATTTGGCCCAACAATGGTCAAATATGATAGGATATGGCAACGTCTCTCTGATTAACACCAATTTGTCAGCCTCAGAAAAAACAACAATATCTCGAGCTGAACAAGAAGACGCCGGGAGTTCACATCAAGACAATGATTCGTCCATTATAGAATCAGCAGAACAAACGACTCCCAACACAAAACTCGGAACAAAGACATTTGATACAGAAAAGAACTACTATATAAAAATAAATAAAATAGCGGCACGGGCAGTGGCCAGCCTTTTTATAGTAGTTGCAATCCTATTTTCGACACTTCTGCCGGGTTCAAATAGAGAGAAAATAGACAAAGCATCCTTAGTTCCATTTGAAAATATACTGCTCGAAAGACTCCAAGCGATGCAGAGCGGATTTGAACCAAGCGATGACACCACAAACTCTGCAATTGAAGCAGAAACGGAGACGGCACAGGGAGACGTAAAAGAAGAGGGCGAAAAACCCACAGCATGTTACTATGCAATTGTGGGCACATTTATGACATTAAGCGAAGCGGAGACTTATCTGAGCCACACTCAGAATGAGAGCTATCCATTAATGATTGTATCCACCCCCACTCGAGCAAGAGTTGCAGCATTAAAATCGGAAGATAAGGAAAGCTTACAGCTCAAAATGCAAAATGCTGATTTCCAACAAAGATTTCCTCAGTCATGGATTTGGCTAGGAGAAAAGACTCAAAAATATTAAAAAAAATTTGCACAGGTTAAATATTTGTATTAACTTTGCACTCGCAAAAGGGAAATAACCTTAGCGATAAAAACTGCGAAAATAGCTCAGTTGGTAGAGCACGACCTTGCCAAGGTCGGGGTCGCGGGTTCGAGTCCCGTTTTTCGCTCAAAGATTAAGAATCGAGAGCGATTCGAGCGAAAGCAAATCTTAATGTCTAGGTGGCGGAATTGGTAGACGCGCTACTTTGAGGGGGTAGTGGCCGTATTGGCCGTGTGAGTTCGAGTCTCATCCTGGACACAAAAAGGAGTAATTCAAAAGAATTACTCCTTTTTGTGTGTATATACTTTTTTGTGTATATACTTTTTTGTGTATATACTTTTTTTGTGTATATACTGTGCCTTTTTCAGATGGGTTAACTCTTTTTTCAGACGGATGCAGCACGCCCCCCTTCGCGACGCTCGGGGCACAGACTCCTAATGAATTTGAAGGGGAATATAAATAGGAATTTAATTGGGCTAATAAGGCAGATTGAAAGCGAGGATGCGAGGGGGAGGTTAAGGAAGGTGGAGGCCGAAAACAACAAAGCCACTGATTCACATCAGCAGCTTTGTGCAAGTTTTTAATAATAACTTTCGAACTAACCTAACATCATGAAACGATTCTCTGTATATAATACAAACCATGGTTGCGAATTGTTCACTTGTTTGAAATAAATTTTTTCAAAGGTGTAAATATATACGCTTCTGAATATGTGAGCGAATTTCCAAGGGCTAATATCTAAAACCTAAAACCTAAAGCCTAAAGCCCAAAGCCCAAAGCCCAAAGCCTAAAGCCCAATATACTTTAAATTATCAAAATAAATTGCTATATTTGCACTTGATATGGGCTCGATTTCAATGGAATTGAGGTGCCGAAGATTGAGTTTGCATACAGCAATTCAACGTGATGTCTATTGATAGTGCAAAGATTCAAAAACCTCTTGCTATCAGGTTTTTATAAATGCAATGACTGCGAAAAAAATATTTTATGAAAATATGGAGTTATATTGGCGAATTTTTCTTATTTCGCTGGCTATTCGGTAAACTAAATAGTTTGGGAAGTAACCACGGCAGAACCTCCCAGTCACAGGAATTGCTGAATGACACAGGAAGTCGGGACACCGGTAATGATTTGACGAGTAGTAATCTATCTGAAACATCCCACAGGCTTGGTGTCAACGAAAGTTATTCAGTTGATAATAAAGATTATTTAGACGGCTCAGAAGATTTAGATGATCTGGATTTATTTATGCTGAAAAATTCATCGACAAATCCGAATTTCAAGTCAGGATCAGGCAGTTCATCAATGAATGATTTTATTGATTATAATGAATATTTGGATGACCATTCTTTTGATGATTTTACCGAGGAGCAAGACGATTACGATATGTTTGATGATTTTTAAAAAGATGTATCCTCAATATCTCTAAAAATAAATGATTATGAAATATATAATTACAGTCATATTATCAATAATTCTTATTCCTATATGTAATGCTTCGAAGACACCAAGGCAGGATAAAGAAACGGTAACGAGCGAAGCATACAAATTATTATCTTTACAGGAGGAACTGAACTCTTATATAGCCGGTAAGGATGCACGAATCGGGGTGGCGGCAATCATTAATGGTCGGGATACGATAAGTGTTAACGGCACCGCAGAATTTCCCATGATGAGTGTGTTTAAGTTTCCTCTTGCTCTGACTGTGGCCGATTGGGCGGATGCATATTCGATGTCGCTCAACGACAGTATTTCATTTAATCCCAATATTCTGATAGAGGATACTTACAGTCCGATGCTTAAAAAATATGGACCGGGGTTAAATAGGATGTCTTTCAGAGAATTATTGGAATGGTCATTGATTGAAAGCGATAATAATGCTGCAGACATACTGATTCAGGCAGTTGGAGGGACCACTCATTCGGAAGCTTTGCTAAAAGATTTAGCAGGCGATCTGGAGATTAGAATCGGCGCAACAGAAAGAGACATGCACGACGATCCTTCTCTTAGTAATCTTAATTGGTCGACACCTCTGGCAATGGCAGTCCTATTTGACCGTTTTGATAGAGAAATAAGATACCGCTCGGCATCATATTCTGATATTTCAGCTATGCTTGAAGAGTGTAAAACAGGTGTTGACCGATTGGCCTCTCCCCTTTCAGGAACCGGGGCCGTGATAGGTCATAAGACAGGTACCGGGTTTGGCAATCCTGCAGGAGGAATATCGGCTCTGAATGACTGTGGGTATATCCATTTACCCAACGGCAAGAGATACACAATTGCTGTATTCGTGGCCGACTCTCCTTATAATATTGAGGAGACAGCTAAATTAATTGCCGATATATCAGAATGCGTATATAAATACTGTCAAAGTCTGAAATAATTTAATATCTTCGGCTCATCAATTTTGTCCGAATATTAACCTTATATTAACTGTATTTCAACCGGATAAAACAGCATATCAATGAATATAGAAGATTTCAGGGATTTTTGTTTGTCGATGGATGGAGTGACTGAGAAGACTCCATTCGGTAAGTTTGCTGCCCAGTTTGAGTCTTTATTGGTTTTCTATGTACTTGATCACATGTTCTGCATGGCGGATATGGATTGCTTCACATCGGTTACAGTCAGATCCACTGCGGAGGAGATGGAAGAAATAAGAATGAGGTATACATCTGTGGAAAGTCCCGGCAATAAGGCTCTACGCTATTGGATTCAGCTGAATCTTGACGGAGACATTCCGGAGAGTGAAATTTATCGGCTCGTAAAGAGGTCGTATGAAATAGTAAAAGCCAAATATATGAAGAAACCAAAGAGGAAAAAAGATTAAACTACTTCACTTATTATTTTTTTATTTTAATTTGTTATAAGTATGTGTTAATACTCATAGAATACAATCTGCCAAATATTGGTTGTCTCAAAAAATTATAATAATAAGACCTATAACAGGATAATAAAAATGGATAAGAATAACGAACTTCCCGTTTTGCTGCTCACCGGATATTTAGGAAGCGGTAAAACCACATTATTGAATAGAATTTTGAATAATAAACGGGGGATAAAGTTTGCGGTAATAGTAAATGACATTGGAGAAGTCAACATAGATGCCGAACTGATAGCAAAGGGTGGCGTGGTTGGAGGTCAGGATGATAGCCTTGTTGCGCTTCAGAACGGTTGTATCTGCTGCACTTTGCAAAGCGATCTGATAAAGCAATTGACCGATCTTGCCGACAGCAATCAATTTGATTATATTGTTATAGAAGCGAGCGGTATATGCGAACCGGAGCCGATAGCGCAAACCATTCATTCCATGCCACATCTTGTTCAACCCACGAGCCACGCATCGGATATTCGTCTTGATTGCATAGTGACCGTGGTTGATGCTCTTCGTCTTAGAGATGAATTTGAGTCGGGTGGACGCCTCGACCGTAAGAATGTAGAGGAAGAGGATATCGAGAATCTTATCATTCAACAAATTGAATTTTGCAATATTATTCTGCTCAATAAGATATCCGAAGTTTCGAGTGAAGAAGCAAATCACATAAGGCAAGTGATCCGCACATTGCAGCCGGAGGCTCGCATAATCGAATGTGACTATTGTGATGTGGACCTTGATCAACTTTTATACACACATAAGTTTAACTTTGAACAGGTGGCAACCTCAGCCACATGGGTTAAAGAAATAGAGAAGCCTCTTTCAGAAATAAAAGATAATCCGGCCAACGACATTAATGAGCATGGCCATGAGCATAAGCACGAGCACCACCATGAGCATGAGCACCACCATGAGCATGAGCACCACCATGAGCATGAGCACCACCATGAGCATGAGCATAGTCATGAACATGAGGATCATTCCGAATGTGATCATGAACATGGGGTGTGTCATTGCCACCATCATCACCATCATCATGGAGAAGGGGAAGCAGAGGAGTATGGCATCGGGACATTTGTCTACTATGCCCGCCGCCCATTCTCTCTAAATAAATTTGACTGGCTGTGTGCAAAAAATTGGCCTCGAAGTGTGATACGCGCAAAAGGTATTTGCTATTTTAAAGAGAATCCTGATATGTCGTATCTTTTTGAAAGCGCCGGACGTCAACAATCGCTTAAGGAAGCAGGCAGATGGTATGCCACCGCACCTGAGGAAGACCTGAAGATACTACTCGCCAACGAACCCGGACTTATGCGCGACTGGGATCCCGAATTTGGCGACAGGATGCAAAAAATTGTATTTATAGGGAAAGATATGGATAAAGCGCAAATCAAAGCTGCTCTTGATTCATGTCTTGATTAGCCTGCAACCCAAGGCCGGGCGACCGACCATCATCTTCTGAATTTGCAATAATAGCAGGGTCAATACCCTTGCGAACTTTACCGGATGCCCCCAGATTTATCAATTTACGACAAGTCTGGGGGATGCTTTGTCCGGAATCTTTTAATTTAGCCAAAGCATCATCATACGATTTCCGTGCATCATCAATCTGGCGGCCGATTTTAGAGAAACGTTCAAAGAATACCGCTACCCTATCGAGCATTTCATTGGCAAGAGCGTAAACTTTCTCATGATTTTCAGCCTGAGCGATTTGTCGCCATGTCATATCAATTATGCGCAAGGCTGCGTACAGAGTTTGCTCATCGGCGATATAAACTTTCTTTTCCATAGCCTTCCTCCAAATTTCCGGTTTATTGGACAAAGCCAGATGCAAAGCTGCTGAATATGGCACAAACATAATAACGTAATCCACCCCTGTTTTAGGAGGAAGGATATAGGAGGCATAGTCTTTTTTGGCCAATTCATTCACATGATTTTCCACACTTTGAATATGATTTTTCAAAGCTTTGGCCCGAGCTTCCTCTGACTCTGAATTCATATAATCGAGGAATGAGGAGAGCGATACCTTGGCATCAATAATAATCTCACGGCTTTTATCCAGATGAAGCACTACATCAGGACGCAACAGCGACTGGTCGGTCCCTTTAAGCGCTCTGCCGGAAGCATCACGGAGCGTGAATTGAGTGTCGAAGTGGACACCCTCTTTAAGGCCCTGCGATTCAAGAAGTTCTGTAAGAACAGTTTCACCCCAGTCTCCTTGAATCTTACCCCCTCCACGCAAAGCATCTGCCAGTCGGTCGGCACTTTTACGCGCAGCATCGGAATGTTCCATGACCATCCTCAGATTTGCATCCAGCCGTCCGCTCGCTTCCGAATTTCTGAGAGTATTATCGGCCACGGCCTGTCTCATTAAATTGATATTTTCCGAGAGAGGTTCGATAATCTTAGCCACACTCTCGCGACTTGAAATCTCAAATTCCGATTGCCTTTTCTTCAGCAGTTCGGAAGTCAATGTTGAGATTTCAGCTTTAAGTTTCGATACTGTCTCATCAAATCTGAGCTGAAGGGCATCTAACGACTGATTCATATACATTTTCTGCTGAGATTCGGCCAGTCTGTAAGCACTCTCCTTCTCATTCAGCAGATCATTAAAATGAGATTCCCGCTCTTTCTGAAATTTTTCGTGCGACTTTTCGCGTTCGTCAATCAGGATTTTATACTTATTGTCTAATTCAGCAAGATTCTTTTGTCCGAGTCTTTTTTCAGCTTCTAAATTAAGCTCAAGATTCCGAATCATTTCACTTGATTTTATCGACTTGATCCGAAAGCAAAGCCACGCCACAACAAAGCCTATTGCCAATCCACCGCAAAATAAAAGAATTTCCATATACTTTCCGTTTTCATTAGAGCCTCATATCCCGGCCATATGAAATAAAAGAGGTTACATTCATGAACATTGTTCATGAAAAATTTTAAACAATATCAATAAGTAGCTCTTAGGAATTAGTTTATATTGAATTATTTTTCGATTTTTTAGTCAAAAAAACGACTAATTGCATCGTCCCATGTAGGGACATGGCGTGCCATGTCTGAATAAACCATCAAGTAATGGGGTAGATAATGTGCCGATGTATCAACCAGACATGGCACGCCATGTCCCTACACTTGCCGAGTAATGGGCCGGATAATGTGCCGATATATCCCCCAGACATGGCACGCCATGTCCCTACATTTGATGAACAATTCCAAATTCATTCAAAAATAAGCGAAAATAAGTTATAACTAATTTCTAAAAGCTAATTAAGAGAACGTTTTTTTTAATAAATTGGTATGAAAATTGTTGAATATAGAAGGGAGGGTTTTATTCCAAGCGAGAGTTTAACCTGACTGTCCGTTGGAATTGAATCAGATGCCGACTTAGGAAAATTTATAAGTTGGGAAAGAAGTCGTTTAAACTTTTTACGAAAACCCAAGAAATGTTTAAAATTGTTTTCTTCGAGGCTAAACGACTTCAAAAAAAAGAAATATAACTGATAAAAATGAAAGAAAAAGAAAGCAAGTCCTTAAAAGATCATAACGTCAAAAAAGGAAATGCCGACCGCTATATATCCATTAAGGGAGCAAGAGTAAATAATCTCAAGAATATAGATCTTGAGATTCCATTAGGGAAATTTATAGTAGTGACCGGCGTGAGCGGCTCAGGCAAATCAAGTTTGGCCTTCGACACGTTGTATGCCGAAGGCCAACGCAGATATGTGGAAAGTCTTTCGGCCTACGCACGTCAATTTCTGGGCCGAATGTCGAAGCCGGAATGTGATTACATCAAAGGGCTCCCTCCAGCCATAGCCGTAGAGCAGAAGGTAAACACACGAAATCCGCGAAGCACAGTCGGCACGTCTACAGAAATTTATGATTATCTGCGCATGTTTTATGCACGTGTGGGTCACACGTTTTCTCCCGTCAGCGGCGAAGAGGTGAAGCGCCATGGAATCGAAGATATAGTAAAGAAGATTTCGGGTTATTCGCCCGGCACTCGGGTTGCGGTTCTAACGTCACTTCGAGTTCCTGAAGGCCGCACATCTCTTCAACAGCTGGATATGCTTCAGAAACAGGGATATTCACGTCTTGAAAAGGGAGGTTACTTCGAGTTGATATCAGATCTTATCACAAAAGGAGAAGAAATCAACCCGGAGGAATGGAATCTTCTGATCGACAGGCTTAGCGTAAGTGAAGATAAAGACGAGCTGTCGCGCCTTACAGATTCAGTGGAAACGGCCTATTATGAAGGACACGACGAGGCAAAAATAAAAATCTGGGAAAAGGATGGAATAAAAGAATATGTGTTTTCGCGACAGTTTCAAGCAGATGGAATAGAATTTCGCGAGCCAAGCGATCTGATGTTCAATTTCAATAATCCCTACGGGGCGTGCCCCACCTGTGAGGGATTCGGAAAGATTCTCGGAGTAAGCGAAGAACTTGTTATACCAGACAAGACACTTAGCGTTTATCAGAATGCAGTGAAATGTTGGAGTGGAGATAAAATGAGCGAATGGAAGAAAAGATTGATTCATATCGCTCCGCATTTTAATTTCCCAATTCACACGCCTTACAATAAGTTGACAGAAAGCCAAAGGAATTTTCTTTGGCACGGTAATACACATTGGGAAGGTATTGACGGATTCTTTAAATGGCTTGATTCACGGCAGGATAAGATGCAGTATCGCGTGTTGAAGGCACGCTATCGTGGTAAAACCACGTGTCCCGACTGCAATGGATCACGGTTGCGTCCGGATGCGGAATATGTAAAAGTGGCCGGGAAATCTATTACAGACTTGGTAAAAATGCCAATCGATAAGCTTACCGAATTTTTCGAAACACTTGATCTAACCCCCACTGATGCAATAATCGGATCGCGTCTGCTCACCGAAATAAAACAACGTCTCAGTTTTCTGAACGATGTGGGACTTTCATATCTCACCTTAGACCGTTTGTCGTCAACGCTTTCGGGAGGAGAGAGTCAGCGAATCAATCTTGCCACCTCGCTCGGAAGTTCTCTGGTAGGGTCATTGTATATCCTCGATGAGCCGAGTATCGGACTTCATTCGCGCGACACCGAGAAACTAATCAGAGTTCTACGCCGGCTCCAACAGATTGGGAACACAGTTGTGGTTGTGGAGCATGATGAGGATATAATGCTTGCCGCAGATGAAATTATAGATATTGGGAAAGATGCCGGCAGACTTGGAGGAAACGTGATGCTTGAAGGACCTTTGCAAGAAATCTTGAATGACGGTAAACATCACGATTCTTATACTGTGGAGTATCTGAGGGGCGAGCGCACCATTGAGGTTCCGAAACGCCGCCGGGCCTGGAAGAAATCAATTGAAATAACCGGAGCCGCTGAAAATAATCTTAAGGACGTAGATGTAAAATTTCCTTTGGAGATAATGACAGTGGTGAGTGGAGTTTCGGGCTCCGGAAAATCTACACTTGTCAGAGAAATTCTGTATAAGTCGTTGATGCGCGCCCTTGGAGATCCTGTTGGTATTCCTGGAACACACCGTGAGTTAAAAGGGGATATCAAGGAAATAAAGACTGTGGAATTTGTGGATCAAAACCCTATCGGCACTTCATCGCGTAGCAACCCGGCCACCTATCTGAAAGCCTACGATGAAATAAGGAAACTATTTTCCGAACAGCAGCTTTCCAAACAAATGGGCTTCACCCCGGCTTACTTTTCATTTAATACCGAAGGGGGCCGATGCGAGGAATGTAAGGGAGAAGGAACAATTACCATTCCGATGCAGTTTATGGCAGACATCGAAGTTGAATGTGAGGCTTGCCACGGGAAACGTTTCAAGCAAGAAGTTCTTGATGTGGAATATCGCGGCAAAAACATCTATGACTTCCTTGAAATGACGGTTAATCAGGCAATCGACTTTTTGTCTGAACAACCGGGAAGTATAGAGAAGAAAATCATTGCAAAGCTACAGCCACTCAAGGATGTTGGCTTAGGATATATCAAACTCGGTCAGTCATCATCATCACTGTCGGGTGGTGAAAATCAGCGTGTCAAACTGGCCTATTATATTTCTCAGGAAAAACAGAGCGGCACACTGTTTATCTTCGACGAGCCAACTACCGGACTTCACTTCCACGACATCTCGGTGTTAATGAAATCGCTCAACAGACTTGTAGATAAAGGGAATACAGTCATTATTATCGAGCATAATATGGACATAATCAAATCGGCCGATTGGGTAATAGATGTGGGTCCCGAAGGTGGAGAAAACGGCGGTACGATTGTTGCAACAGGCACTCCTGAAGATATTGTAAAAGTACCTGAAAGTTATACCGGGAAATATTTAGAGCCAAAACTTGAAGGGAAATAATCAAGAAGTGGTAAAACCGATTGATGATCAATTTATTTAGTAGATGCTGAAATCAAACTACTCTAATTACATGACAATCATGAAGAGTGCGGTAAAAATAATAATACTGACCATAGCGATGTGCCATTTGCCGGCGTGTATGCGCAATGCCGAATCGAATCTTATAGCTGAAGCGGGAGAATTATATGAGAAAACCCTTGCTCTCACTAATTCATATACCGACAGTGTGCTGAACTCAAAAGACTCCGCGCAGCTGCACAGGCTTACAGATAAATTTGAGACAGAGCTCACCAAACTCAACTTTCAGTATCCTCCCGACACAGATTATGAAATGAATGAAGGGCAAAATGATACACTTTTGCAGATCAGCAAACGATACGTGGAAGCCAGAGATTCGATGCTCTATTATTTTGCTCACCATCGTGTCGAGCCCGATTCGGTGGCCGCAGATTCAACCATGGTGATAATCGACCCATAGAAGTCGTTTAAACTTTTTACGAAAACCCAAGAAATATTTAAAATTGTTTTCTTCAAGGCTAATATTTATTAATATTTTGGCGCCTTTCGATTCTTTCATCAGTCGCATAGCCCGCTATGCTCCTTCTTCAAGAATCAAATTGAAAATCGACGAGT
>JAAVCL010000013.1 GCA_014802335.1 Bacteroides sp. | reverse complement strand
GATAGAATATCGTCGGGAGACTGGTGCATTTGGCTGAAGGCAACTATCTTTTTCCCGAGGTCTTTGATAGATCCGCCGATAAAATAGACAGTTTCGTCAATTATCAGAAATCTATCATGCACGTTCGTGCAGTGTCGAAGATTTGACGGTATTAATCACTCTCTTTTAAGCCAAGAGGTGCGTTCTTCAGCGCTCATTCTTTCAATTGCATAGCGGAGTGAAGTACGTGGCAACTGCATATAGTTCTTTTCCAGATAGAGGGTCAGGGTGTCGAGATCCTTTTTCCCTATTTCGCGTAAAGTCCAGCCTATTGCTTTGTGTATCAAATCGTGTGGATGCGTTTTAAATTTGTCGCAAAGGGCAAGAGTCGGATTATAGATACCATTTCTGATAAAATCAAGAGTTGTCACAATTGCTATTCGTTGCTCCCAAAGGTTATCGCTTTGGGCAAGTTGGAGCAGAATGTTATAATCGGGCAGTTGCGCCAATCTGATGTATGGACCCAACACATACTGACACGAGAGGTCCACCAGATCCCAATTATTGGCCCGGCGGGCGTGTCGCAGGTAAAATCGAGCTATTTTCTCACGTTTCGCAGCCTTTGACACGAGATTGACTTCATCATCATTTTTGCGTGGAAGATTTGATTTCATCTCCTCCACCAAAAGCAGCAAAGCGCACAGTCTCACTTCGTGCCAGGGCGAACAGAGCAGTTTTTCTATTTCATCAAACTCTACCTGCAATTTCAATTCCTTAACTATGGCTCGCGTTTGAGGCACTTTAATTCCAAGAAACATATCGCCTTCACCATACTCGCCTTCGCCGGTTTTAAAAAAACGCATCAGATGATCCCGTTGCTTCTCATCTTGAATCTTTGTGAACATCGATTCTATTTCAGTTGCAGTTATAATTCCCTTATCCATGTTAAGTTGTTGCTAAATAATTGTTAAGTAGTTGCCAAAAAATTAATAGATAAGTATGTGTTGGGTTTCCCCTCCAATTTTTAGGAGAGTCCAAATTTAACATTTTAATTGAAGAATGTAATAACATTTTGAAGAAAAAAGTTTTTTTCTTAACTTTGCAACCGAATTACCCACCCGAAGAGGCAGTTTTAAAGAATTTTAAACACTCATTTATGAATCGCAGCTCATTATATATGCAAATGGGAAACGTCATGTCGGCCGATATGATGATTGTCATGATGTGTATGTGCAGCTGTGTGAGCCGGGTGTAATAGTTCGTCATTTAATTAAAATCATCATATATCCGCATCCGGCTCACAAAATTGTGGGCCGGATGTTTTTTAAAATGTATATTATGGATTACAGCAAGCTAAAATTTGAAACACGTCAGATTCATGCCGGTCTCGACCACACCCCTGCCACAGGCGCACGCGGCATTGCAATTTACCCCACAGCGGCCTATCGTTTTCGCGACTGCGAGCATGCCGCCCGCCTGTTTGAACTAAGTGAAGGAGGCAATATATACACACGTCTTCAGAATCCTACCACATCGGCCTATGAGGAACGCGTGGCGGCATTATATGGAGGAGCCGGGGCGCTTGCAGTTGCTTCGGGGATGTCGGCAATTCTAATCGCTGTCACGGCACTTGCCTCGGCCGGAGATAATATTGTTGCCTTACCTTTTCTCTACGGAGGCACATACAATCAGTTCCGCCATTCACTGAAACGTCTTGGCATTGAGGTGAGAATTGCCGACTCTGATTCGCCCGAACAAATCAAATCGCTCATTGATTCCCGCACCCGACTGCTGTTTGCCGAATCAATGGGAAATCCGACCTGTGCAGTGGCCGATCTGGAAACATTGAGCCTTATCGCCAAAGATGCGCAGATTCCATTTGTGGTTGATAACACATTCGGGGCTGCCGGATATCTGTGCAATCCATTCGACTGGGGTGCCAACATTGTTGTTGACTCCGCAACCAAATGGATCAACGGCCATGGCACGGCAATGGGAGGTATAATTGTTGACGGAGGTAATTTTGATTGGTCGTGTGGTAAGTATCCTGAAATTAACGGTCCTTCGGCCGGCTATCACGGATTGAATTTCCACGAAGCGTTCGGGAAGGCTGCCTTTATTGTTAAATGCCGGGTGGATGGTTTACGCGACTTCGGACCTTGCCCCTCTCCATTCGACAGCTATCTGATGATGATCGGTCTGGAAACACTCTCACTTCGAGTTCGCCACGAGGTGGAGGCCACCCGTAAACTTGCCGAATGGCTCCAATCGCATCCAAAAGTAAAAAAAGTGAGTTATGTGGGATTTGACAATCACCCCAGCCACCTGCTTGCAAAGAAGTATTTCCGTTTCGGCGGTTCGGCCATTCTGAATGTTGAACTTGAAGGAACACTCGATTCTACCATTAAATTTGTGGAATCGCTGAAACTTGCCGCCCACATGACCATGATCGGCGACTCCATCACTGTTGTTACCCACCCGGCTTCCACAACACATAAGCAGCTGAGCGAAGCCGATCTGAAGGCAGCCGGTGTCACCCCCACCCTATTGCGCATATCGTTAGGACTCGAAGATCCTGATGACATTATTGATGATTTCAAACAAGCCTTTGTACATGTCGGTTAATTATTATCAACATTCGGGTCCATTCAAACTTGAGCTTGGAGGCGAACTTCCGGAACTCACCATTGCATATCACACATACGGCACTCTAAATGAAACGCGCGATAACGTTGTGTGGGTATGCCACGCGCTGACAGCCAATAGTGATGTTGCAGATTGGTGGCCGCATACGGTTGAGGCCGAAGGCTTTCTCAACCCTGAGAAATGGTTCGTGGTATGCGCCAATATTCTCGGCTCGCATTACGGCACCACCGGGCCGTTGCATATAAATCCTTCAACCGGTTCGCCCTACTATTCCGAATTCCCGGCCATAACGATGCGCGATATGGTGAACTGCCATAGATTGCTGGCCACTCATCTTGGCATAAACCATATCCATTCGCTTGTGGGGAGTTCAGTGGGTGGTTTTCAAGCATTGGAATGGGCCGTTCAGGAACCGGATCGTTTCGGCAATCTTATTCTTATCGCCACTGCTGCCAAAGCTTCTCCATGGGCAATAGCCATTGATGAGACCCAGCGCATGGCAATAAAATCCGACGCCACATGGGGCGAACCGTCGGCCGATGCCGCGATGAAGGGATTGGCAGCTGCCCGGGCCATCGGGCTTCTGAGCTATCGCGGTCCGGAGGGATACAACCTTACCCAACAAGACCCCGAAGAATTGCCTGATACTCACCGTGCCTGCTCATATCAGCAATACCAGGGCGAAAAACTGTGCCGCCGATATAACGCCTACTCCTATGTGACTATCCTCGATGCGTTCGACACTCACGATGTGGGACGCGGCCGAGGCGGCACCGATAAGATGCTTGCACAACTCTCAATGCCGGTTATTGTTATCGGCATTACGACTGATATTATCTTCACACCCGCCGAAATGCGCAGTCTGGCCAATTCAATTCCCGGGGCCACCTATCACGAGATTTCATCTCCTTTCGGCCACGATGGTTTTCTGGTGGAACATAAAAAACTCAACAATCTCCTCATACCCTTTATCTGCAACACTGAAACAAAATGAAAGAAATTAAAATAGGACTTTTCGGCTTTGGAGTGGTAGGCCAAGGAATATATAAAGTTATCGGCAAATCACGCAACGCGCATGCAAAGATAAAAAAGATATGCGTGCGCGATGTAAACAAGAAACGGGAAGTGGACATAGACCCTGTTCTCATTACAGATGACCCTTCCGAAATCCTTTCTGACCCGGAAATCAACATGCTCGTAGAGGTGGTGGATAACCCGCA
This sequence comes from Bacteroides sp., assembly GCA_014802335.1. Lineage (GTDB taxonomy): Bacteria > Bacteroidota > Bacteroidia > Bacteroidales > Muribaculaceae > Lepagella. The sequence goes on along the minus strand of JAAVCL010000013.1, from coordinate 18,438 downwards.
GGCTTCCTATTCGATCGTAACCCAAGCTCTTAAACGGGGATTGCCGGTAGTCTCGGGCAATAAGGCCATGATTGCACGCCATCTGCCTGAACTTATCGAAATGCAACGCCGCTATAATGCTCCGCTGCTTTACGATGCATCTTCCTGCGGCTCAATCCCGGTGATTCGAAATCTTGAGGAATATTACGACAACGATCTCCTGCTCGAAGTGAAAGGAATATTGAACGGCTCGTCAAACTATATTCTCTCAAGAGTGTTCGACCATAACGAACCCTACGCAAAGGCCCTGGCAAGAGCGCAACAACTCGGTTTTGCTGAAAGCGACCCCTCGTTTGATATCGAAGGTTTCGACTCTTTGTTTAAACTTATCATCATTACCATCCACGCACTCGGGGTCTATGTCAAGCCCGAAGATGTATTTACATACGGCATCTCCACCCTGGGAGAATCAGATATCAGATATGCCCGCGAAAAGGGTGTAAAAATAAAACTTGTGGCCCAGGTGGTAAAAGTAAACGACGATAACTTCACTATGTTTGTGATGCCCGAGTTTGTGTATCCTTCCAGATACATCTACAGTGTCGACGATGAATACAACGGTGTGGTGATACGCGGCGAATGTTACGACCGCCAGTTTATGTTCGGCAAAGGCGCCGGGAGTCTTCCCACCGCATCTTCGATACTCAGCGACATCATGGCCCTAAGGCATAATTACCGTTATGAATATAAGAAAATGGGTTATCTCAATCCCCCTTCTTACACGTCGGATATAGAGTTGAAGGTCTACATCAGATACAAAGAGACTCCCGTGCCGGGACTTTTGCCTTTCCGTCAAATTATTGAACAGCATATTTCGCAAAACGGAAATTACGTGATTGGCTCAATTCTGCTAAAAGATTTGATTAAATTAAGGCCGATTCTTTCGGCGCCCGATATTTTCGTATGCAATTTCCCGACTTTCTTTGCCGATCGTGACACTTCCCCCGAAGAATAATATAGACTTTGATTACCCCCCATACTCTCAATCAAAAAGCGAAAAATTTTAACATTTTTTAACAATCGAGGGGGGGGGGGGGTATTTTGAATATTAATATTTACCTTTGCGAATATCTTCTAACCACTAACTTACAAGTACGTGAATTTAAAGAGACTGAGTCAAAATGAAGTGACTCAGTCTCTTTGTGTAATTTATTTACGTGTTGATGTGCTTAGTTTTTAAATAATTATTATCTTTACGATGTAAATGCTGCAACATGGCGTCAGATTAAATGGTGATAGAGGGCGAGGGGGTTTACGGGTTGTCGATGCGGTCAATTATTATGCGCGGATTTATACCGGCAAGGCAGTGATAATCGCTGCGGTAACAGGGGCGGTCGCCAAATATGGAACAGGGGCGGCAAGTCACGTCGAGCTGTATCACATCGCGCGTGCGCTGACGCCAGCCGAGGAATCCGGCGTATGGATGGGTGGCACCCCACACACTGACTGCCCGCAGCCCCACCAGAGAGGCAAGGTGCATATTGGCCGAATCCATTGAGAGCATCGTGTCGCAATGGTTCAGCAATGCCAGTTCGGCGGCCAAACCGATGTTGGCCTTGGCCATATTGACAACGGCCGGAAAACGACGAGCCATTTTTTCTATTATGCCCGATTCCTCTTCTCCGAATCCGAATATAAAAATTTTATAACCCTCGCGGTGTGCGAAGTTTTCCACCACTCTTTCGAGCTGATTAATGGGATATACCTTGCCACGATGCTTCGCGAAAGGGGCAATTGCAAGCCAATACTCTCCCTCTTTTTTAGGGGGAGTTACTTTGGCAAACTCTTCAGCCGGAGCTTTCCCTTTCGGCCACAAACCGTCGAAATCATTGGCCAGTGCCACCCCCGATTTATAGAACACATCGCGGTAACGTTCGGGCATGGGCTTGAGTTGGATCAGCACTTTGTTGTTGCGCCGGGTAAGTTCGTTTCGGGCGCGACGGCCTTTTTCGATATGGTGGCACGTCACTCCCGAAAGGCGAAGGAATAAACGAAGAAATTTGGTGCGGAGCACATCGTGAAGATCCACGAAATGGGTGATTCCATAACGCTTGCGCAAAGCCTTGGCCAACCGCCACATCCCCCCCATGCCCTTATAATTGTCAAAATTTATAGGAACGATGGTGAGATTTGCTGGTTTGTTGATAAACAGCTGGGCCGGATGATGGCGTGTCAGGAAGTAAAATGCCGTATCAGGATTTGCGGTGCATGCATCATAGACAGCCGGCAAAGTCATGGCAATATCTCCCAATGCCGAGAAACGGGCCACGAGCACACTGCGCTTCTCCTTATTTTTTGGCATAGAGCACCGGATTTGTGGCAGGATCGTTATACATCTTCATCTGGCGATATACTTTCATGTATTTTCTGCCGGCTTCGATGTCATCGAGAAGTTGATTGATTGCGAGCGAAAGGTCTTCTCGCTGCTCAAGGAGCACGTCGAGCTTGGCGCGACAACGGGCCACGTGTTCGGCCGAGGCATCCTTACGGTCGGCCTGCTCGCGCATGTGCCATATCTTGAGGGCAAGAATTGAAAGTCGATCGAGCGCCCAAGCCGGAGACTCGGTGTTGATGGTGGCTTCTTCCTTTATGGTCACATCTTTATATTTCTCGCGCATCCAGGTGTCGATATCCTCTACCATATCGGTGCGGACCTGATTGGAACGGTCTATACGGCGTTTCAGTTCAAGGGCATCGGTGGGATTGATTTCCGGATCGCGGATGATATCCTCAAGGTGCCACTGCACGGCGTCAACCCAATTCTTGGCATACAATATGGCCTCGAACGATCCCTCGGGATAAGGATTGGAAACCGGGGCATCAACATTGTCAGTAATATGATAGTCGGCCACTGAACGATCAAAGATTTCATTGGCCAGGGTGGCTGTATTTTTCATTTTTATTAGTTTATATTGAATTAAATTTTTGCGGTCTTTGGTTAATTTCATCGGCAAATGTAGGGACGTGGCGCGCCATGTCTGAATAACACTCCCAGTAATAAGTACTATAACGTGCCAATATCTATCAGACGTGGCACGCCACGTCCCTACATTTGCCGACGTATCCCCGGACGTGCACGCCACGTCCCTACATTTGTCGACCTTCCCCGGACGTGGCACGCCACGTCCCTACATTTGCCGACATATCCCCGGACGTGGCACGCCACGTCCATACATTTGCCCACGTATCCCCGGACGTGTACCCCATGTCAATACATTTGCCGACGATTTTTTGCCGGCTTTAAAATTGTTCATCAGTCGTTTAGCCCGCTAAACTCCTTCTTCGCAATTCCAAATCCATGCAAAAAATCCTCAAAAATAAGTCATAGCTGATTTCTGAGAGCTACTTACCTATCAAACTTCTATTTCCCAAACTTAATAAAAATTTCCCAATCCGCAAAAAAAACATTATTTTTGCATTAAAATCCGGGAAGGGATTTAATGAAGTCGTTTAAACTTTTTACGAATACACAAGTTGTGTTTTAAATTGTTTTCTTAAACACCCAAGAAGTGTTTAAACTTCACCCGACCTATCTTTTTTCACCGACATAAATATCCGAGTCATGGGCATCGAGACAAGCATAGAGATTTACTGCCGCAACACGGGCAGATACGAAAAAGCCGAAGGGGGCGAAACTCTGTTTTCTCTCGCAGGGCGGATACCGGAGCTTAAGGGCTTGCATGCAATATGTGCCCTTGTCAACAACAAGACCGAGCACCTCGGTTATCGCATTTTCGGGCCGAAGGAGGTGGAATTTCTTGACCGTCACAGTGCCGTGGGGCGCGAAGTGTATATCCGGTCGGCTTGCATGCTGCTTTACTGTGCTGTTCACGCCGAGAACCCCGGCCTCACCCTTCGCATAGAACATTCCATATCTCACGGTTTGTTCTGCCGACTCACCGACCGCGATGATAACGAGCTTATCCCCGACACGGCAATGACCGAACGGCTGTTGCAAAAGATGAGAGAACTGAGCCGGGCGGACATCCCGTTTGTGAGGCACGAAAAGCTCACATCCGATGTGATCAAGATATTCAAGGCTCAGGGTCTTTCAGAGAAAGTCAGACTGCTTGAGAGCGTGTCGGATATTTACACTTCTTATTACGAAGTTGATGGTGTGGCAGATTCTTTTTACGGTCCTTTAGCCCCGTCAACGGGCTTCATCAGCATTTTCGATCTGAAGACATGGCATAACGGCATGTTGCTGCTCGGCCCCGACCTTTCCAATGCAGATATGCCGCAGGCTCCACTCACCCAGGACAAGATGTTTGCCGCATTTCGCGAACACCTGAAGTTCAACCGCATTATACGCGTTTCGAATGTGGGGCGCCTTAACGAGGCCGTGGCCAACGGGGAAACAGCCGAACTTATAAATGTGGCCGAAGCGCTGCATAACAAGCTTATCGGTCGCATTTCAGACGATATTATGGAACGTCGCCACAATGGAGGAGCCTCGATTGTGTTGATAGCCGGGCCCTCTTCGTCAGGAAAGACCACCACTTCCAAACGGCTCGCCATCCAGCTGATGACCAACCTCATCAAGCCAAAACTTATATCGCTCGACGATTATTTTGTGAACCGTGATCGCACTCCGCTCGACGAAAATGGCGATTATGATTACGAATCACTATATGCGCTTGATCTGGAGCGGTTCAATTCAGACCTCAAGGCGTTGCTGCGCGGCGAGACAATCAATCTCCCCACCTATAGTTTCGAACTTGGCAAGCGCGTGGAACGCGAACGCCCGCTGACACTCGCCTCCGACGAGATTCTTATAGTTGAGGGCATACACGGCCTCAACCCCGAACTGACATCGGCATTGCCTCCCGAAAGCGTTTTCAAGATGTATGTGTCGGCTCTTACAACACTGAGTATTGATAATCACAATTGGATACCGACTTCCGACAACCGTCTGCTTCGCCGCCTGGTGCGCGACTATAAATATCGCGGCACGTCGCCTGCCGACACCATTGCCCGCTGGCCAAGTGTGCGCCGCGGTGAAGAAAAATGGATTTTCCCTTTCCAAGAGAATGCCGATGCAACCTTCAACTCATCCCTGCTTTTCGAGATCGGGGTGATGAAGGCATACGCCGAGCCGCTTCTCCACCTGGTGCCTCACAATGTGCCGGAATACGCCACCGCCTACAGGTTGCTGAGATTCCTGCATTATTTCCGTTGCATCCCGGAAGCTCAAGTTCCCTCCACATCGTTGTTGCGCGAATTTTTGGGAGGATCGTCATTTCATTATTAATTTCATCTGAGGGTCGACGCACCCTTTTCCCAGGATATGAAAGATTTCACTCACGAAGATATTGACAGGCTCAAACACCTGATTGACGAAGAAGACAAAACCGCGGTGCTCCACGACATTGACGAAATGCACCCGGCCGATATCGCCGAACTGTTCCAGGATCTCAACCTGAAACAGGCGGAATGGTTTTTCGAACTCATTCCCGACAAGGAGAAGAAAGCCGATGTGCTTATGGAACTCGATGAGGAGGACCGTAAGAAACTTCTTGAAGGGATGGCCCCCGAACAGATCGGTCATTTTATTGATTTGCTTGACACCGACGATGCCGTCGACCTTATCCAGGAGCTTGATGAAGAAGACCGTGAGGAAGTCATTCAAAACATCGAGGATATGGAGCAGGCGGGCGATATTGTCGACCTGCTGCAATATGACGAGGACACGGCCGGAGGTCTGATGGGCACCGAGTTCATTTCGGTAAACGAGAATCTGTCGATGCCCGACTGCCTGCGCGAGATGCGCCACCAGGCCGAGGATCTGGATGATATATACTACGTGTATGTGGTTGATGATGAGAACCGGCTCAAAGGAATTCTGCCTCTGAAGAAAATGATTACTCACCCGTCGGTGTCTAAAATCAAGCATGTTATGGAAACCGACCCGGTGGCCGTGAAAGCCGATATGCCCATCGAGGAGGTTGCCATCGACTTCGAGAAGTATGACCTTGTGGCGATGCCGGTGATTGATTCCATAGGGCGGCTTGTGGGCCAGATCACAGTCGACGACGTGATGGACCAGGTGCGCGAGCAATCGGAACGCGACTATCAGCTTGCCTCGGGTATATCTTCGGATATCGATGCCGACGACTCGATATTTGCCCAGACCAAAGCCCGCCTCCCCTGGCTGCTTATCGGAATTATCGGCGGAATTGTCAACTCTCTTATCTTGGGAGGATTCGAAGCCCAGATAGCTGCCGTTACAGCACTGGCCTTCTTTATACCCCTTATCGGGGGCACCGGGGGTAACGTGGGGGTGCAGGCATCCGCAATTGTGGTGCAGGGCCTTGCAAACGGGCGCCTTGAACTTTCCGACTTCTGGAACCAGATATGGCGCGGAGTGCGCATCGCCTTGCTGAATGCAATCGTGATCTCGGGCGTGGTGTTCGCTTATATATCTCTGACTCAACCGGGCGATTACGCTTTGGTCATGGCCGTTTCGGTCTCTCTATTTGCCGTCGTGATTTTCGCCACTGTGTTCGGAACTCTCGTCCCTCTCACTTTAGAGAAACTGAAAGTTAATCCGGCTCTTGCCACAGGGCCCTTTATTCAGATCACAAACGATGTGGTGGGGCTTTTGATCTATGTGGGCATGTCTGTGTGGATGCTTAAAATTTTCCCTCACTAATGTCGAGAAACAACCTGAATTGAATTCCTATACTCCTAATTCTTAGAAACAAATCAAAATTTTTAGAAACAAATCAAAATGGCCAAAATAGCAGAAACACCGCTGATGACCCAATATGTCGAGATGAAGAAAAAACATCCCGATGCAATCCTTCTTTTCCGGGTCGGCGACTTCTATGAGACATTCAGCGAGGATGCCATTGCGGCCTCCGAAATATTGGGTATAACCCTTACACGAAGGGCAAATGGCAAGGCTGCCTACGTGGAACTCGCAGGCTTTCCTCATCACGCCCTCGACACCTATCTGCCCCGGCTGGTGCGCGCCGGAAGGCGCGTGGCAATCTGCGAGCAGCTCGAAGACCCCAAACTCACAAAAAAACTTGTGAAACGAGGCATCACCGAACTGGTGACACCGGGTGTGAATCTTAACGACAATTCTCTTTCCGCCCGTGAAAATAATTATTTAGCAGCTATCCACGTCGAGAAATCGGTGGTGGGCGTGGCTTTTCTTGACATATCGACCGGTGAGTTCCTTTGCGCTTCCGGCAGCCCCCGCGAAATCGACAAACTTATTTCCAATATCCGCCCAAAGGAAATTCTACGCATGGGGGGTATGCGCCAATGGATGGCCGATAATATATCCCACTCCTGCTCGGCCTATGACCTTGACGACTGGATCTTCACCACCGATGCCGCCGAGCAACGACTGAATTCACACTTCGGCACACGCGGCCTGAAAGGTTTCGGAGTTGAAAAAATGCCCGAAGCCGTTATCGCTGCCGGGGCAATTCTTCATTATCTCGACCTCACTTGCCACAACGATCTGAGGCATATCACAACTCTCGGCCGTATTGATTCCGACAGATTCGTGGCTCTCGACCGTTTCACAGTCCGCAATCTTGAACTTATTGAACCATTATCGCCCGAAGGAATGTCGCTATATGAAGTATTAAATCATACTGCAACTCCGATGGGTGCCCGACGCCTCCGACACTGGATTCTTTTCCCGCTGGTAGACCCGGAAAAGATTAGCCAGCGTCAGGACGTGGTGGAATATTTCTTCCGCGATCCCGACACCCGCACACGAGTGTTCGAGGCGCTGAGACGCATTGGAGACCTTCAGCGGCTTGTAACAAAAGTTGGGGCTCACCGCATAACCCCACGCGAGGCGGTGGCTCTGAAAAATTCTCTCCTTGCTTGCTCTTCTCTGCGATCCGTGCTTAAAGAGGCCGACTCGGAGGCATTGCGCAATCTCGGCGACTCCATGGCCGATTGCTCGCCGATAACCGACACACTGGAACGTACTCTTATGAACGAGGCTCCAACCCAGATTGGAAAAGGCCTTACAATCGCACCCGGAGTCGATGCGGAACTTGATGAACTGAGATCACTCCACTCCGGTGGTAAAAAAGCTCTTGAGGAAATTCAGAACCGCGAATCGGAAGCTACCGGAATACCCTCGCTCAAAATCGGATTCAACAATGTGTTCGGATATTACATTGAAGTGCGCAATACTCATAAGGATAAGGTGCCGGCCGACTGGATACGCAAACAGACCCTCGTGAGCGCCGAACGCTATATCACTCCCGAACTCAAAGAGTATGAACAAAAGATAATGGGAGCCGAGGAAAAAATCAATATTATCGAGACGAAATTGTTCGGTCTGCTTTGTGAAGGGTTGGAACGGCTCATAGCGGATATGCAGTCGAACGCATCAGCTGCCGAAACGGTGGATTGTCTTTCGGCTCTGAGCCGCGCGGCCTACGAATACGGATATGTACGTCCAGAAGTCAACGACTCTCTTATTATCAATATCCGCGAGGGGCGTCATCCGGTAATTGAGCGCCGGCTCCCCCCGGGCGAACCCTATATCTCAAATTCTCTTACTCTTGATTGCGAAAAGACGCAGATAATGATGATAACCGGACCGAACATGGCCGGTAAGTCGGCTTTGCTGCGCCAGACGGCTCTGATCACCCTTATGGCTCAGATCGGTTCTTTCGTGCCGGCTGAAAGCGCTTCGATCGGATTTGTAGATAAGATATTTACCCGCGTCGGTGCCTCCGACAATATTTCATCGGGCGAGTCTACATTCATGATCGAAATGAACGAAGCCGCTGCTATACTCAACAATATGAGCCGGCGTTCGCTGATTCTGTTTGACGAATTGGGACGAGGCACATCTACCTACGACGGCATTTCAATAGCATGGGCCATCGTGGAACATATCCATGAGAATCCTTACGCCCACCCACGCACTCTTTTCGCCACCCATTACCATGAACTTAACGAAATGGAGGGTAATTTCAACCGTATCCGTAATTTCAACGTCTCGGTGCGCCAAATCAAAGGGAAAGTGGTGTTTATGCGTAAACTTGAAAAAGGGGGCTCGGCCCATAGCTTCGGTATTCATGTAGCTAAGCTGGCAGGCATGCCTCCCACCATTATCAAACGTGCCGACCAGGTTCTGGAACGTCTGGAAGCGGCCGCCGCAGGCTCAGATAAAAACGGAACTAAAAAATCTTCGGAATCATTGGGAAAAACTCTCAGCAAGGATCGGGAAGGCTATCAGCTATCTTTCTTTCAGCTCGACGACCCGCTTCTCTCTCAGATCCGCGACAGCCTGCTCAATCTCGATATCGACCACCTCACTCCGTTCGAGGCTTTGACCCGTCTGCACGATCTTCAGGGTCTCCTGACGGGTAAATAGCTCTCAGAAACTAATTTGTAAACATAATTCGTATGGGTGCACAACAAACAGTTTTATTCCATTCCACCATATTCGGACCAATACACTCGCGTCGCCTCGGCGTTTCTCTGGGCATAAATCTTATGCCCGACGACGGTAAAATATGCTCGTTCGACTGTCTTTACTGCGAAGCCGGCTATAACAGCCAGGGGGCCGGCAAAAGCGGTCTCCCCTCTGTTGAACAAGTTGCTCAAGACCTTGAAAAGAAATTAAGCGACATGAAGCGGAAGGGAGAGCCTCTGGATGTGATAACGTTCTCGGGAAACGGAGAACCGACTCTTCACCCCCACTTTCCCGAGATAATCACTAAGGTGACCGAACTTCGCGATAAATACTATCCCGGCGCAAAGATTTCCGTGCTGTCCAACTCCACCCGGATTTTCGACCCGGCTGTGGCCGAGGCTCTGAAACATGTGGATAATAATATCCTTAAGCTTGACTCTGCCATCAATCCCACAATGCGGCTCATCGACAGGCCGAATGACCCGTCGTTCACAGTCGAAAAAGTTGTGGAGAGCCTGCGGCAATTTGAAGGCCAAGCCATTATCCAGACCATGCTGCTGCGCGGTGAGCATAACGGTCAAATAATCGACAACACCACTGATGAGGAAATCACTGCCTTGATAGAAGCCTATAAGGAAATCAGCCCGCGCGAGGTGATGATATATAGCCTTGACCGCTCCACCCCCGAAGAACGGCTCGTAAAAGTGGAGCGCGAGGAAATGCAGCGAATAGCTGATAAGATTTCCGCAGCCGGAATAAAAGTGCAGCCTTTTTAAATTATTGAAGTCTCATCTGATAACTCTTACCTTATGATCCACCCGTTCACCGTGCCCCCCACGCTGCAACCGGGCGATACCATTGCCATAGTCTCACCGGCAACTATCGTTCGCAGCGAGTATATTGACGGCGCCGCCGAAATGCTGAAGGCAAAAGGATTCAAGGTCAGGATCATGCCACACACCAAGGGGCCCGCAGCCGGAAGTTATGCCGCCGAGGATGCCTCGCGGGCTGCCGACCTTAAAAGCGCGTGGGAAGACCCGACAGTCAAGGCCATCCTATGCGCTCGCGGAGGATATGGTTGCAATCATCTCCTTTATGAAATTGACCCCGGGATAGTAAAGGGTAACCCCAAATGGCTGATAGGCTTCTCGGATGTATCAGCTCTGCACGCACTCTCGGCACGTGCCGGAGTCGTGTCGCTGCACGCCCCTATGGCAAAACATCTCGCAACCCTACCTCCCGACCATTATTGCACCCAAGCACTAATCGAGATTTTAACCGACGGCCTCCCCATGGAGTATAACGTTCCCTCCCACCCAATGAACCGACAGGGAGAAGCAACCGGACTGCTGATCGGAGGTAATCTTGCTGTGTTTAACGGACTTGGCTCAACTCTTTTCGACCCCTTTGCCGTTGCACGGCGTGCAGGGGCCGCGCGGCCCATACTCTTTATCGAGGATATAGCCGAGCAGATATACGCCGTGGAAAGAATGTTGATTAGAATGGACCTGTCGGGCGACCTCAAAGGACTGGGGGGAATAATCGTTGGTCATTTCACCGATTACCGTCCCGACCGCAACTTTCAGGATATGGAGAGTATGATATCCGCTCTAATCGAGCGCTTCGGGCTTAAAATTCCGGTAGCATTCGGTTTCCCGGCCGGACACACCGACGACAATCTGCCGCTTGCCTTAGGCTCTCAAGCCACCTTGCGCGTCACCCCGCAGAGCGTTACCCTCAGAATGTCATCACATATTCAGTAAAAGCTCGCAGTTATCCGGCATAATGTAGGGACATGCCGTGCCATGTCTGATTAAAACACCGCCGCATTTCCCCCCACCACGATCAGACATGGCACGCCATGTCCCTACATTTGCCGATGCAATATGCTACCTGTAACGACAAATGGACTTTTGTAACATTTGCGATATATTTATACAATTTTAAGGCTTGTGAGAATATTTCGTGGGGATTTAGGGGGAAAGGAGGCTAAAATTGATATGCTCTTTTCATTTTTCACAGATTATTTGTAAATTTGCATTTCATCAAGCACTAAGCAACGATATGGATATGAAGAGAGCACTTATTACCGGGGTCACCGGACAAGACGGATCTTATCTGGCAGAGTTCCTTCTCGAAAAGGGGTATGACGTGCATGGCGTGATCCGCCGTTCCTCAGTTGACTACCGCGAGAGGATTTCCCACCTTGAGGGACATCCCAATTTTCACTTGCATTATGCCGATCTGACGGATTCGATGGCGATGGTGCAGGTTGTGTCGAAAGTGTGCCCTGATGAATTTTATAATCTGGCGGCTCAGAGCCATGTACAGGTGTCGTTTGATTCGCCGGAATTCACTGCGAATGTTGATGCTATCGGAGTGCTTCGCTGTCTGGAGGCCATCCGTCTCACCGGGCTGGCCGACACTTGTCGCTTCTATCAGGCTTCCACCTCCGAACTGTATGGGAAAGTGGAGGAAGTGCCGCAGAATGAAAACACGCCGTTCCATCCCTATTCTCCATACGCAGTGGCAAAACTGTATGGATATTGGATTGTGAAGGAATATCGCGAAGCCTACGGAATGTTTGCATGCTCGGGCATTCTGTTTAATCATGAGAGCGAACGTCGCGGCGAGACCTTCGTGACTCGTAAGATAACACTGGCGGCTGCCCGAATAGCCCAAGGGAAACAAGATATATTATATTTGGGAAATCTCAGTTCATTGCGCGACTGGGGTTACGCACGCGACTATGTGGAGTGCATGTGGCTCATTCTTCAGCAGCCCGAACCCGAAGACTTTGTGATCGCAACGGGCGAACAGCACACCGTGCGCGAATTTTGCGAACTGGCCTTTGAACGCGCCGGTATTAATTTGCGTTGGGAAGGCGAAGGCGAGAACGAGAAGGGCATTGACACCGAGACCGGTCGTGTGCTTGTAGCCGTAAGTCCCGATTTCTACCGCCCCACCGATGTGGTGAACCTTTTAGGCGACCCCTCGAAAGCACGCAACAAACTGGGCTGGGACCCGGCTCAAAAAACTTCGTTCCGACAATTGGTGAACCTTATGGTGGATGCCGACATGGCGAAGGTGGCTGTGGAACGGGCAGGCGACCATATCCGCACCAATCTTGCCGAATATCTGGAAAAAGGGATTGTAAAATAAAAAGGGACCGTAATATAAATCCGAACACTGTTGAGTGAGCATCATGTTGTGTTTTATCACCTGCTGAATGATTACAGCGGGAGTCCGAAAGCACTGCTCAGTGTGATTGAAAAAGCACTGGCCGACGGTGCGAGGGTCGATATTTTCACTTCATCAGGAGGCCCTTTGGATTCCTTGGAACATCCTCGCTTAACGCGGCATGTCATACCTTATCGATTCAAAGGCCGGGCTGTTGGAACCGCTCTTAATTTCGCATGGGCCCAGATACTTGGATTCTTTTCCACATTCAGGTATTTTTTTAAACGGAAAACTCTGTTTTATATCAATACCATTCTTCCGGCCGGGGCCGCACTCGGAGCCCGGCTTACCGGCCATCGGCTTATTGTGCATTGCCATGAAAATCCGCGTGCCAAGGGGCCCGTATATCAGCTTCTGAGCCATATAACCCTGCCCCTTGCCAATAAAGTTATCTGCGTCTCGGCCACACAGGCTGCCGACCTACCTTCCAACCTCCCGATAGAAATCAGGCCCAACGTTCTCCCCTTATCTTTTCTTTCGCGCGTGACTCCCGACCCGGAAAGGGCTTTTGAACGCAAAAACGTATTGATGCTGGCTTCACTGAAGGATTATAAAGGAATCCCTGAATTTTTGAAACTTGCCTCAACAATGCCCGATTTCAAATTTACACTTGTAATCAGCGCCGAGCCTGCGGAAATCGATGCCAACCTGAAGGAAACCGGGCAACCGGTGGCTTCCAATGTCAGTATTTATCCTTGCCAACAGGATGTGGTGCCGTTTTACAACGAGGCCTCAATTGTAGTCAATCTGTCAAATCCCGACCTGTTTATCGAGACATCCGGCCTCACGGCACTTGAAGCCCGCAGCTTTCTGCTGCCCGTAATTGTGCCATGCAAGGGAGGCATAACGGAGACTATCACTCATGGGGTGGATGGTTTCCATATAGACTCACGCAATGTCACGGAAATGCAGCAGGCAATCACACAACTGCTCACCGACCGCAGGCTCTATCTGCGCATGGCTCGAGGAACGAACAGCAACCCGAACCCCAAAATATCGATAACACGAGAGCCTAAAGTGTAAAATATTTTCTAAAACCGTATTTTTTCACTAATTTTGCATAGCACGTATCTTTAATCACAATTCTGAGAAAGAAAGTGCCCTCTTTATTGTAAAACTTCCGGCACACAGCCGCCAAATTTATATATCATTATGGCCCTTAAATGTGGTATTGTAGGACTTCCTAACGTAGGCAAGTCCACACTTTTCAACTGTCTGAGCAATGCAAAGGCCCAATCGGCCAACTTCCCATTCTGCACCATCGAACCCAATGTGGGCGTAATCTCCGTTCCCGACGACCGCCTTACGCGTCTGGTGGAACTCTGCAATCCCAAGTCGGTGGTTCCTGCCACAGTTGAGATTGTGGATATCGCCGGCCTTGTGAAAGGCGCTTCCAAAGGAGAAGGACTGGGCAATAAATTCTTGGCCAATATTCGAGAAACCGATGCCATACTGCATGTGCTGAGATGCTTTGACGATGATAATATAACCCATGTCGACACCACGGTCGACCCGGTGCGCGATATGGAAGTTATCAATTACGAACTCCAGATCAAAGACCTCGAAACAGTTGAGAACCGTCTTGCCAAAACCGAGAAAGCGGCCAAGGCTGGCGCTGACAAGACAGCCAAAATGCAGCTGGGCGTGCTGAACGCTTACAAGGAGGCTCTGGAGAAAGGCTTGCCGGCCCGCTCGGTAGAAATAGAAGGTAAGGAAGAACAGAAATTCGCCCGCGAACTTTTCCTTCTCACCAACAAGCCGGTGATGTATGTTTGCAATGTTGACGATGCGAGCGCCGTTACAGGCAACGCCTATGTGGAAGCCGTGAGAAAAGCCATTGAGGGCCAGAATGCCCAATTGCTTGTTGTGGCGGCAAAAACGGAAAGCGAAATAGCCGAACTCGACACTTACGAGGAACGACAGGAGTTTCTGAATGAAATGGGGCTTGAAAAGAGCGGTGTGGACCGTCTGATTCGCGCAGCCTACGCGTTGCTCGACCTTCAGACATATTTCACCGCCGGAGCCGACGAGGTGCGCGCCTGGACATTTATCCGCGGAACCAAGGCCCCGCAAGCTGCCGGAATCATACACACCGATTTTGAAAAAGGATTTATCCGCGCCGAAGTCATTAAATATGACGACTATGTGACTCTCGGTTCTGAGGCAGCCGTAAAAGAAGCCGGCAAAATGGGGGTGGAAGGAAAAGAATATGTGGTGTGTGACGGTGACATCATGCACTTCCGTTTTAATGTCTGAACGATTTTTGAATATCTAACCATAGTAAAAAACCGACCAACGAACGAGTATAGGATGCAGCAGATTATACCGAAAGTGGCGCGTGAACTGATTGAAGCGGAACTTACATCCGACCGGATGCTGCGTCGCACCAACAAGGGCGACAATGAAATCTATGTGGTTGATGCTTTTAACGCTCCTAACACAATGAGAGAAATCGGCCGCCTGCGTGAAATTGCATTTCGCGATGCAGGCGGAGGAACCGGCCTCGAATGTGACATCGATGAATTTGACACGATGAAGCCGGTGCCGTGCCGACAGATGATCGTATGGAACCCGGAAAGCCGTGAGATTATAGGTGGTTACAGATTTATCTTGGGTGAGGATATTGCTATCCAAGATGGGGTGCCGCATATCGCCACCTCCCACATGTTTAATTTTACTGATAAATTTCTGACTCAATATTTGCCTCACACTCTCGAACTAGGGCGTTCATTCGTGGTGGTGAATTATCAGAACACCGGGCAGCGTCCGAATTCTATCTACGCGCTCGATAATCTGTGGGACGGATTGGGAGCGATCGTATCCAAATATCCGCAGATTAAGTATCTTTTCGGAAAGGTCACGATGTATCCGGAATATGGAAAGGAATGTAGAGACATGATTTTAGGATTCATGCACAAACATTTCCCCGACCCGGATCATCTGGTGACACCGATAATCCCGCTTAATACCGATGCCCTCTCCGCGAATATACAGGATCGTTACAACGGGGCGGACTTCAAGGAAGATTATCGGATACTTAATCACTTTATCCGCAGTCACAACCGCAAAATTCCCCCTCTTGTCAACGCCTATATGGCCCTCTCCCCCACTATGCGAATGTTCGGCACAGCAATCAATCCGGAATTCGGAAATGTGGAGGAATCAGGAATCTTCCTTACAATCGATGAAATTTTTGACGAGAAGAAAGCCCGCCACATGATCTATTGATTAACAGAAGTCGATGTATAAGGCCTTCAACTCAGTGCTGTAATAAAAGATACAAAAATAGCCGTCAGACATTTAAGCTGACGGCTATTTTTGTGCACCTCGGCAAGAGCTGAGGATTTAAGTGTCCTTATTTCTTAGAGAACTGAAAGGTTGTAACGAGCGAATTCAAGGTCGTTCTGCGCGCGATTCAACAAAGAGCTGTCGAGTTTTGCGGCCTGACGGAGATTATTGATCACCATGCTCTGGTTGTTGGTGCGTGCACCAAGCACAGCCGAGAGATAATAAGTTGTGGCATCCGGAGTCTTGATAGCAGCCAGCACGTCGCGCGCACCGGTGTAATCCTTATTCAGAATACGGGCCAAAGCGGCATTGTTTGTCTTGGCGTCGCCAAATGAACGGAGAGCCTTCTGCAAATCGCCCTGAGAAAGATAATATACTCCCATTGCATCGGCAGCCTCGGGAACGCCTGCAGCCAGACCCAGAAGCTCGTTGGCCTTCGTATAGTCATGATTCATCATCGACATAAGGCCGAGATTCATTTCGGGTTCCTTTGCATCGGGGGCAAGACGGTGGGCATAATCGAAGTTTGCCATCGCACCCTCATAGTCGCCGGCCACATATTGAGTCATACCCAGGTTGTTGTAGGTGCGGTAATCTTTAGCATGCAATTCAGCAGCAGTGTTGTAAACCTCCATCTTCTTCATGTTGTCGTCGGTAAGAGTGGCAAGGTATAACATTTCATCCTCGGTGAGCTTACGCGGATCTGTATTGAAGAGATTTAGAAGTTCCTCGTCGCTCTTACCCAGAGTGTTGATGGTGGCCATCACACGGGAATAACGTAACTGAGGAAGAATCTGATCGGCCAGTTCGTTGAACACTGACGAGAGATTGCGGATTTCACGTTCACGTTCCACGGGATCGGGATACATTTTAAGCACACTTAAAATAAGGTCTTTATCCTGGATGTTCGATTTCTCAACCAAAGACTCGAAACCTTCCCAATCTTCGGGGGTAAATGATGCAGTCAGCTCGCCAAACTCGGTGATGCGATCTTTCTTAAGCTGACCCTCCATTAGCTTGGTGGTATTAGCCTCGCGTTTTTCGGCAAGCTGAGTGTTAAACTCAATGGTACCCTCGGGAGATGCATAAGAATTGATGGTAATGCCTGCAATTTCCTGATTGGGCGCCGCGTTGGCTTCCATAAGCTTCTTGTTAAGGTCGATATAGTCTGCCTTATCGGTTTGGTTGGCCCGGATATTGGCCTGGTTGATAAGGAAGTGGATATCTGCCGAGTATTTCTCGGTGATCACCTTCTGGAAATTATCTTTAGCCACCGCCGGCTTCACAGTCTTGGCTGAAGCAAGGGTTGAAGTGGCAATAACACCCTCGCCCACTTTCACACGAGGAAGCGTGTAAATCTTACCATTCTGGTCAACTGAGAAATCAAGGTAAAGGTCGCTCTTTGCCATTTCGGGTTTGTAGGGGATGGCAAAAGGAATAGCCACCGAGCCGCCACGATTGTAATCAACAACCTGACCGTTGGCACGCACATTCTCACCCTGGAACACCACGGGCTGACCGGAAGCCTCGGCTTTAGTTGCCGACGAAGTGGTCCACCCTATAACGGGGGTTGCCGTTACCTTTGCATTTTTAAGCATAAACTTGGCCGGAATCGTACCCTTTACAGTTCCCGGAACCATCTCGCCTACGGTCTCTAAGGGATTAGGAGTAGTTGAGAAAAAATCGCTTTTGAATTGTCCGAGTTTCTTGGAGCAACCGGTAAGACCAATCACCGCCAGACCAACGAACATAACTAAAACATGTTTCTTCATTTTAAATTTGGATTATAATCATCAAACTAAGAAGTCGTTTAAACTTTTTTCAAGGTTAAGATTTATTAAGATTTTGAGCGAATTTGACTCGTCATTTCTATTTAATGGAAACTCGTCGATTTTCAATTTGATTCTTAAAGAAGGAGAATAGCGGGCTATTCGACTGATGAAAGAATCGAAAGGCGCCAAAATATTAATAAATATTAACCTTGAAGAAAACAAATTTAAACATTTCTTGGGTTTTCGTAAAAAGTTTAAAAGACTTCTAAAATAGGACTCAGGCATCCTGAATCCGTTTCAGACCTCAAAGGTAATAAAAAAAAGCTCAAGACGGAATAAAAACTAAAAAAAAGGAAAAAAAGAGAGTAAAAAATTTGCAATACTCAAAAAAAGGCATTAACTTTGCACACGCAAAAGGAGATAAGGATGATAAAATGATCGCCTGACTCCCAAGCGCCCTAAATGACTCCGTAGCTCAGTTGGTAGAGCAAATGACTCTTAATCATTGGGTCGAGAGTTCGAGCCTCTCCGGGGTCACTGAAGGGTCTATCAGACCACAGAATTCCTCTGAAAATCATTGATTTTCAGAGGTTTTTCTTTTTACCCCTGTCCCGTTTCGGCGCAAAATATTGAAGTAGCCGGTGTGCAAGAAGGGTGCAGAAAATTTTGTACTCGGAATTGCACCCTCTTAGGGTT
>JAAVCL010000012.1 GCA_014802335.1 Bacteroides sp. | reverse complement strand
CCCGTGCGCCAGTCGCCGGCGGGAGGAGCAAGCTCCTCCCCCGCTGCCCTTCGACTTGCATGTGTTAAGCCTGCCGCTAGCGTTCATCCTGAGCCAGGATCAAACTCTCCGCTGTTAGTTATATATTGCTATATATCTTTTTTTCAAATTGTCTGTTTGGCTCGAATTCAAAGTTTGTTTCGGATTGACGGGACATCTTTTTTATGTCCCTGTACTCTTAAACAACTTTCGCTGCTTGTCTCGTAGCAATATTTCAATGTTCTCTTTGCTTCGGATTTCCGCTTTCCCGCGTCGCCCTCGGGGCTTCGCTTTCGGCGTTGTCATTTCCGATTTGCGATTGCAAAATTAGTGCAAAAATTCCCGCTGCGCAAATTTTCTTTTAAAAAATTATGTTTTATAACATCCTTATCCGTCCATTTTGTTGATTCTTAACGCAATCAATAAATGTTAAAATATATTTCGTTTTGTTAATTGCATTTTGAAGGCGGGGTTAAGAGGAGATGGGAAGCTTGGGAAATTTGGGAAATTTGGGAGATTTGGGATGCTTGGGAAGTTTGGGAAACTTGGGAAGATTGGGAAGATTGAGAGGATTGAGCCTTTTTAAGACTGTGTCCCGAGCGCAGCGAAGGGAATAGGGGCTTTAGGTTTTAGGCTTTAGGTTTTAGGCTTTAGGTTTTGGGGTTTAGGGTTGGGGGTTTGGGTTTGGGTTTGGGGCAGTGGGGGGGGCCGGGGAATGTGAAGAGGCGTTTATCCGGGTGGGGATAAACGCCTCGTTCAATTCTTTTAAACCTTCAATAATATTTCCTACAGGTTTCTATAATTTAGCTTTCTACTAAACATCTAATGGTAAGTCTGAGTTACAATTCCGGCTTGTATAATTCCTCGTGCAATCTTATAATCCAACTTAATGGTCAATTTTTTGCTAAAGAAAGATGTCTGTTCAAAAAGATTTAAAGGTCAAGAGAAGTTAAGAGCAACAGATCAGCGATAATCTTTCAGCATTTCGCGCAGCTTCTTACGAGTAAAGAAGATGTGACTTTTCACGGTACCGAGAGGCATCGCGAGTTTCTGCGAAATCTCCTCATACTTGTAACCGGCGATGTGCATGGAGAAGGGTTTACGATAATCTGCGGGGAAGCCATTAAGGATCGCAGTGATCTCTTGGGCTGCAAATGCACCATCAGGAGTCTGCACTCCTGAATCCTGAGAAAGATTGAGATGGAAGAGGTCTTCAGTGGAGTCAACCACTGTGTTCTCTCTTGTGCGCTTACGGTAGTTATTAATGAAGATATTGCGCATAATGGTCATCATCCACCCGCCGAAGTTGGCGTTTTCGGTGAATTTGGCTTCATTATCGAGCGCTTTCAGCGTAGTGTCCTGCACGAGGTCATGCGCTTCCTCTTCATTTGCCGTAAGCTTGAGTGCAAAGGAAAAGAGGTTTCCCTGCATCCCAATCACGGAGGATTTAAAGGTGTCGTTACCTTTCATTAATGTGTTAGTTAGATAAAATTGAGGTTTACTTATAGATTTTCTCAGTCCAAAGTTAATAATTATATTTGACTTCGGCAAATTCTAAAGCAGTTTTTGTCAAAAAATAAAATAATAATCTATCCACACACGTGCCCAGGTCAACAGGAAGAAAAGAATTGCGACTGTAAATAGTCCCCAACATTTTTCTTTGACACACGCCGCGGCGAAGGCTATTACATATATGTCCAGACTCGCCAACAGAGCATAGCGTCCCCATTCCATATAATCGGAGATATTATCCTGAATTAGGTTTACAAAAAAAATAATCAGTAAGATTCCAAACGGAATTATAAACCAATTCAGTTTTTTCTGAGTATCCTTATTTAATTGTTTCATATAGGTTAATTAATTTAAGTAAGTTTTCAAAATTAGTTAATACTATAATTTTAGTAAGCTTGGATTGAAAGCTATCGTTCTTTGTGCTTTTGAATGGTGTCTTTGTTCCTTTCATCCAGTCGCATAGCCCGCTATGCTCCCTCTCTCAACAAACAAATCCTCTCGTTCAAATTCCAAAAATAACTATTAGCTAATTTCTCAAACTTACTTACCTCATTCAGCTTCAGGTGTCAAAAGCAGACTTACGCAGTAGCCATACATACCAACAGCCAATATGAAGCCAATTATCCCCATCCATTGCTTTTCTCTTACATTGAGAATAATAAAAATAAGGCTTGATAACCCTCCCAAAGAAACCAAGATATATTGCCAGATATTAAGATGGTGTGGATTATCACTATCTATATTAAAAGCAAATAGTGTAAAACACAAGAAAACGACCATGGCGAATATATAAGTATGCTTAAAAATCGAATTCATTTAATCAATTTTTGTCTCATGAATTTTAATCTCCAGTTCGAGTACGCAAACAGGTTTTATAATTAATGGCTGCGTCCATTGCATCGTAAAATGCACCATATAATCCCCATAACCAGCCCCCAGGGAAAAGACATCCGTAACAATACGAAACAGAAGTTATTGCCAACCGAATTAATAAATATTTTTGACATTCGCTCGGAGATCTCGTTAAAAAAACAAATTGGTTATACAGCGGTCTTGCATAATTATCTATAGCTATAGCATATTGGAGATACTTCTGATCAAGAACGGTCAATTTTCCATTCATTTCATATGGATACACCTTAGAAAAAGAAGCATAACCAGCAGGCAATGCAAGATACTGTTCTCCAAATGCGTTGAGCTTCCGGAGATCATCTTCATCCATATCAGCACAAAATTTTTCATACGATTCATCGATGATTTTTTCCATCTCTTCTTCTGTACTGACTCCATACGCCTGCATCCTGGATTTTTTTAATTCAACAAGTTCCTCAGAACTCATTTCATATATTCTCTCCGCGTCTTTTTCTGTAAAGACAATATTATAATTTTGAAGGTCATCAACAGATTTGGTTCCCAGACTGATCTCTAATAATGATAATTCAGGTTTAGAGGCCGCATTCTCAAAATAGACTGCATAGGGATTATTATTGCCACTTCTTGTTTGCAATTCAGGCACCTCGTCAGAACAGCTTGAAAGAATAAATATGCATAATAAGCTGATAAATGAATAGATTTTTTTCATGATGTTGAGTTTTATTAGATTAAAAGATGAATTACTATCTGACTTACTGAAATAAAATTAATTTTAATACAGAAATCATCAGACTTTAAGCAAAGATAGTATTAATATTTCAAAACATAAAATATTAAATAAACAAACCATTTTTATTAACATTTATTAACCTAATAATTTACTATCTTAATATAAAGTTACCTAAATTAATTTTTAGGGTAAGATTTATTAAGATTTTGTAGCAGATTGACTCGCTCTAAGAGGCAGTAACCTTTCGGTCGGTGCTGATTAGAGCGGGACAAGATACCCTAAAGATTAATAAAGATTGCCATAAAGTTTACACTTTTTTTATAAAGTATTATAATACGTAAATTAGTTTAGGCAACTTAAATATAATGAGATGGATTTCACGAATTCTATGCGGGGATTTTCTCGACTTTGACGAGTTCGATTCTTGTGGTCGACATCTTTTTTATTGAGAACCGGAGGTTACCAATGTCAAAGGTTTCTCCTTGACGCGGCAATGCTTCAAGAGAGTCGAGGATATAGCCGGCCACTGTGTGATAGTCTTCACTTTCTTTTATTCCAAGCCCGAATTCTTCGTTGATGGCTGTAATTTCGGCTCTGCCTGAGAAAATGTAGGCATCCACCCCTATCTTTCGGGCAATTATTCTCTTGCGGTCGTGTTCGTCTTCTATTTCGCCGAATATTTCTTCCACAAGGTCTTCGAGAGTAACGAGGCCGGCCGTCCCGCCGAATTCATCAATGATGATTGCCATTGATTTTTTCTCGCTCATGAGACGATGCATCATCTTGTTTGCTAACATTGTCTCGGGGGTAAAGATCACGGGCTTCAGTTTAAGTGTCCAATCCGCATCGGGGTTGAAGAGTTCTGAGACGTGTATGTATCCTACAATGTCGTCTATATCTTCTTTATATACCACCACTTTCGAGAGTCCGGTGTCGATGAATCGTTGCAACAGGTCTTCGCGTGTGGTTCCCTCAAGAGGCACCGATACTATCTCATTTCGCGGAGTCATACATTCGGCAATCTGCGTGTCGGCAAAGTCGATTGCTTTTCTGAATATCTTGACTTCGTTTTCCACTTCCTGGCGTCCGGTGTTTTCTTCTATCGACTGCTGAATGTAGTCATCAAGTTCATCCATGGTGAGGAGTTGCGAACTTGTCTGACTGCTCTTTATGCCAAACAGTTTCATTAACCCTTTGGAAATCATGGACACAAGCAGGGAAATCGGATAGAATATGAGATACATCAGATAAAGAGGCAACGCAAAGATACGCATCATAAAATTAGGATTGATGCGGAATGTTGATTTAGGCAGAAATTCGCCTGTGATAAGGATAAGGCCTGTCGAAAGAATCGTATTGCATATCAGAACCATTGCCTCATTGTTGGCGCCAAACCATTTTTCAAGCAACGGGTTGATCAGCGCAGAAAACGAAATTCCGTAAATTACGAGCACAGCGTTGTTTCCAACCAACATGGAGGATATGAACATATCTTCGTGATGGCTGAATATCTGGAGTATTTTATTAATAACACCTCCTTTAGCCGCGTCGATTTCGCGACGCACCTTGCTGGACTGTACGAATGCAATTTCAGAGCCTGAAAAGAGGCCTGAAAGGATTATTGCAATTATGGTGATAATTATGGCGAGTGTAAAGTCTAATTCCATAAACAAGTGTTGTGTTTTGGAGGTTAATCGGCTCCGGGGGCGGGCAATGATTCGCGTGTTAAGGGAGTGGGTGCCGACTGCGAAGAGGGGGTTTGGGTTTCAGACGCACTGCCCCGACCGGTGACATTGTCGCTGTTTACGGGGAAAATACCCTGAGGTTTTATCACACGATATGATCGTAATTGCTCGTCGCTTTCAAATCCGATTCCTTCCAGCACGTGAGTTTCCGTTTCGATGTGGATGAAAGAGTCGCTATAAAGCACTCCGCGCCGTTGATCCCAGAAAAGTTGTTGGGTCTGAAACAATCCTTTCGGCACTTGCGTAAGTTCCACCCGGCCGTCGAGCCGCCATAATTTCTGGTTGCTAAAGAATCGTGCCGAGTCGGCGGCAACAGTTGCAATCACCTTAAAATAGGGGTCAAACTTCTGTAAGAATATGCCTTTCGGGAAATACCAATATGGGGTGTCGGCTTCCTCCCACACTTCCCAAAGGGGGGCAACGATTTTATACTGCACCACACCCGAATCGGAAATAAGGGTCGAGATGTTTTTAGTGGTCATTGTTGCCATCCGCTTCGGGTTAATTTTTGAAGCGACATCAATTTTCCGTTCCTCGGTGCAACCTGAAGCCACAATCAACGCCACCAACATTGCGGCAAGCACGTTAGTGGCATTTCTGAAAGATGAATGTCTCTTATCGGAGCGAGTCATGAATTAACGGATCTTACGCTTGAAGAACCATACTTCATTGAAGTTTACACCCAGGCAAATATTGAAATAATTCTCTTTTATAAGCGAAACGGGATGAGCCTGACGCATTTTCCATTCGAGGCCGAGATTTACAATTGTCTTACCCTCGGGGGTCGGGAATCCGACACCGGCAGTCACTCCGAATTCGCGCACACCGTTACCGTTGATTTTAAGATAATCCTGCGTGTAGTAAGCTCCGGCACGATAGGTCATGCGCTGCCCGTAGTTTCCTCGGATACGCGGCATGTATTCCACACCGGCCGATACGCGTTGACGATTGTTGAAGTTCATCCCCTCGAAAACCACAACATTGTTGTCGGTTGATGAATATAAGGGAGAATAGAGACAATCTTTCCAACCCTGCCAGGAATAGTCAAGTTCGACACTGAATCTGCTGGCGCGTTCGTGTGTATAGCTAACGCCGGCTGCGATAGTGTTGGGGGTATAATATTTATCTTTCAGCTTCATTTCGCCCACAGTGGTGGGAAGTGATTCCTGAGTCATTTCCTGAATAGTGGCCCATGTGCGACCCAACAAAGTCTTTTTCGGGCTGTATGTAACGCCAAAAACCATACGGTTCCGGGAATTCATTTTATAAGTGTACTGGGCACCGATCACGATATTCCAGTCGCGAACTTTCATGACGTGCTCAAATTTGGTGCTTCCGGAAGTCGGATTGGCAAACACATCGTTCACGATGTTTCCGAAGTCATAACTTACATTTACACCCAGCGAGAAGCCCGCAAAAGTTCCGGCAAGTCCGATATATGCTTCGTTGATGCCTCCGGAGCCCTGGTTTTCCATTGTTCCATGAGCGATATCGTTTCCGAACGCATAGCCCACGGAACTGTAAGGGAGCAGACCGATTGAGCCGCCCATGTATTTTGACAAGGGGAACTGCATTGTCACGTAGTCGAGACCGCCGCCCACAGCATGTTCGCGCGCACTACCCTCCTGGCTCCACAACATGCAGACGTCGGCACCCATGTCGAAAAGGAAAGTAAGAGAGTCGATGGCTGCATACGAGGCCGGGTTGATAACATTGATCTGGCGGCCGGAATTCATGGCCACACCAACACCGCCCATCTGACGCTGCATTGAGGTGGCCCGGTCACCAAGGATACCATACCCGTACATCGAATAGGGAGTAGTGGCGTTTTGTGCCGCCACGAGTGAGGGCATTGCACACAAAACAATTGCAAAAAGGAGCTTCAGTTTATTCATAAGTTGTTATTGTACTTCAATTTATTGATCAATTGTTATTGTAATTGAATATTCTGACCAATCCGCGCCCCACGCTCTGTGCATCCAGCTCTGCGGTGATACTGCGTTTGGCAAGCAGGGGTGCGAGAAAAGGGGCATCGCCTCCGGTGAGGACTATTCGGGGATTATCGAACATTTCAGATACTTTTCTGTAATCGTCAGCGATTTCAGCCAAGAGGCCGTTAACCACACCGGCACGCAAGGCCGTGACCGTGTCGTGACCGAACTCCGGCAGTTCACCTTCGGGGTGAACCAGTGGCAGCCGGGAAGTAAAATCGTGGAGCGAGCGGAATCTTAACTTCAAACCGGGCGAGATGTTGCCGAAGAGAAACTTGCGGTCTGCCACCACATCGGAAGTAACAGCGGTTCCCGCATCCACCACAAGTGTGGCTTTGGTATCATCCATGCACCCCACGGCTGCAGCAATGCGATCTGCGCCTAATGTGGAACGTGTGTCATAGCATATTTCCAACGGCAATGGAGTTTCCGCATCGAGAGTCACCACGGGCAATCCATACTCTGTTCTCAACATTTCAACGAGTTCTCTTTTCTCTTGACCCACGCAACAATAAGCGGCACCGTCGACAGAATTGAACACCAGCATCGCCTCCACCGCTTCGCGTGCCTGCGCAGCCTCCGCGATACATCCGATTGAGGACTGAATAAGCCGTTCGCCTTCGAACACGCAAACCTTCAGGGCCGTGTTGCCGATATCAATGGTCAATATGGTAGATTCACTGTTCATTTTTCTCTTTGCGCAGTGCGGAGTTTAACATCCAGGAGGCCACTATCTGAATCAGGGCTCCGGCCATGGTGAACAGGATGGTTTCGTTAAGCATCCGGAACGTGAGCGTGTAGCCGCTGAAAGCGCGGGTATTGTAGAACCAGAAAAATGCGGCTATGCAAAATGCGATTCCGGCCCAGCCCTCCATTCTGCGCAACCTTCTCACCCTGAAAGATTCATCGCGGCCCCATGCGGAAATAATTCGGGCAACGGTGTATACCACGGCCCCGACAGCAAAAATCCATTTAAATGCGACCATCCACCCCGGGCTGCCCATTGAGGCAAAGGGCGCAATAAGACCGACCGCCACCAAAATCAGCCCTGCAACCGCGACATTTTCCATTGCAGCCCGAAGGCGTGTTTTATCCACTTTCTTTCCTGAATTTTGATTTTTCATTGACGGTCTTATTTATGCTTTATTATATATACGTCTTCGGTCGGCTTTTGCATTCTGAATTCTTCTCGGGCTATTTGTTCAAGTTCATCGGTTCCGGTCAGGAGTTTCTCACGTTGCTCCCGGTAATAGCGGGCCGAATCCTTGCATAGCTTTATCTCTTCGTTCAGAGCCTTTATGTGCGCCTGGTACTGCATATTGTTTTCCCAAGAGGCATCCTCATTTAAAAAAAGCATAGCGATCACCAGCGAGCCTATGGCAATCACGGCAAGGTGTGACTTTCGACGAATCCAGAAGTTAAGTTTCTTTATTTTTTTGCTCATCAGTGATATGCGCTAAAAGCCTGCTAAGGCACGACAGTTCATTTTCAATATGCAAAGTTAACAAAATTCCTGCAACATCACAAAACAAAAAAAGATGGCGCGCTTTCGCGCACCATCCTGTATTTTATTTTGGCTGAAAACACTGTGTATAGGGAGCTTGCAAATCCTTATACGAGTTGAGCCTTAAGGCTTTAATCAACGGTAATCCTTGAGGATGACCTGAAGGCGTTTGCGTGCGAAGAAGATTCGGCTTTTTACTGTTCCGAGCGGAAGACCCATCTTTTCGGCGATTTCGCTATATTTATAACCGGCGATGTACATAGTGAACGGCACTTTGTAATCATCGGAAAAGGCATTGATAGCAACTGAAATTTCCTGAGCCGCGTATGAACCTTCGGGAGTGGAAAGGCCCGATTCCTGAGAAACATTGAGATGATAAAGATCTTCGGTTGAATCAATAACCGTAGCCGAACGTACCTGACGACGATAGTTATTGATAAAGATGTTGCGCATTATTGTGAACACCCAACCCTTGAAGTTGACATTATCAACATATTTCGACTCGTTGTCGAGCACCTTTAGAGTTGTATCCTGAACGAGATCCTGAGCTGCCTCACGGTCGGCGGTGAGCTGACAGGCAAAGTTATACAGGTTTCCTTGAAGACTAAGAAGTCGTTGTTTGAATTGTTGTTTTTCAGCCATAATGTGGAATCTTAAGAAGTTTATATTTTTCTCGAGATCCTTATTAATCTGTTCGGAAGTTTCCGATGGTCCAGATCTACAAAGATCTATCGTTTGTCTATATAACATTACTGACCCTGATATTGCTTTAGAATAGATTCATTTTTTAATATTTTTCACATTTCGGCAGGCAATGCAGATTTAATTTAACATTAGAAGTCGTTTAAACTTTTTACGAAAACCCAATAAGCGTTTAAAATTGTTTTCTTCAAGGCTAATATTTATTAATATTTTGGCGCCTTTCGATTCTTTCATCAGTCGCATAGCCCGCTATGCTCCTTCTTCAAGAATCAAAATTCGCTCAAAATCTTAATTAATCTTAGGCTTGAAAAAAGTTTAAACGACTTCATTAAACTTCATAATATAACCAAAAAAATACAACACTAAAAATATGTTATAAAACATGTTTTTGCAATAAAATTTTAATAACAAAAATAAAAAGTATACAGAAGTACTTAAAATTTTAAAAAGGGGTATTGACAATATCGAAAAATATAGTAATTTTGCAAAACGGAAACAAAGGCCTTAGAAATAATCAGACGAAGAAAAGAAGGCTAACCCAAAAGAGACACACTGCCGGAAAAAACGAAAAGCACCGATACCGGCACAAAAGATAGAAATAAGTAACTAATAAAATACTAACCAAAAAACAAAAAAACAAAAAGATTATGGAATCTCAGAAACCAGTGGCTCCGAAGCCTGCGGCTCCTACAGCCAAAATCAAGAAAGAAGAAAAGATCAGCTCGATCCGTGGCATTAAGAACGCATTCATCGTGATCCTTTGCTGTGCAGCAGCAGCCGTATGTATCTTCCTCTTTGGTATGGGTTACGGTGGCAACTTTGAAGGCGGCACAACCGATGGACATCCTCTGAACCTTGCAGGTACAGTTTACAAAGGTGGTTTCATCGTGCCTATCCTGATGACTCTTCTTCTCACAGTAATCGTACTTTCAATTGAACGTTGGATTGCACTTTCTTCAGCAACAGGCCGTGGCAACACTCCCAAGTTTGTAGCTGACATCAAAGCAGACCTTGCAGCCAACAACATCAATGCAGCAATGGAACGTTGCAAAAACCAGAAGGGTTCAGTTGCAGCCGTAGTTTACAGCACACTTGTAAAATACAAAGAAATGGACAGCAACGATGTTCTCAGCAAAGAACAGAAGCTCACCACTCTTCGCAACCAGGTAGAAGAAGCAACTGCACTTGAGATGCCTGCTCTTTCACAGAACCTCCCCATCGTTGCAACCCTCACCACACTTGGTACACTCGTCGGTCTTCTCGGAACCGTAATGGGTATGATCAAATCATTCCAGGCACTTGCATCATCAGGTTCACCTGACTCAACAGAACTTTCAACCGGTATTTCTGAGGCACTTGTGAACACCGCCTTCGGTATCGCAACCGGTGCATTCGCTGTAATTTCTTACAACTACTTCACCAACAAGATCGACAACCTCTCATACGCTATCGACGAAATCGGTTTCTCTATCGTTGCTACATTCGCAGCTACACACAAATAATCAGGAAACTGAAAATTCAGACATCAACCGATAAAAGTTAATAGCAACTATGGGAAGAGTAAAGATAGCAAAGAAAAGCACATTCATCGACATGACCGCGATGAGTGATGTTACAGTGCTTCTGCTTACCTTCTTCATGTTGACCTCAACCTTCTTGTCTAAGGAACCTGCAACCGTAATCACACCTGCGTCGGTATCAACCGAAAAAGTACAGGAAACCAACGTGGTTCAGGTGCTTGTCAACCCCGAAGGCAAGGTCTGGCTAACAATGAACAACGATACCAGTGCAAACTGGAGTAATGAAAAGATGCGCATCGCTGTTCTTGACAAGGTAGCCGAGATCTATAATGAGACGCATAAGAACAAACCTGTGAAATTCACAGACGAGCAGAAGTACACATTCAGCAAACTTGGCAGCTTTGGCGTGCCTTTGGCAAAGATGGGCGAATATCTCGACCTCATCAACCAGCCGGAGGGCCAAACAAAGATGGACAAATGGCTTGAAGGCGATGGTGATCCCAATCACCCCACCGGAATTCCAATCTCATGGAATCAGAACGAATCAAATCCGAATGAATTCCAGATGTGGATGAAAGCCATGCGTCAGAGCGACAATGAGAATCTGGTAAACGCCATCAAGGATGGTACCGGCGTTGCAATCAAAGCCGACCAGAACACATCGTTTGACATAGTTCACCTTGTGATGGACAATCTTCAGACGATTCACATGAATAAATTTACACTATTGACCGCTCTTAAGGGAGCAGAAGAATAATAGAGATGGCAGAAGTTCAACAAAATGATGGTGGAAAAGGCAAGAAAGGCCACCAGAAAAAGATGCAGATCCGCGTGGATTTCACGCCGATGGTCGACATGAACATGTTGCTTATCACATTCTTCATGCTCTGTACGACAATGATCAAATCACAGACACTGACAATCGCACTTCCCTCAAACGAGAAGGTGGATAACGTTGAGAATATGTCGCAAGCATCAGAAGACGATGCAGTAACGATTATTCTTGATGCGAAACGCAAGCCCGGCACGATGGATGTGGATACAGTGAATGGCAAGGTAGTTCCGGTTGTATATTATTATTTCGGTAAGCCCGGTGGCCAGGCTGGTCTTGGCACATCGCCCGAACAGATAGCAGCCAACAATAACCTTCAGGAATCAGAATTCCTTAGCAACGACGAAAAGACGATGAAAGCACGCGGAATCCGCGCAATCATCCAGGAGCGTAATAAGGATGTCCTCACTGAAATCAACGCACTGAAAAAGAAATATCAGGACGGTGGTTTTGGTAGCCTCGAAACAAAAGACGGCCGTGAAAAAGCACAGGCAGCATACGACGAGGCAGCGTCTAAAGTCAGAAAAGATGAAAATCTGAAGAAACCGGTTATTATCATCAAGTCAACTCCCCAGGCATCTTTCGGAAGCCTTGTATCGGTGCTTGACGAAATGCAGATCAACTCGATTTCAAAATATCAGATTGACAACATGACCAAGGCCGATTCTGTTATGGTGATTGACTATCAGAACCGTCATCATAAATAATGTTAGATTTAATAACCTTAAAACCGACAGAAAGAAATGGCTAAGAGAAATGTGGATCTGACATCGGCTGAATGGCGCGACCTAATTTTTGCCGACAAGAATAAAGACTTCGGTGCTTACCAGCTTCGTAAGTCGAGCGACCGTCGCCACAACATGGCTTTCCTCTATATGATTGTAGGTCTTGTTGTAGTAGTTCTGCTGATACTTGCATACAGCAAGTATAGTGACTATCGCGATGAACAGCGCGCACTTGAGCTTAAGGAGCAACGAGAAAAGATGATGGCCGCTCAGATTGAGCAGGCAGAGGAGGAAACTCCCGATGAACCCGAACCCGAAGAACAGAAATTCGAGCAACCGGAA
Organism: Bacteroides sp.; assembly: GCA_014802335.1. GTDB lineage: Bacteria > Bacteroidota > Bacteroidia > Bacteroidales > Muribaculaceae > Lepagella. The sequence goes on along the minus strand of JAAVCL010000012.1, from coordinate 94,434 downwards.
ATAACCGTTCCCGAAGAAGTTCTCGCAACTGTTCAGGTGACACAAATCGCTATCGTAGAAGCTGACAAAGTGAAAAACGAAGTGATGTCAATGGACGAACAGAAGGAAGACAACACCGCACGTGGTGTGGTTACTCAAGAAGGTAGTGATGACGCTGATAAATTCAAGGCCGTACAGGAACAGGTTGTTGTTAAAGAACCCGAACCTGTGGTTCAGGAAAAGCCGAAAGAAGATGAAATCTTCGTTGCTGTTGAACAGCAGGCTGAATTCCCCGGTGGTCAGGCAGCGCTCATGAAATACCTCAGCAACAACATCCGTTATCCTGAAGTTGCTCAGCAAAATGACATTCAGGGTCGTGTAGTTGTCAAGTTCGTGGTTGAGAAGGATGGTTCTATCGGTAACGTAACAATCGCTCGCGGTGTTGACAAAGACCTTGATAAGGAAGCTATCCGCGTCGTAAAACGCATGCCCAAATGGCAGCCCGGTAAGAACAACGGTGTTGCAGTGCGAAGCTACTTCACACTCCCCGTTACCTTCAAACTTCAGAATCAATAATTGAGATTCCTATAATTTTATGAAAAGGAGGAGCATCATTACCCGATGCTCCTCCTTTTATATTTATATTTATATTAGATATTGTATTTTTAGTTAAGAAGTCAGGCATGGCTTTAAGGAGTCAGTGGTAGCGTAGGGGTAATCGTTATAAGGAGGTTTGAGTTGTTGCATAAGGGTTAGTTGTTGCATAAGGGTTTAGTTGTTACATAATACGAAATAATGTCGGTAAATTTCGGATTAGATGGACTATATCCGGTTAATCATCAATACATAAAGTTACACATTAATCTCCTACTCTGCTCTTTCCCCAGACGTGGCACGCCACGTCCCTACACTTGTCCGGTATGCGTCGATGTTTGCGGCGCCTTGTCAATACATTCACCCAGTAATGAATGGGGCGGCAAATGTAGGGACGTGGCGTGCCACGTCTGGGTAAACATCGTACCATTACCCGTCGCAACGTTCAGGCGTGGCACGCCCTACATTGTCAGCGCTTACTCCAGTAATGGCCTCACCCTACAACGTCAGCGCTTACTTCAGACGTGGCACGCCACGTCCCTACATTTGCCGACGAATATTTGATGTAATTACCAGACATGGGCGCGTCATGACCCTACATTGCATGGTATTTTCCGGGTTGGGAATTGGTCATCAGTCGTTTAGGCCTATTAACCCCTTCTTCTTAATTTGAAATCTATTCATAAAATGCTTGACAATTAATCATAGCTAATTTCTAAGAATTACTTATTTTTATGAAATATCAAAACTTATAGGGACGTGAATTGTTAAAATAGTAAAAAGAATTTAACCCAAAAGAAATAAAACTGAATATTATGGATAACTATGGAAACAACGGGCAAGGTTCCAAGGGAGCAAAACTCGTATTTGGTATTTTAATGGTATGCGTTTATCTATGCATTGGTTTACTTTTCATTTTTGACGTGTTCAATATTGACAATGCAGTTGTGAGCTATGTTGTTGGTGGAATCCTCTGCCTCTATGGAGTTTGGCGTGCTGTCAGACTTTATAAAGGATGGAACTGATTTGAGCAAAGACGTAACAAATTTTGCTCGACGTGCCATCATAAGGTTCTCGTGATAACATAGAGGCACATTGTTGGATAAATGACCGGCAACCGATCAGAGAATAAACTGATTAAAAAATGTAGGAAATTGCTAAATTCAATTCCTCTGACATAAATCTGAACATGAATGATTATTCTTATTCGTCAACATTTTCAGTTCAATGCCAACTAATTTGAGAGGAAACAATGTTGAGTCACAGATTGTCAGAAACGGGATGTAGAATTATATGGCATACTTAAAAACTAAATGTATGGGTTCGAAATTATTTAATGTCTTGCTTCATAAATTATGAAGTATACCGCTGAATTCGGCTTTGGATGCTATGAACACCATAATCCCAGAAGTCGAATCCGAAATTTCAACTACATACATCATAATTCAATACGATAAATAAAATCGAACACATATTAAAAAGACAATCAAAGTGAAGATATTTAAATATATTCTTATTGGCTTGGCCGCATTCTCGACATTGGGCATCGTTTCATGTGCAAAAACCCAACGTGGAGAATATGTTAAAGGAAGCGCCACACTATTCTGTGATGATGGTTTTAAAAACGTACTGGATGAAGAAATTGAGGTATTTGAATTCTCCTATCCCGGTTCATCAATCTTGCCTTTCTATGTGAGTGAACAAGATGCCATAGACACGCTTATGTCTGACGGCACAAATGCAATAATTGTAACTCAAGAGTTAAGTCAGGAACAGAAAGACTATCTTAAGAAAAAATATAAAAGAATTGTCCGCAGCCATTGTATTGCAGTAGATGCAGTTGCACTGATCACAAACAAAGAGAACAACGTGACTTCCTTGTCAATGCAAGAAATTTCAGACATTCTGAACGGCAAGACAACGAGGTGGAGTCAGGTTGCCGGGAACGATACGACAGTAATCAAGCTTGTGTTTGACAACGCCGGAAGTTCAACAGTGAGCTATCTCCGTGATAAATTTCTGCCGGAAGGGAAAAAGATCTCAGACAATCCTAATGCATACGCACAGAGTGACAATGCAGCCGTATTCGATGTTGTGAAGAAAGACAAGAATGCACTCGGCGTTATCAGTGTGAGCTGGCTTGGAGATGATCTGAGTGCAGCGAAGAAGATACCGGTTGAACAACGCTTCGAAGATTACAAGAACGAGAACGACACTGTCGCCACCAATCTAACTACAGAAGTAAATATTCTGAAAGTAAGTAATCCAACCGAAGAGAATGATTACAATCCGATAGCATATAAACCTTATCAAGTATATATTAATTCAGGAGAATATCCGTTATTTAGAAAGGTCTATATGATTTCGACAGCACAAAAGTCGAGTGTACTCAATAGCTTCTACATGTTCGTAACCGGATTTGCCGGCCAAAAAATAATATCTAAAACCGGTATACTCCCCTATCACATGAATGCACGTGTAGTGGAATTGAAACAAAAATAGACGTAATGCACAAATAAATATCCTGCCGATACCTTCGCATCGGTGGGATTTTATGGGAATTGTGAGAATTGGAAATTAAAAAGAGGAATAAATGATATGATGCAAAAATCATGGAGCCGGATACAATCCAAATACATTTCACCATGCGTATGGTAAGGCAGATTATAAAATCATGATTTTTTGCTTCTATCTATAAACCTTAGAGAGAAAATACAATCAAAAGGATAATTACGAAATAAAAATAAAATAGCATGAAATTTAAAGGAATTCTCACACTTTGTCTGGCGGGAGCTTCATTGGCATCTTATGCGCAGACACACATTGACGGTGAAGAGTATTACAAGGCCGACCAGCTTGAAAATGCCAAAGACCTTTTGAAGCGAAGCCTTAATAATGGTCAGACCGACAAGGCTGTTGCCGATTATTATCTCGGTATGATTGCCGTTGACGAAAATAATAAGGCTGAGGCAGCCAAATATTTTGCTGAAGGCATATCATTAAATCCGCAGTATCCCTATAACTATGTAGGTCAGGGTCTTCTCCAGTTAATGGGAGGCAATGTTAAGGAAGCAGAGAATCTGTTCAAGATGGCAGACAAAAACTCAAAGAAAGACGCTTCGTTGCAAATTGCAATTGCCCGCGCATACGACCGCGTAGATCCGGTGCAATACGAAAAACAGATAGCCAAGCAAATAGAGAAAGCGCGCAAGTTTAACATGGAAAATCCCGATATCTATCTATTTGAGGGAGACCAGCAACGCGAGGCTAAAAACTGGGGTAAAGCCGCCGGTATGTACGAAATGGCTAAATCATACGATCCGAAAGCAACCGCAGCATACGTAAAATATGCTAATCTCTACACGATGGTTAATCCGGATTTTGCAATTAAGATGTTGGGTGAACTTCTTACCGTTAATCCTAACTCTGCTCTTGGCCAGCGTGAACTTGCAAATGCCTACTATAATAAGAAGGAATATGCAAAGGCAGCGACCGAATATGGTAAATATGTTCAGAATCCCAGCCACTTCAAGACCGATGAAAACCGTTACGCTTTCCTTCTGTTCTATGGCCAGGACTACAAGAAAGGTTATGATTATGCAACCAAGCTTCTCTCAGAAGATCCCAACAACTTCACCGCACAGCGTTATCAATTTATGAATGCTGCGCAGATCCCTGAGATGAAAGAGCAGCTTCTGCCACTTGCAGAAAATCTGTTTGCAAAATATAAAGCAGATCCGAAAACTAACAGATTTGCTCCCATCGACTTCAATCTGATTTCATACGAACTTCAGAGTGCAGGCCGTCCGGATGAAGCAATTGAAGTGCTGAAAGCCGGTATCAAGGAAATTCCCGATTTTGCCGATTTCAATAAGAGTCTTGCAATGGTTTATATTGACAAGAATGATCTTACTGATGCAGCCGAAGCATACGCCGACTATATGAAAAAAATAGAACCCGGCTATAATGATTTCATCCAGCAAGCAACTTTCGATTTCTATGCAGCTATTGAAAATAAAGCTGATGCTGCTAAGGCCGATAAGTATTTCAAAGCTGCTAAAGAAAATGCAGACAAGGCTGCCGCAATTCTTCCGGACAATTATATGCCATCAAAAATCTATGGTGATATAGCAAAACAGACAGCCGCCAATGAAAGTGCAGCTGAGTCAGCAGCCGTAGCCGACTATGAAAAGGCATCTGATCTTCTTGAAACAATGATTGCAAACAATGTTGCCGAAGGAAAAGCCGTTCCGGGACGTTACAAGAGCGATGCAAAAGATATCAACGTATATCTTGGCAACTACTACTATGAAAAAGCACGCAACGATGAGAAAGCTAAACTTTACTACAACCGTGCTCTTTCACAGGATCCCAACAACGAGCAGCTTCGTAATTTCGTTAGCAAAATAAAATAATCTATACGGGCCCTTATCGGTAAATGCTCTTTTCATATAGAGTTTAATCAGAAGGGTTTGTTTCAACTAACAAAAAAGACTATGTCGTTATTTTGACGATATAGTCTTTTTTATGTTAGGATTATATTTACTTGTTTTCCTTGGGAATTGGGGCTGAGTTTTGACTGAGAAGTCTCCCCCCTTCGCGGCGCTCGGGACACAGACTCACGTTCGCAAAATCCTTCGCCCCTTTCCCTTTCCCCTCTCACCTTTCCTCTTTCCCCTCTCCCATCTTACCTATCGCCTAAAACCTAACGCCTATTGCCTAAAACCTACCGAACGCCTAAAACCTAAAGCCTAATGTCTAAAGCCTAACACCTATCGCCTAAAGCCTAAATTTTCTTGCCGATTTCCTTTATATTATTTTGGATAGCTTAACAATTTTTTATATTTTTGCGAATACATTCGGCCAAAACCGGATGCCCTTTATGAGCATCTCAGGGACTTGTCTTGACATGTATTCGTTATTAAATAATTAATCTTTCTGTGGAAGATTTAATTTTTTAGAATTAAACTTGCTGGCAGGGGTAAGGTAGCTGATGACGTTAAGTTTACAGGCCACTTTAAAGTTTAACAAATACGAAGATTATAAAACGACAAGCAAGCTGCCGTCTTAGACAGGAAATCGGAAAATAAAGAAAATTCAAAGCAAATGAGCAGAATGATAAAAATAAAAAAAGGTTTAGACATTCCTCTTGTTGGAAAGGCCTCCGACAGGATTGAGAATGGAACCGCCACAACATTGTTCGCCATCACTCCGGACGATTTTCCCGGATACACATGGAAGGCAGCGGTGAAAGCTGGAGAGGACGTATTATGTGGCTCTCCGCTTCTGTTTGCAAAAGAGGAGCCGGCGTTATGTCTTACATCTCCCGTGAGCGGCAAGGTTGCAGAAATTAACCGTGGCGAACGCCGCAAGATCATGTTTATTTCTGTTGAATCTGATGGAAAGGACAAACAGATTGAAATAAATAAGTCGACAGATAAGGCATCGTTAAAAGATGCTCTTTTGAAAAGCGGTTTGTTTGCAATGATGCGTCAGAGGCCGTTTGACATTGTTCCTATGGTTGGGGAGTCGCCCAGAGATATATTCGTGACTTCTTTCGACACCGCCCCTCTTGCCCCGGAAATGCTCACAGGCCGTTCGCTTGATACACTTGAAGCCGGATTGAAGGCATTGTCCACACTTACAGAAGGCAAGGTATACCTTTCGGTATCAAAGAATTCGGGTATCACAAGTGATATAGCTGAGGTTGTTGAATTCGAAGGTCCTCACCCTGCCGGAAACGTGGGAACACAGATTGCAGCGATCGCACCTGTCAATAAAGGTGAAACAGTCTGGACACTTGATGCCGTGACTGCATTAAGAATAGGACTTCTTGCCACTTCCGGCCAACTTGACTATACGACACAGGTTGCCCTTACCGGTTCAGAATTTAAAGATCCCCACAAGGTAGAGACCCGCATCGGTGCATCCCTTAGCACATTACTTAAAGGCCAATTAAAAAACGGCGAAGGGAAGATAAGAGTGATTTCGGGAAATGTGCTCACCGGCGTCATGGTGAATTCACAAAATGGATTCCTGCGTTATCCATATCGTCAGATCACAGCCATTCCCGAGGGAGATGATGCAGATGAATTCATGGGTTGGGCATCGATGAAGCCTTCAAAATTCAGTGTAAAGCGCACATTCCCTGCATTTCTGACCGGTCTGAGCAAGCCGTTCAATTTTGATGCCCGAATAAAAGGAGGCCATCGAGCCATGATCTTAAGCGGGGAATATGACAAAGTATTCCCTATGGATATTTATCCTGAATATCTTATAAAAGCCATCATGGCTAAAGATATTGAAAAGATGGAGCAACTTGGCATCTATGAAGTCGCACCCGAAGACTTTGCATTGCCTGAATTTGTGGACACATCAAAAATCGAGCTACAGAAAATTGTAAGAGAGGGCCTTGACTATCTCCGCAAAGAGACTCTATAATACTAAATTTCTAACATCCAATAGTTGTGAAAGGGTTAAAACGTAATATCGACAAAATCAAGCCGCAATTTGAAAAGGGAGGTAAGTTTGAGAAATTACACTCCGTGTTCGACGGCTTTTACACGTTTTTGTTCACACCGAACGAAACGTCACATTCAGGAGTCCACATCCATGACAGCAACGACTCGAAGCGCACGATGATAACAGTTGTCATCGCCCTTCTGCCCTGCTGTCTGTTTGGAATGTGGAACATTGGTCTTCAACATTACATGGCGATCGGAGATGCCGATCGAGACTTTTTCAGTTTATTTTTCTACGGATTCTTCGCAGTTCTTCCCCAAATACTGACAGCCTACATAGTTGGCCTCGGCATCGAGTTCATCGTGGCGCAAATGCGTGGTCATGAGATTCAGGAAGGATTTCTGGTTTCCGGAATCCTGATACCGATGATCTGTCCGGTCGACACCCCCTGCTGGATGCTTGCAGTGGCAGTTGCATTCGCAGTGATATTTGCCAAAGAGGTATTCGGGGGCACGGGCTATAACTTCCTGAATGTTGCGCTGGTGACAAGAGCATTCCTCTTCTTCAGTTATCCGTCGAAAATGAGTGGAGACAACGTATTCGTTCAATTGGGCGGCCAGCCCGGCGTTGATTCCTATACAGGAGCAACCCCACTCGGGCAGCTTGCTTCGTCGACAGATGGCGCCGTCACTCTCACCAATGTTTTAGGCGACCCGCTGAGTATGACAGATATATTCTTCGGTTTCTATCCGGGCAGCTGGGGCGAGACCTCAACATTCTGTATCCTGATCGGAGCACTTATCCTTCTTATCACCGGCATGGCCAATTGGAGGATAATGCTTTCGGGCGTTCTCGGAGGCTTCTTTATGGCACTTGTGGCACATAACTGGGCCACTCCGTTATATCCGGTGAGCTATCTTGCACCACTTGAACAGCTCTGTCTCGGAGGATTCATGTTTGCAATTGTCTTTATGGCAACCGACCCCGTCACAGCATGCCGAACCAATACGGGAAAATACATTTATGGTGCGCTTATCGGAATGATAGCTATTATAATCCGTGTGTATAACACCGGATACCCTGAAGGTGCAATGCTATCGGTTCTCTTAATGAACTGCTTCGCACCTCTCATTGACTATTGTGTTGTCAATTCTAACATTCGTCGTCGCATGCGTCGTGTCACTATAAAAAACTCATAAAACGATAGCCATGAACAAACAAAGTAATACATATACCATTATCTATGCAGTGGTGCTGGTTCTGATCGTTGGAGTTGTCCTGTCGGTAGTGTATCAGGCACTACGCCCTCAACAAGAAGAAAACATAGCCAACGACACAAAACGACAAATCCTGGCCGCAGCCCTTATCTCGCCCGAAAACGGAGAAAGCATATCAACCCTCTATGACAATCACATCGCCACATCCTTTATAGTAAATTCAAAAGGAGAAAAAGTGGCAAGCGACCTCAATCCGTTTGATGTGAATGTCTCACTCGAAGTCAAAAAACCGATGGAAGACAGGTTACTGCCTGTTTTTGAATGTAAAACAGACTCCGGGCTTAAGTATATAGTTCCCGTATATGGGGCAGGCTTATGGGGCCCGATATGGGGTTATATCGCACTTGATAACAACGGCGAGACCATTTATGGAGCATATTTCGCACATCAGGGAGAAACACCCGGACTTGGTGCGGAAATTGAGAAACCTGCGTTTAGCAGCCAGTTTGAAGGAAAGAATATATTCGGTGCCAATGGTGAATTTGAATCTGTCAAGGTGGTAAAAGCCGGACAGGAACCGTCCGAAGGTTCGTACGTGCACGCAATAAGCGGAGGAACAATAACGAGCCAGGGAGTGCAGAAAATGCTTCAGAATTCACTTGAACCCTACACTTCATTCTTCAAAAGTCTTGTGAACGAACAAAAGAACAATTAACTTTATCTATACAGCATAAAGAGATGAATTTAAAGAAGACATTCATACCGCTGGTGAACCCACTGTCGAAAGACAACCCTGTAATAGTGCAGGTGCTCGGTATTTGCTCGGCACTGGCGGTAACGGCAAAAATGGAGCCTGCCCTTGTGATGACCATATCGGTTACGGCAGTTCTGGCACTTGCAAATGTGGTGATTTCACTTCTGCGCAATACGATTCCTTCCTCAATACGTATCATTGTTCAGCTCGTGGTCGTGGCTGCACTTGTAGTTGTAGTAGACCAAGTGTTGAAAGCATGGAATTATGAAATATCAAAAGCACTTTCCGTGTTTATCGGCCTGATCATCACCAACTGTATCATTATGGGCCGACTGGAAGCATTCGCACTTAATAACCGTCCTTGGCCTGCCTTTTTAGACGGAATCGGAAACGGTCTCGGATATGGAATAATTCTGATAATTGTATCGTTCTTCCGCGAACTTTTCGGAAGCGGTACCCTGTTTGGCTGTCAGATCTTCCCCGACTGGTGGTATGAAGCAGGATATCAGAACAATGGTATGATGATTCTGCCCCCCATGGCTCTAATAGTAGTTGCATGTATAATCTGGGCCCACCGCTCAATTAACAAAGATCTTCAGGAATAATGGAAAATCTCAATTTATTTATCAGGTCGATTTTTATCGACAACATGATTTTCGCCTATTTCTTGGGCATGTGTTCATATTTGGCGGTATCCAAAAATGTAAAAACAGCTTTTGGTCTTGGCGTGGCTGTAACATTTGTGCTTCTCATAGCACTCCCAGTTTGCTGGTGTATCAATCAGTATATCCTGGTTCCGGGCGCACTGAGCTGGCTTGGCGAAGAATATGCATCGACCGATCTTTCGTTCTTGGGCCTTATCATGTTCATATCGGTGATTGCCGCATTGGTTCAGCTACTTGAAATGGTAATTGAAAAGTACAGTCCGGGACTATATAACTCACTTGGTATCTTCCTGCCGCTGATCGCAGTGAACTGTGCTATTCTTGGAGCAGTGTTGTTCATGCAGCAACGCGAATTCAGCAACGCATGGACCGCGACAGTATATGGCGTGGGATCGGGAATCGGATGGCTTCTTGCCATAACCTGCCTTGCAGCGATTCGCGAACGTTTAAATGTTGAAGCCGTTCCCAAACCATTGAGAGGCATAGGCATCACATTTATCATAACGGGCCTTATGGGAATCGCCTTCATGAGTTTCCTCGGAATAAAATTGTAACCACCAAATCCAAATAGAATAAGAATTAATTATGACAATGTTATGTGAAATTCTATGGAATAACGTGGTGGTTGCATCACTGATATTCCTTGTGATAGTTATTGTTCTGACAATAATCCTTCTCGTTGCAAAATCGTGGCTTGTAAACAGCGGCGAAGTTGCAATATCAATCAACGACGGCTCAAAGTTGCTTCATGCCCCTGCAGGCAAATCTCTATTGGCCACCCTGAACGATAACGGTGTTCATCTGTCGAGTGCGTGTGGAGGTAAGGGTAGCTGCGGTCAGTGTAAACTTCAGGTTGTGTCAGGCGGAGGAGATATTCTTCCAACCGAAGCCGTTCACTTCACTCGCAAACAGATTAAAGATCATTGGCGTCTGGGATGTCAGGTAAAAGTAAAATCTGACATGGAGGTGAAAGTTGATGCTGCAGCTCTCGACGTAAAAGAATATGAATGTGAAGTTATATCGAACAAGAATGTCGCAACATTCATGAAAGAGTTTATCGTGCGTCTCCCCGAGGGTGAGCACATGAACTTTATTCCGGGAAGTTATTCACAGATACGCATCCCGAAATATACCATGGATTATGATAAGGACATTGACAAGAGCCTTATCGGAGATGAATATCTTCCGGCATGGGAGAAATTCGGTCTGTTCTCTTTGAAAGCGAAGAACGAAGAAGAAACCGTTCGCGCATATTCAATGGCGAATTACCCTGAAGAGGGAGACAGATTCATGCTCACAGTTCGTATCGCCACTCCCCCCTTCAAGCCGAAACCCCAGGTTGGATTTCAGGATGTTCCGCCGGGCATAGCTTCAAGCTACATCTTCTCACTCAAGCCAGGAGACAAGGTGTTAATGTCGGGTCCATACGGAGACTTCCACCCCATTCTTGACTCAAAAGCTGAAATGATCTGGGTTGGAGGTGGCGCCGGAATGGCACCTCTTCGTGCACAAATCATGTGGATGACCAAGACCCTTAACACCCGCGACCGCGTGATGCACTATTTCTATGGAGCACGCGCACTCAACGAAGTGTTCTATCTCGAAGACTTCCTGCAACTCGAAAAGGACTTCCCCAACTTCAAGTTCCACCTTGCACTCGACCGTCCCGATCCGGCAGCTGATGCAGCGGGGGTGGCTTATACACCCGGTTTCGTGCACGATGTGATGTACAAGACCTATCTGAAGGACCACGATGCACCTGAAGACATTGAATACTACATGTGCGGTCCCGGCCCGATGAGTAATGCGGTAAACAATATGCTTTACAACCTCGGAGTTGAACCGTCGAGCATCCACTACGATAATTTCGGAGGTTAAGTATGTGTTAGAAATTATTTAATGCATTTCCACCTACACTTATCCGAGAGCAATGAAGATGCATGCCCGGATTCAATCTCAAAACAATTAAAATAATTATCCATTAAATCCCTAAACCATATATCATGAAAAGAGACAACGAAGTATTTGAAATCATAGACCGTGAACATCTGCGTCAACGCAGAGGCATCGAACTGATAGCAAGCGAGAATTTCGTAAGCGACGAGGTGATGCGTGCAATGGGTTCATGTCTGACAAATAAATATGCCGAAGGCTATCCCGGCAAGCGCTACTATGGCGGTTGTCAAGTTGTTGACCAAGCAGAAAATCTTGCAATTGAACGTGCAAAAAAGCTGTTTGATGCAGAATGGGCCAATGTGCAGCCTCACAGTGGCGCACAGGCAAATATGGCTGTATTTATGGCATGTCTCGAGCCCGGAGATAAATTTCTGGGAATGGACCTCAGCCACGGCGGTCACCTCAGCCACGGCAGCCCGGTAAACTTCTCAGGACTTATGTTCCAACCCATAAGTTATACGGTAGATAAAGAAACAGGCCGTGTAAATTATGAAGAACTTGAAGAGAAAGCTCGCGCAGAGCGTCCGAAACTCATAATCGCCGGTGCAAGTGCCTATAGCCGCGAATGGGATTATGCCCGTATCAGAAAACTTGCAGATGAAATCGGCGCCATATTTATGGTCGACATGGCTCACCCTGCCGGTCTTATAGCTGCCGGACTTCTTGAAAATCCCGTGAAACATGCTCATATCGTTACCACAACCACTCACAAGACACTTCGCGGTCCTCGCGGTGGTTTGATTCTGATGGGAAAAGACTTTGATAACCCCTGGGGCAAGAAAACACCCAAAGGCGAAATTAAAAAGATGTCTGCCCTTCTTGATTCAGCAGTATTCCCCGGGGTACAGGGTGGCCCGCTTGAACATGTGATTGCAGCAAAAGCAGTGGCCTTCGGTGAGGCATTGCAGCCCGAGTGGAAGGAATATGCAGAGCAAGTTAAGAAAAACGCGACAGCTCTTGCCGAAGCACTTATTAAACGAGGATATAAAATAATCTCTGACGGAACTGACAACCATTGTATGCTGGTTGATCTCCGCCCGAAATTCCCCGAAATGAGTGGTAAAAAGGCAGAACGTGTTCTTGTGGAAGCAGACATTACCGCAAATAAGAACATGGTGCCCTACGACAGCCGCAGTCCTTTCCTGACCAGTGGACTTCGCTTTGGAACAGCCGCAATAACCACACGCGGTGCCAAGGAAGATCTGATGGAAAAAATAGCTGAATTGATTGACCGAGTCCTCACCAATGCCGATGATGAAGAAACAATCAAAGCTGTTCGTCAGGAAGTAAATGAAATGATGAATGAATACCCGATGTTCGCTTGGTAAAAAGTAATAGAATCATCAATACCCGGCTTAATCGAGCCGGGTATTTTTTATACAACAATACTAATTTCAACTAACATTTAAGGATTACAAAAGAAATGGAAATGTCTGAACAGAATATGCCTTTACACCAGATAGAATGGCCACGCAATCTTTTCATAACCGGAATTGACACAGATGCCGGCAAAAGTTATGCCACAGGTTGGCTGGCTAATATTATTAAAGAAACCGGGGGCAACGTTATAACCATGAAATTCGTGCAAACGGGCAATAACGGGTATAGCGAGGATATTGAAGTTCACCGCAAAATCATGGGGATTGAACCGACCAGCGCTGATAAACTTCTGATAACAGCTCCTCAAATTTTCTCTTACCCATGCAGTCCGGATTTAGCAGCCCGACTCGACGGCCGAGAAATTAATCTTGATTTAATTGCCGAAGCCACCAAAGAGTTGTCAAGACAATACGAAACAGTGCTGATTGAAGGTGCAGGCGGATTGATGGTTCCACTTAAGGGTGAGTATCTGACCATTGACTATATCAAAGACCATGAACTGCCCACAGTTCTTGTCACCAATGGAAGGTTGGGCTCTATCAACCATACACTTCTTGCCCTGTACGCACTGAAGCACTACAATATTAAGGTATTTGCCATAATTTACAACACCTATTTCGATAAAGATAAAATAATTGCCGAAGATACTCGTAAATATATTAGAGGATATATCAATGAGAATTTCAAGGATACACTGTATCTTGAAATGTGATTATATCCGAAAAAGGCAGTTGAACAAAGACTGGCCTGTTAGAACTAATTTAGGTTTTGCAAGGGATTTTATGCGAAAACAGTCGCACACTTCATAGAGCAGCGTTAAATTTCGTGTATAACCCCCTATTAAAAGACTGAAAACAGACTAACAAAAAATGTATGTTTCGTTGAAAACTACAAGAGGAGGGAAAATAATTGTGGAAAACTTAAAAGAACAAAAAACTAACAAAATCCGTGCAAATGGAAAACGAAGCTAACTCCACACCCTTGTCAACCGTCCCCAAAATATGGAAAACCTCCATCACGAAGGCTGAATTGGCAGAGCTGCCCGCCGAGACATACAGTGGTAAGATTACCGTTGTTGACAATGAAGAAGGAATTAAAGCAGCAGTAAGCCAATTGTCCACTTCTTCTGTTATCGGATTTGACACAGAAACAAAACCATCGTTCAAACGTGGTGAACGCCATTCGGTGGCCCTTCTCCAACTCTCGAACGATACTGATTGTTTCCTGTTCAGACTCAACACAATTGGCCTGCCTGCGGAAGTAGCGGCTATACTTGAAAATGAGGATATTACTAAAATAGGCCTCTCGATTCACGACGATTTTATAAATCTCAGAAAGAAATTCAAGCTTGAGCCAAGGGGATTCATAGATTTGCAGACTTTTGTAAAAAAATACAATATAGCCGACAATAGTCTTTCCAGAATCTATGGCATCTTATTTGATAAGAGAATATCCAAGGGGCAGCGACTGTCAAACTGGGAAGCCAGCACACTTACAAGTCATCAACAAGAATATGCAGCCTTGGATGCCTTTGCTTGCATAACAATTTATAAGCACTTGCTTACAACCGGATTCGATTACACAACCTCAAAATATTATCGAGAATTTGATGATCCCACCTACCAATCAACGACCGCCAAAACAAAAAATTAAGAAGTCTTTGTGGCTTCCGGGGCTGCTGCTGATCTATCTTTTCGGTATGACCATCTGTTTCGCTCCGACACTTATTAAAGAGGGCGAAATTCTGAAATTAGCGGGCGGCTTTGTAGCGGAGTTGATAGTTATCTTATTGTTGAGATACTTCTTGATTAAAAAAGGTGAATAACTCTCCTACCCCCGGCCTGCGAATAACTCAATATATTAAGACAGATATTGAGTTCTTCTAAACTTTTTTCGACAATCGGAGAAGTGTTTAATAGCGCTTTTGTCTTACGACAACCGAAGGAGTGTTTTATGCTTTCCACATCCCGAGACGTGTTTTATGCTTTCGACCACATGAGAAGTTTTACATTGGCTCCTTTTAGGGCATACAACTTCATTAGCTGAGCATACGTCTTATATTATGCATAGTAAACAACAAAGGGCACGGCCATCCCGGTCACGCCCTTTATTAGTTTCTACAGGTAAAAAATCTTAAGGTAAAAAAGATTGTTTTTTAGGTCACTGCAAAGATACGTTTTTTATTTATAGACTCCAAATTAATTTAGGATAATATGATTAAATATGTTTTAAAACATATTATTGAGTGTAAAAATATATTAATTATGCAAAATTATAGTGCAATTTTTATCACCCAAAGTCTATAATATTCTCTCACTCGGAAATGGTAATGACTCGTTGAGTTGATGCAGAGATAACTTCTCACCGTCCCATCTGGCATAAGAGCACCTGGATATCCATTCACCGAGAATCACCACATTTGCTCCTTCAGATAACTTTATTCTCTCAAACAAATGCAGATGTCCGAAGATAAAATATTCCACATCAGGATGCTGCGAATGATATTCTTCACTGAAAGTAAGAACATTCTGCATCATGCGTTTTGCATCTTGTTCGGAAGGGCCCTCCATTTTTCGGGAATGACGGCTCCAATTGTAGGCAAAAGGCACCGTCCACCTGGGATGAATACCTGAGAAAAGTTTCTGGCATACCGGACTTCTGAAAAGTTTCCTGAGCAACTTGAACGACCAACGAAGCTTACCGATGCCATCCCCATGAGTCAAAAGGAATTTATGACCATCAATTTCTTCAACAGAAAAGCCGTCTATCACCTCAATTCCTAACTCGGAAGGAAGATAATCGAAAATCCATATATCGTGATTACCGATATACCACACTATACGCACACCGTTATCTGCAAGTTCCGCCAGCTTCCCAAAGAATCTTACGAAGCCACGTGGCACAACATATCTGTATTCGTACCAATAATCAAGGATATCTCCGAGCAAGAAAACAGCATCAGCTTCATCCTTTATTGAATCAAGGAAGGCCACAATCTTTTTTTCAGACTCTTTTGAGTCTTTAAAGTAAGGAGCCCCAAGATGAATATCGCTAAGAAAATAGGCAATCATATCAGAGGCACCCAAGTTCAAGTTTAGCCTCTTCCGACATCATATCTTGATTCCATTCCGGTTCGAACACGAGTCGCAAATCAACCTTCTCCGGACCCTTAATGCTCACCAGCTTCTGGCGCACATCCTCAAGAATAAAATCAGCAGCCGGACAAGAAGGTGCGGTAAGAGTCATATCCACATGAAGAGTCTTATCTTCCTTTGTATAGTCTATTTTGTAAACAAGGCCGAGAGAATAAATATCCACCGGTATTTCAGGATCGAAAACGGTCTTGAGATTTTCTATAGCTTTTGCTAAAATCTGATCCTCACTCGGTTCTTCAGTATTATTATCCGAGGCATCTTTAGTTTCATTGATTTGTTCCAATGAATTTTGCTCGTCAGTTTCTGAATTATTCGAAACGATACGGCTGTCTATTTCTGCCGCATCGTGGTTTTCTTTAATAACTTCTGCCATAATTTATATAAGTAGTTACTTATAATTAATAACTGTTTTAAGTAGTTGTAAATATCATGAATGATAAAACTTATTTCCGGAGGATACTTTGAGCTTTGAGTTCAGTCGCAGCGCACACGTGCTACCTCACCGCACTCAAATCATCGAAGAATAAGAATCAAAATTCGCTAAAATCTTAATTAATCTTATCCTTGAAAAAAGTTTAAACAACTTCATTAAATTATTTGAAAAGCCGATCGGATCCTACTCTATGATTCCGATCGGCTCCATTAATATAACAATCAAGCTTAAGTATATGTCACCGATTAATTAAGAAAGAATCACACTTTACAAAAATTAATCAGTTTTACAAGGCGATACCAACCGTTATCCGGCAATTAAGTCACACATCAGAAAAGGACTGCGAAATCAACAATCCACCCTCTGATTGTGGCATTGAATTCATCCAGTTTCCGGGTTTTGATATCATCAGTCATGTCCCATACGTATCCACCCGACAGTTGGAATCTCTTGAAAATTTCCACACCGAGTCCAACCTCAAGTCCTACGGCCACGGCGTTGCGTTTCACTGCCGCACACTTGGAATTGGCAACATTAAAATTGAACTGAGGGCCGCCGAATACGAAAGGAGCAAGATAGTTTTCAAAACCATCCATGCGGGTCCATTTAAATCTGAGATTCAGAGGCACCTGAATTGTATGGAGTCGGAGGTTGGTGCTCGAAACGTTATCTGACGACCACACAAATTGCTCACCAAATCCGCAGTATCCTCCCCTATTCGCATACTTGAGACCGAAATCAATACCGAACCCTATACCGGGAATCATCAGCTCGCACTGCAAACCGGCACTAAATCCGGGGCGCATATCAGAAGTAAAGAGTTTCTGACTCCACCGAAAAGTGTCGAAATTAGCACCGACAGTAGGCCCGACACGGAATTTGGCCGAAGCTCCGAAAGCTACGGCCAAACACACTATCATTAAAAATAATTTCTTCATAAAAAATCTGTCTCTGCTTTAACCTTCTTTCAAGGAAAGAGCCTGCTTAGAACATCCAGGCAGCGGTAAGAGTCCAGTAGTTATTTTTAATTTTAACTTCATGACCGGCATTAGCATCGGTATAAACGTGATTAACAAGTTTATTGATACCGAATGTATAGCCTGCACCAATCTGAAGATGCTTTATAAGCTCAACGCCAAGACCGAGGTCCCAACCCCACTGAGTTTTTTTGGTTCCGGCATAACTATCCTCACCACTGAGTTTGAATGCAACCGAAGGACCTGTGTAAATGTAGGGAGATACAATAGATTCAATAGCCGGGAGGCCAAGTTTGTATTTTACGTGAAGAGGAATTTCAAAGAAATTACCACTGATATTTTCACCATCGATGTTCGATTTCTGATGAGCATACATTAAAGAAATGTCTGCACCAATACCCAGAATCGGAGCTATGTACTCAGCAGTAAGACCACCGGTGAAACCGGCACGGTTATCAGCATGGAATAACTTCTCGCCCGAAGAACTGAGTTTATTGAAAGTCACACCAGCTTTAGGACCAAAGCTAAAACCAGTTTTTGCTTGAGCAGAGAATGCCGTGCAAACTGCAAGGAGAAGTGCTAAAACCGAAAATTTAATTTTTTTCATATCTGTTAGAGTTTTGTTTCTCTGCAAAATTAAGAAAAATTCTGTAAAAATCCTTATATTTGCAGTTATGATAGCGGAAATAATTTTACCGTTGCCGATATACGGCACATTTTCATACCTTATACCTCCGGAAATGGAGACTGAAATCCAGATTGGATCGCGTGTGATGGTGCAATTCGGCCGAAAGAAATATTACACCGGAATAGTAGAACGGATACATAGGGAAACTCCTCCTTATGAAGTGAAACCATTGATGGCAATTCTTGATGGTTCCCCGGCCGTTCGCTATCCACAGCTTCGCTTCTGGAACTGGATATCCGAGTATTATTTATGCACGGTCGGGGATGTCTACAAAGCGG
Source organism: Bacteroides sp. (assembly GCA_014802335.1). Taxonomy (GTDB): domain Bacteria; phylum Bacteroidota; class Bacteroidia; order Bacteroidales; family Muribaculaceae; genus Lepagella. Next base: position 75,896 of record JAAVCL010000012.1, on the reverse strand, counting down.
CCATACCGTCCGGATTAAAGCCCGAGAGTGAAACATTCGTAACGCTGAATGAAGATTATGGCACCCCCGAAGGTGAAAAGCTTACCGAGCGCGAGGCTATGGTAATGATGCTTCTCGAAGAGAAAAAGAAATTACGTCTTTCCGATATCGACCGGGAACTTAAATTAAAGAATACTCCGGCTGTAATAAACCGACTTTTAGTGAAACGGTTAGTCAGCATCGATGAAAAGATTGTTGAAAAATACCGGGCTAAAAAGGAAACCGTGATCGAGCTTACGATTGAGCGTGGAGATCAAGATGCATTGCATGAATTTTTTGAAAAAACCCGCCGATCCGTGCAGCAAGAAAAGGCTTTGATATGTTATCTCGACATGTCGCATTGGGTGCAACCGGGCGCGGAAGTAAAGGAGGTGACAAGAAAGGAATTACTGGAAGCATCGCGGATTTCACCTGGGCTTCTGCGTTCGATGATCGACAAAGGGATTTTCAGGCAGAAAGGCAAGCAAATTAACCGTTACAATCCGACGGGAGTAAAGACATGCGACATTTCTCCACTTTCGCCGGTGCAGAGCGAAGCATTGAAAGCCATCGAATCAAAATTTCGGGACTCGCAGACCGTGCTTCTGCATGGTGTGACCGGCAGCGGAAAAACTGAAATCTATATGCATCTCATATCAGAGATGTTGAAAGCGGGCAGGCAAATTCTCTATCTTGTTCCCGAGATATCACTGACCACTCAGCTAACCGACAGGCTTCGCCGCATGCTGGGCGACAGACTGCTTGTGTATCATTCAAAATTCAGTGACTCGGAACGTGTTGACATTTGGAAAAAGATGCTCAATACCAATGAGCCTCTTGTCATACTTGGCGCCCGCTCGTCGGTGTTCCTTCCTTTTTCAAGCTTAGGCCTTGTCATTGTGGATGAAGAGCACGAGTCAAGTTTCAAACAATTTGACCCCGCTCCGCGCTATAATGCCCGGGATGCATCAATAATGCTTGCCGGGATGCACGGCGCAAAAGTCCTTCTTGGCTCCGCCACTCCATCTATAGAAACTTACTATAAGGCTCTGACAGGTAAATATGGACTCGTTTCTCTTAACGAGCGTTACAGCGGCACCGAACTCCCTGAGGTTGAAATAGTGGATATGAAGGAGCAACGAAAGAAGAAGTTAAACAGCGGCGTGCTTTCTGCTCCTCTTAAAAGTGCGCTTCGGAAAACTCTTGGCGAGGGGCATCAATCAATTCTTTTCCAAAACCGCAGGGGTTTCGCTCCGGTGGTGGTGTGTCGTGAATGTGGCTGGACACCTAAGTGTGAGAATTGCGATGTTTCCCTTGTGTATCATAAAAGCAGCAACCTGCTGAAATGCCATTATTGTGGTTTTACCCGCACCTTGCCTACCCTATGCCCGGCCTGCGGACAAAATTCTGTTGAAACATTCGGCTACGGAACTGAACGTATTGCCGAAGAAGTGCATCATCAATTTCCGGATGCCCGGGTCTCGAGAATGGATCTTGACACCACCCGTAACAAGGAATCACATCAGGAATTGATTGAAGAATTTGCCCGACACGAAACCGATATTCTTGTAGGCACCCAGATGGTAAGCAAGGGCCTTGATTTCGAAGATGTGCGCATGGCGGGAGTGATTAACGCCGACACCCTTCTTAATTTCCCTGATTTCAGGAGCAATGAACGGGCATTCAATATGCTTGAACAGGTTGCAGGCCGCGCAGGCAGGAGAAATCATAAGGGGACTGTTCTGATCCAGACCACCGACCCTGAAAACCAGGTGTTGGATTTTGTTACAAAACATGATTACCGGGGATTTTATGACCTCGAAATAAAGGAAAGAGAAAAGTATTCATATCCCCCTTTCACTAAAGTTATAAATATATATCTACGCAATAAAGATGCCTCGGCAGTGGATAGAGCCGCAGTGGTCTATGCAACCCGGCTCCGATCCATATTCGGCAACCGGGTGTTGGGCCCGGAAAAGCCATTTGTCAGCCGGATAGCTTTGTGGTATATTCAATCGATTATGCTGAAAGTGGAAGCCGGGGCCTCAATGAAAAAAGTAAAGGATATTCTGCGTCAGCTTTATGAATCGTGCGCTCAACTTCCGGACATCAAAACTTCAAACATATATTATGATGTTGATCCGAGTTAGTTCCATTCATCAAACCGATTAAACTCAAAATGCGGGCGCATTATTTACTATCCTCCATTTTAAAATCTTCTATTTTAAAAGAATCCATGTTACACGATCAATTTGATATAGAACACCTTTGGCATCCCTATACATCCACTCATTCTCCCCTGCCCACATATAAGGTGAAAAAAGCAAAGGGAGCTGTTATCATCCTTGAAGATGGCCGCGAACTTATAGACGGAATGTCATCATGGTGGTGTGTAATCCACGGATACAGTCATCCGGTTCTGAATGAGGCAGCCATAAAACAGATAGAAGCCATGTCGCACGTAATGTTCGGGGGCCTTACACATTCTCCGGCAATAGAACTGGGAAAACTTCTGCTTGAAATATTGCCACCCGACATGGAACATATATTTTATGCTGATTCGGGTTCAGTAGCCACGGAGGTTGCAATGAAAATGGCCGTACAGGCACACGACAATCCTAAAAAGACCAATTTCGCAACCATAAGGAGTGGTTATCATGGCGACACATGGAATGCCATGTCTGTTTGCGACCCCGTCACCGGTATGCACGGAGCATTCGGGCCGGCTCTGCCCGTTCGCTATTTCGCGCCTTCACCCAAATGTGGATTTTATGATGAATGGGATGATTCTGACTTTGAACCCATGAGAAGGATTATCAGAGAACATGCCGATACATTAGCGGCCGTTATTCTGGAGCCAATAGTTCAGGGCGCAGGAGGAATGAGATTCTATCACCCACAATATCTTCGGGAACTGCGCAAAGAATGTGTTGCCAACAATGTGTTGCTGATATTTGATGAAATAGCCACAGGGTTCGGACGCACCGGCAAACTTTTTGCATGGGAACATGCCGGAGTTCAGCCCGACATCATGCTGATAGGAAAGGCGATAACAGGTGGATTCATGACCTTTGCAGCCGTTGCTACAAATAGACGCACTGCAGATATGATTTCAAATTCACAGAGTGGAGTAATGATGCATGGTCCGACATTCATGGGCAATCCCCTGGCGTGTGCGGTGGCAATCGCGTCAACGCGCCTTCTCCTTTCGCAACCTTGGCAACAACGTGTAAAGGAGATTGAAAGCATTATGAATCGAGAACTTGCCCAGACACGCAAATTTGCTAATGTCGAAGATGTGCGTGTGTTGGGAGGAATAGGAGTTATTCAGCTCAAAGAAGATGTGGATCTCGCTTCTTTCCAGGAAAGATGTGTGGAGGAAGGTGTATGGATAAGGCCGTTCGGAAAAAATGCCTATATCATGCCCCCCTACATGGCTGTGACCGACTCTCAAGTGGAATATCTGTGCCGCGCATTGCTAAAACTGGTCAAGCCGGTTTAGGAAATACTTGTTTAGAAATTACCTAAAGAATGGCAAAATACAGTGACATACTATACTCTCTCGAAACAGAAAACCGGCTTCGTTCGATTCCTCGGCATCGAAAAGGTGCCCCGTTAGTTGATCTTACATCTAACGACTATATGGGACTTGCCCGGAGAGCTGATGAATGGAAAGATGAGTTTCGCCAGCGGTTTCCGGATGTCGGGATGACCTCATCGGCATCGCGCCTGCTTGCCTCCGATCAGGAGATTTACAACAGGTTGGAAGGCTATCTTGAAGACCTATATCGTAAGCCCGCACTTCTCTTTAACTCGGGCTATCATGCCAATGTAGGCATCATCTCGGCTCTTAACATTCCCGGAACCCTCTTTATAACCGACAAACTGATTCATGCTTCTGCCATCGACGGTATCAGACTTGGTAAAGCGGAATTCAGGCGTTTTGCTCATAATGATATTTCACATCTTGAAAAGATTATTGAAAAGGAACACCGCAACCATGAGCGTCTCATTGTGATATGCGAATCGGTATACAGTATGGATGGAGATGTTGCCCCCCTCGCTGAAATGGCGGCACTAAAAAAATTATACCCGAATGTCATGCTGTATGTGGATGAAGCGCATGCTGTCGGAGCTATCGGAAGTAAAGGAGCAGGAGTTGCAAGCCAACTCGGACTCGTCAATGATATTGACATTATTGTCGGCACATTCGGGAAAGCCTGTGCATCTCAGGGAGCTTTTGCAGTCACGTCACAGGAATTAAAGTCTTATCTTATAAACACCGCAAGAAGTTTTATATTTTCCACTGCGTTACCACCTGCGAATGTTGCCTGGACATTGTTTATGCTCGAAAAACTTGCCTTGATGGATAAAGAGAGAGAGCATCTGAAACAAATCTCAGAAATGTTCCGGAGCGGATTGGAAGATATAACCGGGAATCCGATAAATTCGGCTTCGGCCATAATTCCATTGCTTACCGGAGATGCCCGGAGGGCAATGGCTCTTTCAGCATCATTGGAGGAATCGGGAATACTTGCACTTCCGATCAGACGCCCGACTGTGCCTCCCGGAGGCGAAAGAATCAGATTCTCTTTGACAGCAGCCCTGTCGGAAGAGATCATAAACAATGTGCTCGAAAATATAAAATACCACCTGAAAAATATTGAAATTTAAGGTCGATGAAAATAGAATTTTTACAACGGGACTCCCACAATACCCGCTTAATATTAATAGCAGCGGGCTGGACGGCCGGACCCGAGATTGCTGAAGAAATAAATATGCCGGGATGGGATGTGGCCGTTATTCACGACTTTTCAGAACTTAGCTTAGACCTCGGATTTCTGGAAGAATATTATACTGTTTACCTCTTTGCCTGGTCGCTCGGTGTGTACGTAGCATCCCGATTTTTATTACCCGATAAAATAACAGCTGCGTTTGCAATAAATGGCACCCTGAGTCCGGCCGATGATAAACGAGGTATTCCCGTCGGGATATTTAAAGGAACTTTGCAAGGGCTTAATGAAAGAAATCTTCTGAAATTCCGCATGAGAATGACCGATAAGCGGGAAGATGCAATGCACCTGGCCGAAAGAGGAAATAATGATATTACCAATCTGCAGGCACAACTTCAAAATATCCTTGATGACACGCGGGATCATAGAGAGGGGCTCTACAAACTTCCCTGGACAAAGATCTTTATATCGCGCAATGACAAAATCTTCCCCCTGTCAAATCAGAAAATGGCCTGGGATGAAGACTGCGATTGTGACATAATTGAACTTAATGCGCCTCATTATGCCGATCTACGCAGTATTGTCAGGATGGTTATCGCCGACACTCAGACAGTTTCCAAAAGATTCAGCAAAGCATCTGTCACTTATGACACACATGCCATAGCCCAATATTCGGCAGCCATAAAATTGGCGGGATTTCTTAAGGATTATACTTCCAAAAGAAATGGTTCGACTCTTGAGATTGGATGCGGCACGGGACTTTTCACAAGGGAATACTCGCGTTTTCTGCATCCGGAGTCAGCTGAATTTGTAGATATTACGCAAACCGGACCTTTCGATATTGCCGGGATTGAGGCTTACCACGTGATGGATGCAGAGCGGTGGATAGAACTCAATAATAATATCTACGACTTCATATTGTCGACTTCGGCAATACAATGGTTTGCCGATATTCCAAGATTTCTGAAACTATGCAGCCACCGGCTTTCTGAACAAGGAGTTCTCGCAATCTCCACATTTCTTCCCGGGAATATGGCAGAACTTGATGAAGTGAGGCCAAATCCGTTGCGCTACCCCACTTCCGAACAGCTCAGGACCTGGCTGGAAGGGAACTATGAGGATATAAGGATAATTGAAGATGAAATCCACATTGAGTTTAAAAGCGTTCGCGAGATGCTGATGCACCTTAAACATACAGGCGTGGCCGGGTCGGCACCATCCTCTCAACTACCAATGAAAGATATGGGGCATCTACGCAGTCTGACTTATCGTCCGGTCTATATACTTGCCAGAAAGAAAACAGATTCTATCTGAACTGACGTGTGGAGGAATCGTAGGTAAAACCCGCTGAGGCAAGGGTATCTTCCAACTCTTTTTTATCCACGTCGAGCGAAGAACAAAGATCATCGAGATCTTCATATTCATCGCGAAGACGCATATTGACAAAACTAAGCAGTATAAAAGGGTCCTGAGGCAAATTATTCATATTTATTTATATTAATGCTTCTTATATATTCGTCATAGTCTTTAATATGGTCTTCTGCCGAATAGAAATCGGAAGTAAAGACAAGGGCAACCGCCCCGGAAGAGAAATCGTGCAATGTGAGCCATATATCAGGCTCAATAATCAGTCCGCGATAGGGTTGGTTCAACATTACCGTACGCTTTTCGACACCATCATCCAGAGTGATGCAAAAGCTTCCGGAGGCTGCCACAATAAACTCTCGGATTCTTCGATGAGAATGACCTCCTCTGGATTCACCACCCGGCACATCGTAAATAAAAAAGATTCTTTTAATATCAAAAGGCATATTACGATTTGACTCCACCACCGAAAGATTCCCGAGACGGTCGCTCGGAAAGCGTTCGAGATTCACAAGTTCGCAATCGTGCACGGAGAATCTTTTCTTGCTTTTATTGTCATGTTCATTCATTTGCCGGCCCTAACTTTCTCAAATTCAAATATTCGTTCATGTCTAAGATATAGTCATCTTCATTATAAGATTCCGAACTGATAATTACTGCAACTGCATTAGTAGAAAAATTGGTCAGTTCGCGCCATGTCAATGGAGGCAGATACAATCCGATGTATGAACGGTTAAGGGTAAATGTCTCTTCTTTATCTCCTGAATTCACCACCACATCAAACGACCCCGAAAGCGCAATTATAAATTCACGGTTGCGCTTATAGGCATGACCTTCCCGATCGCCACCACCGGGAACATCATATATCCAATGACACCGCTCAATTTTAAAAGGGATATTTCTATTCTCCTCTATCACGGCAAGATTGCCACGAGGATCAAGATGTCTTGGAAGTTCGATAAGATATGGACCGGTGGACATAGATATAAATTATTTAATAAGTTTTACTGGAGTTGCTGATTCACAGATTCATCATGGATCGTGCTGAAAATTTTTTTCATGAAGTCGGGAGAAAGACCGAGTTCACGGGCCTCTTCTATTCTTTCTTCCATCAAGGATCGGTATCTTTCGGGCTGGAGCACGGGAATCTGATGCACACGTTTCAGTTCGCCTATTTCACGGGCAACGTTCATTCTGCGTGCCAACAATCCCACCAGCTCCCTGTCTATATTATCAATTTCATCTCTGAGCGTAAATAAACAATTATCGGGAGCCTTCCCCCTTCTTTTTCCGAGAGAAGAGATAAGTTTTCCGACATCCTCGGGCAGAAGCTGTTGATCTTTATCGCTGAGAGCGGAATCAGGATTGCAATGCGACTCAATTATCAGCCCCTCATAGTTCATATCCACAGCCTGCCTGGCCACCTTTTCCACAAGGCCTCTCCGACCGGCAATATGACTGGGGTCGCAAATCAAGGGCAATTCCGGAATACGTCTCTTAAGCTCAACCGGAATTCTCCATTCAGGACGGTTGCGATAAAATTTTTCACCATAGGCACTGAAGCCGCGATGAATCGCACCCAACCTTCTTATACACGAAACGTACAATCTCTGAAGCGCACCAATCCATAACTCCAGATCGGGATTCACCGGATTTTTCACCAGAACCGTCACAGAGTGTTTAACATCCTCGGGGAGCTGAGCAAAGACATCGGCAATTTCCTGAACAGCAAATGGATTGGTTGTGGTTCGCGCCCCAATCCAGAAATTTCGCAATCCGGCTCGTAAAGCAGCCCTCACGTGAGCTTCGTTCGCAACTTCGGTGAGGGGCGTCATATTGTTCTGATTAGCAGAATTCACCAACCATTTTAAAGCCGGCGCACCGATGCCTTCGAACGATCCGGGGCGCGTGCGGGGTTTCCATATTCCGGCACGAAAGAATTTTACGCCTGCACGCGCCAGCCCGGAGGCAGTGGCCTGCATCTGTGATTGTGACTCTGCACTGCAAGGACCTGATATAATCAACAAATCTGCCTGTTTTTCTTTCTCACCGAAAAGTGGGAGCAAATGCCATTCCGACCGCAATTCTTTATTCATATAAAACTTTCAGGTTGAATAAATTTATCCTTGGTGTTAAAAGAGATTTTTACTTGACAAGATTTTATGCAAATATACAAAAAAAATTGTAAATTTGTAAATATCACCTTAAACTCTAAGTAGCTCTTAGAAATAAGCTGTGACTTATTTTCGAGAATTTTTTTGAATGGATTTGGAATTGTGAAGAAAGAGTTTAGCGGACTAAACAATTGATGAGCAATTTCAAAGACAGCAAAATTCGCAGGCAAATGTAGGGACGTGGCGTGCCACGTCTGGGTATACACCGTCCACATTACATCACCGAACCTTCAGACATGGCACGCCATGTCCCTACATTGGCCAACGAAATTTAGCAGCATGGCATAAAAAATTCAATATAAACTAATTTCTATGAGCTATTTAACAAAATCGGATAATCCCAAGCGTATAATATCGTGTTTTATTAGTAAGTATTTGAAATGATTTAATATATTGGCTCATAAGTTATGAAGCGGATTTTTGAATCCGGCAGCTGTTGATAGGGAAAGGCATAACCAAACAGCTGAATCCTAAATTTCCTCCGTAGGCTTCATAACCGAATACGATTAATAATTTCGAGCATACGCATAACAAAAGAAATGTTTAACCTTAATGTTTTTTACAATGGCCACAGAAAACACCATAACCCGCTATTCTCAATCACAAATTGACAATGACCGCCGTGTTCTGGAATTATTGTCACAAAATTTCGGAACAATCAGTGCTGCCAGTTCGGAAATCATAAATCTGGAAGCCATACTGAATTTACCCAAAGGCACTGAACATTTTGTGGCCGATCTTCATGGAGAAGATGAAGCATTCCGACACATATTGAAAAATGCATCGGGAAATATAAAGAGGAAGGTGCGAGAAATATATGGCAATGATATGCGTGATTCCGACCTTGCCCAATTTTGTTCTCTCATATATTATCCCGAGCAAAAACTGGAACTTATCAGGGAAGAGGAAACTGATATTGATAATTTCTACAATATCACCCTGCATCGCCTTGTCAAAGTTTTGCAGAGTGTATCATCTAAATACACACGTTCAAAAGTTCGCAAGTCTCTGCCAAAAGAATATGCATATATAATCGAAGAGTTGCTTCACGAGGCACCAAGCGGAGAAAGCAAACAAAAATATTATAACCGGATTGTAGAGACCATCATCTCTACGGGCCAGGCCGATGATTTCATTATCGCGATATGCAATGTTATCCAACGATTAAGCATCGACCGTCTCCATATACTTGGAGATATATACGACAGAGGCCAGGGGGCTCATATAATTCTTGACACCCTTGCCGACTATAAAGGATTTGACATTCAATGGGGAAATCACGATGCGTTATGGATGGGAGCCGCTGCCGGCAATGACTGCTGCATTGCCAATGTGCTCCGCATCGCATTGCGCTATTCAAATATGGATACCCTTGAAGAAGGATATGGCATTAATCTGCTTCCACTTGCCACATTTGCAATGGAAACCTACAGTGGAGATGAATGTAAAGTTTTCCGTCCAAAGACAGACAAAACATGCACCACCGAAGATGCACGCCACAGGGCTCTGCTTTCACTGATGCACAAGGCAATAACTGTTATTCAGTTTAAGCTTGAGGGCCAAATGATCGACCGACATCCGGAATGGAAAATGGAGAATCGGAAATTGCTCAATGCTATGTCGTCTGACTTCTCGATAGTAACCATAAAGGGGAAAACTTACCCGATGAGAGATTCAAACTTCCCGACGATTGACCCGGAAGATCCTTATCGTCTCACCGAAGAGGAACAGGCTCTTGTAAATAAACTTCACCGTTCGTTTATTATAAGCGATAAATTAAGTCGGCATATTCAACTTCTCCTTAATCACGGAGCGCTCTATAACATCATGAATTCCAATCTAATGTTCCATGCATCGGTGCCTCTCAATTCAGACGGAACGTTAAAAGAAATAGAAGTTATGGGCCAGCGGCACAGTGGGAAAGCACTTTTACAGAGCATCGGTGTGCTTATGCGCGGTGCATTTAATGACGACACTCCTGCCGACGTCAAGGAATATGCACGCGATTATTACTGGTATCTGTGGTGTGGACCGGATTCACCTCTATTCGACAAAGAGGCCATGACAACCTTCGAAAGATATTTTATTGAAGATAAATCAACTCACGAGGAAACCAAGGGGTTCTACTATTTGCTGCGCGAACGCGAGGATGTGGTAGATTCCATTCTGGATGCTTTCGAAGTTAAAGGGGAACATCGCCACATAATAAACGGTCATGTTCCGGTAAAGGCCGGTAAAGGAGAAAAGCCGGTGAAAGCCAACGGAAAACTGATGGTGATAGACGGAGGCTTTGCAAAAGCATATCATAACACCACCGGAATTGCCGGATACACCCTTGTTTACCATTCCCGGGGATTTGAACTTGTGCAACATGAACCTTTCAGCAGCACCGAAGAAGCAATAAGACTCGGAACGGATATTAAATCCACGACACAACTTGTGGAACTTAGCCAAAACAGGGTTAGAGTTCGCGACACTGACAAAGGAATTGAACTTCAGTCGCAAATCAATGAACTCAGGGAACTGCTGTATGCATATCGCAACGGAATGATGAAAACTCATTGAGAATCCCATGTCAGTTCAATAATTTTTGGCTGCTGATCATTATTAGATTTTTTATCAGATATTTGCAATTCTCGTATAAAAAATTTATTTTTGAAAATAATAAGCAATTGTTCAAATTTATTCGATAATAAATATTCTCGAATAATCTCAATCTTTTGAACTGAATGCTGTTTATTTTCAGGCGCTTTAAACTTGTAGTTCAACAATATAGCCGGGCATGCACGTTCGTTCTGCCCCGTAAGTTCCTGAAAAAACGTGCATATACTGTAAGTAAATTTGAACGGTTGCTTATGGGATAAAACCATGAGTTCTTATACCCTTCCTGTTCATCTGTAACAAGAAATTTTATAAGTAACAAATAATACTCATCATAAAAAGTATAAATAAAAACCTACAAGATATGAAAAGATTCTCAAAACATCTTCTTACACTATTCGTAGTGCTGCTCACATCCTTAGTTTCTGAAGCCCAGCTGCCTTCAGTTCCACTCAAAGATCTTTCCGGCAAACCGGTGGATTCCGCAACACTTTCAAATGATGGCAAGCCCTTTATAATAAGTTTCTGGGCCACCTGGTGCAAGCCTTGTATTCGAGAACTTAACGCCATCCACGACAATTATGAAGATTGGGTTGAAGAAACCGGAGTTAAGGTATATGCCATATCTATCGATGAGGCTCAGAATGCAACAAGAGTAAAACCACTTGCAGATTCAAAGGGTTGGGATTATGACATCTTGCTTGACCAGAGCGGAGAATTCGCCAGAGCCATGGGCTGTCAGAATCCTCCACATATCGTAGTGATAGACGGAAACGGCAAGATAGTTGAGTCACACTCGGGATATACAGAAGGATCGGAAGAACATCTCATCGACCTTATCCGTCAACTTAAATAATCGAAACGTGGCAGTATGAACAAACGACCTATCGCCGTGGCCTTAACCTCGGCCATCATGACACTTTCCGCAGTAAATGTTCGAGCTGACTATCCCGTGGCAGTTCACGGATCGGTGCAGGCAGACATCGTATTTCCTGAAACCGACAATTCAATCGGAGCCGGACCTTACGATCATAAAATACTGTTTAACACGTATGCCGACGTAAATATGGCAAGTCGTTACGTAGATGCCGGTCTTCGAGCCGAATTTATGAAATGGCCACTTCCCGGATATGAAGAAGACTTTGCAGGCTGGGGTCTGTCAAATTTCTACGTAAAAGGGAAATATAAAGGGTTTGAACTAACCGGCGGCGATTTTTACGAACAGTTCGGCAGCGGATTTATTCTGCGCACCTACGAGGATCGAGCTCTCGGAATCGACAATGCGATCCGCGGGGGCCGTCTGAATGTCAATGCCGTCAAGGGCCTCCGTTTAACATTGCTCGGAGGCGTTCAACGCCGCTATTGGGATTGGAGCAAACATTCCCAGGTGTATGGCGCAAATGCAGAAGTTTACATGCACGACTACTTGTCTGCTCTTTCAGAAAGAAACGCCACGTGGATGATTGGTGCTTCATACGTTCTTAAACACGAACGTGATGAGATGATTTTGGTTCCGGGAACCACCTATCGCCTTAACTTACCGAAAAGCGTAAATGCATTAGACGTGAGATCGAGCTTCAACAAAGGCCCGTGGAATGTGCTTGCCGAATTTGCATGGAAAGGCCAGGATCCGAGTTTTGATAACGACTACACATACGGCACCGGAACGGCCTACCTGCTAAGCGGCTCGTACTCCAAAAAGGGTATAAGCGCGATGCTTCAGGCTAAACGCAGTTATAACATGGCTTTCAGGTCACAAAGACATGTTGACGGCATCTCGGCATTTATCAACAACATGCCTGCATTTACCTATACCCACACATACTCACTTCCGGCACTTTATCCATACGCCACACAATATGGACCGGGCGAATGGGCATATCAGGGATCTTTCAGCTATTTGTTTCCCCGCAAGTCAAAATTGGGAGGTAAATACGGCACCAAACTTACAGTGAATGCAAACTATGTGTCAAGCCTTGTGCACAAAGATGCACCCGCGGGCCTGAACGGATCGATCATGGGTACGAATGGAGCCCGCCCTGTCGATAACTTCTTTGCCATGGGCGCCTGCAACTATTATGACATTAATGTTCAGGTTGAAAAGCGTTTTTCCGCACCTCTTACCATGACATTCATGTATATGAACCAGCTGTTCAATAATGAAGTAGGCAAGATCGTCGAGAAGGATGAAAAATATATCCGCACAAACATTTTGGTGGCCGATGCCAAATATCGCTTCAACCGCAAGTACACACTTCGCGGAGAGCTGCAGTATCTGTTTACAAAGCAAGACCAGAAAGATTGGGCTTATGGACTACTGGAATTCTCATGGGCTCCATATTTGATGTTCTCGGCCAGCGACATGTGGAACTGTGGAGATACGGGCACACATTATTATATGTTTGGAGTTACGGGAAGTTACCGAAATAACAGACTTATGTTGAGCTACGGGCGCACCCGCGCCGGGTTTGACTGCTCGGGAGGACTCTGCCGACCGGTTCCGGCCATGCACGGATTTAAAATCAACTATACCTATAACTTTTAACCAGCCATAACGTAACAATGAAAATCAGCAATTCAATAAAAATTTTCACAATCGGCATGGCCGGGTTGATACTTACGGCCTGCGATGATGTAAAGCCCGACGACCGATATATTCTGGGAGATAGTGTTGTGGCCGAACGCGCTGTGCTTCTCGAAGATTTTACCGGACAGATGTGCATAAACTGTCCGCAGGCACATCAAGTGATAAAAGACCTTGAAGAACAGTACGGTTCCGATAAACTCATCGCCGTGAGTATTCACTGCGGTTCATTTGGCTTTTCAAAGTCAAGAACTAATTTTGAACGGGGGAACATCGGTTTGATGACCGATGAAGGCAATGCCATTCTTGAAACCTATTCCATATCATCTTTCCCGATGGGATGTGTTGACATGGGCTCACCGATAACCTACAGTCTCTGGGCCACCGCAGTGATGGAAGAAATCTCAAAGCCAAGCCCTGTAACTCTATCTCTGGATGTGGATTTCACCCCATCTGCAACCGATGAACACACCGGCACCATCAATATGAAAGCCGACATCCTGAGCGGAGAGAATCTCACGGCAAACGTGCAGTTCTGGATAATTGAAGATGGAATTGTCGCTCCGCAACGAGATGGAAACACCACTGTAACCGACTACGTTCATAACGATGTTTTCAGAGCCCAGGTATTCAATGGCGTGCGAGGTGGAATCATACAGTTGGCAGCAGGACTTCCGTTCGAGAAAACCGGCTCAATCGAGACCAGATGGAACAACGAAGAGCATTGGGAAACGAAGAATCTATCGGTAGTGGCCTACGTATCAGACGCACGCGGAGTCTTGCAAGTTGTAAAAAAACCGGTTATTCCCGTTAACGAATCTGAAGAATAATCGAAATCGTTTAAGCGTTATACAATGAAGTCGTTTAAACTTTTTACGAAAACCCTATAAGTGTTTAAAATTGTATTACGAAAACCCAATAAGTGTTAGAATTGTTTTCTTCAAGGTTAAACGACTTCAACAGGTAGTTACTAAAACTATTTTCAAGATTAAACGACTTTATCATAAAACTAAAATATAAGCAATGAAAAAATTTTACTTTCTAATGGCATGTGCATGTGTTGCAGTTGCAGCCAATGCACAAAACGTTAAATTCTATCACGGTAATCAGGAAATCGCCAAAGGTTCTACATTCACAGTTGACGAAGTGGAAGAAAGCGAAGGGTTCGGTGGTTATCTTCTTCACCCCGATGTGACACTTAAGGCTACAAACAACACAACGGTAACGGTTACAGCTCAATGCACCACAGGCCAGGATATTCAGCTCTGTTTCGCCGGTGACTGTGTGCCGGGTGTTACCGCCACCAGCCCTGTCGTAACTCTTGTAGCCGGTGCTTCATACGATTTAGCTTACAAGTATGAATCGTTCGATCCCATTACATACGAAGTAACTTCAAAAATCACAGTTAACGATGATATTACGGGTGCGGAAGTAAACTCCATTTTTATTTCTTACAATCCGAATTCCAATGGCGTCAGCATTGTAAACGACGATAATAACGGCATAGAATACAAGAATGGTCTTCTGACATATAACACAGAGAGTGCAATAAATTTCGCACTTTACAATGCTTCAGGCCAACGCGTGATTAAAGCCGGAGTGAGCGGTGCCGGTGAATTTCCGACCGCCAACCTCGTTCCCGGTGTCTACATTTACATGCTCGGTGACAAAACCGGCAAGATTTATGTTAAATAAAATGCCGTTCAATTAAGGAAATCCTTAAAATAACATACACTTCAAAATCTGTGTCGCCTCACCGACACAGATTTTTTTGCATTGTTATATTTGCGATATCAGATCCAGCCTAAGGAGTCTTAGGGATTGCTAATATTTTTAACAAAATTTAGACATATTAAAATCAATCTTTTAGACTCGGAAATTAGTTTTATATATGAACGTCAGTTATGAAATCGTTTTTACGAAAATATAATTAGGGATTAAATTATAAAGCCAAGTTACCCTTGGAGGGAAGCATAGACCTAAAGATTTTAATTTCCAAGAAAATGAAATAAACACATAAATGAATTGTCATAAAAATTCATTTAAGGTCTTTAATATATCATATTACCATGACAGACACTATATTATTTATAATAATCGTTACACTTGCCTCAGTAGGCATGAGCCTTCTGGCGCGACATGTCATTATGACAGGAAGAAGGAAAGGGGCTGAATATAAGTCTGATAAAAAAGGTGTTTACAGCGACTACTCCCCTTCGGAGGATAAACAGGATATAAAAATTGAAATACTTGGCGATGCGCAAGATCGCGAGATAATGCGGACCATTCAACTTATAGGCCATAAGGCTTACAAAGAGATGACTAACCGCATCAACAATATCGTGAAGCGACATAGATTCCAAAACAGTATGACAGTTAGCCTCACATGCGGTCCTGACACTTTTGATGGCGCCCATGAACTTCATCGCCTTCTGCCCGGTGAACCTTTGAAACTCATAATGTGCCGCACAAGCGGAGTAGATACTATTGATGCCTATTTCAATGGAGTCAGAATAGGTCGCCTTGCTCTTACTGAGGCCGACACAATATCAGAGGTAATGAAAACAAACAGAATTGTCGGAGCATACGTTGCTGAACAAAACTGTTACGGTTGCCTGAATTCTCATCAGATGAATATTATAATTTTCTTTGAGGAAAGAAAGAGACAATCAGCTTTCACTGACCTAATAAAGAAATCGATGAACAGCATTGCCAATTCAAAAAAGACAACAACAGAAATATGCATGAATTAAAAGTAATCATATTTACGCACTCCAAAACAGAAAAATATAATTAAAATAATATATTATAATATTGGTTATCATCTTGTTAGACAAAATCAACAACGCAACTTCGTAAAATAATACTGAAATCAATATTATAGAAAAGGAAAATTTACAAGAAAAATTTCAATCAAGGCACGTTCATAAATAAGAATTGAACGTGCCTCGTTAATTTACACTCTTTACGTAAAAATGTGTTGAGGTCTCCCAAGGACGTGGCACGCCATACATTTGACGATATTTCCTGACCGGAATTAAAATTATTCATCTGTCATTTATCCCGCCAAACTCATTCTTCTAATTCCTATTCCATTCAAAAAATCCTCGAAAATAAGTTGTAGTTAATTTTTAAGAGCAACCTAAATAAGAAGATAATAAATTGCGAAACTTTAATAATTTTCAAAATATAATAGATGTTTGAGAATTTTTGGCTAAATTTACATCATGAATCGGGATAACATTACTCCTTCCGGGTAGTGACAATAAAAACCGACAATCTAAATCAATAACCACCAGCGAAAAATGTCTGATAAGATTTATACATACGATGATGTTTATGCCGCCACCCTCAAATATTTCAAAGGAGATGAGCTTGCATCACGTGTATGGGCCAGCAAATATGCATTGAAAGATTCCGATGGGAATTTTTATGAATTGACTCCGGATGATATGCACCACCGCATCGCATCCGAAATTGCCCGAATAGAGTCAAAATATCCCAATCCGATGAGTGAGTCGACAGTTTTCGAACTGTTAAAAGACTTTAAATATATCGTTCCGCAAGGGAGTCCAATGGCAGGAATCGGTAATACCCGTCAGGTAGGCTCACTCTCCAACTGTTTTGTGATCGGTCTTGACGGTCATCCTGATTCCTACGGAGGCATTATCCGCATAGACGAAGAACAGGTGCAACTCATGAAGCGTCGTGGAGGCGTAGGTCATGACTTGTCGCACATCCGGCCCAAGGGGAGCGCGGTTAAAAATTCGGCACTTACCTCAACAGGACTTGTTCCGTTTATGGAAAGATACAGCAACTCGACCCGCGAAGTTGCGCAAGACGGACGTCGCGGCGCCCTGATGATGAGTGTAAGCATGCGTCATCCGGATGCCGAGGATTTCATTGACGCAAAAATGACTGAAGGCAAAGTGACCGGGGCAAACGTATCAGTCAAGATAGACGATGACTTTATGGAATGTGCAACCGAGAATCGTGTGTATAAAGCACAATTTCCCGTTGACAGCGACACTCCGAAAGTAATAAAAGAAATCGATGCAAATGCGTTGTGGAAGAAGATTGTGCACAACGCCTGGAAAAGTGCCGAACCCGGCATCCTGTTCTGGGATACAATAAAGCGCGAGTCAGTGCCCGATTGTTATGCTGATCTTGGATTTGAAACAGTGTCGACAAATCCATGTGGAGAAATTCCCTTGTGTCCATACGATAGTTGTCGTCTTGTGGCCATAAATCTATACAGTTATGTGAACAACCCGTTTACAGACAAGGCTGAATTTGATTTCGAGAAATTTGCCGATCACGTTGGTAAAGCTCAACGAATCATGGATGATATCATTGATCTTGAAATGGAAAAAATCGATGCTATCATCTCAAAAATAGAGAGCGACCCGGAAACAGATGAAGTAAAGAGCACTGAACTCAATTTATGGAAAAAAATCAGGGCCAAAACTCTTGCAGGGCGTCGCACGGGGTGTGGCACCACCGGAGAAGGCGACATGCTGGCGGCTCTTGGTCTTCGTTATGGCACACCCGAGGCCACAGAATTCTCGGTGAAAGTGCATCGTGCTCTTGCCCTTGCCTATTACCGGGCATCTGTTATTATGGCCGAGGAACGCGGTGCCTTCGATGTGTATGATGCAGAACGCGAGAAGAATAATCCCTACATCCTGCGCATAAAAGATGCTGATCCCGAATTATACGAAAGGATGACAAAATCAGGGCGACGTAATATCGCATGTCTTACCATTGCCCCGACAGGAACCACATCCATAATGACGCAGACATCATCGGGCATCGAGCCGGTTTTCATGCCCGTTTACAAAAGAAAGCGAAAAGTAAATCCCGGCGACCCGGAAGCCAAAATAGATTTCATAGATGAAGTTGGAGATGCATTTGAGGAATACATTGTGTATCATCATAAATTTCTCGAATGGATGCGTATTAACAACATCGAGATAAAGCACAATTTGACTCCTGAAGAGATAGATGACCTTGTGGCCCGTTCTCCATATTACAAAGCCACCTCGAATGATGTGGATTGGCTTGAAAAAGTAAGGATGCAGGGCGCAGTGCAGAAATGGGTGGATCATTCGATTTCTGTCACCATAAATCTGCCGGCAGACGTGTCGGAAGAATTGGTTAACAAACTCTATGTAGAGGCTTGGAAAGCGGGTTGCAAAGGCTGCACTGTTTATCGTGACGGTTCTCGCAATAACGTTCTGGAATCTGTAAAAACAAAACAGAACGTAGAGTCACTTATTGCTTCGCCCACACATATATCCAAGCGCCCCACCGAACTTGATGCTGACGTGGTCCGCTTTCAGAACAATAAGGAAAAATGGATTGCATTTGTCGGTCTGGTCAATAACAAACCCTACGAGATATTCACCGGTCTGGCCGATGACGAAGATGGTATATTCTGCCCGAAGAGCGTAAATAAGGGTAAAATAATCAAGACAATTGATGAAAAAGGAAACAAACGCTATGATTTTCAATTCATCAATAAACGAGGATACAAGACCACAATAGAGGGCTTGAGCGAGAAATTCAACCCCGAGTTCTGGAATTACGCGAAACTCATCTCGGGCGTTCTCCGCTACGGGATGCCGATTGACCAAGTTCTGAAACTTGTGGGAGGTCTCGAACTTGATTCGACCAATATCAACACCTGGAAAATGGGTGTTGAGCGGGCACTCAAGAAATATCTCACAAATGGCACGGTTGCCACCGGTCAGAAATGTCCGAACTGTGGAGCCGAGACCCTGATTTACCAGGAAGGCTGCCTTATCTGCACCACGTGCGGAACATCGAAGTGTGGTGGATAAGGAGTAAGTTTCCAAGACATAGAACCCAACTGATGATAATATAACTTAAAATATAATTACATGAAAATTACGTTCAACATCAACTACCATACAAATTGGGGAGAGAGCGTATATCTTTGCGGAGACATCGCCGCCTTAGGTTCGGGCGATGCTCGCGAAGGTGTTGAGATGAATCTCATAAGTCCCGACACTTGGCAGTTCACTCTTGAGACAGAAGAGGCCGTAGGCGACTTCAATTACTATTTTGTAGTGAAGGCTGATAACCGCGAATGGAAATTTGAGTGGGGCAAGCCTCATAAATTCCGCAGTGGAGTCAACATCAGCGAATATGTTATTTTCGACAGCTGGCACAGCATGCCGGCCGACAAACCATTCTATTCGTCTGCTTTTATAGACGGCATGTTAAGCCGAGAAAACCGTGAACCTCAGCTGCCCTCACTTCCGGGCACTCTCAATATCCGAATCGAGGCTCCGATGCTTGCGCCCAACGAATGGCTTGCTGTGACAGGTGAGGGTGAATTGCTCGGTAATTGGGATCCGAAACATGCATTGCGCCTTAATGACCATAATTTCCCTACTTGGGAAATTAACATACCGCTGGGCCCGCTGAAAATTCCATTTGAATACAAATTCTTAATTGTAAACGATAAGGGAGAAACTGTTGGTTGGGAAGCAATGAACAATCGTGTTTATGGCGTTCCTTATCTGGGCGGCTCGGAACAAGTTGTGATAGACGGCACCCGCTTTGCAAATCCCAAACAACAATGGAAAGGAGCCGGAACAGCAATTCCCGTATTCTCAATCCGCACGGAAGAAGACTTCGGCGTAGGTGATTTCTACGATATGAAAAAGATGGTGGACTGGTGTGTTCGCACAGGTCAGAATATTCTCCAGATTCTTCCCATCAACGACACAACAATGCTTGGCACCTGGGTTGATTCCTATCCCTACAAAGCCAATTCGACATTTGCCCTGCATCCGATGTATCTGCGACTTGATGCGGTCGGAACTTTGGCCGACAAGAAACGCGTGGAATATTTCGAGAATCTTCGTCATGAACTCAACATGCTTTCGACCGTTGATTACGAACGTGTGAACAACGCTAAATCGGAATACTTGCACGAAATCTACAGCCAGGACTTCGAAGCTACTGCGGAAACCGAAGAATATAAGAAATTTGTTGAACGTAATGAATACTGGCTTCTCCCCTATTCCGCATGGTGCGTTCTGAGAGAGGAATTTAAAACTCCCGATCATTACAAATGGGGTGAATACACGGAATATAATGAAAAGAGAGTTGCCTATTTCATAGCTTCACATCGACGCGAGATAGATTACCACTACTTTGTTCAGTATCATCTTGACCGCCAGTTGAGAGAGGTTAGAAATTATGCTCACAGTCATGGAGTTGTTCTGAAAGGTGACATTCCAATCGGAATTAGCCGTTTCAGTGTTGATGCATGGCGCTCACCCCGTCTGTTCAATATGGATTGCCAGGCAGGCGCACCACCGGATGATTTCTCGGTTCTGGGTCAGAACTGGGGCTTCCCCACCTACAACTGGGATGCTATGGCTGAAGATGGCTTCCAATGGTGGAAAGACCGTTTCCGCAAGATGTCGGAATATTTTGATGCCTACCGTATCGACCATATTCTTGGATTCTTCCGTATATGGCAGATTCCGTTGAATGCCGTTCACGGACTTCTCGGCTATTTCAACCCTGCCCTTCCGTTCTCACCTGAAGAATTGCGCAATAATTATGATTTCTGGATTGATCCGGAAGTTCAGACTTATCCGTTGATTCTCGAATGGATGCTTGGAGACTTCTTTGGTGAATACACAGAAGAGGTTAAAGAACAGTTCCTTGACAGAATCGGAGGCGATCGCTATGGTCTCAAGCCTTTTGTAAGCACTCAGCTTAAGGTTGAGGAATATTTTGCACATCAGGAAGCCAACGAGAAAAACGAACGTATCAAAAACGCACTTCTTGGCCTGATTGATGATGTCCTCTTTATTGAAGACCCCTATAACAAGGGTCATTATCATCCACGCATTGCCGCTCACTTCACATATCAGTACCGCGTATTGAGCGATTATGCAAAATGGTGTTTCAACCGCCTGTATAATGACTTTTTCTATCATCGTCACAATGACTTCTGGTATGGAAAAGCAATGTGGAAACTTCCGCCCCTTCTGGATTCAACCTCGATGCTGGCTTGTGGCGAAGACCTCGGCATGATTCCCGACTGTGTTCCCGCAGTAATGAATCAACTTGAGATTCTCAGCTTGGAAATCCAGCGCATGCCCAAAGATCCACACGCGGAGTTCGGCGATACTTGGCATTATCCCTACTACAGTGTCTGCACCACGTCGACTCACGATATGGCCGGTATACGCGGCTGGTGGGAAGCCGACCATGCAGTTGCACAGAAATTCTACAACCACGTGTTGCATGAAGGTGGAGAAGCGCCCTATTTCGCCGAGCCTTGGATTTGTGATAAAATCATTGACCTCCAGCTGAAGAGTCCTTCAATGCTCTGCATTCTTCCCCTGCAGGATTGGTTGTCGGCCGACGGTCAGTTACGTCGTCAGAATCCTGCTGACGAACAGATCAACGAGCCTGCTAATCCTCGTCATTATTGGCGTTACAGAATGCACCTCACAGTTGAAGAGCTGATGAAACAGGATTCGTTCAACGCGATGATCGGAAACAAGATAAAAGAGTCAGGCCGATAAAGACCTGCACTGAAAATTCGAGATCATACACCTGCACGGTGAAATAGAAAGAGTTCGGAATCGTTCCGAACTCTTTCCATTTTTATAGTAATTAAATTCATTAACGGGAGCCGGATTCTTTTACGGCAGCTGGATTCTTTTTTATGATGGGAAAGTTTATACTCCCCCCTTCGCGGCGCTCGGGGCACAGGCTAATTGCCGCGCCCGGGGGCATTGCCGCCACAGAGGGCATGGGCACGCCTGGGAGCATGGGCGCGACGGCGGCATTGATGCGATCGGGCACGGGAGATTAGGCGTAGGAATGAAGGCCGGGTAAAAGATAGTTTGCACCGAAGTAGGTGAATGCAACGGTTAATACTGCCAGCAATAAATATATGTGGAGCACCCGGGGATTACGGAAACATGCCATTCTGCGGCTACCCCAATGCACGGGGAGTGCATAAATCAAGAGCATTATGAGTGCGCATGTTTCTTTAGGATCCCAACCCCAATATCTTCCCCATGACTGATTGGCCCAAACGGCTCCAATGAATATTCCGGCTGCAAGAAGACACACGGCGGGAGTTAAGATCAATCGGTTTACCACACTGAGATATTCCTTTTTTGTGTGCGAGCGGCTTAAAAGAGCTACGGCCGATAAAACAGCCATTAACAGAAACAACACGTATGCAATCATCACGAGCATTACATGGATCGACAACAAGGGACTTCCAAGAACAGGCATCAAGGCACCTATCTTAGGTGTTTTCGAGCCCATTGCGGCCACCATCAAACAGAGTCCGCATATCAGGGTCAACGCACACTTTATGTCAGAGCGCCTTACCACACAGGCCCCGATTGCTGAGACGAGTGCCATAAACAACATGGTCTCCGGACCATTTGAAAGTGGAATATGCCGGGACAAGATCCATATACAACTGATTATCCCAACTATAAATATAAGAAGAATCCACACCATTATATTTCCGGTGAATCGCAGTCCACGGCGATTTGTATCAGATGAAAAACTGACGAAAAATAACAGTATGGATAAGCCAAAGGCAAATATACCGGCATAGGCAGGACGCCCCGCCTTGTTGTAGACTCGCTCGAGCTGCATTAATCGGGAAGAAGGTATATTGTCTTGACCGGCGTAATATACCTGTTTCACAACCAATGAATCCAGCACTTCGTTTGCTTCAATATTCTTACCTCTCATAATGAGAGTCTTTATCTCGGGCATAGTTGTCTGCATGAATTTCCATTGTTCAAGCGACATTGCCGCCGGCCTCCTTCCGGTCAAGGAAAGCCATTCAATCTTACCGTCGCCGGCATTATAGGGATATATTTTAAATGCATCTCCGGTGCCCAGCCATTGTATCAGACTTAATTTTGCGGCCTCTTTCTTTTGCTTATCTGAAATATTATCCGGTTTTATATCGAGGATACGAGGGTTATATCTTGTATAATCGCCCCACCACTCTTCAAAATAGAAAAGCCACCCGGCCAGCACTTGTTCGGCTGTCATACCCTGATAAGAATCAGCTCCATATAACGACCTTGTAACATCTAAAGCCATGGTCTGCATCGGAGCAATGCGGTCGTTCCAATATACACAGACCTTCCCTAAATTCGCGGCCAGAGGACGTTGAATTGTCGGGGTTGAAGCCTCGGAGATGAAAGTTGGTGTTAAAAGAAACAGAATTAACGAATACTTGCGCAGTGCTTTGAATAAGCCGCGCCAGGGAGTGGAACGCTGAAAAAAGAATCCCAACATGGAAATTCCCAATAAAGCGTACCCGATATAAGTAATCATAATTCCGAACGGATCGTGACTCAGAGCCAATGTTGCAGACCCGTCGCCCATAGCCGACTGGTAAAACCTCCAATCGCGATAAGTTCCGATTTTGTTCATAGACACATCTATCTCAGAACCGTTTACGTCTAACACACTTTTAAAATCCATCGGTGTCGAAGTGCCGGGATAATATATTATCTCAACATCTTTCAATTTTAAGGGGAATGGTAAAACCGCCTCTCCGGGACCGGAATCCTTTTCAAACTCAACTTTTGGCTGTTCGTCTGTTGTCAAAGTTATCTTTCCCTGAATACCACAAAAATGAGTAACAATTGCTCCGGCCAAAATAATGACCAGAGCAATGTGAATAAAAAGGGTAAAAGGATTTCTAAGAAGATAATTCTGCTTCATTAAATATCAGATTGCATCTACAAATTTTATAATAGCGTCTCTATCCTTCTTAGGCAACTTACGGAATTTTTCAATAGAGTATCGTGCATCGCTTTGAGAAGAATAACCATGCCACATGATAGCTTCCATTGTTGTTCTTGCACGGCAGTCATGCAGACGGTCGGCTGTGGGGCTACCGGTGACTTTCTGATGCAGTCCGCGTCCCCACAGAGGAGTTGTCCGACACCAGCCGCCACGAATATCATTAGCCATCATCAGTTTGTGTTGCACCATATCGGTATAAGGCCAGATTTTCTGATACGGGTACCGGGGGAGTTCATTACCTTTAAAGAACTTGGCGGGATCAACCACATTATCGGGGCCGGTGGTCCAGGAGGGACGATGACAATAATCGCATCCGATTTCAGTGAAAAGCTCCTTACCGCGAGCCACCTCGGGATTATTAATATCTCTTACAGCCGGAACAGCAAGACCTCTGTGCCATACCATAAAATCGGTATACTCCTCATCATCCATCTCGACATCAAGATTTTTATCTCCAAGATAAGCGGTGATACGTTCTTCGAGAGAGCCGTTCCAGTAGGAAGGATGATTATGCATAGGATCTATTCTGGAAATATATTCGTCAAATCCTGCCTGAACCTCAGGATCTTTTGCAGAATACTTAACATAAGTTCCGGCAGCATCAAGATAATGATAACGGCGGTCGGAACGCGTCACGTTTGTAATATTCCATATTGCATTGGCTCCCGCAGCATCCTGCAGCGGACCACGAGACAAGGCGTAAGTGAAACGGCGAGCATATTTCGTTCCGTCACCTTGCAATGAGTTTGAGTACATAGAATTCCAGTTTCCACCCGCGAAAAATGCCGGGTTAAGCCCGTTCACCATATACCCGTCGCTTTCTTCCTTTCTGTACTGAGCAAGTAAATCATCTTCCGAAATTGCATCTAACAGACCGGTTCCATACATACCGATAGTTGATTCAAGTTTCACTTCATATTGAGTGGGAATCTGGAAGCCTTGATTAACGACATAAACGGCATCTGCCGGCATGTTTACCTCGGGATATTGCAACTCGTATGTTTCACCATCGGGGAACGTATTATTCCATTCATCGGTTGCATTAAGCCATTTCACCTTAATTTTGGATTCATCAACCGGGGCTTTGAATGGGGCAACAGCATGTCCTTGAGGCATTCCTGCCAACCATGAAACGTAAGACTCATCAGCCGGATTATAAACAACGAGAAGACATCCGTTACCTATGTCGTTGGTGTTAAAGCTTCCTTCCGGAACCCGCGTTCCATGGCCATAATTAGGATGACAATGCTGGCAAGAAGTGCGGATATAAGTAGGGCCGAGTCCTGCCCTCACCCCCGACTGATTAGTCATAAATGGCTTTTCAAACAGCGACTCACCGTTTTTGAATGATTGATAAAGACCTTGGCGCTCAATCGCCGGCGAGGGCTGCTCGAACGCATTGGTTGTGCTTAGATAGGTCGTACCCAATTCGCCACCTGCATAATACCATTCGGGAAGATCCGCCACATCAACAGGCTCTTCATTTGTGATTGTCTCATCAGAACATGCCGACAACCCGGCAGTGATAAGAAACAATGATATTCCTTTTAAATATAATGCCTTATTCATAAATTATTAAATTTAATAACCTAATAGTTCGTATAGGATAAATAGCAGAAAAGCCATTTATCCTATACAAGTATCAAGAGATTATTTACTTACGTTCTGTAACTACGGTCATTGCTTCTTCAAGAGCTTCAACAAGATTTGTACCGGCAGCCTTCATGGCAATTTCACTCAATTGGCCGGATGCATTTTTAGCGAAGGGCTCAGGAATGACTTCGATTGCAGCAACTGCATCTGCTATAGCCTTTCTAACCTGTGCATCTACCTCTGAATCAACCGACTTGATGTAACTGCTCAGAGAGTAACGGGTGCTGGAAGTGCCTTCATATACATTTCTGATTGAGTAGATATTATCGACAAAATCCTCGATTGAATTAAGCGAATAGGGAGATTCTATATAATTCTTATCCTCCTGAGAAGAACCGAGATGAGGACGTCCGATTTTCGTATTGCCCACCTCGTCTGCAATATCAATACATCCCTGGATAATTTCTTCAACAGCTTCCTGATATGTTTTGAATCGAGAGCCGGCTGAGGCAGCATGTTTCATTTCCCAACCATAGTTTTCACCATAGTCAAGCTCAGCTTCTTCGAGAATCTGCTGCTTCACTTCGCTGATATTGTCAAGACCTATCCAACATGCTTCCAGGCATACGCATTGCTGACACAAGTCGTCGGCCACTGCTACGAGATACTCCATCTCTTCGGGTGTATAATTTAAGGAATGAACTTTAGAATTATTACCGTCGGCTGTGAGTTCGAAAAGCATATATTCGATTGCATGGAAGCCGATAAGGCCATATCCTCCATTGTTTTCGAGCGACCATGAATTGCCGTTACGAATCTGAGTCAGAAGATTGTCCATTGCAGCCTTATCAAGGGGCCATGAATCAATGTGCGGGTCGATGTTATGATTAGCTGCCGGGCCGAACAAAAAGGCCTCGCTTAATTCCCAATTCTTGCGGGCTTTCTTCCAGACCTGACCGGCCTTTTCAACATCAGCCGAAGTCAATGTGCCTGCCGTATGTTTTGATTGCATTTCATGACATAGAGTCTGAAGTTCGACAGTGGCATCTGCCATAGCTGTGTAAACGGGAAGAACCGAATAATCAACGTAATCCACTACAACGTTTTGCAACGCTTGCTCTTTTGTTGAGAGAATTGATTCATCAGAGTTTTTATCGTCACTGCTGCACGACACGGCAAGCAGACCGATGAAACCGATGCTAAGAAGTTTAGTAATTTTCATATTGTAAAGTTTATGTTTAATATTTTAATATTATTTGAACCATCCCACGTAGGCAATTCCAAGGTTGATTGACGGCTCATTATTATAAGCCTTTTTCAATATACCAATGCTGTAATCGGCCTTCACAACGACTTGCGGAATAGGGAACCAGTTTATACCAGCCTTAACAACCTGACGTTCACACCATCCCAATGAGGTTCCGGATTCCATTTTTGCCATTGAATTATAGTATTCATATCTTCCGAATACGTAGAACTTCTGATTGTCTTTCACCATGCGCGGAATAAAACGGAAGATATTATAGCCGGCTTCAATCCCGGCGGACACGGCATCCGAAGCCACTTCCTGACGTTTGGAAGTGGAGTTTTTAGACATGGAGATGTTGAACTTACTGATATGAGCCGCATCACTTAAGTGGCCCCAATCGGCTGAACCTCTCGCCAAAAGTCCGTAATCTTCATATTTGAAGTCGAACGAAAGAATGCTTACGGTCCCCTTGATTCCTTTGTTCTTAGCAGAAGAAGTGGGGTAAAGAGTATTTCGGAAAGAATTACCTACATAGCCGCTCAAGCCCAACCGAAGTCCTTTCACCGAATAATTATCGACCCTTCCGGCAAAGGCATAGTTATTGGCAATCTTGAATTCAAATGGTGAAGCCGATCCGTCATGAATCCAGCTCTGATTTCCAAATCTTTCAGAATCGAGACCGGGAAGGAACATTCCCATATAGCTCCAATCACCGGCCCGGCCACTCAATGATATTGCCACATCATGCCAAGTGCAGGGCATTATAGTGTTCTCTCCTTCCGGACGATAGACACCGAAGAATTGATTAGGCTCGTGGTGGGCGTTGGTTGCACCAACCGGCACCACCTGCATACCAACCCGCAGTTTTAATTGAGGCATGAATTCTTTCTGAATGTAGAACTGCTCAAGAGCCACTTCTCCCCCTCTTTCCACTTCTGTTTCATATTCACCGGCTTCTTCGGTTTCAATTTCAACTGCCGCCTCGGTGCCTCCGTGTTCGAATTCTATCTCTGAAGAGAATGACCAACCTTTGCCGAAATCATATCCGAGATAAATCACTACGTGCGGAAGATCAAAACGCCCGTGACTTTTACCTTTATAGGATGAAGGATCTGTGTATCTCAGATAATTATCACTATAAAAATTTCTTGACATGGCCACCTCGCCGTATCCGCCGACATGAAGTCTGTCCCAAAGCGAGATCTTGTCTTTTACTTTCTGGAGTGTGGTACTGTCAGCCTCTGTGAACAGGGCTTGAGCTGCGTCTGAATGTGCTTTTTGGGCATGTGATTCCACAGCCGGAAGGACACTCATCAACATGGATAAAGTAAGGGTTGTTATTGCCGTTTTCATGAGTTAGTATTTTCAATTGCAAAATTACAATGGCATCCACCCAAAGACAATCCCTAAAAATTGGTAATTTTTTTAAAGAAATCTATATGACTTTATTTTCACTAATGAAAAATAAGTAGACAAAAATAAGGAGCCCGAATTTATTCAGGCTCCTTTGAAACAGAAAAATTATAGAAAAGGATGAGTGGTTCAGGTGAACATGTGGATGATTTTATCTTCGTTAAGCACCGTGTAAACAAGATTGCCGTTGGGCGTGAACGCCGGGTCAGGAAGGGCAAAGAGAGCACTTATCAGACTTTCCATTTCGGTGGCTGATAATTTCTGTCCTCTTCTTATAGCGGCACTCCTTGCAAGCACCAGGGCTATTCTCCTGCTTAGAGATATGCTTATATCGTTTTCTTTACCGTAATTTTCGGAATCGACGGTTACGGAGTCAAGAATTCTTAACACAACATCCCTTGCTTCACTTTGCTTAATTATGGCCGGAATGGATGATATCCTCCAGGTATTTTCACTATCATACTCTATGGAAAACCCGATGCGTCCAAGTTCTGATTCAACTTCCTTGAGTGCAGCCTGCTGCATTGAATCAAGAGAAATAAGCTCGGGAAACATCAGAGGCTGTGAAATGAAGTCTGTTCTTTCAAACCGTCCTAAATATTCCTCAAACAGAATCTTGACATGTGCTCTATGCTGGTCAATGATAAGGAGTCCGTCGCGCGAACCGGTCACTATATATTTTCCGGCAAACTGCATGCAGACTGAAGTGATGTCCGACTGGCTATGATCTTCAAAAATATGCGGCAACGGTCCATTCTCTGCATGCTCCATATTGGAATCACCATTAAAATTCCGGGGAAGATCATTTTCGTTCAGAGAGTAATCCACATCAGCGCGTATGTCCGACTTGTGGAAGAATGCATCATAAAGCTTATCCCAATTAGAATCTACCCGTGAAGAAGAAGGCCTCTCCGATTTGAATGGATTATAATCACCTCGGTAAGACACGTTCGGTGCAATCGGATTCTCACCGTCGCGCACAGGATCGAGCGGAATGGCATCAACCGAAAAATCAATGCTCGGCACAGCCGAATATTTGCCAAGCGCTGTTTTTACGGCCGAAACAAGTATCGGCCATATCTGTTGCTCATATTCGAATTTTATTTCATTTTTTGTGGGATGAATATTCACATCAATCGTAGAAGGATCCACGTTAAACCGCATGAAATAGTTTGGCTGCGTATCGGAGGCAATGAGCCCTTCAAAACAACTTAGTATGGCTTTGTGAAAATAGGGGTGACGCATGTTGCGGCCATTAACAATAAGGAATTGCAATGGGTTGCGTCTTCGCGCATATTCAGGGCGCGAAACAAATCCTTCTATCTTGACCAACGATGTATCGACATCAACCGGAATGAGATGATCTGACTTCAGATTATTTTTCCAAATATCTTCGATTCTCAAACGTAAGGAAGCAGGACGGAGATCGATATTCCTCACTCCATTGTCAATGCGCATCCTCACATTGTTATTCACCAATGCAAGACGCTCAAACTCGCGCATAATATTTGAGAGTTCCACGCTGTCGCTTTTAAGGAATTTGCGACGTGCGGGCACGTTGAAGAAAATCTTTCTAACACTAATCACAGTTCCGGTCTCGCACACCACAGGCTCTTGTTCGATAACTTTCGAACCAAGAATCAGCAAGCGGGTTCCCATTGCCGAATCGGCCTTTCGAGTGCGGACTTCCACTTCAGAAATGGCACATATCGAAGGAAGAGCCTCTCCACGAAACCCCATTGTATGAAGGGTAAAGAGGTCGTCGGCATTCTGAATTTTCGATGTGGCATGACGTTCAAAGGCCATCCTCACATCTGTTTCCGACATGCCGACACCATTATCGAGAACCTGAATCAGTGTTTTGCCGGCATCTTTAATAACTATCTGAATGTCAGTGGCTCCCGCATCGACTGCATTTTCCACCAGTTCTTTGATTACGGAAGCGGGACGTTGAATAACTTCGCCCGCAGCAATTTGATTTGCCACCGAATCAGGCAAAAGACGAATCACATCACTCATAATCAATTATTATTCTCTCAGCATATCTCGTGCCGATTTTGGCACAGGCTTAAATAAAGGGGGGTCTTTGAAATATTTGTCCATTTCATCGGGCACTTCACCCAATTCATCCATCCAGCGCGCTCTTGACCCATACCAGTCTCTTACAGGACGCAAAGGTTCAAGCCAACTGAAACCCTCGATATATTGATCGGCAGACTTAACATCAAACAAAGGCATTACCTTCCCGTTCACTTCCGGCCACATCTTGAGATATTTCATATCCTTACCGTCCATTTCCATGGAAAGGAACGAGCTTTCGGCACGTACCATCTTGTTATATGTAGAATCCTTTTCCTGAGGGAGAAGAATGGCAATCACATTGCCTGTTGCATCCAACTTATCAAGTTGCTGATTATTGAAATAGGCCAGCAGATGAGAGCCCGTCAGCTGATTGTAGAATCCTTCAGCGATATGTTCGGCAATCATCCCTGATTCAGGCAATTCCGCCCAATCGGCAGTAGAATCATTCAAATGCACATTAATCGCGTTGCCATATACCTGTCTTTCGCCGCTCCACACCACCGGTTTCTTTATCATGTAAAGAATCGAGTCCTGCTCCTTGAAAAGAAGCGTGTCCGCGATGCCTTGTACTTCCTGACTGAAAAAGCGAGCTCGGCCAATGGCACGCGCCACGTGATAATCTTTTACATTCTCTCCAATCGAATCAGTCGGAACGGATTCAATAAAGGTCAGCACCGTGTCGGCACGCAAAAAGAGAGTGTCGGGACGCGAGTATTCTATCAGAAGGGGATAATCTGTTGAATATGCCCGGCGTGTCAAATCATTATATTCTCCGTAGCCACCGATCAGCGTTATCTTGCGCGCAGTGTCGTTTATAACCATCGGTTTGGGCAACTTCGAAGGATTTTTAAACATGTATGCACGACTAGTGCGCGTCTGCTTGTCGTATATGATTGAATCACCTTCGAGAGTCGTAACGTTGGCCGAAGAGTCTCGGTGTGAAATAATGGAGCGCGCAGTCAACACGGCGTGGTCGGTAACTGTGTTGTAATTACCGCCGGATGTTACGATTGTGTCGGTGGCACCCTCGATTCTGGTCAGAGTGTGAATGTCGGCGATGTGGGTGGCTGTATTATACCTTAAGTCTTCGGTCAACATCCGATAGCCATCCTTACGATTCACCAAGACCACGTTAAAACGGAAATCGGCAATTTTGGTGGCCGGAGAATATTCGCCATATTCGGAAGTGAGGGTATTGACATCATCTTCCAGCCGACCACCCAGAGTGTACCACCCTCTTTCGCCGGCCAAGTCATAATCAAGACTATCGGTTGTCAACGTTACGGTGCGGTTTTTGAGCTGGACGTTGCCGCGCGACGGACCGTGAGTCAAAGTGGCGTGTTTGGAGAGACCGTCATAGTAGACTTTGTCGGCATACACAAACAGCGTATCGCCTTGCCTCATCTCCACATGTCCGAATGCGTCCATTGAGTTTCGCTGCGGGAAATAATAGGCGGAATCACAAAAGAGCCACATCCCTCCCTGACGGAATTTTACACTCCCTTTGACTATCTGATACTCCTCGTATTCGTTGGCAGGCCGATATAGGGAATCGGCATGTTCAAGAAACACCTTATCATCCTGAAAGCGATTGGCATCAGGGATAGTGGGTTTTAAGGGTTTTGTGGGGTCGGGGCGAGTGAATGTCTCTTTTTCCAAAGCCTTTTTTCGCTGCGACTGAGCATAAGCGCTCTGAAACAATGACAATGCGCAGACTGCCACAACAGCACCCAGCGCATATAATAAAATAGAAGGAAATGTCAGTTTTTTAGGAAACATTCAATTTAAATTTAGAAGTTGTTGAAACTACTTCTTAATGTGCTTGACTATTCCAACCTTTATAGTGGAAATCACAGCCATCCCAACCATCTGCAATTTTGGTATAAGTATCTTTAATTTTATTTTCCACCCAATCGGTGATGATTTTTTCCTTCAGATGATTTTCATACATACCCTTGATGAGGTTATAATCCTCACTAAGAGTGGCTTTATGACCGGGCACACGGTTTGTGAGTTTCACAATTGAAATCACATCACGATTTTTTGAACGGTCTTTCATGATGAAAGCTTCTGAAATATCGCCCGGTTGCATTAATTCTATTTTGCGGGCCACTTCCGGCGGAAGGTCTTGCATTTCAAAGCGTTTGGAACCGGTGCGCTGGTTCATCATGACACCGTTGTTATTTTTTGTATTTTTATCTTGTGAAATGACTTGAGCGGCTTCTTCGAAAGAGAATTTGCCGGCCACGATTTCTTTTCTTAACGAATCGAGTTTCACAACACCATCAGCCAAATCCTTTGAATTGACTTTGGGTGTAAGCAGAATATGACGCACATTCACCTGTTCTCCCCTTTTCTCAATAAGCTGAATAATATGGTAGCCATATTCGGTTTCAACGATACGTGAAACACGTTTAGGGTCATTTAGATTGAAAGCCACCTGCGAAAATTCGGGAACCCAGTCGGCCCGTCCGTGAAATCCGAGTTCGCCACCTTGCATAGCGGAACCGTCTTCTGAAAACATAATTGCCAGAGTCGAGAAACTTGATTCACCGCGATTCACCCTGTCGGCGTAATCGCGAAGGCGAGCTTTTACATCCTCAATTTCCTGCTCCGGGATACGTGGGTTGATCTCAATAATCTGGGCTTCGACCTGCATCGGAACGTAAGGCACACTGTCAGTAGGCAGAGACGTAAAGTATTTTCTCACATCTTTGGGAGTTGCCTTGACATCCTTGGTGAGATTATGCTGCACCTGGTCGATAATATAACTGTTGCGCATTAATTCCATCATCTGCTCGCGAAGCTGCGGAAGCGGTTTGCGAAAATATTCCTCCACCTTTTCACGCGAACCCAAGTTGTTGATAAAGTAATCAAGGCGCTTTTCGACTCCGGCAGCTACTTGAGACTCGGGCGCGGTAATTGTGTCGAGTTTCGCCTGATGCAGATAAAGTTTTTCAACGGCGATTTTTTCGGGTATGACACAATATGGGTCACCATCAATGGGGGTGTTTTCCTGACGCATCTGAAGATACTGCTCTTCGATTTCCGAACGGAATATCGGTTCGTCTCCAACCACCCAGGCCACTTCATCAATCACATTCTTCTTAATCGGGGCAGCCAAAGCGCACAGCGCTACCATCGCCACCGAGGGGACAAGTATATTTCGAAGTTTCACTTTTGAATTAATTTATTCGTTTTCAATATAGATTCTTTTACTGTTAATTTTCGATAAGAAAACACGACAGCTTTGTAATTTAGAAACCTATTCCACCATTTGATGACGTATGGGGTCGTAGGCGTGCGGAATCAGCCTGCCATCCTTTATCTGCTGTTTGTAGATATCGGTAATCAACTTTTCCTTACGTTTGGAAAGTTCCTGAGCTGCCAGAATTTCTCTGATCTTTATGCGTGCCAGTTCGTATGGCATTTCGGAACCCGACAAAATATAATCGGAGATATGCAAAAGATAGATGGAGCCGGCATCTGTTGTTTCAAAATTTACAGAACTCCTCACAAAGGCATCTGCATCGAAAAATCTGTAAGGAATCTGTTGTGTTATTTCACTCCAGAATTGCCACTGATCCTTAAAATATTTATAAGTTGAGGCATGTTTAAGACCGGCTTCTTCAATCTTGTCAATACTCCTGTCAGTGAAATCTGACATCCATTTTCTGAGATTGTCGACTTGTGGGTCGGCTTCGCTTACTTTCAGAAAGGCACCCTTGACAATAGGCTCTTCAAGCACCATATTGTTTTTATTCGCCTCGTAATATTGTTTCACTTTATTTTCACTTATGTCTGCAGCCGCCACCTCTGTCATTGATTGCAGATAAGAAGTGATAATCAGATTGTTACGGTATTCATTAACGAGCCGATCAATTCTCTCCATGTCAGGCAGATTTTTTGTGGCAAAATCTGTAAGTACCAATTCGCGCACCCATTCGTCGGCAATCTGGCGAAACATGGCGATACTGTCTTCAGCAGTGAGTCCGAATGGAATTTTTTCTAACACTTGCCTACTGGTGAGAGTCGAGTCGCCCACTATTACCAGTGCTTCACTATCAGCAGAAATCTCGCCTTTGCCTTTACCACATGACCACACAGCGAGTGATAGTGTAATTAACAAGATTATTTTAATTAGTGTTAGCTTCATTTTTCCAACCGTTTCAACTTTCTCTCCGAGGCTGTGACTTGGGTAACTGCAAAGATAGTGAAATTTATTGGATTTTCCTTTGTCTCTTACTTACTTCATATTCAAATTTATGTTAATTCGCATAAAATGACATGAAAAGCAGAGGCCACGACAACAGGTTGTGTTTGTCATGGCCTCTCCTTTAAAACAATAATACAAATTTCTTTCCGTGATTTGAGCGATTATTTCTGCTTTCTTATCTGGTTCAGAACCTTTTCGTTTACCTCCACCGGATATTTAGCTCTCAGCTCGTTTTCCCAGGCTTGCTGGAATTCATTCTGATAGTCGCTCGTCACCAATCCCTTCACGTCATTCACTTCCTCGGGTTCGAGAATAACACGAGGGTTTATCATAAACATTGAAGTGTATTTGTTGTTGGAAGGATTCACTTTCGGACCTCCGAAGATAAGGTAATCGATAATCTGGTTTGTACCTTTGGAAGCCAGAACCCTATCTACTGAAGCATCGTTCTTAAATTCCTTGCGAATAGCATTAACTATTTCATTTTCAGGCATATCAACCACTAAAGCACGAATCTTATCAGCAACCGAATCATTGGCAGCCTGAATCAGGAAACCTTTTACGTGAGGATCTGTCCATTTATAGTTGTCACGATTGGCTTCGAAATATTTTTCAAGACCTTCTGTGTCTTTTGCAGCCTTATCCCAGACTTTCATCACACTCACTTCATAAAGAAGAGAGCCATCAACATATTCCTTAAGGAGATTACGGTAATCAGGCTGAGTGTTCTCAAGATCATTTTCTTCCGCTTCAGTCAGCGCACCGGCGTATAAAGAATTGATCTTATTATCCACAAATTCATTAGCGTCATCAGATGCGGGAAGCTGAAGAGAACCGAATGAATTTACGAGATCGGCTGCGGTTTTTGATTTGCCATCAACAGTCAGCACCGGCAAAGACGCCTTGGGCATAGTTGTCCAATCGGCGAAAAGAGCGGAATCAATACCGTTTTTTTGAATTGCGGCACGCAATTCATCAATCGTCTTTTTGTTAAGAGAAGACTTGTGCTTTTTAGAAAGACGGCTGATCTGATTATCGCGTATCTGTCGGTATCTCGGGTCCTGAGGACTTGTTACACGCTGCAACACGATGGGTTTTATTTCATTCTTCGAAGGAATGGGCTTTTTATCATTTAATTTAATGATGTGGTAGCCGTAAGAAGTTTCAACCACCCCACTTATTTGTCCGGGTTCGAGTGCGAAAGTGGCTGAATCAAACGGCTCAACCATTTCACCGGCACCGAAAAGAGGAAGGGCACCGCCTTGACGGGCAGAGTTTCTATCTTCGGAATTTTGAGCTGCGATACGCGCGAATAATTCAGGATTTTTGGTTACTTCGTTGTAGAGACTGTCTATAACTCTGCGAGCCTCAAGCTTGCCGGCATCATCCTTGCCTTGAGTAAGTCTGAGGATATGGCTTGCTGAAGCTTTGCCACGGGCGGGACGATGCTTACCACCTTTGAGAATGTGATAACCAACCGGAGATTCAACAACTTTCGCAGAAATTTCACCTTCGGGGAGGGCCCATGCTTCAAGTTCAAATGCCAGAGGATATGAACCGGCAGTTATCCAGCCCATGCGGCCGCCTTTGTTGCTGCTTGAACGGTCTTGCGAGAATCTGGTGGCAAGATCGGTAAAATCTCCACCTTTGTTTAACGCTTGCAGGATACTGTCTGCTCGTTGTCTTAATCCTCTGTTTTGCTCGAGATTACGAGTTTTAAAAAGCATAATGTGGTAAGCTTCCACTTCCTCTTTGGAACGGTCGTAAGCTTCTTGCACCAGATTATTCAGGAATACGGAGTCAGCAAGATAGGGAGCTGCCAGATCATGTCTGTATTGTTCTGTCTCCTTTAAAAATGCAGCGGTAGTGTCAATTCCCTCGGCACGCGCATCGGCAACTTTCATCTTGTAAAGTTTGAACATCTCGACATATTCATCGAGCGATTGAGGATTAATCTGCTGCTGGCTGTTCTTATTGTAGAGGTACTCAAATTCAGACTTTGGTACATCCACACCATTAACTTTCATTATCACCGGGTCTTTTGCTGCAAACGCAAGAGCAAAGGCGCATGCACCGAGACCGGCCACGACTATTTTTTTCATTCGTAAATTGTGATGTTGTTCTAAAATTGATAACGCGACCTGACTGTAAAAATTGTAATAAAATTTTCAAGAGCATCATGATTTCAAACAGCGTAACCTATAAATACAACCCTGATCAGTTGCCAAACTTGGAAATGAAAGACACACGGAGAAGTCTGATATCATCATCGTCATAGTATGCCCCCAAGGCTTGGATGGCTGATTCGATATCGCCGTCTTCACTTGTGCGGAAGAAATCGTAGAGTTCTTCTATCTGCTCTTCTTCAAAATATTCTTCTATGTAATAATCGATGTCTATTTTAGTTCCGGCCTCGACGATAGTCTCAAGTTCTGAAATAAAATCTGAAAATTCCATTCCAAGACTTTCGCATACTTCCTCGAGATCAATTCTTCGGTCAACCGATTGAATAATTGAAACTTTAGGGTTGCATTTCTTGGCAATAAGTTTTATTCTCACATCGGCCGGGCGTTCAATCTCGTTTTCTTCCACATATCTTGCAATAACATCTGTAAACTCCTTACCATATTTCAAGGCTTTTCCTGATCCGACTCCGGGAACAGTTAATAATTCCTCTTTATTAATGGGATAGAGTGTTGACATGGCTTCGATAGTAGGATCAAGAAACACGAGGTAGGGCGCGATTCCTTTTTTACGTGCAATGTCTTTACGGAGCCCTTTGAGGATATTAAAGAGAGTTGGGTCAAGTGCTCCGGCCCCTACCCCTCTTGAACGGGTTTCAATTGCAGTGTCAGCATAATCCACGTCTTGAACAAGAGTGAATGATGTCGGATTATCTAAAAATTTTATACCCTCGTCGGTAACTTTCAAAACACCGTAGTTGTCAAGGTCTTTTGTTAAATATCCGGCAATAATCACTTGGCGGACTAACATTCCGACAAGCTTTTCTTCCATATCAGCCACCGCACCGAAACCTTCTATCTTGTCATGATGATTACTTCTTATTTCATCAGTGGGGCGCCCTATGAGGATATTTACTATGTAATCAAATCTGTATCTTTGACCCACATTCAACACAACTTGAATCACACTGAGAGCCGCCTCGGTGGCCTCCATTTGCTGGCGCGGATTGAGACAATTGTCGCAATTACCGCAATTAGCTTCGTTATAATTCTCGCCGAAATAACGAAGAAGTATTTTCCGCCTGCATACAGAAGATTCGGCATAGTCGGCAGTTTCGGAAAGGAGCTGCCTGCTGATTTCCTGTTCCTGCACAGATTTGCTTTGGATAAGTTTTTCGAGTTTCTGGAGGTCTTTTCTGGAATAGAAAGTTATGCATCTCCCTTCGCCTCCGTCTCTGCCGGCCCGGCCGGTTTCCTGATAATACCCCTCCAGACTTTTCGGTATGTCGTAATGCAACACATATCTGACATCAGGTTTATCTATACCCATTCCGAATGCAATTGTCGCCACAATAACGTCAATATCCTCGCGGATAAACGCATCCTGATTTTTTGAACGAGTCGCCACATCCATACCGGCATGATATGGGAGTGCCTTGATTCCGTTGATACGCAACGTTTCAGCCAGCTCCTCCACTTTTTTACGGCTCAGACAATATATAATGCCCGACTTTCCACAGTTGTTTTTAGCATACCGAATTATATCTTTGTCGACATCTGCCGTCTTGGGGCGCACTTCATAATACAGATTCTTCCGATTGAAGCTTGATTTGAAGACTTTTGCATCGAGAATTCCGAGATTCTTCTGAATATCGTGTTGAACCTTTGGAGTTGCGGTTGCCGTAAGAGCGATAATTCTGAAATTACCGATCGAGCTTATCATGGGGCGAATTTTGCGGTATTCGGGTCTGAAATCATGTCCCCATTCAGATATGCAGTGGGCTTCATCAACGGCGAAGAATGAAATCTTTATCGATTTCAGAAATTCCACATTTTCACCTTTGGCAAGAGACTCGGGAGCCACATAAAGAAGCTTTGTCCTACCCTCTTTAACGTCATTTTTTACGGTTTCAATTGCCGATTTGCTGAGAGAAGAATTTAGAAAGTGTGCAACATTATCCTTCTCCTCGAAATTGCGAATGGCATCCACCTGGTTTTTCATAAGCGCAATCAGAGGGGAGATAATCACAGCCGTTCCTTCCGACATGAGGGCCGGCAGTTGGTAACATAATGATTTGCCGCCACCGGTGGGCATAAGTACAAACACATCGTTACCGTCAAGAAGACTGTTGATTATTTCAAATTGATTGCCTTTAAACGAATCGAAACCGAAGTGTGTTTTTAAAGCTTTTCGGATTTGATGGGAGTCTGCCATTGACTGAGGAGGTTATGGTATTATGATTCTATACGTGATTATTACACCACTTGTCATAAGTTGCTCTTGGAAAGTGCATGCCTCAAATCAAGCAACATGTTCCCGGCCTCCCGTTATGGCAATCTTTCAAGCCGTTTTTTGTTATAATGGGATCTCAATCAGCTATCATAACAGCATGAACTCTCATTCATATTATCACCTGTCAATAATAACCAATCCTTACCGGCAACATTTATGCGTTTAATTTGGACAGCTACTTACAACAAAATTAAAAATTTTTCTTGAAAAAACAAAAAACTATAAACAAAAATTATAAAAAAACCGACGATATAGTATATCATCGGTTTTTATTGAAGTGATTTGTATTTTTTTGAATATAATGCGGGGGCAAAGTGTAGGGACGGTTAATGCGGCATGCCATGTCCCTACATTTGCCGATGATGCTTATGAAATATGGGTTTTGTCATAGTGTGCCTTATCCAGCTGGGAGGCTACGTAATCGGCGTCTATCGTAATGGTCTTTTGCTTTGAAGAAGGTGCTTCATACATAGTGTCGACCATTACTGTCTCAACAATCGACCGCAGACCTCGGGCACCAAGCTTGTATTCGATTGCCTTGTCAACAATGAGGTCAAGAGCATCATCGGTAAATACCAGCTCTTTTCCGTCGAGTTCAAGCATTTTCTTATATTGGCGCACAATGGCGTTCTTAGGTTCTGTAAGGATTCTGCGCAGAGCATTTCTGTCAAGCGGGTCAAGACTGGTGAGAATGGGAAGACGACCGATAATTTCAGGAATAAGTCCGAATGATTTCAAGTCCTGAGGCAAGACATATCTCATCAGATTTTCTCGTTGCATCTTCCTGCTTTTCTCATCATGACCATATCCGACCATGTGAGTGTTGAGACGGGAAGCAATTTTACGTTCGATACCGTCGAATGCTCCTCCACATATAAAGAGAATATTCTTGGTGTCGACAGCAATCAACTTCTGTTCGGGATGTTTACGTCCGCCGTTTGGTGGAACAAGCACCGTGCTACCCTCCAGAAGTTTTAAAAGTCCCTGTTGCACTCCTTCGCCACTCACATCGCGTGTGATAGATGGATTGTCACTTTTACGTGCTATCTTATCAATCTCATCAATGAAAACAATGCCTCTTTGAGCACGCTCCACATCGTAGTCGCAATTCTGCAACAAACGTGTCAGCAACGATTCAATATCTTCACCCACATAACCGGCTTCTGTAAGGACCGTAGCGTCAACAATGGTGAAGGGCACGTCTAAAAGGCGTGCGATAGACTTTGCGAGCAAAGTCTTGCCGGTACCGGTCGGCCCGACAAGGATGATATTGGATTTTTCGATATCAACATCATCAGCTTCGCTATCCTTTTGCTGATTGATTCGTTTGTAATGATTATAAACAGCAACAGAAAGATATTTTTTTGCTTCATCCTGACCAATCACATACTGATCCAGAAATTCATGAATTTTCTTTGGTGTAGGAATGGATTTGCCACCTTTGTCTTTATTCGCCATGTTTTTACGGTCGCGACGTTCGGCATCTCTCATCTGGTCGATGAAATCTATACATTCCTCGCAGATGGTGAGCTGATCGTATACTGACACAACGGGATTTGCCGCTGTTTCCTCGCGACCGCACATCACACATCTTTTTGTTGTTTTTTTTGCCATGCTGACTGATCAATGTAAAAATCAGAAAACGGGGTCGGTGTCAAGACAACCCCGTTTTATAATTATATTTGCTTTAATTAATCTTCTTTACGCGGATTGACAAGAACCTTATCAATCATGCCATATTCTTTAGCCTCGGCTGCGGTCATCCAGTAATCGCGGTCTGAATCGGCCTCAACCTTATCGAAGGGCTGTCCTGAGTGATTGGATATGATATTGTAGAGTTCTTCCTTAAGTTTGAGAATTTCCCGGGCGGTTATTTCTATGTCCGAGGCCTGTCCTTGGATTCCTCCCATTGGCTGATGAATCATGACACGGGAGTGAGGAAGGGCAAAGCGCTTTCCTTTTTCTCCGGCCACAAGCAACACGGCTGCCATCGAAGCTGCCATTCCGGTGCATATTGTGGATACATCCGAATTGATATATTGCATTGTGTCGTAGATGCCGAGGCCTGCATATACCGAACCACCGGGAGAGTTTATATAAAGGCTGATATCCTTATCGGGGTCAACAGAGTCGAGATAAAGGAGTTGAGCCTGAATGATGTTGGCACTTTGGTCGGAAACCTGCGTACCGAGAAAGATGATGCGGTCCATCATCAAACGTGAGAATACATCCATCTGTGTCACATTCAGCTGACGTTCTTCAAGAATGTAGGGGTTCATATAGTCAGCGGTGGGAGTTGTGACACTTGTTATGCCGGAATTATTCATAGCCTTTGCATAAGAATCCAGTGTATTGGAGCTCATGCCAAGATGATGCACAGCGAAATTTCTAAAGTCGTTTTTCATATTTTTTATTTTTATGGGCTATACGTCTTCACTGCCGTTTCGGATTATTTTCTCCTCAAATAACGACAAAACTGTAGAGCCGATTTAAACTGTGTAAGCCCGCGTATAATAATTTACGAAGGAGGCTTACTATACTTAAACAACTTCGCGAAAGAATGTTCGCGAAGTTGTTTAATAAATAACAAAAATTATGCCAATTATCGATGAGTCAGATAAAGATACTCTCCATTAACGGCATATAATTATCATGCTTCTGTCTCAGCGTTGTCGTCAGAGAGGAAAAGTTTGTTAAAATCATCAACTGAAACATTCTTTTCATCGAGAGTGACAACACCCTGAAGAGTCTGGAAAAGTTTCATTTCTGCTGTCTGATTATAAACAGATGCACGAGCCTTTTCATCTTTAAGGATTTCGCTTGCATAGTGTTCAACAGCATCTTCGGGCACATTTGCCATGCCATACTGTGCGAACTGATTGCGTGCAAGCAGACGAGCGGTATTCAGCAGATCATCCTCTTCAACTTTAACGTCAAGTTTCTTAGCAAGCTTGTCTTTTGTAAGATCCCAAACGAGCTGATTGCGGATACCCTCATACTGCTCATCAATATTTTCTGCTGTAAGACCTTCGTTGCGGCTGATGAGGAATTCCTTGAGCACTTCATCGGGAAGTTCAACCTGACCGACGTTGTTAAGAAGCACATCCTTTGCATCGATCGAGAAGCGATAGTTCTGATCACCCTTAAGAGATGTCTGAATCATCTTCTTAACTGCCTCACGGTACTGATCGGCATCCTTCACATCATCACCGAAAACTTCCTTGAAGTATTCTTCATTAAGTTCAGCGGGCTTAAGAACGATAATTTCTTTAATTTCGAACTGGAAATCGCCCTGATGTTTTTCTGCTTCCTCTTTGGGGAGGTTGAGCATTGAAGAAAGTTCAGCAGGATTTGCTTCACAGGTCTGTGCAGGATTGAACACAACTGTATCACCCACCTTCTTGCCAACAAAGAGATCGCGTTGAGCTTCCGATTTGAAATATGCGGGGCCAACAATTCCGTTTTCAACCACCACACCGTCAGCTTTAACCGAACCGTCTTCGTTGAGTTCAGTGATTACGCCCTTAACAAGAGCGGTTGCATCCACTTCCTCACCGGGCTGCTGTTTGCCCATGCGACTGC
Organism: Bacteroides sp.; assembly: GCA_014802335.1. Classification (GTDB taxonomy): domain Bacteria; phylum Bacteroidota; class Bacteroidia; order Bacteroidales; family Muribaculaceae; genus Lepagella. Next base: position 32,959 of record JAAVCL010000012.1, on the reverse strand, counting down.
GAAGAGCATTGTCCTGACGATCAATCATCTCATCGGTAACTTCGATATTGTAGTAAGGAATGGTAACTTCCTTATCAGCTTTTACATCAAATTCAGGAGCAACTCCCACTTTGAATTTAAGTGTGAATTCGTTTGCGTCCTCATTTATGGTGTTACCTTTGTCAGGGATAGGATTGCCAAGCACATTGATGTCGTTTTCTTTAATATACTCGAAAAGGGCATCACCCACCAATTTATTGATTTCGTCATATTTGACAGCATTACCATATTTCTTAGCAATAAGACCGGCGGGAACCTTTCCGGGACGGAAACCGGGCTCGGCATGCTTTTTGCCTATTTCCTTGAGCTGTTTTTTTACCTTTTCAGCGTAGTCGCTTTCTTCAACAACCATTGTAATCTCACCGATTACATCGTTGATTTTAGAATAATCAATTTTCATCTCGTTAGATATGATTTTTATATAATTTCTTTTTAGGTATAGAGGGCATTATGTGTTTTTAGCCAAAGTCACCTGAGACCAATGGAGATTCACATAGGGCCACTATTTATTTAACACAAATATCCCGAAGATATTCCCTGCTATTTGCAAACGAAATGCAAAATTAACAAATTTTTGCTTTATTTCAAGAATTGGCGGAAAACTTTTATTATTCCCAGGTGGTCGGCAAATGCTGCGGTCTCGCACGCGGAGTGCATGGCCCATATCGCGCATCCCACATCAACACCGTCAATATCGAGTTGAGCAGACGATATGTTACCGAGGGTGCTACCTCCGGCCACATCCGAGTGATTCACAAAATATTGCATTTTGACACCGGCCTCTTCACACAGGGCATGGAAGACTGCGGCACTTTTGGCATCGGTCATATACTTGCAGTTGGCATTGATCTTAACCACCGGTCCACCACCCAGCACCGGATGATTTGTCGGATCATATTTTTCGTTATAATTCGGATGCCAGCCATGAGCGTCGTCGGCCGAAATCATAAATGAATGTGCGAGAGCGCGGTAAAAGCCTTGTTTGCTTGATGAGAGGCAGCCACAAATCCGTTCCGCTATATGCCGCAAGATCGGAGAAGCAGCCCCTTGTTTTGTGCCCGAGCCAGTCTCTTCGTTATCGAACAATGCTATTATGCGTGTTGCAGATGAAGCTCTGTTCTGTTCTTCAAGCAGCGCATCAAGTCCACAAAACGCCATTGAGAGGTCGTCGATGCGGGCCGATTGTAAATATTCACCGTTAAGACCCACACGGGCGGCAGGTTCCGCAGGATAAAGGCACAATTCGTAATCAAGTATATCTTCCGGCCGGTATTGACCCACTTCACTGTCATTGCTGTTACAGTCGGAATTATTTTTGTTGAGAGCTTCAGCCAAAAGCGTCTTTATTACCCCGCCATTATTTTTAAACTCAGCGATTTCCTCAGCAGAAAAATAACCTATCACAGGTTTCATATCTTTTTGCACGGAAAATTTATAGCCGTCATTAACTTCACGATTGAAGTGAATTGCAAGATTCGGAATAGTTGCCACGGGTCTGCGCAAGTCTACGATATATTGCTTGCAGGCAAACGGGTTTTCGCCTCTTACCATTACTCGGCCTGAGATTGACAATGGTCTGTCAAGCCAGGTGCTTAATATCGCTCCCCCATATTTCTCTACGTTAAGCGACACAACTCCTCCGTCACCATAAATCTCGCAGTTCGTTTTAATTTTAAAGCAGGGGCTGTCGGTATGGGCTGATATTATATGGAAGCCATTTTCCTCAACATTGCCATTGCCGACAATGAAAGCAAACACCGCTGTCGAATTTTTGATTACATAATATTTTTTTCCTGATTCAAGATTCCACTCATCACCTTCATGGAGCCTTTGGAAATTATTTTTATCAAGAATGTCGGCCACAGCTTTTACGGCAGTAAAATTGCACGTGGCGACATCAAGGAAATTCATTAATTTTGTTGATGTATCAAGCATTCCGGTGGTATTTGTAGTTTGCATTTTAAAGAAGTTTGTAGGTATATAGCTATTAAGGGTTTGCTCGGCACAAGCCGTGAGAGCAAGTTTTGAATTATTTGAATCTAAGATTATTGAGAGCACGCATCACATTACACAAAGTCTGCGACCAATATGCCACAAAATTTTCTCGACATTCACTGTAAGCCCCTACCATTTGTTCGCCATCGCTTTCCTTAACGACAGAGATAAAGTTATATAGAGGCTGGAAAATATCTGCGAGACACTCCGAAATGCTTGAAGCAATTGGCGTATCACTATATTTCATATCATCCTCGAATGTTTCAAGAAACACATCGTCCTCCCCCATTGTGGTTTCGACGCCACGGCGCACGGAATCATAAAAATCTTCATCAACATAGGAGGGATAGTACTCATAATCAATATCCGAGGTTACGTCTTCTACCACAAGATCTGCAAATTCCCAATACAGACGAGGAAGATACCCGAGAATTTCAATCACGAAATCCTGCTTTTCAATTTCCCGTGCATTCTGAACCGCAGCACAATAGTCTGTGGCTAATGCGGTGATATTAACAAGTCTTGATTTAATTACATTTTCTGTCATAGAGTTCATTGATTTTTATATAATCACTAACCTCCGGATCGATAAAGAAGTTCATATTTTTTCCTTCCGCGATTCCATTTCTTATAAAAGTTGAGGAAATAAGGGCCTGGGGAGCATTATCAAGAAGTATAACTCCGGCCGGCAATGTTCCTGATATTTCATATCCGGGCCGAGGATAGATCAAAATCTGAAATTCACTGATTATCTTGTCATAGTCTCTCCATTTGTCAAAGCAAAGCCAATTGTCAGAGCCGATCACAAGAGAAAAAGTATGCTGAGGGAAGGCATCGCGCAACTCGCAAAGAGTGCGATAAGTAAAAGATGGTTTTGGAAGATTAAACTCAAAATCCGACACTTCCACATTACGGCATTTGCGCGCCACGATCTGACACATTTGCAACCTTTTATTGTCGGGTGCCGGAGTAGAATCCTTTTTCAGCGGATTCAGAGGGCTTGGCATAAGCCATACACTATCTAAGTCGCAATACTGCGACAGATAGTTGGCAATCATGGCATGCCCGGTATGTATCGGGTCAAAACTTCCGCTATAAACAGCTATCTTCACTGAATTTATTGTTTAATGCCAACACAGAATATATCCTTAAGCGAAATCCCGAATATGCTTTTCCACTTCCTCCACAGCGCGGTCAAGATTATCATTAACCACTTGGAAGTCGAATTTTCCGGCAAACTCCATTTCATACCCGGCTTTGGCTATTCTTTTCATCAGGGATTCTTCGGAATCAGTGGCTCGTGCTCTTAATCGAGCTTCCAATTCTTTGAGACTTGGAGGAAGAATGAATATTGTCATTGCTTCACTTCCATATTTCTTTTTTACGTTCAGAGCCCCCTTGACGTCAATATCCATTATAAGATTATTACCGGAGTTAATAATTCTGTCTACTTCGTCAACAAGTGTTCCGTATTTAGTTCCCGCGTAAACTTCTTCCCATTCCACAAAGTGACCTTGAGCCACCTTTTGCTCAAATTCTTCAAGAGAAAGGAAGTAATAGTCCTTCCCGTGTTTTTCATTTCCACGGGGACTGCGACTTGTGGCTGAAATAGAAAATTCAAGTTTGAGCTCGGGATGCTGCATAAGCCGGCTGATAATTGTTGATTTACCGGTGCCCGACGGAGCCGACAGAATTATTATCTTGCCTTTTTTCATCTATATTATATTTCAAAAAAATGACTTGTATTCGATTACAATTGTTTAAAGCACGTTAAGCACCTGTTCTTTTATCTGCTCAAGCTCGTCTTTCATTCTTACCACAATTTTTTGCATTTCCGCCTGGTTTGATTTCGAGCCAAGTGTGTTTATTTCACGCCCCATTTCCTGCGCTATAAACCCAAGCTTCTTTCCCTGTCCCTGATTGGGGAGTTCGCCTGAAGCTGCGCCCATCGTCTCAAGGAAATAGTTCAGGTGAGCACGAAGACGAGTTTTTTCTTCGGTCACATCCAGCTTTTCAAGATAAAATATAAGTTCCTGTTCAAGGCGTCCGCGGTCATATTCGATAGAAGTGAGTCGTGAAAGCTGGTCTTCAAGTTTTGCCTTTATTTTTGGAACCCGCTCGGCTTCGTAAACTTCTATACTGTCTAACAGTTCAGTGATATTGTCAATTTTCGAAATAAAGAATTTATAAAGCTTTTCACCTTCCGACCTCCTGAAATCCATCAGAGCCGCCAGTGCTTCATCAACAGCCTTGACAAAGGCAGCCATATCTTCCTCGGAAAGAGAACTGTTATCCGATTTCAGAGCATCGGGCATCCGGAGCAAAACACTGAACCAATCATGAGGGGCAGGCACATCAAGAGTCTTGGCAAGTTGATCAAGTTGCGATTTATAACCTGCAAGCACAGCTGTGTTTATTCTGACTGGAGTATCCTCACCGACTTGTTCCATTACAGCATTAAATTCCACCTTGCCGCGTTCTATAACCGGAGCAATCCGACTTCGAGTTTCAAGTTCTATTTCTTTAAAGCATCCGGGAACACGCATTGACAGATCAAGCTGTTTGGAATTAAGCGACTTGATGTCGACAGTGATTTTTTTCGTGGCGGAGGATGCGATTCCTCTACCAAAACCGGTCATTGATAATATCATGGTAAAATATAAGTTTTGTTGTCATCACTCTTTCTGCCACTCCCGACACTCCGAGATATAACAGGCATAAGGGTAACAACGGGTCGTTGTTTTGCAAATTTAATAAAAATTAATAGCTATTAAAAATTTTTCTTGTGGTGCAGGGCTAAGAAGTCGTTTAAACGACTTCTAAAAATAAAAATGGCCTCCGTTAGGGAAGCCATTTTATATGATTTGGTGAATCTTTTTATTTTACGCCTAAGTCGGCGAGAACTGCATCAATATGTTTTTCAGCTGCAGCCACAACTTCTTCATATTTACTCTTATCTGTCATCTCTTCGCGAACTTCGACATAGAACTTAATCTTAGGTTCGGTTCCGGAAGGACGCACGGAAACTTTGTCACCGGCTTCGGTAAAGAATTGAAGCACATTTGAAGTGGTCGGGAAGTTCATCTTTTCAATCGAACCGTCTTTGAGATTGCGGCAATTAAGATCGCTGTAATCCTTTATGCAAGTCACAGGACTTCCGGCAAGAGTTTTGGGAGGATTTGAGCGGAAATTCTTCATCATTTCCACAATTTCCTCAGCACCTGATTTGCCGGGACGAACCACACTTACACCTCTTTCTCTCGAGAAGCCGTATTGAGCATAAATGTCAACGAGAAGCTCGTAAAGATTCATACCCTTTTCGGCAGCCCAAGCGGCACATTCGGCGATAAGAGAATTTGTTGAAACGGAGTCCTTATCACGAACAAAAGTCTCGGGAAGGAATCCGTAACTTTCCTCACCACCACCGAGATAACGGCCTGTAGCCTCTTCGTTACGCATAACATCGGCGATCCATTTGAATCCTGTGAAGCAGTCGAAACAACGCACGTTATTAGCATCGGCAATTCGTTTGATTGTTTCGGTGGTTACGATAGTCTTTACCACATATTCGTTGCCGTTCAGGAGTTTCTGTTCCACATTCTGAGTTATCAGATAGTAAATGAGGAGCATGCAGATCTGATTACCGTTCACGAGCTGATAGTTACCCTCTTTATCGCGCACCACAAGGCCCACACGGTCGGCATCGGGGTCGGAAGCAAGCACAAGACTCGCGCCTGTTTCTTTGGCTTTTGCGATACCGAGAGCCATTGCCTCAGAGTTTTCGGGATTGGGAGAAACCACAGTCGGGAAATCACCACTTTGCACATCCTGCTCGGGAACATGAATCACGTTATCAAAGCCCCAAAGTTTAAGAGAATCAAAAACAAGACGAAGCCCTGTGCCATGAATCGGAGTGTAGACAATCTTCATGTCGTGATGCTTCTTATCTATTTCGGGGCAAAGGCTTAATTTATGAATATCGGCCAGATATGCATCATCTATATCCTTGCCAATAGCCTGAATCAGAGATTTATCTGCATCAAATTTAATCTGATCTACCGAGGTGATGGCGTTGACATACTCAATGGTTTTGACATCATGGGGAGCAATCATCTGCGCACCGTCACTCCAATAAGCCTTGTAACCGTTATATTCCTTGGGGTTATGGCTTGCTGTGACCATCACACCGCTCTGGCATCCCAGTTTGCGGATAGCGTATGACACTTCAGGAGTGGGACACGGGCCATCGAACAGATATACCTTTATTCCGTTGGCAGCAAACACCTGAGCAGTAAGTTCAGCGAATTTTCGCGAATTGTTGCGCACATCATGACCAACAGCAACACTTATCTGGGGCAATTCAGCAAAAGTATCTTTAAGATAGTTTGCAAGGCCCTGTGTAGCGGCTCCAACAGTGTAAATATTCATGCGGTTTGTGCCGGCACCCATAATTCCGCGGAGGCCACCTGTGCCGAATTCAAGATCTTTATAAAATGCTTCGATAAGGGGAGTCTTGTCTTCTGCATCAAGGAGTGCTTTTACTTCCGCGCGTGTTTCTGCATCATACTGGTCACCAAGCCACTTTTCAGCTTTTAAAGTGACTTCTTTGATCAATTCTTCGTTATTCATATAATCCGGGTTATTAATAGTTTGTTCTATCTTATTTTGACAATATTGACGAAATTAGTTAAGAGACGATACAAGTTATGATAGTCTCTTCTATCGTATATAACAAAAAGATAGTCTCGTCTATTGTATATAACAAAAAGATAAGGATTATAGTCGTTAAAACCTAATGATTTTTTTATTTTATGTATATGGGCTGTGTACCATATTGAAAAGATTCACCCCAAGATTGAAAAGATTCATCCCAAGGCCTTCTACTTTTGTCGGGATAAGATACAGGCTTCATTAATTTTTACTAATTTTGCAATTTGAACAGCCATTACCGACACAGTATGAGTATAAACAGTTCTCAATAGTGCCATGTCTGGCATTTATCGGCAAATGTAGGGACATGGCGTGCCATGTCTGGTAGGACATCGGCAATTACTCGTCACTTTACACGGCACTTAATTCAGACGTGGCGCGCCACGTCCCTACATTTGCCGATAAAATTATTCGTATTTTACCGACAAAATTATCCGTATTTTGACGATAATATTATCCGTATTTTGACGATAAAATTATTCGTATATTTTTGAGTAAAGATAGAATTCCAAGAGCTGCTTGCGACGTCTTTATGGCTGAAAAATTGGTCGAAATCAAAGAGAGGAATTGTATCCAATCTGAAATTTAGAATTTATATGAGCAAACAATCATGGCGACCCGGCACAATGATTTATCCGCTGCCGGCAGTTATAGTGACCGTAGGCTCCACTCCTGAAGAATGGAACCCGATAACGATAGCCTGGACAGGCACAATCTGCAGTGACCCAGCAATGTGTTATATTTCAGTCAGAAAGGAACGCTATTCGTTCGATATCCTTATGCGCACGATGGAGTTTACAATAAACCTGACCACCACAGAAATGGCACGCGCCACCGATTGGATCGGAGTGCGTTCGGGACGCGATTATAATAAGTGGAAAGAAACAGGCCTGACACCCTTGAAAGGTGAAATGGTGTCAAGTCCCACAATAGAGGAATCTCCCCTGAGCATAGAATGTAGGGTAAAAAGTGTGACAGACCTTGGCAGTCATCATTTATTTCTGGCCGATGTGCTGAATGTCAGAGCCGACACTCGGTGGATAGATCCGGAAACCGGCCGTTTTGATCTTGAAAAATCAGGAATAATGGCCTATTGCCATGGTCATTATTACGGATTGGGTGATTTGATTGGCAAATTCGGTTTTTCAGTTCAAAAAACCAAAAAGGGTTAAAAATTTTTAGTATATTTGCAGTTTAAGTTGCCGGATAACTATATAAATCCAACTACCGGCAATTTGCAAAAAGTAATCCGACCAAGAAACGGCATATCTATTCCAGAAAATGAACGAATCTGAAAAAAATTTTGACGATAATTTCAACCTATTACCGACTAAATCTGAAAAAAGATACAGACGCAACCGTGTCATAGTGAAATGGCTATGGATCTCATTCCTGAGCATCGGGTTCGTTATGGCTCTTTTTCTTGTTTTAATTTATAACGGAGTCATAGGCTATATGCCCCCGATTGAGGAGCTGGAGGATCCACATGATAAACTGGCCTCTCTTGTTTATGCCTCTGACGGTACAACTGAACTTGGACGCTACTACTATGGAGCGGGCAACCGGGTCTACACAGACTATAATGGAATTTCGCCCCACGTTATTAATGCACTGATTGCAACGGAAGATGTAAGATTTCTCGAACATTCCGGTATAGATTTCAAGGCACTCGGGCGTACGGGTATAAAAACCCTGCTGCTTGGTGACAAATCATCGGGTGGTGCATCAACCATAACACAACAGCTGGCCAAACAATTATATTCACAGCCCTCCAGCAACTTGTTCAAACGTGCCATCCAAAAGCCGATAGAGTGGATGATCGCAATGAAGCTCGAACGCTTTTACACCAAGGATGAAATCATCAACATGTATCTGAATCGGTTTGACTTCCTTAATAACGCGGTTGGCATTAAGACTGCAGCTAATGTCTATTTCGGTAAAGAGCCTCGCGAATTGAATGTGGAGGAAGCGGCCATGCTTATAGGGATGCTCAAAAATCCGAGCTATTATAATCCGCTGCGACATGAAGAACGCACGCGCAACCGTCGTAATGTCGTATTCGACCAGATGGTCAAGGCAGGATTTTTAGGATATGCGGAAGCCGATTCGTTGAAAAGACTACCCATAAGCCTGAATTACCATAAGGTTGACCATAAAGAGGGAGGCGCGCCTTATCTCAGAGAAGAGATAAGACGACTAATGACAGCCAAAAAGCCGGAAAGGCCAAAACGCAGCGATTACAGCACCAATATGGCTTACAGAATTGCATTGGGTAACTACAACACCGACTCTCTTCATTGGGAAGAGAATCCGTTATACGGTTGGATACTCAAGAATCCAAAACCTGACGGCAGTTATTACAACCTCTATACAGATGGCTTAAAAATCTATACGACGATCGACGTCCGGATGCAAGACTATGCGGAGCAAGCTGTGAATGAGCATCTCGGAGGTTACCTTCAACCGGCATTCGAGGCTGAAAAGCGAGGCTCAAAGAATGGACCCTACACATCCAATCCCAATGAATTGAGTCCGGCCAGTGTCCAGAAGCTCATAAAGAATGCTGTGAAACAGACCGAACGCTATCGCAAAATGAAAGCGGCCGGCCATTCGGAAGAGGAGATAAACAAAGTTTTTCACACTCCTGTAGAAATGGACATCTTCGCATACGTGAAAGAGACAAAGGGGGGTGTGACCCGCATTGTTCCCGGCTCAAAGGAGGTAACGATGTCTCCATACGACTCACTATTATATATGAAAACAATACTGCGCACCGGCCTGATGAGTATGGACCCGGTGACAGGATATGTGAAGGCGTATGTGGGTGGCCCGGATTTCACACATTTTCAATATGACATGGTGTCGCGTGGAAAACGCCAGATCGGTTCAACTGCAAAACCATTCCTTTATACTCTCGCCATGGAACAAGACTTTACGCCATGTTCCAAGTTCTCGAATACGCAACCTGTGTTCGGGAATTGGGCACCACGAAACTCGGGCAAGGCGCGTATCGGAGAGATGGTGGATCTGCGTTGGGCTTTAACAAATTCAAACAACTGGATTTCAGCTCGTCTTGTAAACGAACTCACCCCCGGGGCACTTGCCAACAAGATGCGAATGTTCGGTCTTTCGGGATATATCGAGCCCACACTGCCATTGTGTCTGGGCACGGTAGATGTATCCGTGGGCGACATGGTGGCCGCATATTCAACTTTTTCCAATAAGGGCATCCGGGTGAATCCTGTATTTGTGACACGTATCGAAGACAATCAGGGCAATCTGATTTATACTGCTGTTCCTCATCGAACCGAAGTCACATCTGAAGAAGCTTACTATAAGATTGTGTCTATACTTCTGAATGTTGTTGATTCGGGAACGGGAGCGAGCCTGCGAAGCAAATACGGAATTTCGGCCCAGATGGGTGGTAAAACCGGTACGACAAATGCCAACTCCGACTCATGGTTCATGGGCTTTACTCCCGACCTTGTGACAGGCGTATGGGTTGGTGGAGAAGAACGTTACATTCACTTCAATTCAATGGCCTTCGGTCAAGGCGCCAAGGCTGCATTGCCTATCTATGGCCTATACATGAAAAAGGTTTACTCAGATCCCAAGCTCCCCTATCGTCAGGATGCCAAATTTGAATTCCCCGATAATCTGGACCTATGCGGCAGTGAACACTTCTCGGAGGTTGAATATGAACCGACTGAGACTGTTCAGGAAGAAGAGGTGGAAGGCATATTCGAGTAAACACATCGACAAATTTATATGAGAAACTTAACAATCAAACAAGCTATCCTTTCAACGGGGATAGCTGTTTTTACACTTCTTTCTGCCGTTGTGCCGGCAAAAGCTGAAAAACGAATTTACATTAACCCCACCGGCGATGAGTTTCCGATTCTGGCATACCACGCCTTCAAGCCTAATTTGGTCAATGATCAGAATTACCGTATTCTCCGTGATTGCGGTTTTAATATGGCTCACGGATGGTGCGAGGACACAACTTTTATTTCCAAGAGTCTGGATATTGCGGCACGCTATGGCATAAAGCTTTTAGTGAACTGCCCGCAGACTCGAAATGAAAAGCTTCTGCCGGGGATTGCAAAGCGTTACAATGCGTATACAGCCACGGCTGGCTATCTTCTTTGGGATGAACCTGTGGTTAAACAGTTTGAGCACATGCGCCAACTGATTGACGCAGTTTTATCAGTTGATGCACGGAAGCTGGCTTACGTAAATCTGCTTCCCAACTACGCACGAAAAGATGTGTATGGCTCAAAAGACTATCCCGACTATCTTGAGACTTTCGTTCGAATTGCGAATCCCCAGTTTTTATCCTACGATAATTACGGTATTCTTGAAGAAAAGGGTAAACTGACATTACGACCCAATTATTTTGAGAATCTTGAAACGGCACGAAATGTTTGCCTTCAGCATGATTTGCCATTATGGACTTTCTGTCGTTCGACAGCGCATCATGCCTACGCCGTTCCGGATGAAGGGCAACTGATGTTCGAAGCATTCTCCGGTTTGTCCTACGGCTCAAAAGCCATTCAGTATTACGGCTATGCCTCCGACGTGATTGACAACGACGTGATTACGCAGGCACCGGTAGACCAGCAAGGTAAACGAAGAAAAGTGTGGTATGCCATGCAAAAAACCAACCGTGAAATTAAAACGGTAGGCAGGATTCTTCTTCCGTGCAAGACAATAGACGTGTGGCACACGGGCATAGAAATACCTAAAGGCACCCGTCAGTTAAAACAATCAGACCTTCCCGGACCTTTCAGAAGAATAGTTTCCGAACCGGCAGGCGTAATCGTAAGTCACCACCGGGAAGGCAACAGAAATTATCTATTGGTTGTAAATAAAGATTTTGAGAACAGTCAAAAGGTAACGATTCAGAAAGATTCTGAGGTGAAACGCATCTATTCAAATGGGACTGCAAAAATTGATAACAGTTCAACCGTAAAACTCAAACCGGGGAGCTGGTGTCTCTACACATGGTAATAATTTCCATATTTCACATTTTTTAGCTAATTTTGCAAAGAAATAATATTAAGGTAAATGAACAGAAAAGTCCGCTCGCGGAGCTTGCTGTTCTGAATTAAAAAAGATTGAAGATTTATGGAATGGCTGATTGATTTGTTCAAGCCCCATAGTCTGACTTTGGCAAGCACGATATTGCTCTATTCATTCGTGATCTTTGCCGGAATCTACTTGGGCAAAATCAAATTCTTCGGTGTGTCACTTGGTGTGACGTTTGTGTTGTTTGTAGGAATCATTTTAGGCCACTTCGGTTATGAAGTTGACGGAAATGTTCTCCACTTTCTCAGGGAATTTGGATTGATTCTCTTTATTTTCTCTATTGGTATGCAGGTTGGTCCGGGTTTCTTCTCTTCTTTTAAAGAGGGGGGAATACAAATGAACATGCTTGCCATGCTCGGGATTGCTCTCAACGTCGGGATTATGATAACCATCTACTTCCTTCAGGGAGGATCAGAAGGCGACACGTCTATTTCCCAGATGGTCGGCATCATGAGCGGGGCGGTGACCAACACCCCGGGGCTCGGTGCTGCACAGCAAACTTTCCTTCAGGTCAATCCCGACGGTTATGACGTAAGTCAGCAAATGTCGATGGGTTATGCTGCCGCCTATCCTCTTGGTGTTGTTGGTATCATCTTGACAATGATTCTGCTGAAAGTGATTTTCAAAATCAATCCTGATAAGGAAGTTGCAGAAATCGAAACAGACAAGAAGGCCTCAATGCTCGCTCCCCACAAGGCCACCTTCAAGGTTACTAATGAAATGATCAATGGACTGAATATGCAGAAAATGCATACTCTTATCTCCATAAATTATGTTATTTCAAGAATTGAAAAACCTGATGGCCGCATCATTATCCCCACTTCTAAAGATGAATTGGAAGTTGGAGATATAGCCCTGGTTATCTGCTCGGTTCAGGATGAGGAAATTTTTGAACGCTTCATCGGACCCAAGATTGAGAAGACATGGGAAATGGAGAAAGGTCCTGTTGTGTCACGTCGAATTTTAGTGACTCGCACCGAATATAACGGAGTGAAGCTTGGTTCTCTGCGACTTCACTCGGCATATCAGCTCAATGTTACTCGCGTTAATCGTGCCGGCGTTGATCTTCTTGCATCTCCTAACCTTCGCCTCCAGATGGGCGACCGCCTGACAGTTGTGGGAAAACTTGATGACATTCATAACTTGGCCCAAAAGCTTGGTAATTCAATGAAACGTCTCAATGAACCGAACTTGATTACCATGTTTATCGGTATCTTCCTCGGTATTCTTGTCGGCAGCATACCATTGCAATTCCCCGGCATGTCGGTTCCAATGAAGTTGGGTTTGGCCGGAGGTCCACTTGTTGTTGCAATTCTAATCTCAGCTTACGGCCATAAGTTCCATCTCGTAACTTATACCAATTCGTCGGCCAATCTGTTGCTTCGGGAAATAGGCATCTGCCTCTTCCTCGCCTCGGTGGGTATAGCGGCCGGTAAAGATTTTGCTGCAACAGTTTTCAATGCACGCGGACTCACTTGGGTTGGCTACGGATTTATTATAACTGTTGTCCCACTTATTGTTGTTGGAATCATTGCCCGTGCTAAATACAAGATGAACTATTTTGCTATCTGCGGTATGATATCGGGAAACTATACCGATCCTCCGGCATTGGCTTACGGCAATAAAATCGCAGGGAATGATGCTCCGGCTGTCGCCTACTCTACCGTCTATCCTTTGACAATGTTCATGCGTGTAATTGCCGCTCAGTTAATTATTCTCTGTTTCCTTTAGAAAATAAATTCATTTAAATAAAAAAGCATTAAAAAAGGCCGAATGCCTTTTTTAATGCTTTTTTATTTAAATGAATTTTGTTTGCTGGTTCTACAAGCTGAAAACTCAAGTTAGCTTTTTTACGGCGGGTCACGTCTTCCCCTTCGCGGAGCTCGGGGCACAGAAGTGAGGGAGGTTAATTACAAAATATTATCAAAGTCGTTTGTTAATAATTATTTTTATTAATTTTGCACAATTAATATTAAAGTTAATATAATCTTTCCCGAAAACTTTGTATTCCCATAATTAAATTAACATTATTATGTACACTAAACTCCGCATATCCCTACTCCTATGGTATGTTAGTTTTGGATTTTTTACAATGATGGGAGGTAACAAGGTAATAAATTCCATAGGAACTAATTCTGCGGATACACCTGCAGATTCAATTTCATTAAATAGGGAGAGTGTAAGTACAAATTATCCTGAAGAAAATAAAAAAATTGATTGGAAGGTCGGTCCGCAATTGAGTGGCTTACTTGATGGGATTTATACGAGAGGAGCCGGTAAATACAAAATAGAGTCTAAAACCGGCTATGGGTTTGGGGTTGGAGTGGTTGGACGAATGGTTTTCAATAATCGATGGGTAGCTCATACTTCTTTGGATTTCTCTTATATTTGTTCTAATATTTCCACTATTTGTTCTAATATTTCCACTCTTATCCCTACACCAAATTCCGAAGGAGCCATAATGAACCGACTTAAAATGTCAACTCTTTCTTGGCCGATTATGGGAGGCTACAGGTTTGCGATAACTGACAGTGCAAACTTATCCTTCATGGGAGGGATAGCTTTAAATTGGGCCTTAAAAGGAAAAATTTACAATAGGAAGTATGGACTATACTATCCGTTCTTCGGAGAAGATGGTGTGTGGAAAAAAACTGATTTTCAACTCTGCTTCGGATATGCGATAGAGATGGATGGACAGTTCATGATATCAGGCACATGCTACTTTGGCATGTTAAATTTAGGGAAAAGCGACATTTTCAACTATAAATGGAACGGTTGTGGTAGTGTAACAATGTCTTTTGCTTACTTATTCGGGAAAGACTTACAAAAGCTATCAATGACAGAAAGCTATTGAAAACAATAGAAGAACTATATATGAAAAATCCCGGCTCTGTACAGAGCCGGGATTTTTCATATCTTTATAGGGAAGATCACTTTCCGGTGGTGATGCGGATCTGGATGCCTCCGTCGGGAGCTACATTGATTTCAAGTGTTGTGCCTTCTGCAAGTTTAAGAGATGCGTTCTTGTCTTTGCGGTTGTTGGGGAGAACATAGTGGTCTGCCGAACCGCCTTCAACCGGTGAAAGGGCCTTATTTATATCAACAGGACTCACAGGTTTCACTTCTGTTTTGGGAGCATCTGCAATAGGTTTAGGCGCAGCCACGGGCTTGGGAGCGGGTTTGGGAGCTGCCGTTTTTTTGGGGGCGCTGCCTGCCACGCCAAATTCAATAATAGGCTGGTCTGTGGCCATAACTTCGCCTTCTTCTATCAGGAGACGAGCAATAGTACCCGAGCGGTCGGCCATAAGGTTATTTTCCATCTTCATGGCTTCGTATACGAGCACTACATCACCGGGTTGAACTGTATCGCCTACCTTGACTTTAAATTCAAGAACCGTGCCACCCATAGGTGCATTCATTGTCTCGCCTGAACCGGTAACGGCCTCGGGGGCACCTGCGGAAGCGGGTGCGGCTTCGCCTCCTTCAAATTCTACGAGAGGCTGATCTGTGGCCATAACGTCACCTTCTGCAACAAGAACACGTTTTACGATACCGCCCTTATCGCAAGCAAGGTCATTTTCCATCTTCATGGCTTCATATACCAACACAACATCTCCGGGCTTAACTTTATCACCGGGTTTGATACGAATCTCCATAACTGTTCCACCCATTGGAGCACAGAAAACTGGACCGGTAACGTCTCCCTGCGGAGCTGCCGCTACTGCTTCAGCCTTTGGAGCGGCAGCCTTGTTGGCTTCATATTCCGCCTTGCGCTGATTTGTAAGGAATGTTTTTGCAACTGCCGGAAGAAGAGCAAGGAGAAGTTCTTCTTCATCGTTGATTGCTAATTTTACACCTCCGAATTTGTCGAGAACAGGATTTGCAGGTGTCTTGTATGAACTTACGTCGTAGGGTTTTTCTTCAGGACTGCCAGTAATCTTTTCACGGAAAGCGGGATCTACCGGCACGGGAGTTTTACCATATTCACCTTTCACGAGAGAGATGAACTGATTATTTTTATTTGTATAATCAGGTTTGCCTGCACGACGATCCATGGCCAGATTCACAGCTTGCGAGCCAACAATCTGACTTGTAGGCGTAACAAGGGGAACAAGACCTGCATCACGGCGAACCTTCGGAATGAGGGCCATTGCTTCTTCCAACACATCTTCTGCACCAAGAGCGCGCAGGTTAGCCACCATGTTTGAATACATACCACCCGGCACCTCTGCATTCTTAACGAGTTCATTAGGTTTGGGAAGTCCGAAATAAGCTTCGATTTTGTGGCATGCGTCAAGAAGTTCTTCCTCTTTATTTGCCTTTGCAGCTTCAATGGCACGGTCAAACTCGGCGTCTATTTCAGCCGGCATTGCAGCGTAAGCCTCATCGAAGTCTTTTGGCCATTTGTCTTTGTTAAGATCGAAGTCTGCAAGAGCGATACGAGCGTTTTTAAGTTCTTTACGGATCTTGGCAACTGCTTCCATGTCGGCTTCGAGTTCCACGCCCATCTTGCGGCAGAATATATCAATAAGTTCAATCGAGGGCGCAGCCGAACCACCGCCGAACCACCATATATTGGTATCGACAATGTCAACACCCTGGATTATAGAGGTAAGAACCGCAGCCAAACCGTAACCCGGAGTACAGTGAGTATGGAAATCTACGGGAACTTTAACAGCTGCTTTTAATTTGGGCATCAAAGTGTATATACGCGACGGACTTACGAGCCCGGCCATATCTTTCAGAGTGATCATCTTTGCGCCGAGGGCTTCCATTTCCTTGGCCTTCTCAACGAAATATTCGTCTGTAAATATTTTTTCCTCTTCGGGAGTGCCTTTAGGGTCAACGGTGTAGCAAACTGCTGTGTCTGCTATGCCGCCGAGCTCATTGATCATACGAATTGAGCCGCGGATATTATCGATGTCATTAAGAGCATCGAATATACGCATCACATTCAGACCATTTTCTATGGCTTTTTTATAGAAACCTTCAAGGACGAAGTCGGGATAAGGAACATATCCAAACAGGTTACGACCACGAGAAAGGGCAGACAGAAGAGAAATGCCTTTCATCGCCTTGCTACATTCGCGGAGACGATTCCAAGGGCTTTCACCCAGATAGCGCATCACAGAGTCGGGTACTGCCCCACCCCATACTTCCATTATATAAAACTTCGCATCACGGTAAAGTGGAAGAAGTTTGTCAACGTTTTCTTGCTTAAGACGAGTAGCAAAAAGAGACTGCTGGCCATCGCGCAACGTGAGGTCTCTGATTTGTAATTTCTTTGTCACTGTAGGAATGTGTTAGATATTTAATTTAAGATTGTTCTTTTTATGTTGCCCAACTCCTTTTATGAAGTGCTTACCATATTGAATGGAGACGGCAATTCCTTATCAAAACATGCGTGAACTAATGGCCAAAATAGTATAATCTAATGGGACATTGAATTCCCTTCATGCGTTTGACTTTCCAAATATAAGCATTATTTATTAATTAAAGAATTTTTTCGTTAATTTTTTTAAATTAAAGAAGTCGTTTATTCGATTTTCATGGTTTACGCTAATTAAGATTATCTTTCAAGTAAACATTTTTTAACAGTTCATTTAGAACTTCCCGAATTTTAATTATAGTTTAAAAGACATTGCCTACTAAATATAAAAACCAAGGGGTCACCTCGCAAATCGAGGTGACCCCTTGTGTCTTATATGACTCTTTTACGGGAGTTATCCTTAAATTACTTCTTCGAGCGGTTACCGTAACGGCTGCGGAATTTATCAACACGACCGGCGGTGTCAACAAGTTTCTGCTTACCGGTGAAGAACGGATGAGAAGAGCTGGTGATTTCGAGTTTTACAAGAGGATATTCTTTACCATCAATCTCGATTGTCTCACGCGAAGCTACGGTTGAACGAGTGATGAATACTTCATCATTCGACATGTCTTTGAAAACAACTTCGCGGTAATTTGAGGGATGAATGTCTTTTTTCATTTCTTTTACTGCAGTTAAAAATTTGTTTAATCTTAAGCTCAGCAGGTCGCGATCCCACTGAATTGGCGTGCAAAATTACTATTTTTTTAGCAAATATGCAAATGAAGTGGTTTAAACTTTTTTACGAAACCTCAAACCACCCTGCAATTTCGCCCCGATTCAGTGAAAGCTCAATCTGCGAGTCTCTGCGTCACACTAATTTGCGATATTTTATTCTGTGAGGCGTATCAATTCCTCCGTCGCGTTTTTTCTTGAATTCTTCATATTCCGAATAGCTTCCTTCAAAGAAAGTAACCTTACTGTCGCCTTCAAAGGCGAGAATATGAGTTGCAATTCTGTCCAGGAACCATCTGTCGTGGCTTACCACCACTGCACATCCGGCAAAGTTTTCAAGGCCTTCTTCGAGTGCGCGGAGTGTGTTGACATCAATATCATTGGTAGGTTCGTCAAGCAGAAGAACGTTACCCTCTTCCTTCAGAGCCATTGCCAGATGAAGTCTGTTTCTTTCACCGCCCGAGAGGACGCCGATTTTTTTCTCTTGGTCGGCTCCGGTAAAATTAAAGCGTGAAAGATAAGCCCGGGCATTCATATCGCGACCACCCATGCGGAAAGAATCCACTCCTTGCGAAATCACCTCATACACGGTTTTCTCGGGAGAAAGGTCTTTATGAGTTTGGTCAACGTAAGCCACTTTAACAGTCTCCCCTACTTCAAATTCGCCTCTGTCTGGTTTTTCAAGATCCATTATAAGACGGAAAAGAGTGGTTTTCCCGGCTCCGTTAGGACCAATTACTCCAACAATGCCGTTGGGCGGGAGCATGAAATTGAGGTCGGTGAAAAGAGCCTTGTCATCGTATGCTTTGGCAAGGTTGCGGGCTTCGATCACCTTATTGCCGAGGCGCGGACCGTTGGGGATAAAGATTTCCAGTTTTTCCTCACGTTCTTTCTGGTCTTCGTTAAGGAGCCTGTCGTAGTTAGAAAGTCGGGCCTTACCTTTGGCTTGGCGAGCCTTGGGCGCCATGCGCACCCATTCAAGTTCGCGCTCCAGAGTTTTGCGGCGTTTGCTTGCCTGTTTTTCTTCCTGCTCCATTCGTTTTGTTTTCTGTTCGAGCCAGGAAGAATAATTACCTTTCCATGGAATACCCTCGCCACGGTCGAGTTCAAGAATCCATCCGGCCACATGGTCAAGGAAATAACGGTCGTGAGTAACCGCGATCACCGTCCCGGGATATTGCTGGAGATGCTGTTCGAGCCAATCAATAGACTCTGCATCAAGGTGGTTGGTCGGCTCATCGAGCAGAAGAATATCGGGCTGGCTTAAAAGAAGGCGACAGAGAGCCACGCGGCGACGCTCGCCGCCGGATAGAACGCCCACTTTTTTATCATCCGGCGGACAACGGAGTGCATCCATTGCACGGTCAAGCTTATTGTCTATATTCCATGCGTCGGTTGCATCAAGTTTGTCTTGAAGCTCCGCTTGTCTTTGGATAAGCTTATCCATCTTATCCGGGTCTTCAAGTACTTCCGGATCAGCAAATGCATTATTCACCTCATCATACTCTCTGAGGAGTGCCATTATGGGTTCTACACCTTCCTCAACTGTCTGGCGGACAGTTTTTTCAGGATCAAGTTTCGGTTCCTGTTCGAGATAGCCTATTGAATAGTCGTTGTTAAAAACCACATTTCCCTGGTAGCTTTTATCAATTCCGGCTATAATTTTAAGCAAAGTAGACTTACCAGACCCATTCAGACCGATGATGCCGATTTTAGCACCATAAAAGAATGAGAGATAAATGTTTTTCAGAATCTGGCGCTGTGGAGGAATAATTTTACTCACACCCACCATTGAGAATATTATTTTCTTGTCGTCTGCCATTAATATTTTCTTTATGACTCGTTAATCTGATTATTATTTCGCACTCACCACCCGATAGGCACATTTCACCTTTCCGCGTTCCATGTTGTGCAGTTTGTTGCGTATCATTTGCTTGCGTATAGGTGCGATACGGTCGGTGAAGACAGTTCCCTCGAGATGATCAAATTCATGCTGAATCACCCGGGCAATGAATCCTTTAAACTCTTGCTCGTGCTCCACAAAATTTTCATCAAGCCAAGTCAACACCACGTGTTCATGGCGTTTAACATTTTCATTAAGTCCGGGTAAAGAAAGACAACCCTCAGGGCGAGAAACCGGCGCTTCGTCTTCGATTACCTCAAGTGTGGGGTTAATAAGCACCATTTTTGAATCTGCGCACTCCGGAAAGTCTTCGGCGAGCGGCGAGGCATCAATAACTATCACTGCGATTGAACGACCAATCTGAGGAGCAGCCAGCCCGATACCCTCGGTATGATACATTGTTTCAAACATATCTGAGATGAGTTTCTGCAACTCGGGATAATCCTTATCTATATCCTCAACTTCCTGTCTCAGCACAGAATTGCCATACATATATACAGGTAAAACCATAATTCTTTATTTGCTTATATAATGACTCCCGCTTTGTTTTTTAATTCAATTTGGGAATATTATAAGATTTTTAAAATGCAAATTTACAAAAAAATACTTAAGTAATAAGGCTCCTTCCCCTAAAATTTCTTAATGCCGGAGTCGCATATCTACCCGTATTTTGCTCCGCAGACTGTTAAAGGATAGAATCGGCAAGGGCGCCCTTTCGCCCGCCGGCCCGACATCCCTGGCATTAAGAAATTTTAGTGGGTGAAGAATTAATTAGAGTAATTTGATATTTTTCCCGATTGTTGGTAAAACTGCAATAAACAAATCTCAGTGGAGTAATGTTCTATAAGGTAGAGGGCAGACTGTTGCACTCTAATTAATTTTTATTAAATAAATTACTATGGAAAAATTAACAATGGCAGGTAATGAATGTCACACCTGCGGCAATACACCCAAACCCGGTGAAGAAGCACCGGGCTTCACACTTACCGGTAAAGACTTGAATGAAGTTAAACTTGATGATTACAGAGGCAAGAAAGTTGTGCTGAATATATTCCCAAGTCTTGACACACCGGTATGCGCATCGTCTGTGCGCAGATTTAATAAGGAAGCTTCTGAGAAGGAAAACGTAACAGTTCTTTGCATCAGCCAGGACCTTCCCTTTGCAATGGGCAGATTCTGCACAGCCGAGGGTCTTGAGAATGTGACTGTTGCGTCATCGTTCCGCAGTCCGGAATTTGGAGAGAAATATGGATTGACAATTGTGGATGGTCCACTTCGCGGACTTCTTGCCCGCTGTGTCATCATTGTGAACGAAAGTGGCAAAGTGGAATATGTTGATTTGGTTCGTGAAATAACCAACGAGCCCAATTATGATGCAGCCCTTGCAAAACTCTGATACCATCGGACTTCCAATAAAGCCTTAAGTATTTGCTAAAAATTAATTGATATATGTTTTAAAATTAGTAGTATATATCTTGAACGATAAAACTTGTTCTTTTTGGATGCTTTAAGCTTGTCGTTCAGTCGCATAGCACGCTATGCTCCTTCTCTCCGCACTCAAATCATCGCAAAAATAACTGCGTTTTATCTGTTCATTAATTTTTAGCAACTACTTAAAAATTATTGAATCACAATTATCAGTTATTGATAATTACGAATTTTTTATAAAAATAACCGGAATGATTATTGAAAATTTTCATTCCGGTTATTTTTGTATTCCGATATATATAGCATCTAAATTAAGATATTTCATTTTAAAAGACTGCCCGACACGCGGATATTCATCGACTTTCGAGCCAAGTATTAAGAATAATAACGGCCGACATTTCATCAGCCAGTCCTTTTCGTTGCCTGTCAGATTTCTTGAATCCCGCCGCCAGCATCTCCCGGTGTGCTATTACAGAAGTGAACCGTTCATCCACCATTTCGATCTGCATGGTTGGTAATTTCTTCCGGAGTTGTCCTAAGAAAGGTTTAATATATTTCATTGACTCCGAAGGCTCTCCATTCATTTGTCTTGGTTCACCCACGATTATACGGTCAACCGTTTCCTCAGCGCAATACTTAACGATAAAATTAATGAGTTCGCATGTGCGCACCACTGGGAGTGAATTAGCCACAATCTGCAATGGATCAGTTACAGCCACTCCACATCTTCGACGTCCATAGTCAATAGCAAGAATTCTTCCCATGATGTAAAGTTAGTGAAAAAAAAGCGAGTGTGAACAGTCACACTCGCTTTTTATGATAAAATTTCTTAAATTCAGATTATTTCTTGTCGCCGAAGAAGCGCTGATAAAGACCATAGAAACCACGTCCGTGACGAGCTTCATCTTTAGCCATTTCGTGAACAGTGTCATGGATAGCATCCAAACCTGCCTCCTTGGCATTCTTGGCTATGCGCATTTTATCTTCGTTAGCACCTGCCTCTGCATGCATGCGCTTTTCGAGATTAGTTTTGGTATCCCAAACCACGTCACCGAGAAGTTCTGCAAACTTGGCGGCATGTTCTGCTTCTTCCCATGCATATCTCTTGAAAGCATCTGCAATTTCAGGATAACCTTCGCGATCTGCCTGACGGGCCATAGCAAGATACATACCAACTTCGGTACATTCACCGTTGAAATGAGCGTTAAGGTCTTTGATCATTTCATCACCGGTGCCTTTTGCAACGCCTACCTCATGCTCGGTAACGAACTTAAGGAGTTCTGATTGATCAAGTTCTTTAAATTTATCTTTAGGAGCGCCACAGAGCGGGCACTTTTCAGGAGCTTCTTCACCTTCTGCAATATATCCGCAAACGGTGCAAATCCATTTTTTAGCCATTTCTATTTATGTAATTAATTTGTTTTTAAATATTTTACTTTATTTATTCAATACCTAATATTAGGTATCATCTTTATAACAGTTTAACTTTATAAATTGTTCTTGCCGGAGTATGTTTTCTTCATTTTTTATTACGGGAAGGTTTCTCCTTACTCCGAAATGAGGATATCCGAACCTTACGCGTGATAAAACAATAATAAAACTTGCTGATTATATTTGCAACTATAATATATTTTGAATAATTTTAGTTTCTGATTAAACATGTTTCGGAGCGAAACGTTTATGATCTGATTAAAATGAGCCATAAAACACTGAATAAAGATCAAATTTCCAAGTATTTTCACGACAATCGGGTTACGAAATTAATTGTCGGCGTAAGCGGAGGGTCCGACAGCATGGCCTTGCTGCATTGCCTTCACGACGCAGGACTTGATATTCTTGCCGTCCATTGCAATTTTCATCTTCGTGGAGATGAGAGCAATAGAGATATGGAGTTCGTGAAGAATTACTGCAGGTCGGAAGGCATTGCACTGGAAGTTGTTGAATTTGATGTGGATGAGTTTCGCCGGCTGAACGGGGGGTCGGTGGAAATGGCGTGCAGAGATCTGAGATATAACAAATTCAGGGAGTTAATGCAGCAGACGGGGTCGGACCGGATTGCTGTGGCCCATAATGCAGACGACCAGGCAGAAACGTTGTTATTAAATCTAATGCGAGGGGCAGGAGTATCGGGTCTTAGAGCCATGAAACGCGACACAGGCATCGTAGTCCGTCCGTTGCTTGATTATTCACGCTCTGAGATTGAACGCTATCTTATCGCAAACAATATTCCACATATCGAAGATTCGACAAACAGATGCTCGGATTATCAACGTAATTTCCTTAGAAATGAAATTCTTCCTGCCCTAAGCGTCCGTTGGCCCGATGTTAAAAGGTCGTTGTGCAAAACAGCTTCAATTATGGAGCAAGAGGAAGGCATGTTGCGTTGGGCCGAAGAAAAATTAAGTCCGACAGCTGCAAACATACTCACCTTATCCAATCTGAACGATTCGCCCGATGCTCTATGGTTGTTACGTCGTTTTATCATTCGCCACGGATTCTCGGAAAACATAATGGCCGAAGTGATGCGAAGTATTGAAGGCACGCGGTTTATGTCGGGAAAACAATGGTTTTCACAGAATAAAATATTAACTTTAGAAAGAGACCGTCTGGAAGTTATAGATACTGACGAGAAGATTGAAATATGCACGGTAGTTACCGAATTTGAAATGAACGTCCCGTTACTCACAACCATCTTTGAAGCACCACTTTCAGAACTATGGACACCTCTCCCCCCGTCGAAAATAAAATTTCGTTTTGCCGAAAAGGGCGACCGCATCAAACCGCTTGGAATGAACGGCAGCATGGCGGTTAGCAAGGTCTTTAAAGATGCCAAACTTTCATATCAACAAAAACGCCGGGCAATAGTTGCATGCGAAATTGATACAAATGAAGTGGTGTGGATAGCCGGGTTAAGGCGCTCGCGGACACACCTTGCAGATAAAGAAACTCAAAGAATATACAAATATACAGTAAGTACTTCATCTCGTAAGTAGGACTCAGGCACGATTCCATATAGCACGATTCTACATAATCTGAAGAACAGAGACGGGAGAAGAGTATAAAAGATGTGGATCTGCAACAAACAAAGATGTCGGTAACTTGTTTTCACATTAAAGACAAGGATGTGCTGAGGGCAATTACGCGAGGTTATATCCGGAAATACTATGAAAAAAGTGGATTAATATATAACGAAAATTGCATACTCTTTGCAGGGCTGCCAAATAGTATTAACTTTAGCCGAGTAATAAATTCAGCAGTTATCAGAATTATTCGCACCTTCAGCACATTTAATTAATAATAACCGGAAATATCAAACCGACAATAATATGGAATTATTAAAAGAAGACCTTGAATTTCTACAAGAGAAAGGCATAACAGAAGAAAAACTCAATGAGCAGCTTGAAATGCTGTCAACAGGCTTCCCTTATCTAAAGCTCGAGGGGGCTGCCACGCCGGGCCACGGCATATCCGTTTTAACACCGGAAATGGAAATGGGAGCAATCAGATGCTGGGAAGAATTTCTCGGCAAGGGGGGCAAAGTGATGAAAATGGTGCCTGCAAGCGGGGCTGCCTCAAGGATGTTTAAAGATCTTTTCTCGTTTTTGAATGGTAAATCAAAGAAGCCGGATAACGACTTTATAAAGAAATTTTTCGAACATATCGAGGATTTCGCCTTCTACGAGCGACTTAATTTTGTGTGTTTGAGTGAATATGGAAAAAGCATTGACACTCTGGTTAAGGAACATAAATATAAGGAGGTGGTAAGTGCCCTGATAGAAAAATCAGGGTTGAATTATGGTAAACTACCCAAGGCGTTGCTGCAATTTCACAAGACAATGGGAGGTTCTCGCACGGCCCTCGAAGAGCACCTGGCCGAAGGAGCCCAATATGCAGCAGGCAAGGATGGAGTTGTAAAGTTACATTTCACTGTATCTGAAGATCATCTCCCCCTGATGAAGATGAAGGTAGAGGAGACAGCCGGAAGACTCAGCCATGAATATGGAGTAAAATTTGATATAACATTTAGCGTTCAGAAACCTTCGACCGATACGGTAGCGGTCAATCTCGACGGCACTCCATATAGGGAAAACGGCAATTTATTTTTCCGTCCGGGCGGTCACGGAGCGCTCATAGAAAATCTTAACGATCTTGATGCAGATGTAATTTTCATCAAGAATATAGACAACGTAGTGCCCGACACACATCGCGGAGCCACCATTCAATACAAAAAAGTGCTGGGTGGCACGTTGGTTGCCGTCAAACAGCGTATCAACGAATACTGCCGGATGATCAAAGAGAATAAAGCAGACAGTGCAAAACTTGATGAAATGATCACATTCATGCACAACGTTCTGTGCATCACCCACGACAAGACCGCCGAAATGGACGATGCGCAAAAAGCAGCTTATATTTACGAAAAGCTTAATCGCCCGATGCGCGTGTGCGGAATGGTTCGAAACGAAGGAGAACCGGGCGGAGGCCCATTCCTTGTTTACAATGCAGACGGCACTGTGAGTCCGCAGATACTTGAATCATCACAGATTGACAGCAACGATCCTGAGGCAGTAAAGATGATGAAGGAGGCAACTCACTTTAATCCTGTGGATCTTGCCGTATCCGTTCGCGACTGGGAAGGCAAAAAATTCAATCTCCCCGATTATGTTGATAAAGCCACCGGTTTTATTTCTCAAAAGAGTCGGGAAGGTGTAGAGATAAAAGCTCTCGAGTTGCCCGGACTCTGGAACGGCGCCATGAGCAATTGGAACACAATTTTCATCGAGGTTCCGGCCCAGACATTCAATCCGGTCAAGACAGTAAATGATCTGCTTCGCGAAGCTCATCAACCATTTCCGACACAACAACTTTAACATCGGGCAAAAGTAAGTCCGGGAATAAAGATATACCCACAAGAAGTCAGGTCATAATCCAATTGGATTATGACCTGACTTCTTGTGAACTTATCAAATTTTTTTGTAATTTTGTCGTGTAAATCCGAAACATTCTAATAATTTGAGACTTAAAATAAAGCCGTTTGGCTTGGGTATACTCCAGGCCATCTCAGCAATCATCGTATATACGACATTACTTCATGCACAGACTCCCGCAGCCGGAAACTCGGATAAAGAAACAAAAACATATCCTCCGGGGTCGGCGTGGACCTTGTCATGGCCTTTGGGCAATCATATCGAGTCTACTCTCGACACGGTGCTTTACAATTATCAGCGTGAATTTACCTCCGCAATTCAATCGGATGCGTGGGCCACAACGGGACAGTTCACCGGTCCGGCAATCAATATGATATATTTTGAACGTCCCGAAAGCCGTTCATTCTATTTCAACAACTCAATCGGCTATTGGCTTCCTTCTTTCCAAAAACAAAAGTTCTATAATATGTATATACCTTTCACCCAGGTTTCATACGGGTGGGGATATGGAACAGAGAACAGGACTGACCACCTTAAAATAACGTTTGCCGGCAATGTCAATAAGAAAATAGGACTCGGAGCCTGGATAGAGTATCCTTATACAAAGGGAAGTTACGCCGAGCAAGCCACCAAAGGACTCGGATATGGGTTCTCGGGGTATTACAACGGTGACCACTATGAGATGCAGGCGTTTTTCAACCACACCAATCACCTGAATAAAGAGAATGGTGGTATCACAAATGATTTATATATTACTGACCCCGCTGAACTTCAAGGAGGTTACAACACAATCGAACCAAAAAGTATTCCCGTACACCTCACTTCCGCTCATAACCGACTGGTAGGCATGGAGTTTTATATGAATCATGCTTATAAGCTTGGATTCTGGCGAGATGTGACCCAGCCCGAAGACACAGTGGAACGAGAAGAATTCGTGCCCGTCACGAAATTTGTTTATTCTCTGGATTGGAAAAAAGACAGAAGGCTCTTTATCAATACCAATTCAACGGAGGCACGCGAATTTTGGACTGATACATATTTCAACGCAAGTTCCACAAGAGAATCCGACAATTACTGGTCTGTTTCCAATTGCGTTGGTATCGAATTGATAGAAGGCTTTCAGAAATGGGCAAAATTCGGACTCGGTGCATATATCAATTATGAAATAGACAAGTATCGTTATAGAATTGACGGGATGTATGAACGCCCTGCTGACACTGCCGAAGCAGAAGCTTCAGGCCTAAGCGAATTGCCCAAAGATTATACACGAAGTCTTGGGGAAACGCGCCACAGAATGTGGTTAGGAGGTAGACTTGAAAAGACCCGAGGCTCAATTCTGCGCTATTCAGCCGATGCCCGGTTCGGACTGGTGGGTGATGCAGCCGGTGAAATTGACCTCACGGGGCAGATTCAAACCCGATTCCGACTTGCTAAAGACACCGTGAGCATCACGGCGGAAGGCGCGTTCAGCAATCTTTCTCCCAACTATATGTTGAACCATTATGTGGGCAACCATTTTATATGGAACAATGATTTTAACAAGATTCAGAAATACCGGGTGGGAGGGAAATTATATATACCCTGGACTCGCACAGAATTGAGTGTGAATTTTGAGAATATAGGTAATTATATTTATTTTAACGAGTTGTGCCGTCCGCAGCAACATGGAGGTCAGATTCAGGTATTCTCAGCTTCGATCGACCAAAAATTGAAATTCGGAATCTGGAACTGGGACAACCGACTCACCTATCAGGCAAGTTCAGACAATAATGTCCTGCCACTCCCGTCGTTCAGCCTTTACAGCAACATGTATCTTTACTTCCATGCTTTCAGAGCGCTGACAGTTCAAGTGGGTGTGGACTGCAATTGGTATACGAAATACACGGCACTCTCCTATCAGCCTGCCACAATGACTTTCCACACTCAGGGAACTGACCCTGTTAAAGTCGGTAACTTCATATTCTCGGATGTTTACCTCACTTGCAAACTTTATAAAGTAAGATTTTTCCTCATGTGCAGTCATCTGAATCAAGGCTGGTTCTCAAAAGACTATTTTTCTCTTCCGCACTACCCGGTTGATCCGCGTCAGTTCCGCTTAGGACTCTCAATCGACTTTGCGAATTAAGACCCCAACCCACAAGCAGATATTTCTTTATCGGCATAAATTCATCGGAGGTTCTCTGTGGCACAGGATGAACCTCCGATTTTTTATCTACATGTTGTCACAAACTTAACGGCCCGTCGTTATGGTTGATGAAAAGAGTAAAAAAGGTACACCACAAGAACAGCGTGAAACAACTTGTACTGACATCGATATTCGTTAAATTACGCGATAAACTTCGTGTCTTTGCGTCCGGAATAACCGGAAGTGAGGAGAACGCAGACGACGTGTTGCATGATGCCTTCTGCAAATTATGGTCACGCCAGATTGAAATAAATAGCGAATTGGAAGCTATAAAGCTCAGTTACACAGTTGTTAGAAACACGGCAATCGACCAACTTCGCAACATCAAAAAACACACGATGATTCCTCTGGACAACCTGCCGGAAATAAATTCCCCGGTTGAATCGGAACAAGATGAGAACGCATTGCTTTATAAAGCATTGTTGGCTTTAAGCAGAAAGATATTAAAGGGAAATGCTTATGAGATCTTTATCCTTCATGATGTTGAGAACCTTTCATATCAGGAGATAGCCGAAAGGCTTAATCTTAGTCAGGAAAATGTAAGACAGATTCTTAGCCGTTCGCGTAAGAAAATCAGAGATGCTTACAGATCGGGGACTTCACATTAACTGAACGCATTCAACCGAATCAAAAATTTCATCCACATACTTCACCACCCAATAAGTTAAATAATTTCTAACGCATCGTTTTATGAATAATAATCAAGATATAGAGTTGCTGCTTTACGACATTGAACGCTGGTTTGATTGTAAAATGACGGAAGATGAGGAAAAGCAATTTAAAATAGCGCTTGCATCAACAAGTCTTAATCATCCGGCCATTGAGGAAGCCAAAGCTGTGTTAGGATTTAATACGATAAAAAGCGTCAAAAAATCGCTGAAACCCGATAGTGCGTTTGCCCTGCATTCGATGTGGAAAGTAAAATTAACAGCAGCGGCTCTGATTATAGCAGTCTTAAGCATAGTTATAAAATTATCCTTGACAACAGAGACTCCGGATGAATGTTTCGCATTTGTTAACGGGCAATGCCTCACTAACGAAGAGGATGTGATGCGCCTCATGATGCAGAATATTGCGGATCTTAATGAAGGCGTCAATGAAGCTCAACAAGAAATAGCAGAAGAATTAGAAGTTCTATTTCAGGATTCGAGGTTATAATCAATGCCGCCCTTAGCAGAGGTCAGGCTTCTCAAAATCCTGAAACTCAATTCAACTTCTTCACCATATTGACTAATTTTCTTCAAACGCAACCAAGCAATGAATAACAACGACTTTCATTCTTTTCCAAGCGTCATAAAATGGCTGATCCTGACAATTATATTCGCCTTCTCCGGAGGGAATCTGATATATGCTCAGAACGGTCTGGAAATAAACAGCATTTTAAACGGCAGATTTTCCACCGATCCGAAGGTAACGGAAACTTACTTGAGTGGAAATAATAAATTTCTGAAAAGCCATAATTTAACAGTTTTTGCCACACTCAAGGCTCCGGCCTCAACCTATCGTCAAACTGTTGAAAAAGCTGTGCTTCGTGATGGTACTTCGGCAATTGGCAAACAGGTGAGATATAAGGGTGGTAAGCTTTATTTCGCTCTTTTCATTCTTAAACCTGTAAAATCCGAAGGCGTAAAGATTAACCGTTATCTATATTATCTGAACAATGCAGCTAACGATGGTACAGACATATTCCTCGTATATCTCGAAGGGAAAATCGGGGAACAAAAAGTCTCGGAACTGATCAGAAAAATGGCACAAAACTCCAAATAACAACAAAAATTAAATACTGACAAAATGTATCAACGGATTCTAATTTTATTTCTTCTGAATTATCTCCTCAACATGGTTTTAGTTCATGCACAGGAATCATCAACCGATGCTTCCGTAATGTCCGATGGTCTATACCGCGACACTTTAATTCATGCTTCTTCCGTTAAAGAACTAACCATAAAGGCCCTCTCTTCTTCAGTTTCCATAACAGCCAAGGACATTGACGGTAAGGGAGAAAATTTCTATTACGACACAAACACTTCGGATTCTCCTGATTTTAATAAAATCACCTTCACTATTTTTAAAGATGTCACCGACCTAACATTAATAGAAGAAGAGGGTAAAAAACTCGAAATATTCTTTTTGGAATCGGGCACCAACCCGTCATATCTGTCATTTGATATTCCCGACCCGGAGAATCGAACCGTGCAATCTTATATCGGTCATCGACAGATGAATTTTGGTGTGAACCTCACAAAAAAGGGTAAAAGCCACTGGAGTCTGACTTCGGGAGGCCTTGCCTGCGGGTGGATAACACCGGTGGATGCTAACCCGGATTTAAACTCATCAATGGGTCGTAGTATGGAATGGACTTGGAATAATATCATAGGGGTAAGCTGGAGTTATGGGAACAATTCCATCACTATGGGTATAGGTATTGATTGGAAAAATTACGTCATTAGAAATGGCCACTACTTTCACAAAGGGGACGATGGCATGATTTCCTTGCTTCCATTTGAAGAAGGAGTGTCAAAAGGCACCTCAAGAATAAGAATATTCAGTTATCAGATTCCCCTTCTTTACAGACTGTATTTCGGAAAAAAGGGGCTTTTCACTTTTGCGGCAGGACCCATTGTAAAATTTAACACAAGTGCTAATATCAAGACAAAATATAGATTAGAATCTCGCGACTATACCGTGACCTCCTATCATATCAATCAGAAACCTGTTACGATAGATTTTCTCGGAGCATTGGGATATTATGGAATAGGTGTTTTTGTAAGATACTCTCCTTTCAATACATTCCGAAATTGTGCAGGTCTTGATTTCAAATCCTTTTCAACAGGCATAATGCTCTTCCTATAGAGACGTTTTTCCGCCGCGATATGTTACCGGACAAATGTAGGGACGTGCCACGTCTGGGGAAACATCGTCCGTAATACTTCATCGTAACTTTCAGACGTGGCACGCCACGTCCCTACATTTGTCGCCGCATTGCCGGGTGGGTGCCGGGACGTCCGTATATTTCCGATAAAATTTTCTGTATCTTTTGACTTAAGAACGAAAGAAGAAAAACTATAAAGACATAAAACCGCAATTTGAAATAATGTGTCTTTTTTATAAAATAAAATTCTTATAAAAAATTGCCTGAACTTTTTTAGTAAGTTCAGGCAATTTTTTTATTTAAGCAGATTTCAATAAATATTCGTAATTATTTTAGAAAGTCTAATTATTGATTTTAAAATCTACTTTTTTATGAGTCGATTAATTACTTAATAACGTTGAGTTTCTTTCCGACTTTGATGAAGGCATCGATTGCTTTATCAAGCTGTTCGCGAGAGTGTGCGGCCGAAAGCTGAACACGTATACGCGCCTGATCTTTGGGAACAACCGGATAATAGAAACCGGTTACATAAATGCCTTCTTTCTGCATCTCGGCAGCAAAATCCTGAGAGAGTTTTGCATCGTAGAGCATCACCGCGCAGATTGCACTTTGAGTGGGTTTGATATCAAAGCCGGCCTCGATCATCTTATTGCGGAAATATTCCACATTTTCCATAAGTTTGGTGTGGAGGTCGTTGCTTTCACTCAGCATCTTGAACATTTCAATACTTGCTCCAACGATAGAGGGTGCAACAGAGTTGGAAAAGAGATAAGGACGTGAACGCTGGCGGAGCATGTCGATGATCTCTTTTTTACCAGTTGTGAATCCACCCATTGCACCGCCGAAAGATTTTCCGAGGGTGCCGGTAAATATGTCTATCTTATCGTAGCAATCAAACTTTTCAGCTACGCCGTGGCCTGTTTCACCAACCACCCCGGCAGAATGGCTTTCATCAACCATCACGAGGGCATCATATTTTTCAGCAAGCTCACAAATCTTATCCATCGGAGCCACATTTCCATCCATCGAGAATACTCCGTCGGTAGCTATGATTTTAAATCGGCAGTCTTTTGCTTCGCACAGACAACGTTCCAAGTCTTCCATGTCAGCATTTTTATAACGGAAACGTTTTGCTTTGCAGAGGCGCACGCCATCGATGATTGAAGCATGGTTCAGCGAGTCGCTGATAATAGCATCTTCTTCGGTAAAGAGGGGTTCGAAAAGACCGCCGTTGGCATCAAAACATGCAGCATAGAGAATGGTGTCTTCAGTCTTGAAATAATCGCTGATAGCTTTTTCAAGCTCCTTGTGAAGGTCCTGGGTACCGCAAATGAAGCGCACCGACGACATTCCATAACCACGGTTGTCCATTGCCTTTTTGGCTGCGTTGATGAGACGGGAGTTATCAGCCAGGCCGAGATAGTTGTTGGCACAGAAGTTTAGGACTTCGCCGTTGGTTCCTTCCACTTCTATATCGCTGCTCTGGGGGGTGACAATCACTCGCTCATTTTTGTAAAGGCCGGCATCCTTGATGTCTTGCAACTCTTTTTCAAGATGTGTTTTAAAATTCTTGTACATGATATTAGTATAAATTTAAATTTAAAATCAGGGAGTGGCAGAGTAAAAAGTGCGTCACCCGGATAAGAAGCATCGAAGTCGTTTAAACTTTTTACGAAAACCCAAGAAATGTTTAAAATTGTTTTCTTCAAGGCTAATATTTATTAATATTTTGGCGCCTTTCGATTCTTTCATCAGTCGCATAGCCCGCTAT
>JAAVCL010000011.1 GCA_014802335.1 Bacteroides sp. | reverse complement strand
TTGGCGCCTTTCGATTCTTTCATCAGTCGCATAGCCCGCTATGCTCCTTCTTCAAGAATCAAAATTCGCTCAAAATCTTAATAAATCTTAGCCTTGAAAAAAGTTTAAACGACTTCAATTAATGGTGGTGAGTGTGTCCCTGGATTGAAGATCCCATGCCGGCCATGCGGATGCGGAGGGCTCCCTGAGTCACGACAGTTTCTCCTTCCGAAAGTCCCGATATGATTTCAGTGCGCATGCCGTCGGTAGAACCCGTCTTGACTTCTGTTTTTCGGAACAGTTCATGTTCGTCGGGCTGCTTA
Source organism: Bacteroides sp. (assembly GCA_014802335.1). Taxonomy (GTDB): domain Bacteria; phylum Bacteroidota; class Bacteroidia; order Bacteroidales; family Muribaculaceae; genus Lepagella. Next base: position 30,434 of record JAAVCL010000011.1, on the reverse strand, counting down.
ACGTAAACATAGAAATATCCACCCTCCTCAACAAGGGCCGAATTGGGTACGCTTATCACCCCGTGGCGGGTGTTGCCCGCGAGCCACACTTCCACAACCGATCCGTTTGAAAGGCCACCCGGATTGTCGAATTCGATGTAGACGGGGAAGAAATTTGAATTTGCTGATGCTGTGGGAGCCGAGCTCAGTATTTTTGGAGCGAGAGAGGCGAGAGAAACACTCAGTTCCTGGCCGGGAACGCGGATATTCGCACCCGACACCGAGCGTGCGAAATTCCGATGACGTTCGCTAACCTCGGCTCGGAGCAGGAGTCGGCGGTCGGTTGCCACCGTGGCCAAAGGATCGCCCATATTTACAAATGCACCCGGAGCCACCGAAACATCAACAAGAAATCCCGACATAGGAGCAGAGACCCCTACAGCCCGGGCGGTTTTGGCGCCCACAGTGGCCGCCACTGCCTTGGCCCGGTCATAATCAGCACGCAGCCGGTCGTATTCGGGGCGGGTGATAAGATTGTCTTTAATCAATTGCGCGGCACGCTCGTAGGCGGTGCGGGCAGCCTCAACATCCACATGAATTGTGGCTGTGGCGTCCGACTGTTCAAGACCCTTTGAAGAGATAGAAAACAGGGGTTGGCCGGCCTTGACAGCCTGCCCGGCAACAATCCCGCTGCTGAAAGACACTATTCCTGAGGCCGGGGCGGAAACTATGCGTTCGCCCCCGCGGCTGTTCTCGATAAACCCCGCGGCCTTAACGCTTTCGTTAAAATCGGAGGCGGCAACTGTTTCTGTGGTGATTCCTGCACTCTTGGCTGCCTCATGCGTCATCTCAACAAGATTCGAGTCAGCTTTATGTTCCTGTTCACTATGCTCTTTTTCCGAATCATGGTCATGTTCGGTTCCGTGGCACCCGGATGAAAGTCCTAAAATCAATCCGGAGATAAGGAAAGTATATAACTTCATGATGAATACAACTGGAATAAAATCTTTTGAGCAAAGTTAAATAAAAAAACATGCACATGTTGTGCATGTTTCCAATTGGCTTTTGGCGCAGAGCCACAATATCTTGAGGACGGGTCTAAATGTCGAGTTGAGACGAAAGCGTGAGTTTAAGAGTGGGATTAACTTTGCCTATTGCTTCGAGAACGGGGAGGAGATTTGAATAGGCGTGGGCAAGCACCACGAAATTCAGTTCCGTAATATTCTTTTCATAATTATACTCGACGTAATAAGTGGAAAGATGAATGCCATTGTCGGCAAATACCTTTCGGTAGTCGCCAATGTCGTGAAGGATTCCGCCGGCCGTCAGGCTGATAACCTTCGACACTTGCCCCACGCCCCGTTTTTTCTCGTAGTGCTCGAAAGCCACAAGAGTGAGGAGAATTAGTATCGTGGCGCCGATTGAGATAAAATACATCCCGATGCCTACCGCCATTCCGATTATGGCCGTCATCCAGATTCCGGCGGCTGTGGTAAGACCTCTCACGGCACCCTTCATGTGAATCATCGCACCGCCGCCTATAAAACCGATGCCCGTTATGACTTGAGCGGCGATACGTCCCGGGTCGCCGTTTTTGAGGCCAAGATAAACTTGAGGCACGTAGATGGAAAGCAACATCGCCAGACACGATCCCATGGCAATAAGAGTAAAAGTGCGGATACCGGCAATTTGTCCTTTGCGTTTACGTTCGGCTCCGACAGCCATACCGAGCACCATGCTCAATATAAGTCTGAACATGCTGTTGGTCATGTTAACTTCAAGAGAGTTTACATTTTTTAGAAAATCGGTTATTAAATCTATCATGAGAAAGTGTTGATTAACTTAAGATTGCGATTAATGCAAGGTGGTATCCTCAGGGAGCGGATATCGCCTTGCCGACGAAAGAGCATATCACAAAGTTAACTTAAAAAAATGAGGATAGCTGCCCAACAGAAAAATTTTTTTATTAATTTTGCACTTTAATACATCGCCCGGCCTTCCGCATTTGGCCGGAGTGTTCTTGCATTTCTAACTAAAACCTTTTCTATGGGTGGTTTTTTTGGTGCGGTCGCAAAGCGGCCTGTAGTCAACGACCTGTTTTATGGCACTGACTATAATTCACATCTTGGCACAAAGCGTGCCGGGATGGTAACTTTTGATGAGGAAGCGGGCTTTAATCGCTCGATTCACAGTATCGAACGAAATTATTTCCGATCAAAATTCGAGGATGAGCTTGGGTCGTTCAAAGGCAACATCGGCATCGGTGTGATAAGCGACACGGACCCGCAGCCGATAATTGTAAATTCTCATTTGGGCCGTTATGCAGTGGTGACTGTTGCAAAAGTTAACAATGCCCGTGAGATAGCCGATGAGCTGTTAGCCGAGCGGATGCATCTCAGCGAGCTTTCGGCCAACCGCATCAATCAGACCGAGCTTGTGGCGTTGCTTATCAACATGGGCAATGATTTCCGCGACGGAATCAATAAGGTTTATGAGCGAGTAGACGGGTCGTGCTCGATGTTGATTCTTACCGAAGACGGCATCATAGCGGCTCGCGATTATTTAGGTCGCACACCAATTGTGATAGGTCGCGGAGAGGATGGTTATGCACTCACCAGCGAGACATCGGCTTTCCCGAATCTTGGCTATGAGCGCGTGCGCGACCTTGGCCCCGGAGAAATAGTGCGCGTCACGGCCAACGGGGTAGAGGTTCTTCAGGAGCCGGCCCGTCGCGAACAGATATGTTCCTTCCTCTGGGTTTATTATGGCTTCCCGGCCTCTGATTACAACGGCATAAATGCCGAAGAAATGCGTGAGGCCTGCGGTCGCGCCATGGGCCGGACCGATGATATGAAGGCCGACTCAGTGTGCGGAATTCCCGATTCAGGTGTCGGCTTCGCACTTGGATATGCAGAGGGCAACGGTATTCCCTATCGTCGCGCGGTGCTTAAATATACGCCCACATGGCCTCGCAGCTTCACACCCTCCACTCAGGACCGCCGCAATCTGGTGGCGCGCATGAAACTGATTCCCAACCGCGCACTGCTCAAAGATCAGAGTGTGGTTTTCTGTGATGACTCTATTGTGAGAGGTACCCAGCTGCGCGACAATGTCTGCACATTCTTCGAAGGGGGTGCGAAGGCTGTTCATGCCCGTATTTCTTGTCCTCCCCTTGTTTATGGCTGTCCGTTCATCGGCTTCACATCTTCGAAAAGTGACCTTGAGCTCATCTCGCGTCGAATCATTCAGGATTTCGAGGGAGACCACACCGCGAAGCTCGAAAAGTACGCCACCACCGGTTCGCCCGAATATGAAAAGATGGTAGGCGAGATTGCCCGAAGACTTGGCTTGTCGAGTCTTAAATTCTGTACTATCGAAGACCTTGTGGAAAGCATCGGATTGCCGAAATGCCGGATATGCACACATTGTTTCGACGGTTCGAGCATGCAGCCCTGCAAGGCATGGGCAGAAGATCATGCCAACAAAAACAAGTGATTGGTTGTTAACAGAGAAATGAGATTACTGTCAACAACATTTATTCTGATAATCTTTACGGTGTTGGCTTCATGTGTGAGGCCGACACCCGAAACTCCGTCTGAGCCAAATTCCGAGCTGCTGTTGAGTCGTTTCGAGGGAATCGAGAAACTTGCAGTTGCCGGCATGAGTATAAAAAAGACAGCCTCTATCGATGACATTTCTATGAGCGAGGCCGAAGGCTCACGACAGATTATCGCAGCCGTTGTGGATGCCCTCAAAATCGGCGACCGTAAGGCTGTATATTCCTACGATACGTATTTGAACGCCTACATAGATATGTCGGAGCTTACCGCCGAAGATATTACAGTCGATAAGGAAGCACGACGCATCTCGGTTCGCCTTCCGGCAATCAAGACTGAATTTTCGGGGAGGGAAGCGGAATTTCATGAAGAGCACTATCGTGTCACGGGCTTGCGGTCGGTGATAGGTCCGGAGGAAAGAGCTCGACTCAAAGAGCAGATGAACACCCTTTTGAAACAAGAGGTCAAGTCGAATCCGGAATTCGCCGCACTGGTTACAGAGGCCGGGCGGCGACGTGCCGAATCATTCTTCAGGCAGCTGCTGGCATCCGATGGATATGAAGTGGAGGTGAGCTGGAAATAGAATCTTGCGCGATTCAGTTCTTTGGATAAATATTAAGACCTGCCAAGCGTAAACAGGGAAATTTCAACGGAAATGTACTGATGAGAAAGTTGTATGTAGTTTTTGCCGGAATTGTAATACTGATTATAGGCATAGCCGGGTATATGATGTGGCAGCGGTGGCAGGCGTCGCCCGCGCCCGAACGCGTTCGCTATGCGCCGGCGAAAATCAGCGATATCCGGAGTATGGTTGAACTCCAGACAGTTTCCGTGTGGCAGGAGATTCCATTCAAGGCCACAATCGGGTCGCGACACCTTGTGGGCCGTGTGTCGGTAGAAGGCACCATCGGTTTCGATCTGGAAAAAATAACACTTGAAGAGCAGGGCGACACCCTGCATGTCACTCTTCCTCCGGCCACATTAACGCTGCGCGAGTCTACGCGCCCGGATGCATACGTGATTTATGACTCGTGGAACGACAAACTGCTTGGACCGGCCGTGTTCAGTGCGGCCGAAGAAAATCTTGCCAAAGCGCATGTGCTCGAATCCGTGAGGCGCAATATCGAGAAACGTGGGGAGCCGGCAAAAGCGCGCAAGTCGGCACTTGAATCAGTGGCGCGTTTGCTTTCAAACGCCACCGGTCGGCCCGTAATGTGCAAATAAATACACGTTTAAATAATTATTTTCTTGCGTAATTGCATAATTTTTAGTAATTTTGGTGCAGTCCGCGGAGTGGAATGATAGTACGTTCCGTTCCAATATCTTTTTGAGAATCTTAACCATTATGTATTGCTCAAGGAGTTTTCCAAGAAGATATTGACATCTATTAATTTTTACGACTATTGTAATTTTTATTATTTTATTTATATATAATATTTTATCGAATCCATGATGACCCTTAATGAAATTACTGAGCTTCGCAAATCGGGAGAACTTGAAAAGGCCTGTGAGGCGGCCCGAGAATTGCACGAAGCGGATTCTTCTGACAAATCAGCATTGATTTCTCTTGCCGAATGTGTGAAAGCGCAAAATGAAAAGGCTGCAAAGGCGGGTGATATTGACAAGGTGATTGAGTGTATTAACGAATTGGCTTCATTACGACTTGAGGAAGTTGGTGAAGCGGAGATGAACAACAGAATCGCGTGGGATATCCGTCAACTTGTTCTTGCATTGAACCGCGAGAATATATTTGATGCCGGGAAGCTTGATTCGTTGTTCGATGCCCTTACCGGAATTGCTTTTCTGAAACCTCATCGTTATTATTCAATCTTGTTGGATTCGCTGATGCTGCTGCATGACGAAAACGGAAAGCCATGGGATGCATTTGCCGAAGTGCTTGATTGGTGGGGGCCTGAGTTTTTCCTGCCGGAAGATTATTTGAAAATGCGTCTTAACAACGGCGCGATGAATACATCTCTTGCCGAACGTGCCTATACAATGGCCGTTAAAAGTATTTTGCTCGCCGCCGAGCGGGGCATAGCCTCTGAGGAGGATATTGAGCGTCTGGTGGGTGAGCTTGATAATTTATTGGTGACTCATCCTGAATTCCGGTATACCCTCTACCAGAAGACACTTCTTCTCAAAGCCCTTGACCGCATGGAAGAGGCTGTGGAGACTGCGCGCGAATTTGTGAAGAAGTATCAAAATCACTATTGGGCCTGGGCTAAACTTGGCGATGTGCTGGATGAAGACAATCTTCGCATGGCCTGTTATTGCCGTGCGCTGACATGCCGTGCAAATCCTGAACAGCTTGTTGAGGTGCGCATTGCGCTCGCCCCTATGCTCTATGAAATGGGTGAATATGCAGCCGCAAAATATGAAATTGAGGCTATAAGGGCTGTGTCTGAAAAGAAAGGCCGCAAGCTACCGGAATCTATCGCCCGATTGATGTCAATGCCCTGGTATGCTGAAACGCAGGCAAATGAGAACAATTACATCTTCTACCAGGAGAACATGGAACCAACCCGAGATTTCCTCTTTGGTGGTGTGCCTGAAACTGCAATACTTGTCAGCAAGTTTAATCCTCAAAAGCAGACAGTGAACTTCGTGACGGAAGATCATAATCGCGGTTTCTTTTCGACCAAGCGACTCAATATGCGCTTTGCCGACAATCAGGTTTATTGCGTGCGTTTTGCAGAAGAACCCGATGGTAAGAATGTGTCAAATGTAATGACCATTCGTCGGGTTGATGATCCGGCCTCCTACGAAGGGAAACTTTTCCGCAAACTTCGTTCTGAAATCAATATCCGTCCCGGTCAGACCTTTACGTTTGTCGACGGCATCTATGTGGATGCAGGCCTTCTGCAGAATATTGCACCCGGGTCGGTGGCAGAAATCACAGCAGTGGCTTATTACAATATAAAGAAAGGCGATTGGGGCTGGAGAGCCATTCGGGTTGTACCCGATTATGATTACTGATCCCGGTCGTAAGTCGAAATATAAAATCCCGAATTTCTTCTTGAAATTCGGGATTTTATATTTGATTTTATATTAATTTTATATTAAAGGAGAGGAAATGCCAATTCATCCCCACCCCGGTACTGTTTCAGGGGTCGGAAACCGGGTGGCCGGAAGAAGAATTGCAAGTCTGCGATTCATGTTTTCGGCGCCATTCCCGTTTTCTGCGCCATTCATGGAACAGCAGTCGCGGGAGAGTGCGAACTATGTGGAAACAGCGTCTGAACTGTTTGGGAGGCTCCTTAATAAGGCGGTAGAGCCATTCGAGATGACAGTTAATCATCCATTGGGGAGCACGCCCCATGTCGACACCACTGTAATATTTGAAAGCTGCCCCGACCGCTATCATCACGCCGTGATGAAGATAGGGTTTCAGTCGAGACATAAATATCTCTTGTTTAGGGGCTCCGAGAGCTACCCATATAATCTCGGCGCCATCCTCTTCAATGATTCGTGCAATGGCCGGATAGTCGAAATCCTCGACTTTGCGGAACGGCAGTTCCACAAATTTCATATCCTTCACGTCGGGGTTCCATTGCCCGATGTGTTTGCGGAGACCGTCAAGCACCTCCTGCCTGGCTCCGAGAAATATCATGCGGTAACGCTGGTCGGACACAATGTCTCTGAAAATCTGCGCACCGCAATATTGGTCGTATTGCAGTCCGTAGATAAGGCGAAGATATATAGGCACATAGCTGCTGTCGCAAATCGAGAACAGGCCTCCGTTCACAACTTTAAGATAGTCAAGGTTGCGATTGGCCATGTTGACAATTACACCGTCGGCTACACAGATATAGTCTGACTCCGGATGAGGCAGCCGGCGTTCGATGGCTTTGTGCACCTCGTCGCGGTCCATTTCATAGCGTATGTTGAAATATATATTCATCCGGTGTGTTAAATCTTGTTTGAAAGTATGGATTCATCCTGTTTATCGTAGGCCAGAGAACGGGATTTTAATAACGAGGCGAGGATAGACAGATCCTCTTTATAGGTGATTTTAAGATTATCGGCCGAACCCTTCACGACGTGAATCTTACACTCCGGAGCATAGCGGAGCAGGACACCGCAGTCGTCGGTGGCGACAAAGCCGGAATCGGCTGCCGCACGACTGTATGCTTCGCTGATTTGGCCTAATCGGAAGCATTGAGGAGTCTGAGCGTTGTATAAATTGTCGCGCGGCGGAATTTCCCGTATATTTGTTTGCGAGTCTAATACCCATATTGTATCTGTCGAGGGAGTGCCGAGGGCCACGGCATCGTGACACTCCATTTCCTTTACACATTCTTCAATTGTGCCGGGGGCAATCAAGGGTCTGACAGAGTCGTGAAACATGATTATCGTTTCGGGCGATTCATTTGCGTAGAACTCAAGGGCAGCCCGACTTGATGAAAATCTGTCGGCACCCCCCGTAATCACGTTGTGCAGTTTATGGAAACCGTTGCGGATTGCGATAGATTTAATTTCGGGTATGTGGTGTTGGTGTGTCACAACGCAGATTTCGTCAACAGCCGCACACTTCTCGAACACATCAAGAGTGTACTCAATCACCTGCCGCCCCTCGACTTCGAGAAACTGCTTGGGAAGGTCAGAGCCGAGTCGGCGTCCGCTCCCGGCGGCCAGAATGATTGCTATTGTTTTCATCTGCAAAGATAGATTAGATCACCATTTATAGTCGAATCTTTCGATATCCTCTTCAATAAGATTGGATCCAGATTGCACTTCGATAAAAGTCAGGCTTGTGAAGGCACGCAGGGCATGCTTCACTCCTTTTGGAATGAAGATTGTTTCGCCACGTTGCACTGGGCGCCTCACGTCGTCGATCACCACTTCGCCTTTGCCGTCAATCAGAGTCCACACTTCGTCACGACAGAAGTGGCGCTGATAGCTCAGAGCGCAGTCGGCGTTCACAGTCAGCTGCTTGGTGAGTGCGCAGTAGCCATCGGGAAATTCGATGCTGTCGATAACTTTATACGACCCCCAGCGGCGCTCCTCGAACATGGGGCGCTGTTTGAGTGTGGCGGCAAATGTCTTTACGTTTTCCGATTTGTTTTTTTCAGAAACGATGATACCGTCGGGCGAGGCGGCAATCACAAGGTCTTGAGTGCCGAGGCAAAGTAACGGAATCTGGAGTTCGTTGAAAATATGAGTGTTACGACCGGTACCGTCGGTCGTTACATTGCCATATTCGTGCGTTTTAAGCTCGTCGGTCAGTGTGTTCCATGTGCCAAGGTCTTTCCAGTCTCCATGATATTTCACCATGCCTATTTTCGAGGCTTTTTCGGCCACTTCATAGTCAAAACTGATTTTGGGGAATTCTTCGTAACGGTCGCGAATTTCCGCGAAATTTTCAGCTTTGACATATTTTTCGGCAATGCGGGTTACGTAATCGAGCTTGAATGCAAATACTCCGCCGTTCCAAAGCGCACCTTCCGAAATGAGTTTTTTCGCCTGTTCCACATCGGGCTTTTCGGTGAATCTTTTCACCGGAATCACACCGTTGGGAGATGCAGTGCCGCCAGCCGGAACGATGTATCCGTACTTGGCCGAGGGATAGGTGGGGTCGATGCCCATGACAATCAGTTCATCGCCACTGTTTTCCAGGCCTCCGGCCATTTTATTTATGGCTTCGAAATAACCGGCTTCCGTATAGGGGTCGCAGGGCATTACGATAATGGTTTCATCGGGCGCACAGTTTTTCTCACGTGCAAGAAATTCACACGCGAGGCAGATTGCCGGGAAAGTATCGCGCCGGGTGGGCTCGGTGACTATATTTACTTGCGGGCCGAGCTGAGCAAGCACTGAGTCGCGCTGCGAGGCGCTGGTGGCCACGGTGACATCGGCTGTAATCCCCGATTCCCGAAGTTGGCGCATTACGCGTTGCACCATCGATTCGCGACGACCGGTGCCTCCCACGTCAAGAAGACGCAGAAACTGCTTGGAACGTGCATCGTTCGACAGTGGCCATAGGCGTGTGCCTGATCCGCCGGATAACAATATGATTTGCATTTACTTATCCTTTTCAAATTGGAGAGATTACATAATGTGAACCATGCAACAGACAAATATTATTGTTCACAGTCCTCATTATCATGCAAATTTACATTTTTTTTCTTATATTTCCGCAATATTGACTGTTAATTCTCTACGGAAGTCGTTTAAACTTTTTACGAAAACCTAAGAAGTTTTTAAAATTGTTTTCGTAAAAAGTTAAAACGACTTCTACGGCTATAAAGGCATTTTATCAAATTTAGCTATGATTTCGGCCCATTTTTTGCTTACTGCTTGAGTCGAATAACATTCAATAAGTTTTTTGTGAGCGTTCATTCCGAGCCGCAGGCAAAGTTCCGTATCGTTCCATAGCATACGCACTTGTTTTTCTAAGTCTTCAACATTGCCTGGCATGAAGAGTCGTCCGGTTGAATTGTCCTTTCCGATAATTTCGGTGAAACCTCCATGGTCGGGGGCCACAACCGGTTTGCCGTGGGCGGCACCTTCGAGGATAGCCATCGGGAAGCCTTCATAGCATCGGGAGGCCATCACTATAAACCGTGCGTTTGAAAGGAAATTTAGGTAATCGTTACCACTCAGATGCCCTTCAAACACCACATTTTCGGGAATCTCTCCGGTCAGTCCGGAGTCGCGTAACGCCCCGGCGAGCCGAAAAGGAATCGACGGGTTGCGGCGCGCGGTTTCGATTATGAGGTCTATCCCCTTTTCGTGGCTGATGCGCCCGCTGAAGGCCACATATTGTCCTGTTTCAAAAGTTGGCCTTATGTCTGAGTCAAATGAATTGGGAATGACATATATCTTGTTTTCCGGATAACCGGCCTGAATAAGTTTATTCTTCTGAAACTCAGTGAGACAGGCAAATATATCCACACACTCGAGGTAATGACGCTTTTTCCGGGCAATAAAGTTGCGCAGGGCGTAAGCCACCGATTTTGGTATAGAGTTTTCGCAATTACGCTTTATGCAATTCCATTCATTCCCATTATCAAGGCAGAGTTCGCAGGGCATGCCGTTGTTAAAGAACAGACCGGTGGGGCATACAAGCCGATAATTGTGAACAGTCATAACTATCGGCACACCGGCTTTTTTACATTCGCGCAAGGCAGCCGGGCCGATGAAGGGAAAAAGATTGTGGATGTTGACCAGATCGGGCTTCTCGGCATTGATAATATCGCGCATGGCCCGCACGCCTGCAGGAGAATATATGCCGTTAGAGAAAGTGCGGATTTTGCCCGTTGCCGATTCGCGGATATAGGCTGTGGAGCGGCGCAATTTCACCACTTTGTGGCCCAATGCTTGAAACATTGTATCCATGCGGTCAACTACAGCTTCCTCGCCCGAGTATTTCCCGTAATCATTATGTACTAATAGTATTTTCATTGAGAATATCGTTTACGAAACGATATAGATTAAGATATAAAATCGGCTGCTTGGCATACTGTAAACATATTTGTTTCCGCAGTTTTATATATTCAAAATGCGCCTGATTTTACTATATATACGTCTTGAGACTGAATGGTATTTGCGCAGTTGACTGTCGATAAGTGGTTCCGGTTGTAATTCGGGAAGGGTACATAAAGCCGGTGTTTCCTTTTCATTAAGAAAGTCGGTCTTGAAGCGGTTATACTTCTGGCGGCAATTAGTGGCGTCTTGATTGTAACCGTCATTAATCACCAAGGATTTGAAGGGATGCACGGAATAATAACCATTTAAAAATTGATGAAAGCAGAATCGGATTGCCCATGAATTATTGCGCCCGGTCATGTAATCGTTTAACATCGAGCACATGTCGCTTCCCCCTCTGTTAAATTCCTTCTGAAGCTTTCTTGAATCTTTTATTTCTGCAAACCGAGTCACATTCCAGTCTATTTTATTCCACCTGTCGGCCCATGTGCCCCAACCCCAGGATGAAGCCCGGCGTGCAAGGTAAATATCGGCTTTATAGTCAGAGGGACGTTTTATCTTAAGTCCGAATCCGCAGATGGATAGAATATTGGAATCTTTTTCAAAGTTATCCAGATAGAAATCCATGAAATTAAGAAATAGAGGATGAAGAATCAGGTCATCTTCAATCACAATGGCGCGGCCGAAAGTGTTTATTATTTCGGTCACCCCATTTATTATAGATGCTGCCAATCCTTGATTTTTATCGGCAACCGTCACATTATCGGTCAGTTTCCGCGCCTCAAGAATAGTTTCGGATACAAGATTACTGTCAGCTGCAGTTTTAGGACCGTCAATAAAAGCAAAAACCTTGTGATTCTCAAAATTTACGTTGGCTTTGAGAGATGCAGCCATCCGGGCAAACAATTGCGGACGATTATATCCGAATATTAAGACGGGTGCAAGCATCAGAAGGGTTGAAATTTTTTAGGAAGTAAATTTAATGCAATGAATACTAATAACTTGTAATTCAAGGGATTGTATTTTAATCCTGTCATAGCTTCATCGATGCTTCTTTTTCTCATTCCGAGTCTCATATAGACGGAACTTCTCATCTTATGCCAATGAGATATGTAGGCATTAATTCCGCGGGGGTTGACTTCCTTTTTTATTTTCAGGAGTTGTTGACCCACAATGTCAATTTCGGCCGGGAGTCTTTTGGGTTTTTCCTTGAAATTGTAACCCTCGATGTTGAACACAGCAAGAGCTTTTCGGGAATATGCAATTTTGTATTTGGCAGCCAATCGTGCCCAAGTCAGCAGGTCTTCGCCCGATTTCACACCGGTCGGGAATCCTCCGATTGCGGTAAATGCTGATTTGCGGGCCATAATAGAGATTGAGCAGATTGGGGGGTGCGATGAGGCCGCTACCTCAAAGTAATTGTCCAATCTGCCATCCTCGCCCTCGAACTCAATGTTGCGGATAATGGTATGGGAGACGTGCCCCGAAGTGTCGCGAAATTCATAATCAGTGGTGAAGACATCACATTCCGGATACTTTTCGGTGAGATAAATCAGAGTCTGAAGAAAATCGGGTTTCCACTCATCATCGGCATCCAGCAGAGCTATATATTCCCCTTTGGCCTCGGCGATGCCTCGGTTTCTTGCAGCCGAAACACCCTTGTTTGCTTGCGAAATTATTCTTATACGGCTGTCGTTGAAATTGTTGATTATGGCAAGACTGTTATCTGTCGAACCGTCATCGACTATGACAACTTCAAAGTCTCCGTAAGACTGTGCCAACACGGAGCGAAGGGTAGAGGCGATAAAATGCTCTTTGTTGTATAAAGGGATAACTATCGAAATCATCTCAGCCTTTTGTTGAGGGCTAAAGTCATGCCGTAGAATCCGAATGGAATGGAAAGTGTGGCGAGCGAATAGTTTACCGTATTGTCGGAATAGAACGTAGCGAAGACCCCTATCAGCGAGGCGCCCGCTGTCAGTGCGAATAGTTTTATGCGGTTATCGCCTGTTCGCCAGTAAATAAGAAAACAATGAATGTATATTGCGGCAATCATTGCAGAGTAGATCACCAGTCCTATGATCCCGTTGTCGCAGCGCATCTGCACGAAGTCGCTGTGTGAGGCTGCAAGATTTGCGAACATACGGGGGTTTGCCTGCATGAAATATTGTGTGGAGCCCGTGCCTGAACCGAGCAATTCATGATCCCGGTATAGATTGTTTTCAAGACGTTCCCACATGTAGGCCCGGTAGTTGGTGTTGACATCCGACATATCGATTTTTCCGGCACGAAATTCTTCAATTGAAGTTTTGTTGTCGAAGAACATTTTGTTTCTTAAACTCGGGATTGCAAAAACAGAGATTACGCCAAGAATAACGACACCTAAAATTACCGGAAGTGATTTTAGTTTCCAACGGATAAACGAAAATGCGACAATGGCGGCAACAGAACCGAGGATAGAAGTGCGCAACAGGAGGACGAAGCAGGGGAGAAGGAAAAGGATAAACAGAAATAAGTTAAGTTTTTTCTCTTTAGTGAAGAAAAACATTGCAAGAGAAAAAACCATCATTGAAATGAAATGAATGACACGTGCGGTTATATACCAGATTACGTTGTCGAAAAGGGTATATAGAAATGGGATGAAGGTGATGATGACGCAAGCTACAGCCACCCATCTTGCGGCAATGGCAGATTTTATCGCTGTTATAAAATTATCAATAGCGGCCGAGGCAAACAGGCAGAATATCAGAGGAAAAACATATTTCAGCATGGTGCGTATTCCGAATGGTACTGACAATGTGTAGAAGCACCCGACGAAGAGCCATGCAAGGTAAACCAGATATATAATTAATGGTTTTGAAAGGATCGGAGTGTCTTTAACAATTCCGAAGCCTATGCAACATAGAACCATTATAATAAACAACCGGATAGCCATCAAGTCTATTCCAAGGTCGTAGGAAAATGCGAGGAGACCTGTTGAGAAAACCACCACCCAATACATTTCCGGGCCTGTGAGCAACACTTTCTGAGACCTGTCTAACGGGTTCTTGACAATCCTGCCGTCTGTTAAAAGAAACAGGCCCATGAAAAAGACGAGGATTATGAAAAAGACTATGTTAAGGAATTGCATTTCAGATAGATATTATTGAAGTCGTTTAAACTTTTTACGAAAACCTAAGAGTAGAGAGTTGCTATTTTATTTCGGTATTCATTTTCGGAGAATGAGCGGGCGCGTGTCTGAGCGGCATATCCCAGCGTATTGAGCAGCCCGATGTTCTCGAGGAGATAAATTACTTTTGCCGCCAGGTCGTCGGCCGATTCCGGTTTATGGACAAGGCCATCAATCCCATCCCTCACCACTTCGGGAAGTCCACCTGTATCCGCCACTACCGGAACGCAGCCGCGAGCCATTCCTTCAAGAGCAGTGAGTCCGAATCCTTCCGAGCGCGACGGCATCAGCAGGATATCAATCTTGTCATACCAATCGCTTAATTCCGATTGGGGGGCGCGCCCTGCGAAATTAATGCTGTCACCGAGTCCTGACTGTTGAGCCTGAAACTCCATTTCTTTTCTCAGCGAACCGTCGCCCACCACCAGCAGCCTTGTAGCCGGAAAAGCAGCTGCAATCCGGCAGATGGCAGGAATCACCAGGTCCATACCCTTTATTTTTTCGAGTCGGCTCACAACTCCGATCGTGCAGGGCTGCCCTGCCGATAAACATGGGCGTGGTCTCGGCCTTATCCGGATATGAGAGGGGAGGGAGTTATAAATTGTGAAGTGCCGGGTCAGCTTATTGTCAAACAATCCCGACTTCCCGAAATAGCTTTTCTCAGCGTTAAGAGTGATGCACTGAAAAGCCGAGAGGCACGTGCGCGTAAGCAACCTTATCATTCTCAAGCCGGTGGCTGAGTAAATATCGGCATTAGTGTGAGAAGTGGCAATAATTTTTTTTATCCCCTGTAATTTTAGAATCAGCACCGGGAGAGCGCCGGGAGCCATATATTGCACGTGTGCCGCGTCCGGCTTCACGGTCTTGATTATTTCCCGGAATTTCCGGAAAAGGAAAGAGGCTGTTTTTCTAAGTCCGATTGGTCGCTTGCCCTCGGGTGACATAAGAAAAATCCGCGCACCGGCTTCCTTGAATCTGTGCACCATACTTTCATCAAATTCAAAATAGCAGGCCACTGACACTTCGTGGCCCGATGCGACGAGGGCGTTAACCAGACTCAGGGTCTGGATTTCGGTTCCTCCCGTCAACAGGCAGGGTATGCAGACAAGAACTGTCATCGCAAAAGCGCTAAAGGCTTAATCGTTAATTATTGATGAAGTTATAAGTTTTGCGGCTATGCGTTTTAATAACATCCGTGTCAATGGGAAAAGCAAAGTGTAATCTCCCGGAACATACCATTTGTAGCTTCCGGCCTTTATCAATGATTTCAGCCATTGGAAAAAGGTGAGTTCATGATATAGGACTCGTCGGATATCGCCCACTTCATCAATCATTTCATATTCGATGCTTTTCTTCGCCCCGATCCGTTTATCCAATATATATCCTTCTGCAATATTTACTCCCGCTTTCAGGGGATAGTGGGAGGTACCGTCGTTACGCAGATTGATTTCAAAGAAATATTTTTTACCGTTCTCAGTGCCAAACTCGATGCTGAACGGTCCGGTATAATGCGTGCTCTTCACGAATTCGATCACCTGATTCTTTTCCTCAAGATGGCGGTTTATATCAGTAGAAATAAGGGCATGAGAATATTCACCGATGGGTGAAACTCCCGGTTTAATCACTACTGCGGGTATTTCGATTTCCCCGTTAGGATAAGAGATGCCGAGAAATAGCATGTCGGCTTCATTACGGATATATTTCTGGATAATCAGTTTATCTTTCCGTGGAGACTCCGCGATAATCTTTGCGAGCTGTTCGGGCGATTCGCAAACGGCCATATCCCCCTTGTTCCCCACCGTGCTGTTAAGTGTCTTTACCATACAGGGGTATTCAACATAAGCCGTATTAAAACCGGCCACATCTGTATATATACTCTTTATGGTTCTCAGTCCGTGAGTTGTGGCAAGTTCAGTCTGGAAATTTTTATTCAATAATTTTGATAGGTGTCCGTTCGGGCCTGCGTTTGGAAAAAGGAAGTGAGGGTAAAGGTCCTTAAAGTTTTGATCAAGTATTTTTATTACTTCATCGGAAGTGGGGTAGATTACCGTTCCCTTTTCAAATTCTTGAATATTAGCCAGAAGCCAGGATACGCCCTCCTCGGCAGAATTGACTTTAACAATATTCCTGCATTTTTTGCTATAACCGATAATGTTGCCTTTTGACACCGATCTTGGGTCACCGATATTGAGAATCAGCGATGGGATTTGGGCTGCATGAAGCTGATGAAGCACTCCGAGTGAATTATAGTTCCCTTCGCCGAAAATAATTGCCTTGATATCCTTGGTGTTGCAAGTCATTGTTTTATTGCACTCTGAAGTAAAGTTCCACATCCTGTCGGGCAGCTTTAACAAACAACGGGGGGAGCTGGCCGCTCCAAGGCATCCCGTTGGGAGCAAGGGGCAGGATATAATCATCCAACGCGGTTTGCTTCTTCTGATATTGCCGTGGGGTCATGCGGATGCATGCGGCATTTTTCCAGTCAAGTCCTTGCCACACGTTGTAATACCACATCCACACGCAATATTCCCAAATACTGTATGAGTCGGGAGTCATCCCTTTTATCATATTCTTTACACAGGTGTGGTCAGTCCAACCTTCTTCTTGATGAGGCACGAGCAAGACGTTGGGGGCGATTTCATTAATAAGCTTTCTTAAAGAGTCTTTCAGGGATTCTGAATGTTGGGATATTTTGCCATCGATAAAATCAAGTTGATGAACATATTCCGAGGAAAGACCTAATCGGCCCAATGCTTTTGTTGTGAGCGCCCGTCTCTCCGCTTTTATTTCATCTTTGGTAAGTCGGGAGTCGGGTGGCAAAGATGCTTCGCCACCGCTCAGGATTATGACGTGAGGCGGATTCCCGATTTCCGTTAACTCCGCGATAAGGGCACCGCAACCTATAACTTCATCATCAGGGTGCGGAGCAATAATAACCACGTTGCCCTCGGGTTGGAACGTAGGTAATTTTTTTGATTTTGCCCTCAGAAAATTTATGTGGCGGTTTCGGATAAAGTTCTTGAATCTTCCGGGAAGAGTGGATAAATCAAATCTTAGGTTGCCGAAACGGTTATCAAAGTTCAGCCACATCCTCAACCCGTATGCAACATGATTAATTTTGCGGTTTTTCAATCCGTACCATATCAATCGGTGTATATATTCCGATTCCCATTTCTTGAAAGTTCTGATTATGAATGGGCTTAATTGAGGATTTCGGGAGGTGGAAGCGAGTTGGAAATGATAGTCGTCAAGGAGTCGGCGGTTCAGCTTGAAAAAAGATAGATGCCCGGTTTCGGAATTGGAATGTTCGCGATAGGCTGCCAGGGGTTTCAAGATGCCGATCACATCAGTGTGAAGTCCGACACGTAAAAAAAAGTCATCATCGGCAATATGCCCGGCTTCGGGGCGATAATTGCACACTTCGAAAATGTCTCGCCGGGTCACTACTCCGGGGCATCGGTGAATGTGGCCTTTCACTCTTTCGTAGGCTTCGGCATATTCGTTTCCGGAAAATCGGTGGAGTCTACCCGAACAATAATTTTCGGGCCGATAAGTTATATTTCCTTCCGCGTCTATTTTATCACAGGGCGTAAAGAAATGTCTAACGTCAGGATGCAAAGATATGGCTTTTTCAATCTCTTCAAGAAACTCCGGATAAAGCAAATCGTCTTGATGAAGTATGGATATATAGTCACCGGAGGCTCGTGCGATTGCGTTTTTCCATCCGTTTACGAAGCCGGATGGCCCATCGGGATTATGGTAGATTTTTATGCGACTGCCAAATTTTTTACATATCTCCAAAGTCGAATCACCGGAGTTGTCGTCAACTACGATTATTTCATCGGCGAGGCGAGTTTGATTCAGGGCTGATTCAATGGCTCGAGTCACATATTTTTCCCCGTTATAAGTTGGGATAACTATTGAAAACTTTATCGGCGTATTCATGAAGTCGTGACAAATTCTCTCAGAACTTTTGCCGGGTTTCCGGCCACAACGCTATGTGGGGGAACATCGTGAGTCACCACCGCGCTGGCTCCGATCACCGCGCCTTCTCCTATGGTGACGCCGGGCAAAATTACGGCCTTTTCTCCAATCCATGCGTTACGGCCTATTCTGACAGGCCCTTTCGAGTGGAGCGGGCGCTCAATAGGGGGGCAAGAGAGTTCTTCACCTGAGACGCGTCCATGGGAATGATCACTTATGTATACGAAAGATGCAATTAGCACATCATCTTCAATCACCACTTCGTTAATGGCGCCGATATGACAGTCTGATTCGATATTTACGTTATTGCCGATGCGGATTGCAGGATTGAATTTTTGGTCGCCCCAACTGCCGAATGCTCTTATCTTAAGTCTTGCTCCGCATTTGAAATTATTGCCTATTTCCACATGTTCCAATCCGTGAGTATAAACCGGACGGCGGATATTGAGTCCTTTCCCAAGTTTGCGGCACCCTTTAAGCGCTCTTGCATTATAGGCCGCGCGTAAAGAGAAAAGGGTGTTTTTAATTTTATTTTTCAGAAGTCGTAACAAACCGGTCTTATTTTATAAGTGACTTTACAAATTCCCTCGTTTCGGGGAACAGCAGATAGAAAACGGGTGCGGTAACGAGGCAATATGCAGCGGTTATGGCCACCATCTGCATTATCGTGATGATGGGATTGGACGAGAACGAGATTCCAGCCATGTCAATTACTTTCCAGCCTGACACCATGAGCCCGAGGTTAAGCAGATTTATTAGAATGAATCGTTGCCAATATTTCCAGGTGGAGATATGAAATCCGCGTGAATAGAGGTAATAAGGTTTCCACATTCCTTGAATGAAGAAAAGGCTGAGGACTCCGGCTCCCAATAACCCCTGGAGACCCAGTACTTTACCTCCGATTACGGCCAGCACGATGAATGTTCCGGTTTCGATCAGTGATGCCCAGACATCTCCAAAAAGGCCGTAGCCGTATACGAACTGTTTTATTGCCCCGGTGGAAATCTTAAGGTAAATGTTCAACACGATGAGCAGAAGAACAATTTTGGGAAGGACATATTGCTGTCCGAGCCACGACCGGATAAATGCTTCCGTGCCGGCCATGCTGCCGAACAGAATCGCCCCGGCGATGAAGAGTCGCAGGATTGTGAGTTTCCAGAAAGTAAATATTATCCTTGATGAGTTTCCCTCGGCAATCAGGTTGCCGATGCTTGCAGTGATGCTTTCGAGCGCGGAATTAAGGAGAGTGGAAATCCGATCGAACAGCAGCGTATAGTTCCCCAGGCATGCCACCGTGTTGAGCGAGAGATAGGCGTAGGTGAGCAACGGCGTGAGTTGAAATTGCGCGAAAGAGTTAATCTGATGTATAAAGATCTGCCGCCCCTTTTTGAAGACTTCCGGGTATTTCTTCAAGTACTGCTTGCCGAGGTGGATATTGCTTTTGAGCCAAGGGTAAGTTTTGTATATGCGTCGGTTCAGAACCAAAGAGTATATGACCCCGAAAACGAGTTCTATTGCCACCCAGTAAACGGGGTTGCGGGTGGTGTGGGCCACTATGAGCTGAATGACGATCTTTGTCATATTCACACTCTGAAAGCAAGCGGTTACGATATAGTTCTTCTGGTCGGCGCCGAGCAGGTTTTGCCGATAATTGATGAAGTAACCTATCAGACTTGATGCCAACAGAGAGTAATAGGCAAAATATATCAGCGAATATCCCATTCCGGTGTTTCCGGCGGGGAAAATAAGAGGGAGGAATAGTGATAAAATAATGCCCGACAGGAGAATAATCAGGCCGATCCATCTGTAGACGTATCCCATCACCGATATAATTTCGTTGATGGAATCGCGGTCGTTTTCAAAAATGGGTTTGTAGAGAACGAATCCTATGGCAGCGCCGACGCCGAGTTCGGCGAGGTTCAGGAAACCGAGTAGATTCTGGAGCGTTCCGACAAGGCCGATGAAGTCGGTGCCTAAAGAGTCAAGAAAAATCTTTCGCGAGAAGAAACTGAGTATAAGGGCCAACACATAGAATATGAGATTAACCCTTGCGTTGAGCAGAGATTTCTTCAGCCGCGATTCAGCCATTAGGAGTTTGATAAGGGGGAGAGGTCGATAGGAGACAGAAAGACACGGGCAGTGCCAAGGAGGTCGAGTCGCACTATAATTTCGGTGTCGAGGTCTTCTTTATCGGGGGCGGAGGCGGCGGGATGACTTATAACTTCGCCTTCAAGGCCGCGGAGCGCGCCGCGAATCACACGTACTTTGTCGCCGGGGCGGTAATGGGATTGGCTGAGAGAGACGGGGTGGTCGCTCTGGCCGAGCATGAAACGCAGGGTGTCGAGCTGCACGGCGGGAATTACGGCCGGGGGCGACACACGGCCGTTGCGCTGGCGCGAACGGTCGGAGAGAAAGCGATTGATATATGGATATGTGACGATCTGTCGTCGTTCGGCTTCAGTGCACCGCACAAATACGTGCGAGGGAATCATCACCTTGTCGATTTTGCGCCGGCGTCCCGAAGGGGTGAGTCGCAGCGTGGGCTGAATTGCAACGTATGTTTCGTAGCCTTGTTCTGCAAGTCGTTGAGCCACACGTCTTTCGGCGTTATGGTTAACAAGTGCAACAAACCATTTGAGCACGCCTCCGGCGTCGTCGACGCCATTTTGCACCGACGCAATCTGTTCCATGCCTGCGGGTTTGTCGGCGTCTCTGCCCCCCGAATCAATGGCTGATGTCAATTCCACCCGTTTCGTTGTTAGGTTGTCAGGTCTAAACCGCTCGTGGCGACTTCAATGCAAATATAGTAATATTTGCTCTGTTTGCCAAATATATATAAGTGTGGATGCCGAACAATTTTATTTAACACAGGGTTACTAATGATGAACGCAAGGTTATGAAGTCGTTTAAACGACTTCTATAGATAAAGAACATTCCAAATTGCTTTGTTATGAATAAGAATATAAGTTCGGCGCCGGCCTCCGGGCAGCCTGAGGCCAAGAAATCGGTTTCGGGTAAATTGAAGGGCAATCTTTACATGTTTGCCTCCAAAACTTTTTCAGGTCTCAATCAGAATGCGTTGCGTTATCTGTTGCCCACTTGGATGGGGGCCTATACGGGTGTCTTGCTGCGTCTGGGATTCGGCTCGCTGTTTTTCTGGGTGTGGGGATTATTCACCGGTAAAAAGAGTCAGAAGGCATCGGCGAAAGATATGATATCTCTGTTTATGGTGGGAGTCGTCTTTGTGTTCGGCTATATGTTTGCCCTGCTTTCCGGATTGAGTTATACAACCCCGATTTCATCGTCGATATTCTTAAGTCTGCAACCGGCGTTTGTCTATATCATCTGTCTTTGTATCCGCACCGATAAGCTTTCAATGGGTCGCGTGGCAGGCATAGTCATAGGTTTCGCAGGAGCGTTGATATGCGTGTTGACTCAGAAGGGGAGTGATGTGGCTTCCGACCCCTTGAAGGGGAATCTGTTTTGTCTTGCATCGGCAATATTGTTCGCTTCCTATCTGGTGATCGAGAAGAAGTATTTGCGTCGGCTTTCATCGGCCACGGTTTCGAAATGGAGTTTCCTTGGCGGGGCGGTGGCAGCCGGTGTGGTGGTGCTAATCACGGGGTGGGATGCCCGCGTGTTGACTCAGAACATTTTCTCGGCGCCGATGCTCGCGTTGCTCTTTGTGCTGATTTTCCCGACATCGATCAGCTATCTGCTGCAGGATTTCGCACTTAAGCTTCTCCCGGCCACGGTTGTAGCACTTTACAGCGACTTGATTCTGATAGTATCGGCCGTGGCAAGTTATATACTTGGTCAGGATAAGTTCTCCTGGTGGCAGATACTGGCCATAATCCTGATGCTTGTCTCTGTTTATCTTGTGGAGAACGCCGAGCGTAAGACTCGTTAGGCGTTAGGGCCAAACCCCTCTTTGATTGTTGCAAACTATTTGTTATTTTTGCAGTCTAAGATAATATGACGTTCTTTTCCGGGTTTGAGCCACGAATTTCTCCGAGCCGGGAACACTTAAAACAGATTCTAAAATTTACCTCAAAATGAAGAAGATATTAATTATTCTGCTGTCGGTTATCGCGATGCTTCCCATTGCGGCCGAGGCAAAGAAAAAGCAGGCTGTGGCCCAGTTTGCCGAAACCACCTATAACTTCGGTAAAATAGCTGAAAACGGTGGCCCCGTGACTCATGAATTCGAGTTTACCAACGCCGGGGATGCGAATCTGGTGATAATAGATGCGCGTGCCGATTGCGGTTGCACCAAGCCGGAATTCCCGGCCAAGCCGATTGCCCCGGGTCAGAAGGGTAAAATAAAGGTTACATTCAATCCGCGTTATCAGCCCGTGGCTTTTAATAAGGTAGTGACTCTCCAGACTAACGGCAAGCAGAAGAAAGTGCGCCTTAAAATCACGGGAACAATCGATAAGAATAAATAGATATGAAGATCGGGTTAATGCGGCGATTCGTATTCGGGTGTGGGGTTGCGGTGTTGTCTCTGTGTCTGCATGCCGAGGTGAAGTGGTTGGAAAAAGATTACGATTTCGGCTTGATGAAAGAGATAGCGGGGCCGCAACGCGGAGTTTCGCGTTTCGTCAATGTGGGTCGCGACACGATTTCTATTTTCAATGTTCGCCCCTCGTGTGGCTGCACCAGTGCCGAATGGAGCGATGCACCGATAGCTCCGGGCGACACTTCGACGGTGGCATATACCTACGACCCCGAGATGCGTCCCGGAAAGTTCGATAAGTCGGTGAAGGTGCTTTTATCTGACGGGACCCGTCATTCAATCCGTATCACCGGAAATGTCTACGGCACGCCGGAATCGTTGGCCTCATTATATCCGGCCGAAGCCGGCGAGCTTCGACTCTCGGAAGTGGCCCTCAATATGGGTGAAGTGAAATATGGCCGGCGCCCGTTAGGCTTCGTAAATGCCTATTGCCTGGCAACCGATTCGATAATTCCCACCGTCAGTTCGACCGTTGCGGGCCTGAGTGCATCCCCCTCTCAGAAAAAGGCGGGGCCGGGCGATCTGATCACCTACACCGTCACATTTGATACGCAGGCTTGCGGAGAGTATGGCCCGCTGGAGGGAGAGCTTACGTTCGGCACTCCCGAGGGAGAGGGCTCGATTCCTTGGAAGGCTTTTGTAGTACCTGATGCCGATTTGCTTGCACGGACCGCCGGAGCTAAGTCCGGAGTGTGTGAAATCGCGCCCGAACCGGTGGACCTTGGAGTCATTGACATGGCGGAAGGCTCAAAGCCGGTCACCGCAGAAATCAAGGTGAGCAATGCCGGAAAAGGTGCGTTGGAAATATATCGTGTGGTGCCGGGCTCGGATGCAATAGCGTTGTCGGGCCTCCCTCGCACCATTAAACCCGGCAAGAGTGTGAAAGTTAAAGTTACCGTTGATCCGAGTCGGCTAAATGAAGGCCCGGCCAGGATTCCCGTAACGTTTATCACATCGGATGTTCGCAATCCGTTGCTTGATATGCATGTGTCGCTTTATGCCGGCACTCCGAAATAAAAAAGCCCCTCCTTAATTAAGAGAGAATTAAGAGGGGCATACCATGACTAACCAAAACTTATAATTATCAATGAATCATCCTGAAAATAATCCTGATTATAAAGGGCTGCAGGTGAACAGAGGGGTCACCTCTCAACCGACAGTCAATCCTTACCGCCGTCCCCGTGCGCGCCGCCCGCGATTGTCGGCCGCCGACTATGTGGAAGGCATATTGAAAGGCAACGTTACTATTCTGGGGCAGGCTGTCACCCTTGTGGAGTCTACCGTAAGTGAACATCAGCAGTTGGCGCAGGAGGTGATAGAGAAGTGCCTTCCGTATTCAGGAAATTCAAGGCGCATAGGTATAACCGGCGTGCCGGGAGCCGGAAAGTCAACTTCGATCGACGTGTTCGGTCTGCACGTGCTCAAAGATGGTGGCAAGCTTGCGGTTTTAGCCATCGACCCTTCCAGCGAACGCACTCAGGGCTCAATTCTTGGCGACAAAACGCGCATGGAGAAGTTGTCGCAACATCCGTCGGCTTTTATCCGGCCTTCCCCTTCGGCCGGGTCGCTGGGGGGCGTGGCGCGAAAAACGCGTGAAACAATCGTGCTCTGCGAGGCGGCCGGATATAACAATATTTTTGTCGAAACCGTGGGGGTGGGGCAGTCGGAAACGGCCGTGCACTCAATGGTAGACTTTTTCCTTCTGATTCAGCTTGCCGGCACAGGCGACGAGTTGCAGGGAATCAAGCGCGGCATCATGGAAATGGCCGATGGAATAGCCATCAACAAGGCCGATGGCGACAATATAGAACGTGCAAATCTGGCGGCCGCACAGTTCCGCAACGCACTCCACCTTTTTCCGCCCACACCCAGCAAGTGGCGCCCGGAGGTGGTTACCTACAGCGGTTATTTCGAACTTGGTGTTGACAAAGTGTGGGATATGATAGACCGCTATTTCGACTATGTGAAGAAGACCGGTTATTTTGAGCAAAAGCGCAACGAGCAGGAGAAATACTGGATGCTTGAAACCATCAACGAACAGTTAAGAAACGATTTCTATAACCGTCCGGAAATTCAGGCTCTTCTGCAACAAAAGGAATTGCGGGTGCTTAATAACGAGCAGTCATCGTTTACGGCTGCCCACGATGTGCTGGACCGTTATTACGAGTTGCTGAGATTAAGTTGCTCTTAGAAATTGAGGTGGATTTTTAGAGGATATGCTTCTTTTCGATCTATCGTCAAAAAATCCGAAAAATTTTCGTCGGCAAATGTAGGCGTGCCACGTCTGGGTAAAACATTGGTGAATGTAGGGCGTGCCATGTCTGAATGAGTCCTCAAAAATGTAGGGACATGGCGTGCCATGTCTGAATGATGCTTCGAGAATAAGTTATAACTAATTGCCACATATCCGAAATAAGAAAGAGATAAAAATTGCAGAAAGAAGATTTTGAGATGCGTTTCGAGCCGGTAAAGAATATGACTCCGATTGC
This sequence comes from Bacteroides sp., assembly GCA_014802335.1. Classification (GTDB taxonomy): domain Bacteria; phylum Bacteroidota; class Bacteroidia; order Bacteroidales; family Muribaculaceae; genus Lepagella. The sequence continues at coordinate 5,306 of JAAVCL010000011.1, read as the reverse complement.
GCATGCGTTTGGGAATGAGAAAGAGTTACTGGAAGCCCGCTATGAAATTAGTGTGTCAGAGCAGGGAGAGCCTTATCTTTCGATAGATACCGAGGGGCGACCGGAGAGTATGTTTCGTCCGGCCGACAGGAGGGTATTGCGTGAAATCGGCCGCCTTTCCAAACAGTCGTCGATATTTGAGATCAATTTCTCCCCCTCGGAGGTAAAAAATGTTTTGATTCACGACTATCCGTTTTTGCTCGATATGTTGCCTCGCACGGCCCGAATCACAGGCCCGGGAAATGAGCAGGTGCATTTTTCTGACTCGTTTGCCCGGCTGTTGCTGAATTTGGAGGCCGCCCCTGAGGGTAATCTTGTTGTTCCGTGTCTGACGCTTGTCTCGGGCCAGGAGACATGGAATGACATAACCTTCCTTTCGGAGAATTATGTTCTTGCCGGCAACCGGATTTTTACGGTTGCCCAGATTGGAAATAATTTTCCGCATATCAGCAGTATCTTAAGCCCTTTCCCCGCCGAACAGATAACGTTGTTCGTTTCGCTGTTTATGTCTTATTTCGACAATATCACGCCCGTATATAAGGGGAAAGAGGCCCGCTTTTCGCAGAATCCGGAGTTGGCGGTGCCGACTGTGGTGCTTGAGAAGGTTGCTCAGGATCAGGCTCTGTACATGCGTCTGGTTGCAACGGTCGAATCGATGAATGAGGATGCGATGGAGAATCTGACCCTTACGCGTTCGGCATCGATAAATGAAGAAGACGTGATCACCATCCGCGATATCCGCCAGCCCGACCTCTCGGCGGCCGAGGAAAATCTGACCAAAATAATTCTCTCGTCATCGCCCTCGCGGAAAGCGCGCAAGGATGTGTATTGCGAGAACCGTTTTTTTATCATTCCGTCTGAAACGGCTTCTCCCTTCCTGCTGCATCATCTGGCCGATGTGCTGCGGGAATTTCGCCTTATCGGTTCGGGCAAGCTTAAGGAGTATAAGATTTCAGCAGTGCCCCCAAAACTTAAATTGAATTTATCGTCGGGTATTGATTTTCTGGAGGGGAGTGCTGAAATAGAACTTGGCCCCGACAAGTTCTCGATTGCAGATTTGCTGAATCAATATGCACAAAACCGATATGTGGTTCTTTCGGATGGAAACAGGGCGATAATTGACGCACGCTACATCGCCCGGCTGCAGCGCATATTCCGCACGAAGAAAAAAGGCGACAAAGTTAAGATCTCGTTCTTTGATTTGCCCGAGGTGGAAAAACTTATCAACGACAAGCTTCAGGGTAAGTTTGCGGCCGGGGTGCGCGAGGTGTATGAGGGTTTTAATAAACTGCGTGAGGCCAAGGACGCGCCGGTAAAGGTTAATGCAACTTTGCGCGATTATCAGAAACAAGGGGTGAAGTGGCTTAAATATCTATATGATAATAATCTGGGAGGGTGCCTGGCAGATGATATGGGTCTTGGTAAAACTTTGCAGACCATTTCGCTGCTGTCGCTTTTATATCCCGGATGCGGGAAGCCCTCAATTATAATTATGCCGCGGAGCCTTCTTTTCAACTGGGAAAAGGAGTTTGAAAAATTTGCACCGGGCATAAAGGTGAAGACATATTATGGGGCAGACCGTAATTTAACCGATATGTCTCAGGCCGATGTGATTATCACCACCTACGCCGTGGCAAGAAACGAGATTGAGCGCCTGAAGGAGGTGGAATTCGAGTATGCAATTCTTGACGAATCGCAAAATATAAAGAATGTAAGTTCGCAGACATCGCAGGCGGTGACCCTTCTTAATGCACGCCACAGGCTGGCACTCTCGGGCACGCCGATGGAAAATAATCTGACGGAACTATATTCATTATTCAGATTTCTGAATCCCACGATGTTCGGACAGTTTGAGGATTTCAATAACCGATACACTTATCCGATTCAAAAAGGGGGCGATGCGGAAGCCTCGGAGGCTTTGCGCCGAAAGATATTCCCGTTCATCTTGCGTCGCCTTAAGCGAGATGTGCTCACCGAGCTTCCGGAACGCATAGACCGCACGCTGTATGTCGAGATGAGCGACAGTCAACGCAAATTGTACGAAGATCGAAGACTGGCGTTCCGCGAGGAAATAGAGAAGACTATTCGCACGCAGGGGGTTGCCAAGTCGCAGTTTGTGATGTTGCAGGCTCTTAATGAACTGAGACGCATCGCATCGGTGCCCGAAAGCTTGACCGAGGGGCGCATCAGTTCGCCAAAGATAGCAGAACTTATCGAGAATCTGATTGATACGGTGGGTAATGACCATAAATGCGTGGTCTTCTTCAACTATATAGCCGGACTTGAAATCGTGGCCACGCGCCTCAATATGGCCGGCATAGAATTTGAGACCATGACCGGCAGCACGTCGGCCTCGGCCCGTAAAAGAATTGTCGAGAGATTTCAGACGGATTCTGCCTGCAAGGTGCTGCTGATGACCCTTAAAGTGGGAGGAGTGGGGCTCAACCTTACGGCTGCCGACACGGTGTTTATATTCGAGCCGTGGTGGAACAAGGCTGCCGAGGAACAAGCCATAAACCGGCTGCACCGAATAGGGCAGAAGGCCGTGGTGGTTTCCAACTCGTTTATAACCCTTGACACGATAGAAGAGAAGATTCTGAAGCTGCAACAGCAGAAATCGGAACTTTTCGATGCGTTGATTAGTGACGATTCAACGATGGGCAAACAACTTTCGGAAGAGGACATCAAATTTATCCTTTCCTGAGAAATGTCTATATTCGTTCGGTAGCTCTTGGTTTATATATAAGTAATTCATAGGAGTCATGCTTATTTTCGGTCTTTTTACTGTTGCAAAATCGGTGGCGGCCAAACTTCCAGATTAAAAACCTTCGGAAAATGAAACAGATTACCTATACTTTGAAACGCAACAACTCCAAGCGGGTGTTTGATTTGAACATAGATGCGTTTAGAGTGGACGAGTTGCAAATGTGCTTCAGCAAGCTCAAGAAGTATATTCTTAGAGCTCCATACAGTGTGAGCAAAGACTCAGACCCGGCAATAAAGCGGAATTTTGAGAATGCACTTGGCAGCGCCCCAAGCGCGCTGAAAAAAGCGGATTGGGTGGCGCTGATAACTTCGTTCTATTCCGAACCGGCCAATATGTTTGAGTTGATTCGCGCCGTGGCTCCGAAGTTTTTAGGCCTATGGAAGGATCTTCTGAAAGGTGAGCAGATAAGTATGGAAGCTGCAGAGACTAAAGTAGATGTCGTTTTTCTACTCATGGATGCGGGGCAATATTGGAAGCCGCAATACATTGTGCATCCGTTGCTGATGGGTGTATCGATTTTATCAGATTCTTATTATTTATCTTCCGGAACTCCAAAAGAATTTCTGGATCTCTACCTCTCGGGAAGAACAATGAAGGATGTTGCAGATTATATCATGCCCAACGCCCTTAAAGCAATAGTTGTTGATACACTTCCAGCTGGATGGAAGGCTGAAAACTTTGAGAATGTAACCCTTCTTGAACTCCCGATACTCAACACTTATGCGTCAACCAATCAGTTGACCACTATGTCGAATTCGGTTACTTATTCAAAAGTGAAATCTGTGGCCAATAAACTGGAGTTAAAGGAATTTCACGACTATGAGCAACGAACACCTCTGTCGCGCAAAAGGCTGCTGACTTTCGCTTTCATGTCATTGGTGGCCCATAATTACGGGTCCGGCCCGTTGGGTTTTTACTCCGCGGCCTCGTCGGCCGAATTTGCCCGATACGTAGCCACGGAGTTAATGAGAGAGCCCGGGACGGCCATGTTCAGGGTGATGCTGCCATATTATGAAGGCATTACAAAAAAATATGCAGTCGATTCCAGATCCTCATCAGTGTCTCGTAAGGTTTTGGAACTCCTTAAGGCGGCTGATGACGGATGGTTGGATATGCAGAATTTTCGGTTCCGTTTCCTTGCCGATACATTGGATGAAAATCCGGACCTCAATATACCTATGCTGTTTGGCAGGTGGTCGAAGATTGATTACGTAATGAGCCGGAGCGATGTGGAAGTACCACCGCTATCGGCCGATATGCCCTACCCGAGAGTGCGATTGTTGGAAGACTTGACATGGCCTTTCGTAATAGCATACATACGGTTGCTGCAAGCAGTGGGGATAATTGAAATCGCATGGTCGCCCGAACGCAAAAAGAAAATATTAAGTCAGGAACAGGCCCTCTCATCCTCCTACGTAAGACTCACGCCACTTGGCAGATTCGCGTTCGGGTTAACATCAGCCTACGAAGCCAAAGCGAACTATAACACCGAAGACGACATAGACATAGACAGCACAAACATGATTATAACCGTGCTGAACCAGAATAGTCCGGCGCGAATCATCGTAGAATCAACAGGCCATCCCATCGGGGGCAACCGCTATCTTTACTCAGCCAAAAAACTGGTGGCATCGTCAAGTTCAAAAATAGAATGTTTCAGACGCATCAACAATCTGCGCGAATTTATAAAGCCTAAAAGTGGCGATGTGTGGGACAAACTCTTGAAAGAATGTGAACTGCGAATGAACTCCGAGCTGCCCTCGAACCAAAGATACTCACTTATCTCGCTCAATATCGCGGTTCCGGGCCTCGTCAACTACATAAAAAACAGTGCGGAGATACGTGCGAATGTAATCTACGCGGAAGGCGCGCGGCTGCTCGTGCCCGTCAGCTACCTTGACACCCTCAGAAAACTCCTTTTGAAAGAAGGCTACATGATAGACTGAAAGCAGGAGATGACACGTCGCCGCATTGCCGGCTTTCGAGATCGCGACAATTTGTGACATCACCGCATTGTTATATTGACACTTTGGCGCATTGCGACAATGCCATTTGCCGCATTGCTGTTGCCATTTGCCGCGTCCGCATTGAATTAAAGAAATAAGACAGGGCAAAAAACGAAAGCGAAAAATGAGCGAAGAAGCTTAAAAAACAAAAAAACTCCAAAAAATGTAGATTCCAAAGCGAAGTGCAACTTTTGGAGAGCTAAAAAACTCAAAAAAAAGAGATAAAATTTGGGTAAATCAGAAAAAAAGGTTATCTTTGCAAAACTTTCGGGGCGTAGCGCAGTCCGGTTAGCGCACCTGCTTTGGGAGCAGGGGGTCGAAGGTTCGAATCCTTTCACCCCGACAAAGAAAGCAACATATAAAATCACGGTAAGAGGAAGAAAGAAACATCCCATTAACCGTGAAACGACGAGCCCAGGTGGCGGAATGGTAGACGCGCTCGTTTCAGGTGCGAGTGCTGCGAGGCGTGCAGGTTCGAGTCCTGTTCTGGGCAC
>JAAVCL010000010.1 GCA_014802335.1 Bacteroides sp. | reverse complement strand
CTCTACTTCATCACGGAAAAAATCGGAATTGGCGGAGCAAGCGTTGACATCAATGAAGACACCGGCTGGCTTCTCGAGCTTGACACTGCAATGGATGAAGATTATTGTTACACATCCGAGCCTTACGGATTACCGGTAATGGTAAAAGACCCCGACCTCAGCGAGATATATGATGACCCGGATGCACAATGGGAAGTAATAAAACAGGACTTCAACAGTGTGCTTAACTCTCTGAAGAACTGCACTGACGAAACCTGGCGCGAAGTAATAGATGCCGAGTCTCTGATAAATTACCTCATTGTCAATAGCCTTGCATCCAATATGGAAATCAGACATCCAAAGAGTTTCTATATCTATAAGGATAATCCTGAAGATAAATATCATTTCGGTCCTGTATGGGATTTTGACTGGGCGTATACATTTACAGGAGAAGGAGAATATCTTAATCCCTACGACTATAGTTTGATTGCTCATTGGGGCAATCTGCCGGGGAATAATTTTTTGTATGAATTAGTTTGCCTTCCCGGATTCATGGATGAATACCGCCAAAAGTGGGATAATATGGTAGAGAATATTTATCCCGAACTCCTTGAAGAAATGGATGAGTATGCCAAGATGATACGCACGGCTGCAATGAGCGACGGAGTTCTTTGGCCCGAGAAGGATACCCCCGATATACATCCGGAAAACTCGTTCGACCACGAGACTCATTACCAAAAACTGAAAGAGTGGATTCAGAACAGGGTTAATACTGCCGCGAAAGATCCCAATCGACTGCTCTGGAGGTAGGGTAAACAGACAATGGTGATCAGGACCCGGACGATAACGGGGACCAGGTCCGGGATGATGACCGACTGAGACTTAAAAAAATTAACATTTGCATGAAGCAAACGTTATTTTTTCATCTAAAAATTTGGTGCAATAAAATCTTCTTTATAATTTTGCACCAAATAAATTTACGATTAAGATAATTTAAGTTTAGAAGGTCCTACTTCAATTGATCCGCACTATTGTTCTGTAACTTCCAGATGTTCTCGGCATCTCACTGATGCAATGATAACAAGGCATCAAACTGAAACAGTCGGATTTTATAGAAACCTATAATTTTCGATAGACTTATTAACGAGATATCGCATATATCGTTTCATTGACAATTTTATTGTTGCATTAGTAAAGTTATGGATTAATAGTTTATTAGAATTAGGACTTACGATTGCTTCCGAAGGATTTCGGGATCAATTGGAAAAACAGGGGCGCAGTGATGCGCCCTTGTTTTTTAGGATGGAACAGCATAATGCAGGTCTCCGCGCGTTGTCTTTAATCGGGCGATGCGAGTATGTTGTTCAATAGACCTTTCAGGATTTTGGAAATTGGCACATTTTTATGTAATTTTACATTGAAGTTATTCAAAGCGCTGCATGCAGGCCTTGAACTGAGTGGCTATTGGAAATTAGCTATGACTTATCTTCAAAGATTTTTTGAATAGTCGGCAAATGTAGGGACATGGCGTGCCACGTCTGAGAAGGCATGATTCAGACATGGCAGCCCCTACAAAAGTCCGGTAACGATCAACGTTTTATTCAGACGTGGCGCGCCACGTCCCTACAAAAGTCCGGNAATGGGTCAACGNTTTATTCAGGTGCGTCCNTACATTCGGAGCATCGTTCTGTCATGGGGCNCATACATTCGGAGNATGATTCAGACATGGCACGCCATGTCCCTACATTNGCCGATGAANTCAATACGATAGATANTTTCGAAAACATANTTAAGAGCNACATATACTTCTTTATTGCATTTCATCTGTTTAAGATATGAATATCCAAATATCCAAGATTGGCAATATCCTTCATCTTCCNATAAANAATGATGGAGAAATAAGACATCTTCTCACTGATTCGCGTTCGTTGGAATCTCCTTCCGATACACTNTTTTTTGCGATTCCGACACAAGGCAACGATGGCCACCGNTATATTAAGGAACTTTATGACCGNGGGGTACGNAACTTTGTGGTNAATGCCATACCCGCTTCAATGGAGGACAAGACCGATGCAAATTTCTTTATTGTTCCCGACACGATAGGGGCACTTCAGCAGATTGCCTCNCGTCCNGAAAACTTCAACGGCACCATTCTTGCCATTACCGGCAGNCGCGGAAAGACNACTTTAAAGGAATGGATATTCCAACTGATGGAACCNTTGTCTGANATTTCCCGCTCTCCGAGGAGTTATAATTCTCAAATCGGNGTGCCCCTTTCCTTATGGGAAATAGAACCGACAACGCGTCTGGCTGTTATTGAAGCCGGCATCTCNCGNCCGGGAGAAATGTCGGCNTTGGCCCGTTGCATCCAACCCGACACTGTAATTATCACCAATATCGGNCCGGCCCATTCCGAAGGATTCTCTTCCGACACGGAGAAAGCTTGCGAGAAAGTAAAAGTCGCCTCCACTCCTTTNACGCGAATGGTTATATACCGTAAGGACTATTCTGAAATAGACCATGCNGTTTCGGCATTGCTCCCCGACATGGCCACATTGACATGGAGCACTGAAAACACGGATGCAGATGTGCTGATAAAAGTGGATGACAACCCGGGCAACCGACATGTTTCTTATACCTATCAAGGAAATACACACGAATTCGCAGCCCCGCTGAGCGATGAAACCGATATCGAGAATATGGGTAATGCCCTCACGTTCATGCTTTATAGCGGAATAGACCCCGACACTATNGCACAACGCTTCGGAACGCTTCATAAAATAGGCACCCGCCTCAGCGTNTCGGAGGGAGTGAACGGCTGCAGTGTAATCTTAGATTCCTATACNTCAGATTTCTCTTCTCTGCGCCCTGCCCTCGACTTCCTGAGGCGCCGNGCCACACCGCGCCAGTCAAAAACNCTGATACTCAGCGANCTTCATCATGAATCGGCCTCTCCCGAGAATCTTTATTCNGATATAGCNGCCTTAATAAATTCGGCCGGCATCACACGGTTTATCGGAGTCGGACCGGTTTTAAAGGCACANCGGAATCTATTCGGNCAAACCGCCACTTTTTTCAACGANACAACTTCGCTGCTCGAAGCCCTTTCGCCCTCTGATTTTAATGATGAGGCCATTCTTTTAAAAGGGTCGCCCGAATACGACTTTGCCACGATTGCCGAAATGCTCGAGACGCGCAAACACGAGACGGTTCTTGAGGTGAATCTTGATGCGATGGTGCGAAACTTCAACTATTTCAGGGAACACGTGCCCACAGGCACGGGTATAGTGTGTATGGTAAAAGCCTCGGGCTATGGAGCCGGAAGCTATGAGATAGCTAAGACACTCCAGGATGCCGGAGCCGCCTATCTTGCAGTGGCCGTTCTTGACGAAGGCATCGAACTGCGNGAACGNGGGATNACAATGCCTATTATGGTGATGAATCCGAAAGTGGCAAACTACAAGTCGATGTTTGCAAACCGACTTGAGCCCGAGATTTATTCCTTCGAAATGCTTCACGACGTGATCAGAGAAGCCCGAAAAAATAATATTATCGATTATCCGATTCATATCAAACTTGACACGGGGATGCACCGAATGGGTTTTGTAGAGAATGAATTGGAAGAACTGATGGATATAATCGGAAGTGCGCCCGAGGTTAAAATCAAGTCTGTATTTTCGCACCTTGCCACCGCCGATTGCCCCGATATGGATGATTATACCGAGCGACAGCTGTCAAAATTCAGGACTTTCACTGAATATATGCTGACGCGTTCGGCCACCCCCTTTTTGAGACACATCCTCAACACGGCCGGCATACTAAGGTATCCGGCCCACCACTACGACATGGTGAGGCTTGGAATCGGACTTTACGGAGCCAACACATTGCCCCCCGAAATGGAACGTCCACTCGACACCGTTTCCACACTCCGCACCATGATAATCAATCTTCGCGAATATGAGGCCGGAGAAAGCATCGGCTATGCAAGGCGGGGCATACTCAGCTCGCCGGCCCGCATAGCAACCATCCCAATCGGCTATGCCGACGGGATGAACCGACATTTCGGGCGTGGAGCCATTAAAGTATTGGTGAACGGCCACGAAGCCCCGACGGTGGGGAACATTTGTATGGATGCATGCATGATTGATGTGACCGGAATTGAGTGCGCAATCGGCGACCCGGTTGAAATTTTCGGACAGAACGCTGATATTCAACGCCTTGCAGACGTGCTCGACACTATACCATACGAAATTCTGACTTCGATCTCACCACGCGTGAAGCGTATATACTATCGGGAGTAATCAACTCTTTTGTGCAGCTGCAAGAAAGAATCGACGGCTGATTTGACAAAATGTAAAAATTAAGTTAACAAATCGAACAATATTTGGATAAACGGCGAATGTTGCTTAATTTTGCATATTGGAGCTGTCGAACTTTGATTCAATAAGTAGTTGCTCAAAAGATTCAATAAGTAGTTGCTCAGAATTAATGAAAATAAACGCAGAAATTTTTCAGATAATTTTGCGCGGAAAGAAGCAATTCTAACAGGCGACCGGCTCAAAGCATACAAAAATTTCCCGCCGTCTAAAAATGACCCAGGCAAAAATATAGTTGACGATAGATGAAAATAATCAATTCTCAAGGAATAAAACTCATAGAGACCGCCACCTGCGAGAAACAGCGCATCAGCTCGATAGATTTAATGGAGCGGGCCGCCAACGCAGTGGCCGTAGAGATAATGGCACGTTTCCTGCCCACCCAACGCATTGTTGTAATCGCAGGCCCCGGCAATAATGGAGGGGATGCACTGGCAGTTGCCCGGATGCTGATTGATCAAGGCTACCACCATGTTGAGATATTTCTTTTTAACGTTACCGGGAAGTTGTCGTACGATTGCAACGAGGAATATAAACGCCTCATCGCAATGGACGGGATTAATTTTACAGAAGTCACCCACGCATTCAATCCGCCNTTTTTAGGGAAAAACGATGTTGTTCTCGACGGCCTGTTCGGTGCGGGTCTCAACGAACCCCTGCAAGGAGGATTTCTGGCCGTGGCCCGCTACATCAACGAATCGGGGGCTTACGTAATTTCAATAGACTTGCCGTCAGGACTATTCGGCGAGTGGAACGCTCAAATCAATCTTCGTGATGTGGTCCACGCCAATCTTACACTTGCATTCCAGTTGCCGCGTCTATCCTTCTTTTTTGCAGAAAATTACCAGGTGCTTGGGGAGTGTAAACTTCTTGACATCGATCTTGACGAAGCGAAGATAAAAGAGACAGCCACCAACTACTATGTGATCGACTCAAAAAATATCGCTCCNTTACTCCATAAACGTCTCCCCTTCACCGGAAAAAGAGACTACGGGTCGGCAATGCTGTTTGCCGGGTCAACGGGCCTGATGGGGGCCGCGGTTCTTGCCGCCCGCGCCACGTTGAAGAGCGGAGCAGGGCTCGTGACAGTACACAGCGCGCGCCGAGGTCTTGACATATTGCAGACGGCTGTTCCGGAATGTATGTATGAACCCGACCGCAACGATCACTACATCACGGATATGAAGATTCATCATCATCATCAGGCCGTGGGTGTAGGACCCGGCATCGGGTCGCAGGAAGCCACTGCAAATGCCCTTCAAGGCTTGCTCCAAAATTGCACGGCTCCGATGGTGCTTGACGCCGACGCACTTAACTGCATAGCCCAACGCCCGGCCATGCTTTCATTGCTGCCCCCGAAGACCATTCTCACTCCCCACATCGGTGAATTCGACCGACTGTTCGGAGATCACAAATCATCGGAAGAACGACTCAAGGCGGCTATCGAAGCGGCCCGCAAATACAATATAATCATAGTCATTAAGGGCCACTATTCAGCAGTGGTCCGCCCCACCGGACGCGTCTATTTCAACACCACCGGCAACGCCGGAATGGCTACTGCCGGTTCGGGCGACGTGCTGACCGGTATCATAACTTCCTTCCTGGCCCAAGGGTATAACCCTGAATATGCAGCTTCAATCGGCGTCTATGTGCATGGACTTGCAGGTGACCTGGCGGCCGAAGAATTGGGGGAATTCGGAATGACCGCATCCGATATTGCTGCATACGCCGGTAGGGCTATCCACCAAATATTAAACCGAAAAATATGAGAAAGAAATTAACCGCGCTATTCGGAGGCCTATTGATAAGTGCGCTTACCACCATATTCCCTGTGTGTGCCCAGCAGACTCGGATTCTAACCGCCGACAAACACAACGAGTATGGCTTGGTCTACACGTTGCCCGTCACTTCAGTCAGATTCGACATCACCGCACGCCAGCGCGTAAGTAAGGCCGGGCCTTTTTATCAATATGCCGGAAGATACCTCGGCACGGACCGCGTCATTACTTCCGATTCCGAATCGTGGGAAATTATCTCTGTCAAGGCCGTGCCTTTCGGCACCCCCGACAATGAAAACGAATATCTGATGCAACTCAAACCGGGGGCGCTGACCTCGATTTGCGTTGCCGACAACGGAATGCTTCTTGCAATCAACACGGAAGTCGATTCCCCCCAAACGCCCGACCCTGAGGATGATTCCGCCCCCGATGCGGGCATCGGCGTGAAAGATTATCTTCAATATGTGAACGAAGATTTCCTTGCCTCACAGTCGTCGGCAAAACAGGCGCAGTTGTTGTCGGAAAGTCTGATGGAAGTGCGCGACTCACGCGTATCGCTGACCCGCGGCACGGCCGAAACGATGCCCTCCGACGGGAGGCAGCTCGAACTGATGCTGAACTCTTTAAAACATCAGGAAGAAGCAATGAGCGCTGCGTTTACGGGCACAGTTACGGAACGCACCGTGACTCGCTCATTTGTCTANACCCCCGAAAAGGATGGACGCACCGTGCTGTTCCGCATGTCGGACTTCGCCGGCTTTGTGGAAGCAGATGACTATTCAGGAGACCCGGTATACGTAACAATGGCCACCACTGCCGAGCCGGNAATGCCTGTCGATNCAAAGGGTGAAGAGAAAAAGATGCCCAAGGATGCCGTGATATATAACTTACCCGGGGCAGCCAAACTCACTGTCTCTCTTAATGGCAACAATTTGTGGAGCGGCGAAATTGAATGTGCCCAACTCGGCATTCAGTTCGGNCTCTCACCNTCGCTNTTCAGCGANAAAAAGAACCGCTCGTANGCAGTGTTCAACCCGGTGACCGGAGCACTGGTGAAAATTGCCGANGTGAACGAATAATCCGAACCAACTAGAAATGCGACAGTGATGCAGACACAAGCACTTACCTTAAGTCAGTTTCAGACCTACATAGGGAACCTGATCCGCACAAGCCGCGCCACACAGAACGTTTGGATTCANGCGGAATTTTCCGACTTGCGTGTTGTTGGCGGTCACTGTTACATGGAACTCATCGANAAAGACGCCAAAGGCCAGACTCTGGCCAAAATCCGGGCNATGATATGGAGCAGCACGCTCAGCACNCTGCGCCGGAAGTTCCANCANGTCACCGGCCGCGACATAGCCAACGGCATGAAAGTGATGGTATGCGGCTCGGCCACCCATCATAATCTTTATGGACTTTCATTCGTAATCAACGATATCAATCCGGACTATACGGCGGGCGATCTTGAGCGTCAGCGTCGCGAAATTTTAGCCCAACTCGCTCGCGAAGGNGTGGCCGACAAGAACCGGAATCTACCTNTACCCGTCGCCCCCCAGCGCATAGCCGTGATTTCGGCTTCGGGAGCCGCCGGATATGGTGATTTCACCAATCAGCTTCAAAATAACAGCGAAGGATTCATTTTTTATCCCTTCCTGTTCGAGGCGGCCATGCAAGGNGAACGCACCGCNCCCACTGTGATTGCAGCCCTTGATATGATACTTGAGACCCGNCAGCAATGGGACGTAGTGGTCATAATNCGCGGCGGAGGCTCAACGTCAGACCTCAATGGCTTNGACAACNTGGAATTGGCACGCCGGGTTGCAACGTTTCCAATCCCGNTNGCCGTCGGAATCGGACATGAACGAGACCGGAATGTGCTTGACGAACTGGCCTGCATCAGATGCAAGACNCCTACGGCCGTGGCGGCGTGGCTTATCGACAATCTGCGCACNGCCTACGCCACCNCCTGCGACCTTGTGACTCGTATCAGNAGATTCGGCACCGCCGCCATGCGCGGCGAACATTTAAGACTTGCATCGCTNCAACAAGCTCTTCCGGCACTGGCTCGTGCCCGCGTTATGGAAAAAANGATGCAACTCAGCCAATTGTCGCAGGCGTTGCCCGCGTTGGTGAAGGAACGCCTNATGANACAAAACATGATTCTCTCCACCTTTGCCTCCAGGATAGAAAACGGCACATCCCGCCAAATCAAAGATGCCTCTTCTAAACTTCAATACATTGCCCAAAACCTTGAGAGCAATGTGAAACTTCTGAGCAACCGCGAAACTCAACGACTTCAGAGATTCGAAGACATGCTCAGGNTTCTCGACCCGCAGAATACGCTGAAACGAGGATACAGTATTACCCGTGTCGGCGNCCACGCCATCACCGACCCCGCANCNCTCGCAAACGGAACAGTAATCGAAACCACCCTTGCCGGCGGAACTATAAAATCTGTAGTAAAAAAAGAGGAAAATCAGGATTAATAATCAAGTAGCTNTCAAACACAATCANCCCAATGAAAACACCCGAAACATACAAAGAAGCAATNACCGAACTTGAAACGATACTGAACCGCATGGAGTCGGACCAATGCGACATAGACTCNCTGTCGGCATANACGGCACGCGCACTCGAATTGCTCAAATTCTGTAAAGACCGNNTGCTGAAAACCGATAACGAAATCAACCNGTGTCTTGAGGCNNTGAAAAACTCTCTTGAATAGACAATCAGCCAATTGTGGTCAATCAGCTGATTAATGATGTAAAAAGTTGCGTTAATGCCGAAANTTTTCTATATTTGCAAATGCAAAACAGGTCTTTGAGGCAATCACGCCACAATGCTGTGGAATAAGAAAATATAATTACCCAAAATATAAAATAAAATGGTAGACTATAAAAGCTTAGGCCTTGTAAACACCAAAGAGATGTTTGCAAAGGCAGTGCACGGCGGATATGCAATCCCCGCATTCAACTTCAACAACATGGAGCAGCTTCAGGCAATCATCAAGGCTGCTTCGGACACNAAATCACCTGTAATTCTTCAGGTATCAAAAGGTGCTCGCAACTATGCAAATCCTATCCTGCTCCGCTACATGGCACAGGGTGCAGTTGAATACGCAAAATCACTCGGCTGGGAACATCCTCAGATCGTTCTTCACCTCGACCATGGTGATTCATTCGAACTCTGCAAAGACTGTATCGACAATGGTTTCTCATCAGTAATGATCGACGGCAGCCACCTTCCTTACGAAGAAAACGTGGAACTCACCAAGAAAGTCTGCGACTACGCACATCAGTATGACGTGACAGTAGAAGGCGAGCTCGGTGTTCTTGCCGGTGTAGAAGATGAAGTATCATCAGATCATCACACATATACCGATCCCGAAGAAGTTGTTGACTTCGTGACNCGCACAGGTGTAGACAGCCTTGCAATCTCGATCGGCACATCACACGGTGCATACAAGTTCACTCCCGAACAGTGCACACGCGACCCCAAAACAGGTCGTCTCGTNCCTCCCCCNTTGGCATTCGACGTGCTTGAGGGCGTAGAAGCAAAAATCCCCGGATTCCCCATCGTGCTTCACGGTTCTTCNTCNGTACCCCAGGAATANGTTGACATCATCAACGAAAACGGTGGTAAACTTCCCGATGCAATCGGTATTCCCGAAGAAGAACTCCGCAAGGCAGCCAAGATGGACGTATGCAAAATCAACATTGACTCAGACAGCCGTCTGGCAATGACAGCAGCCGTTCGCAAAGTATTCAACGAAAAGCCCGCTGAATTCGACCCCCGCAAATATCTTGGNCCGGCTCGCGACGAAATGGAAAAACTCTATAAGCANAAGATTATAGCAGTTCTTGGCTCAGAAGGCAAAGCNGAGTAATCAAGAACCATTCAATAAAATCAGAAAGGCTGTTTTGGTGNANNTCCACCAAAACAGCCTTTTCTNATTTACACAATTTCTGCAAAACAAAAATGCAAACNAAAAGCGCAAATTAAAATGGAATTTAAATGGAAATTAAATGGAAATTAAAATGGAAATTAAAATGGAAACTTACTTCCCCCCTTCGCGACGCTCGGGGCACAGANCCCACCTNCCCAAAACCCACCCCGCACCCTAAAGCCTAAACCCAACGCCNAAAACCTAAANCCTAAAACCTAANGCCTAAAACCTAAGCANCGCCNCTCACGCGCCCCAGCCCAGCTTGCCGCGGAGAATGGAGGCGAAGTCAGAATCCTTGGGTTGGGCCACGTTCACAACGAAATCGGCACGCTCAATTTTTATTACAGCTCCGTTGGCCGGGAGCCTGAAAGTGCGNCCGTCAACNCCNACNTGAATTTCCTCACCTCGCGAGCTTATNGNGAGAATAAGTTTTGAATTNGCATCNATCACAAGGGGNCGCAGAGTAAGNGAATGAGGNGCGATNGGGGTTAAGACAAAACTCTGCATGGAGGGTTGCAGAATCGGACCGCCACACGAAAGNTTATAAGCAGTGCTGCCGGTAGGGGTGGAAATTATCAATCCGTCGGCAAGATAACACGTAAGATAGCGATTGTCTATTTCAGCGCGTATGTTTACCATTGAAGTCGTGTCACCCTTCGAGACTGAAATTTCATTAAGTGCGAAAGGACGGAAGCCNGCAGGCATCCCCTCGGCCTCCAGACGCAGCAACATTCTGGAAGTCGAGACGAAATCACCCTCAATGGCCTTGAAAACTTCATCGGGATTATCGAAAGAAAAGGCAGCCAGATAGCCTAAATGTCCGGTATTTATACCCATTACCGGCACAGGGCTGTCTCCTATCCAGTCGGCCGTGCGTAAGAAAGTGCCGTCACCCCCGATGCTGATAACGAGATCTGACTCTGCCGGATAATTATCAACAAAATTAACCGAGCTGAGATGCAATCCTGCTTGATNCAGATACTCACCGAAAGCCTTTTCGATATTCACGACCACATTCATACCACAGAGGCGATCAAAAAAGCATTTCAGCGAATTCAGGTGATGTTGCTGCCAAGAATTGCCAAACACAGCGATCGAAGTAATTCGGTTTTGCGGAGAATCAGAATGTGCAGGCATGGGGAGTNTATAACTTAGGATTATACATTNATCAGAGCCTGGACGGCAAGAAGGCGTTCCACNTCGATCGAAGCTTCGGAAGAAGATTTTCCAAAAGAAGCGATGACATTATANCCGTANCGTTCAAGACTGTGNATNACAGAACCCGGATCCTCACAACGCACTCTGAGAGTAACGCGCAACATGCCATCCTGAGCGGGATTGGTGAGCAAGTCGACAAGATGAACATCAGCATCTTCGACAGCCCGGGCAATATGCGAGGCGCTATAATCCTGAGGAGCACATTCAATCTCGACAACGCAACAATCAAACCTCGGCGCTATCTGACGNGCCAAAGCCTCCAACATTGAATCAGAGTCGATATAACCTGATTCGGCACCATTCTCCGTAACCGCGAGGACACGCCCGGGCGATTCGAGCAACTGAGGGAGCACATCGAGCAAGTGCACACCGCCCTCCACCTTCCCNGCCGGAAGGTGCCCATCCTTTTGCCTATATATAGAAACGGCATCTCTTGCAATCATAGTCAGAAGTTGTTTAAACTAAACNAAATTAATCAAAANTGGCAGGATTCAAAAAATATGTCTCCTTATCTTGGCCACTTCTTTAAAATTTAGTAAATTTGCCTTTTGAAATAATCGTATATGCTTCCATAAGGAAAACGCATNCATACTCTGCATTATTATCAGGACGATAAAAAAGAGAGCTTATAGAAGAATAAACGAACTGATATTCAATTTACAAAAATCGTGCCAAAGCGATTCATAACTAACAACCATGACAAGACTGAGCGTCAATATCAACAAAGTGGCCACACTGCGCAACGCGCGAGGCGAGAATATGCCTGATGTGATAAAATTTGCATCNGATTGTGAGAAATTCGGAGCAGACGGTATCACAGTTCATCCGCGTCCCGATGAACGTCATATCACCCGTCAGGATGTTCTTGATCTGGCCAATACCGTTACAACTGAATTCAATATCGAGGGTTATCCGTCGGCAGAATTTATAGATCTGGTTCTACGTGTACTGCCCACTCAGGTAACACTCGTGCCGGATGCACCGGGCGATCTTACGAGTTCGGCAGGCTGGGATGTCATCAATAACCGCGAGACCCTCCGCCCGATAGTGACCCGTCTTCGCAATGCCGGCATCCGCGTTTCGATATTTATTGATGCAGATCCGCGCCAGGTGCGTGCCGCCGCCGAAATCGGAGCCGACCGTGTGGAACTCTACACAAAACCATACGCTGACAATTATGCCGAAGATCGCGAGAAAGCGGTGGCTCCGTTTGTGGCCGCCTCGCGCGAAGCCTTCAAGACCGGCATAGGTCTGAACGCAGGGCACGATCTGAACCTGGAGAATCTCCATTACTTCCGCGAGTCACTGCCGTTACTCGATGAGGTATCAATCGGGCATGCCCTGATTTCCGATGCATTGTATCTGGGCATAAATGAAACTATCAAGCACTATCTTGAGGCTCTCAAGAAGACAATATAAAATAATCAAATTCCTCACTTCAATTTAGATAACTTATGAAACTTTCATTATGGTCGCTGGTTATGGATGGCGGCTACATCATGATTCCACTCGCTATCCTTCTGATTGTGGCGATTTATGTCTTTACAGAGCGGTGCATAGTGATAGGCCGTGCTGCCCGGCAAGACAAGACATTCATGAATCGGATCCGCGATTATGTGCATGAAGGCGACATCGAATCAGCCCGCAAACTGTGTAAGAAAACAGATACGCCCTACGGCCGTCTGATCGAGAAGGGCCTTTCGCGTATAGGACGGAACATGAATGATGTGCTTGTGGCCATAGAAAACACGGGCAATATTGAAGTGGCGAATCTCGGCAAAGGTCTCCCCTGGCTCTCGACCACAGCCGCCGGCGCCCCGATGCTCGGGTTCCTTGGAACCGTTGTCGGCATGATCGATGCCTTCTTCGCACTTGCCAACGCCGGCACGGCGGCAAATATCACCGTGCTGTCGAGCGGTATNTACCAGGCCCTTGTAACNACCGTGGCCGGACTTATAGTGGGTATTGTGGCNCTCTTTGCATATAACTATCTTGTGGCCCGCATCAANCGCGTGATGAACTCTTTGGAAACAAAGACCATGGAGTTCATGGATCTACTTAACGAACCGGTGTGACATGTCGNGCTNATCAACCGGGCATACGTCTGAATTACTATGGCATTAAAAAGAAATTTCCAGTCGCTCGACACGTTTTCGATGTCGTCAATGACTGATGTTATTTTCCTGCTGCTCATATTTTTCATGGTTACGTCGACGATAATTTTCCCGGCGGCCATTGATGTGAATCTTCCGCAAAGCAGTGAGCAGAGCAGTCTGAAACCACTCACGGAAGTATATATAGACTCTGACTCGAAATTATATCTTGTTGCCGACCGCAACGATTCAACCCGGGTGCTGTCGAAAGCCGTTGAAGTGACTCTTCCCGACCTTGAAATGGAACTCACTCAGATTCAGCAGCTGGATTCGGCACGCGCCATAGCGCTCTATGCCGATTCAGTTGTGGATTACGGAAAGGTTGTCAAAGTGCTCGACATCGCAGCGCGCAAAAATCTGAAGATGGTGCTCTCGACCCGCGCAGCCCAATCCCGGCCGCCGGTTGCACAAGAATCATCTACCGAAACTTCCACTAACTGATGAAAGGAAACAATCATCGCGTCTCTGAAAAGGAGTATTCCGGAAATACCGGAAGTTCCAGCCACCNCGACTCGGCCATTGCCGCCGCGGTGACATTTGTCGTGACATTGTTGCTGCTTCTGATCCTTTTCTTCGGGGGTATTTCATACCGGCGNGAGCAACTTGCCGAAGCTTCNACACCCGANATTCAACTTGATATGGATGAGGAAGAGTTTATCGAGCCTGAGATTGTGAGCGATCTTGGCGAGGCCAANGCAACCGTNCAGGATGCCCCGGCTCCTTCGGCCAAGGGGGAACCCGAACCGGCTCCGGTTGAGAATACGAAGCAGGTAATCCCTGATAAGAATCCAAACCCTGCACCTCCGGTTGAGAAACCTATAACTCAAAAGAACGAAAGTCCGGTGAAAGCCACCACTCCGCAACAGAACGATGAGGAGAAACAAAAGGTAACCTCCAAACTTGCAAATAAATTCAGTGGTCCGAACGGCACCCAAAACGGCACATCGGGAAGTAGCGGCGCCGGNGGCNCCGGNGTTGGAATCTCGGGTTCAGTGTCGGGCAGAACCTTTAAGGGTTGCCCGAAGCCGAGTGTTGAACTNCAGAATAAGGTTGTGGTNGAAGTNAAAGTNACTATCGACAGCAACGGACGTGTAACGAAAGCGACNGCACGAAGCAAATCGGGCAAAGCNTCNACNGCTATACTNCGTGCTTGCGAGCAAGCTGCACGCGGCGCCCGTTGGAGCGAGGATAAAGACACTCCGTCGGCCACCGGCTCGATTACTTTCACTATCACCCCAAAGTAATCATTTCTTAACAGCACACATTAAAAAAACCGACTTGATTTTAATTTTCAAGTCGGTTTTTTCATACAGCTTTTTTTCATACTGCTTTTTTTCATACGGCTACCTGCCGGCGAATGCAGGCGTGCCACGTCGGCAATAAACCTGACGTGGCACGCTAANTGGTATTTATACTGACGTGGGNNGCCACGTCAGTATNNGTTTTTATATCAGGCNCCGAATTTGGCGAAGTCTGCCTGAAGCATGTCTCCGGTTTCGAGGAACGCTTCGTGGAGNGCNAATGATGCAGGGAGNTANTGGGGTGTGTGACCTCCGTTCTTGCGNGCNANNTTGAGGTAGTCCCACATCAGTTCGCGATACATGGGATGCACGCAGTTTTCGATGATGGTTTCTGCNCGNTGCATGGGGTCTTTGCCNCGAAGGTCGGCNACACCCTGCTCNGTNGCAAGAATCTTNACNGAGTGNTCGCTATGGTCGAGGTGAGAAACCATNGGCACGAATGTCGAAATCTTTCCACCCTTCTGAATNGAGGGNCAAGAGAAGATTGAGAGATACGCATTGCGGCTGAAGTCGGCCGAACCACCGATGCCGTTCATCATCTTGGTTCCGAGAACGTGGGTTGAGTTCACGTTTCCGAAGATGTCGGCTTCAAGNGCAGTGTTCATGGCAATCAGACCGAGACGGCGCACAACTTCGGGATGGTTTGAGATTTCGCCNGGACGCATCACAACTTTATCGCGGAAGAAGTCGAGATTTTCCATGAAGTGAAGCATTGCATCATCGCTGAATGTCAGCGCACAGGTTGACGCAAATTTACATTTGCCTTCTTCCATGAGCTTCATTACGGCATCCTGAATCACCTCGGTATACATTTCAAACTGAGGGATATCGGGNTTTTCGCCGAGACCGTAAAGAACAGCGTTGGCCACGTTNCCTACACCTGACTGGATGGGGAGGAATTCTTTGGGAATACGGCCCGCACGGAGTTCGGAAGCGAGGAAGTTACATATATTTTCACCGATTTTTGACGTTAATTCATCAGGGGCGGTGAACGGCGCGATGCTTTCAGAAGCGTTTGAAGGCACGACACCGATAATTTTCTTGGGGTCAATCTTCAAAACGGGCGAACCGATGCGGTCGCTGGGCTTGTAGATTGGAATTTCGCGACGATGCGGAGGATCTGCAGGAATGTAATTGTCGTGCAGCCCGCGGAAAGAAGTGTGATAGTATGAACTGTATTCAATAATCACTTTCTTAGCCATCTGCGCCACNGTCGGAGCCATGCCAAGGCCTGCNCCAAGGATGATTTCACCGTTGGGACTCATCTCGGTTGCTTCAATAATCGCAACGTCGATGTCGCCATAGAAACCATATCGGAGGTCTTGAGAAAGATGACTCAGGTGAAGGTCGGAGTAATGGATGCCATCGCCATTGACAAGTTTACGGCAGTCTTTTTGACTCTGATANGGCACACGCATNCCNATTGCGTTTGCACGAGAAAGTTCACCGTCTACATGATCGTTAGTCGAGGCACCTGTGAATAAATTAACTTTAAATGGTTCGCCTTTTTCATGGAGTGCTTTGGCTTTTTCGGCCAGAGCAACCGTTACTACCTTTGGCGTTCCGGAGGCTGTGAAGCCGGATAAACCGACATTNTCGCCATTTTTAATGACACTTGCAGCCTCTTCTGCTGAAATAAATGGAATGCTCATTTGTAACGTATAGATTTAAATGGTAATTTTGCACAAATTTAATAATAATATGCAATAATCACATAATATGACAGAAGTTTTTTTAAGTGAAACCGAAAAAAAATGCACAGATACNCGCAAAGTGCGCATCGAGACGTATGGATGCCAAATGAATGTTGCAGATTCNGAGGTTGTNGCGGCCCAAATGTCGCTTGCCGGCTATGAACCCACCGAGGATGATGCAGAAGCGGATGCNGTGCTGTTAAATACATGTTCGATTAGAGATAATGCGGAACAGAAGATATATACACGAATAGCCTATTGGAACTCCCTGCGNCGCAAATCGGGACGAAAGCTGATTATCGGCGTGATCGGCTGCATGGCTGAACGGTTGAAGAATGAGTTGATTGAACAGCATGGAGTCGACTTGGTGGCAGGTCCTGATTCCTATCTTGATATACCTAATCTTGTTGCGGCTGCCGANACNGGCGCCCCGGCGATTAATATAAATCTATCGACAACCGAGACCTACCGCGATGTTGTGCCGCGNCGGCTGGGCGGTGNCGGAGCCGTNGGTGGNTTTATCTCCATTATGCGCGGATGCAACAATTTCTGTTCTTATTGCATCGTGCCCTACACCCGNGGCCGGGAACGCTCGCGCGAGCCGCAGAGCATNCTGCGCGAACTGGCCGATCTGCGCGCACGCGGNTTCAANGAGGCTACCCTTNTNGGACAAAATGTNAACAGTTATAATTTTGTTGACGGGCAGACAGGGGAAAAAGTTGATTTCCCTNCACTTCTTGCACTGGTGGCGGAAGCAGCCCCGGATATGCGCATNCGCTTCACGACTTCTCATCCCAAGGATATGAGCGACCGCACGCTTGAGGTAATTGCCGAACACCCGAATCTGGCGCGCCACATTCACCTTCCGGTGCAGAGCGGCAGCAATTCGGTGCTGAAAAATATGAATCGCAAGTACACGCGCGAATGGTATCTCGACCGGGTGGCGGCCATACGCCGCATTTTGCCTGACGCNGGACTTTCAACCGANATGTTCACCGGTTTCTACAATGAGAGTGAAGAGGATTTTCANCAGACTCTTGCATTGATGCGTGAGGCGGGATTTGATTCGGCGTTTATGTTCAANTATTCCGAACGTCCGGGCACATTGGCATCGCGCGAAATGAAAGATAACGTTCCCGAGGAAATCAAGATAGACCGTCTGAACCGGATGATCGCATTGCAGAACGAGCTTTCACTTGAAAGCAACCGCCGCGACATCGGCAAGGAATTTGAAGTTTTGGTGGAAGGGAGATCGAAGCGCAGTGCAGATGAGTTTTTCGGGCGCACATCGCAGAATAAAGTNGTTGTATTTCCCCGAGGCACNGTGCGCCCGGGCGANTTTATCCGCGTTCGAATCACAGATGCCAGTTCGGCCACCCTGCGCGGTGAAATAATATAAGAGTATAAGGCTCCAACCGCTAAAAAATTTTAGTGATGGAGCCTTAGAAATTTTAGAGTATGCAGCTTTAGTCCAGGGGCTGGCGAAGCCAATCGATNGGAGGCTTCTTGGGAGGAGGNGGATTTTTTCTTGCCTCCTCTCTTTTTTTAAGCTCTTCNGTTACTCCGAAGCTTGGGTCGCTGTTATCNGATGCCGNGCCGGTTGCTCCNGNNGTCATGTCNATTATGTCGAGTTCNCGCGCGTAACTTTCATCTGTTTTCTGCGCCTCTTTGAGTTGNTTCACCATTTCGCGCAGTGCCTGAATCCGCCTCTCGTATTTGTCTTTCATATTTTCGAAGCGGAANAANAGTTTGTCGAAGTCCTGAAGTTGCGTCTCGGTGTCTTTACGCAGTTTAAGTTCNGANCGGAGGTCGTTGAGGGTGTTGTTGGCATCTTCGAGCTTTCCCGACAGGTCTGTGTTGAGGCGCGATAATTCCAGCACATGTTTTTCCAGTTCCTGATTTGCCTTCAGGAGCTCTTCGTTCTCTTCGGTGAGCCGTTTGATGTTTACGTCAGATTGGTCGATAGATTTCATCAGTTCCTCTACTTCGAGACGCAAACCGTCGGTGTCAGCAGCCTGAAGTTCGAGCTCGTCGAGCATACGGGCCGCTGCCAGCGGATGAAAGAANACATGCCATGCGGAATGCGTCATTCTGATTNCTAAGGTGTTAGTCGCTGAACCTTTTTATTAATTTTGGCCGAAGCCGGGTTTGAAAACCACACCTTTTGATTTCCGGCCGTTCACCGCTATTGTCACCGGGTTGTCAAAGCGGATAACTTTCAGATATTCCGNCTCTGACTCCACGGGNAGCGNATCAATAAAATCAGTGTCGATCATTCCGTTGCCGGCGCGTGAATCTATTGTGAAATATCCGGTGCCGAAAGATGTGAGATTCTGGAAGAAGTGAGTGCCTTGCGACGGTTCGATTCTGAATCCGGGCAATGCGCACTCNGCAATTACCCTCGCACCNGCNATCTGCGCCCACCGCACCGGGATTCCGAGTGAAGGGTCGGAAGTTCCCCAGCGTCCGGGACCGACAAGAATATATGGCTCACCGGCAGCCGACAGCCGCTCGTTGATTTTACCGACTTCCTCGGCAATTTCGTGTGTTTTCAGCGAATTGAACGTCTGAGGCTTTACATANACAAGATANCTCACGCCATCCATCAATCCGTGTCCCAGGGCNGCATCCGAGCGGAAAAGCACCTCTGAATCCGGNACATCGGTTATTGAATCATCCAGCATCTCTTTCTGGTCAACNATAGGACGGATCTGCAGCCAATAAACAATCCCCTTTCTGCCTTGNGCATCCGGCTTGGCGAATATATTTCCGGCAAATTCAATCTCGACGGGACGNCCCATTTCGTATTGACCGGTGGTGAGCATAAAATCNGTAATTTCGGCCAATGGGAACGAGCCGTGGCGCAACACATTGGCAAACGTCACGACCTTTCGACCGGGNCCGAACTCGTTGTCGCGTATCACCCTGTCGTTTACATCGAATGTGGATACAAGATATTTNAGGGCTCCGGTTTTGAAGGCATCGGCCACCGGCACCTTCACGATATTGAAAGTGTCGTCAACGGTGAGCCNGCGGTCAGAATCCTGCACGGCCGGGAGGGCATGGAGATAAGTCTGGGTGTCACGAAGGGNGAGTTCGAGTGTTGAAGTCTGCAGAACCTTGTCGGGGTGTGCGGGCGAGAATCTCAGAGCCTTTCCACCATCCACAATGTAGCTTCCGAGACCGGCGGCNACTTCCACCACTCCNTCCTCACTTTTCTCNTCGCCNACAGGATANTAGTTTAGCGAACGTCCCACCCCCGAAAAGTTAGGATAATAGAATCCGNNGTGGTCCTCGCCAACCATGCCTTGAAGGATTACGGCCATTTTCTCCTGGTCGATGACATTGCTTGTGGCNTTCATGTAGGTTTTTGAATCTGCGAAGAATACNGAGGCATAGACTGCTTTTACCGCATCACACAGCATATTGGCACGAGCCACGGCATCGTCGGTGTATGGCACCATATACGTGCTGTATATCCCGGCAAANGGCTGATAGTGCGAATCCTCGATAAGCGANGAACTGCGCACCGCCAACGGTCTTTTCACCACATTGAAGAAAGCCTCCAGATCGGAGCGCACCTCNTGCGGGAATTCGGCTTCAAGAAAGCGGCGCAGAATNTCTTCGTCGGGGAGGGATGACAATGCGTCGGGGTAAAGGTTGTTATGATCCATAAACTCATCGAATATGTCGGTGCATATCACGAGCGTATGCGGAATCGTGATCTGCACTCCATCNAGATTGTCGCACACCGGATGNCGTTTGATAATCTGGTCGATAAANGCAAGACCTCTACCCTTTCCTCCCATTGAGCCTTGGCCGATACGGGCGAAGTTGCTGTAATCNTCNTAGAAATCTTTATGGAACACCGCGACCACACCGCGATTTTTCATCCGCCGGTAACGCACAATACATTCAAAGACGAGTTTGCGAACTTTGTCGGCATCATTGATATCAACAAATTCGAATTGNCGCAACACGTCGGCAATCGGGAAAAGAGCCCTTGAATAGAGCCAACGGCTTATNCAGTTGGTGGAGGAATAAAACAGAAGACGCTCGTCGGGAATATCGAATATTTTTTTCTGAAGTTCCCTGAGATTCGCTATCCGCATTATCTCTTTGGTGTCGGTTTCGTCTTTGACAATGAAGTCTCCGAAGCCGAACATGTGGGAAACGGCCTTGCGCAGATCAATAGGAAGAGTTTTAGAATTCTTGTCAAGGAATACATAGCCGGCTTTTTCGGCTTTCTCCCGGTTTTCCGATTCCGCACTCTCCATAATGACAGGAGTGTGAGGTCTTCTTTTTCTAAGATATTCAGCGAGCTGCATNCCCGCATCGGGGTCTTTCTCACCGTTTTTNGGGAAACGCGCATCCGTTACGAGGCCCATAATGTTGTCGCCATAACGGTCGATAAGCTGAGTTGCCTCTTCAAAGTCNCGGGCCACGAGCACCTTGCAGCGTCCGCGCATACGCAGCATTGACTCGTGTTCGTTCAAGGCTTCGGTTGCAAACACCATCGACTGTTTCAAAAGGAATCTGAACAGGTATGGCAGTATGGAACTGTAGAAACGTATAGAGTCTTCGACAAAAAGAATGGCCTGCACCCCGACACCGTTAATGTCGGCATCAGCATTCATCCTGTCTTCAATGAGNTTTATAATTGCAAGAATAAGGTCNACGTTTCCGAGCCATGAAAACACATAATCGACACCACGCAGGTCTTCATTTGCAATTCGCCTTCTCACTTCGTTAGAAAACGGAGTCAACACCACGAATGGAATGTCGGGATAAAGGCGGTCAATTTCAACGGCCTGTCTGAAAGTTTCGCTGACATCCACACCCGGCATAGCGATGATAAGGTCGAAATGTTTGTCGGCCAATTCGCGGTAAGCCTCTTCATAGGTGGCCACTTTCGTGAACCGTGGAGGCGAGGAAAGATTCAAAGCGACATATTCGTTATATACCTGTTCCTCCACCCTGCCGTCTTCTTCAAGAATAAAAGCATCGTAGGGAGTTGCAATCATCAGAATATTGAAAATTCGTCGCTGCATTAAATCGCTAAAGGCTGTATCCTTAAGATACAGCCTGCTAAGCATGGTGTCGTTGACCTTTTTCATTGAATGGGATTGAAAGAAAGAATGAGAGAGATTATTTATCTTCTTTGCTTTTCATATTTTCGAGGAAAGCATCAATTGCGGCAGTCATTGATTTGTGTTCGGCAGTCGGAGCTTCCACATCAACNCTGAGATCTGCATCCTTGATGGCTTTCACAACCGTNCTTCCGAAGGCAGCCAGGTAGATATGATCCTTATCCTGCTTAAAATCGGGGAAGTTCTTCTTCAAAGATTCGATACCGGCGGGACTGAAGAATACGAGCATATCGTAATCAAAACTTTCTCCGGGCTGGAAGTCGTTGCTGACAGTTCGGAACATGACGGCTTTTGTCACGTCGAGCTTGTGGCTCTCAAGCACAGAGAGGTCTTCTTTGTGAACATCCGAAACCGGGAACAGAAGTTTCTCTTTATTGTTTTTATCGAGTGCGGCCAGCAACTGAGCATCGTTTAATTTTCCGGTTGCACCGAAAGATATCTTACGCTTGCGATACACAATATATTTCTGGAGATAGAGAGCAATGGCCTCGGTGGTGCAGAAATATTTCATTGTGTCGGGAATTTTGACACGNGTTTCTTCACATAAGCGGAAGAAATTGTCAATGGCCGCACGCGAAGTAAAAATAACACCGGTGAAATCGGCCAAATTTATCTTAGACTGGCGGAATTCTTTGGCAGTTAAACCCTCTGTTTTGATGAAGGGGCGGAAATCAATTTCCACACCATATTTTTTTGCTATGTCATAGTAGGGAGACTTATCTCCCGCAGGTTTGGGTTGAGAAACAAGTATTTTCCTTATTTTCATTTATTTAAGATTTTCTTCTACGTTGTTTTTCATAGCCACGAAGCGCAAACTGCAACGCTGGCGACGTAGGTCAATATTAGTGGTACGATTTCTAAACTGCAAAGGTAGTACAAAAAAAGCAACCACGACGAAATTTGATTGAAAAAAATTCTAAAACCTTTATAAAGAAATATGATTTTTCCGATTATAAAGACAATTCCGGCCGCTATCAGCAACTCTTTTTCCCACGCGGGATAGTTAAGAGCCAGCAGAGCAATGGGGAACATCAGGAAAGTTTCGAGTGCACTTGATGCTCCGGCTCCTTTCAGCCAGAGTCGCGTGAGTTTTGAATCGCTGAAAACATTTCCGACAATCGTATAGGCCACGTATATGACAATCATATAGACCGCTACAACCCCGGTGCAAAGGACTATCCCTTTCGCCTGATTGTCGGGGATTCCCAGACTGTCGGCCGGGTTATTACCGGGAACTATCGTTACCAGAACCCATAGCAGAATNCCGACCGATACGATCCACATCATGTTCATCAGAACCAATAATGATGTTTCTTTTACGGTTTCGTCAAACACGTTGTGCCTCACGCGGGTATCGGTAAGGTCAACGAAGATTGCCTTGAGATATTTAGTGCTTCCTTTGAATTTGACTGCGGTGAAGCAGAANAGTATAATCAACCCGAGGTATATCCACGACATCCCGTTTCCCCANATNGGTCTTTCGGCCGGTTGACGCGCAGTATTCCGATAGGCTGCCGCGGGGTTGATGATAACTATTCCTTGTTTAATTTCGCCCTCCACGGGCTTTGCGGGTGCTATAATCTGAAGCGAATCGCCTGCNATACTATCGGCGGGCAATCCGGNCGCCTGAGTTGAATTCAGCGTTGCGGAATCGGGAGCNANGTATGGAAACGCAAGATATTGCGGCACACCATAGTGTGATTTTATCGCAGGGCGATGAGTCACAGAAGAAACGCTCTTCTGCACTTCAGCATGCTCGGAAGTTTTATAAAGTTTGGTCTTTCCCACAAGTTCCTCNGCATTAGAGGGAATAACGGGAATGGCGGGATCTGAGGCAGTTGATGAATAACTGCCCGGGGCNCCGTGCAATTCGGCCGGCCGTGCTTGTATCGAATCTTGCATCTGCATTTTATAATGTAAATGGGAGAAGTCGTAAAAGTGACTGAGTAATAACGTCGCAACAATGTCGGNTTATAGCCAACCNTCTTTCTTGTACCAGCTTATACTTTGTTCTATNCCTTCGGGCAGAGATGTGGGAGCTTTAAACCCGAAATCCCGGTAGGCCTTATCGGTTGAACAATTCCAGTTGCGTCGTCTCAGTATTCTGAATTTGTCGGAATTAAGGGTTGAGGGGCGATTTCGAAGCGCTCCGATTTTTTCGGCCACCCCGCACACGGCTTTGACCGCCCACAACGGCAATCGAACCGGAAGCACAAATTTCTTTCCAAGNGAGTTCATTGCCAGTTTCCGGAACTCTTTCTGTGTGTAGGCATGGGGCTCGGATATGTGATATATTTCTGATGTGGGGGCTTTTTCAAGTGCCATGTATATCGCCTTAGCCAAATCGGGACCATAAATGAAGGTGAGAATCTGGCGTCGGAATCCNACACCGAAATCAACTCCTTTTTTTAACGATTCGAACATCATGAAATAGTCGTGGTCGCGAGGGCCATATATACCGGTTGCGCGGAATATTATATATGGAATTCCGGCGG
The DNA here is from genome assembly GCA_014802335.1 of Bacteroides sp. Classification (GTDB taxonomy): domain Bacteria; phylum Bacteroidota; class Bacteroidia; order Bacteroidales; family Muribaculaceae; genus Lepagella. The sequence goes on along the minus strand of JAAVCL010000010.1, from coordinate 17,144 downwards.
TAGCGAGCCACAGTTCGGCCTTGAGTTTTGAGGCTCCGTAACGAGTGTCGGGCTGCGGTATCATTTCTTCGTTATATGGCGTAAAGTCCCGTTCNCCCTGACGTCCCATCACCGACAGGCTGCTTATATATAGAAATTTTGCCGGAATTTTGCCTGTCTGGTGCAAGGCTCCGGTAAAAGCTTTCAGATATTCGTAATTTATTCTGTTGAAATCGGCATATCTGGCAACTTTCGTAGCGCCGAGATTATAAATAATATAATCCCAGCGGGCATCAGGCAGGGCTTCATTGAGCGCAGTTATCAGCGAAGCGGGATTGTCGTAATCGAACTCCACAAATCTGATACGTTCGTCAGTTAGAGCGGAACGGTCAGTGGAACTTCTCACGCCGGCCCACACTTCGTATCCCTTGTCGAGACCTTCTTTAACAATATGGCTCCCGAGGAATCCCCCGGCGCCGACAACCAGCACCCGGATACCCTCGCCCTGCAGGGCGCTGCGTTCCGCAACAGCAGTGTTCGCAATGTTGGTGATTTCGCTCATTAAACAGATTTTTTAGTGATTCAATCATCAATTGTTGTTGCGTCCCGGCACGAGACGGAATTCGTATCCCTGGCCGATAAGCCATTCGATACATTCGGGAAGGGCAGTCTCCAGTTTGCTGCGGCTTTTCAGCGAGTCATGAAAAACAATTATTGACCCCGGACGCGCATAATTCTTTACGTTCTGCACAATACGCGAAGCATCGACATATTTACTGTAATCGCGGGTGACGAGATCGTACATTATGATACGGAATTTGCGATTCACAAATTCCTTCTGTGCAAATCTCATCCATCCGTGAGGCGGACGAAAGAGGTCGGTCTCAATATACCCGGCGGCTTCCTCCACATCCTTCACATATTTACGTGTCAGACTTCGCGACCCGTCAAGATGATGCATCGTGTGATTTCCTGCCCTGTGACCGCGCTTAATTATTTCCTGATAGAGGTGGGGATATTTGCGGACATTGTCGCCGACCATAAAGAAAGTGGCCTTTATTCCATATCTATCGAGAGTATCAAGCAGCCAGGGAGTTGATTGCGGAATCGGCCCGTCGTCGAAAGTGAGATACACCACACGCTCTTCAGATTCGGGTTTGATGCGGAACACGCCGCGCAGGAAAGTCCGCCTGAAGAATTTAGGCGGGCTTTCTATCCAAGGACCCACAATGCTCAGGAACGCTTTTTCAATCGCCGAGACATTCATAACCAATCTACAATTATTTCATCGGGTGTGCCTTGTCGTATATCTCACTGAGCTGTCGGCTTCGATTCATGTCNACAGCTTTTATGTCGGGATTAGCATTCAGCTTATCTTCGCCCACATATTTGGTATATTGCAGATATGCGGTGTAGAAGATCGAGTCGACCGTGCGGTAATCTTCAGGTTGNTGCATGTATTCANCGGGNGCCATTCCGGCCAAGGCATTTACAACCCNCGCGTATCCGGCAAGCTCGTTAACGAGNTCGTCGTCGGTCATGGAATCANTNGAATTCGAGCCGTATGNAGCATCGTAATACTTNTTCAATTCNTCGCGCGAGAAACCGGATTCCTTCAGAATTTCATCAACTTTCTGCGTTTTGCCTCCATATTGCTCATAGAGTTTAATGAATCCGTAGAANTGATAAGGCAGTGCGCGCGANTCGATTGTAAGTGGAGCNTGGCCGAATCGCATTGTAACGTCGCGGTTGTAGCGCAGATACTGTGTCATTCTCTTCATTGTGGATTCAAGCAAAGAGAGAGCCCGGGNCACCGCCTTTTTATCNCCCACGGCTGTTCCGGCCCGAGCGTAAAGTTCGGGTATGGAAAGTGATGTAGCCACTCCGTAGGGCATCGTGCGTTCCGGAAGCCTGGTATCTATAAGATTGAGNACTTCAATGGCCTTGCGATATTTGTCGGCTGCTTCCTCCTTGCGGTTCTGCTGAGTGAGCAGATCGCCTTCGTAGACGAGTTCTGTCGCCACACTGATCATTGANGTGCGTGTGGAGATTAACATTCGTCGTGCCGTTTCATCAAAATATGGAGACTTTTCATTGTCGGCACCACCCCACAGGTATTTCTTGGTGACNATGTCGTATCCACGGTCGGTGCGTGCCGGCTGTTCCTCCTGATAAGTTGGCACCAGCTGGTGGGTCATACCCACNGCACGCAGATAGTTGCTCAGACCGAGATGATATTCGTTACCGACAGTCATACACCAGTANATCGGGCGTGGCCAACCTTGGGCGGCATTTGTAGCGATGATGTCGAGCATCAGAAGCTCGCTGAGGCTCACATATCCTTTTCCNCGCACCGAGGGTGCATTCGNCAGGTCAATCACGATTTCGTTGACAAGTTCGGCTGTATCGGCAGGAGCGATAAGACCTCTTTCCACCACTGCTTTCTTGTTCACGGGAATTGACACCACNCCCGAGGGGAGCATCGGATAGCCGTAAGCATTGTCGCGGCCGCCACCGGCATACAGGAACTTGAGACTTTCGAGCAAGTCGGCCGGAGCGCGGTCACGTCCCNGTAAAACAACATCCATATTGCCGTAAGCGATGTCGGCTGAAGTCGCCGTGAAGTCGATNGGGGCAGCTGTATAAGACTGTTTTCTCATCTGGTTTGCATACCAGTCGGATGCAAGATAGCTCAAGTTCACAATCTTCACGTCGGGGCGTATTCCNTCCACTTCCTGAGCATACCAAAGCGGGAAAGTGTCGTTATCGCCGTTACAGAACACGATGGCGTTTGGTTCGAGACTTTCAAGATAATTTATTGCAAAATCNCGGGCTGCGGTGCGNCGGCTGCGNTCGTGGTCGTCCCANGTCTGGCTCACCATCTGCACCGGAATCACCANACCGAGGATAACGGCTATTGCAGCTGCGTANAGAGANTTACGGTCTGAGGAAACCTCCACACCTTCGGGCACAACGTCTGCGGATGCANGCTGTGGCTTCGAAGCGGAAGTGGCATCGCCCTCTTTTTTACCGAGTCGGCCCATTACAAGGTTTATCAACGNCCAGAGACCGGGCACACCCATTCCAATCCAGATTGCAAAGGCATAGAACGAGCCCGCAAATGCATAATCACGCTCACGCGGTTGCATGGGAGGCTGATTAAGATAGAGCACGATGGCTATACCCGTCATAAAGAAGAGGAAGAAGATAACCCAGAATTGTTCTATACCCTTCTTCCCGGCAAACGACTGCCAGACAAGACCGATAATACCGAGAATCAGNGGGAGCATGTAGAACACATTATGGCCCGCATTGTTTTTGCCCAAGTCATCGGGCAGCAGAGACTGGTCGCCCAGACGCGCGTTGTCAATGAATGGAATACCNGAAATCCAGTTTCCGGCATCAAGNTCNCCGCCTTGATTCAGCACATCGTTCTGGCGCCCGGCAAAGTTCCACATAAAATAGCGCATATACATGTGGATGAGCTGATAGTTGAGGAAGTATTCCAGATTCTGCGAATAAGAGGGACGGTACACAACTTTCTGAGGGAAAGATACGAGTCCGGTTGCCGGATTCACAAATGGTTCGGCTGCAATGTCCATTTCGGGCACACGGTCGCCGGTGCGCGCATCTATGGCGGTAACCTCTTTCAGATTATAGGGCATTGTGTCGAGAGTGACCCAGTTGGGATAGTACTGACGGTGCATCCTGCTGTAAATCCTNGGGAAGAACATGTTGAGTTCCGAGGCGTTCTTCTGCTCGGGTTTGTAATCGCGAAGCACATAATAGTCTCCGCCACGTTCGGCCAGTTTACGGTTATTCNCTTTTTCACCTTCGTTGAGGAATCCGTTTTCAGAGGCNGGGAGAGCNCCTGCCACTCCTTTGGCATAAAGCGGCTGTCCGGGTTCGGTGACAGGTGTATATTCGGGCACCGAAAGAATCACGGGACTTCCGTCTTCGTAATAGGTTATNGTGTCGTTCCTGGAATCAACCAGTTTTCTGAGAGGTGTCGAATATAACGTTTCTCCATACAACAATGGNGTTTCACCATATTGCTCGCGGCTGAGATAAGAAGCAAGGTCAAACACATTATCGGGAGAATTCTGGTTCATGGGGGTGTCGGCACTCGAACGGATAAGAATCAGGGCATAGCTNGAATAGCCGATGAAAATTACACCGATACTCCAGACAATCACGTTGAGGGCACGCATGTTCACAAAACGCCAGTAGGGAGAGAAGAACCATACTGCAAGAATCACCCAGAGCACCCAACCGAGCACCCAACCGCTGCCCATAAAGAACATTCCGCTGAAGAAAATCACCGAGAGCACCGAAAGCTTTATGAGTAATGCCGATTTTCGCTTATACATCATCACGACAGCCCAGATGAAAAGGGCCGCAAAGAAGAATGCNTATGCCAAAGCACCGCTGTTGAAGCTCATGCCGAACCCGTTGACAAACAAGAGTTCGAAACGCTGGGCCATCTTTATGAAACCGGGAACAAGGCCGAAAAGCACCAAGGCCACAATCACAAACGACACTACAAGTGCGATCAACGATTTCACCAGATTCATATCCTTCCACTTGCGATAAGCAAAGACAAGGACNATGGCCGGNATACACAGCAGGTTNAGGAGGTGNACTGCAATACTCACACCAATGATGTAGGCAATCAGGATAAGNTAGCGGTCNGAGCCGGGGTTGTCGGCACGATTTTCCCATTTAAGAATCAGCCAGAACACCAAGGCCGTGCAAAATGAGGAGAANGCNTAAACTTCNCCCTCGACAGCCGAGAACCAGAAAGTGTCGCTCCATGTGTAGGCAAGCGCNCCCACCACGCCCGAGCCGATGATGAGAAGATATTGAGGCAGAGAAAGTTCGGCAGTTGTGTCACGCGGCACAACGAGTCGGCGCACCAAATGGGTTATGGTCCAGAAAAGCAACAGAATCGTCAGGGCGCTGAGCAAACCGCTCATAGCGTTCACCATAACGGAAACGGCTGCGTCATTGGGGGCGAAATTGGCAAAGAAACGGGCCGTAAGCATAAATATCGGGTTGCCCGGCGGGTGACCGACTTCAAGCTTATCTGCCTGGATTATAAACTCTCCGCAATCCCAATAGGATGCCGTGGGTTCAAGTGTGAGCCAATACGTAACGAGCGCAATGACAAACACAAGCCACCCTGTAACATTATTGATTAGGTTATACTTCTTTGTGATCATTCGAAGCAATTTTGAAAATTCATTATGGAGGGGAAAGAAATGACAAACCGTGTCGGCCTATTTCTCCCAAAATGCAAAATTACTTAATCTAAACGAATTACACAAAATTAGTTTATTATTTACGATTTTTTAAGGCTCCGGCCACTAAAATTTCTTGTGTATCGGCCTTTTAAACACGGGGTTGCAGTTCAGCCACAGATAGTAGGCGCCNCGGCCTCCACGGGCAGTNTAATGATAGATNANCCGAAGTAATATATTAGAAAACAAAGACTTACCNACAAGAAGAGTATTCATCAAGCTGCGGGCAGAANCTTTAAAGCCTTCCTTTCGATAATGAGAGGCAAGAACAGTAAGNATATAATCGAGTATAGGAAGGTATTTNTGAGCATCGGATTCCGAAAGACGCCCGCGCACTATTTCCACTGTCTTCTCCCANTCCCCTTTTTTATCATGAAATCTTCGGCCTGTGATTGAATCCGATTGTGCATGTATTGTTACAAGNTCTTTGGGAAGAGCGACATAGCTTGGTGACATCAATGCGAGCCTGATCCCTAATTCCCAATCATTCCACACGGCNGCATTTTCATTCCACCCGCCNNCGCGCCTGAAGAGTTCCGTGCGCGCCATGTAGGTCTGTGTGGATAGTTGGGAATTAACNAATTCNCGCATTAAAAGGTTGTCGGAATGAAACGGCCGTTCATGTCGCTTTCCGTTTGTATNAACTATNCTCGCTTTCCAATAGATTAACTGCGCATCCCCGATTGCCTCAAGAGCTTCGCTTACCAGCGCAGGGTGCATTTCATCGTCTGAATCAAAAAAAATAGTATAATCTGNTCTGACATGTCCGAGTCCGAGGTTGCGGGCAGCCGAGGCTCCNGGAACGGNCTGGGTGAGTATTTTNAGATTCAGNTTGTCNTCATGATTTTTTTCCGCCCATTGCTTCACCTTCTGAACGGTGCTGTCGGTGGAGTTGTTATCCACCACTATCACATCAAGGGGACGATGAGTCTGCGAAAGCACGCTGTCGAGACAACGCAAAACNAGTGACTCCCGGTTATAAACGGGAATCACTATCGANACAAGTGGTTTTTGATCCGAATTTAACGACATGGNATGTGTCAGAAAAGCCCGAAGCTATAAGTGATGCGCCGGCGATACGTTTCTTCCGGCTTNAGCAATTGGGATGGAAACTCAGGNCGGTTGGGCGCATCGGGAAAACCCTGCATCTCAACAGCCACACCGTCATAATCGTGATAGTATCGGCCGGAGCNGTTGCGCGGAGAGCCCTCCAGCCAATTGCCTGTGTATATCTGAACTCCGGGCTGGTCGGAATCTATCGTAAGAGTTCTTCCGCTCCGGNCGTCTCTTATCNCCACAGCCTCCTGACTCATGCGCCCCGGCTCCCAATCGTCGATAACCCAGCAGTGATCATAGCCTTTTGCTATTTTAAGGGGTTCGAAATCCTTGGCAATATCTTTTCCCAACTTTTTAAAATCGGAAAAGTCCATAGGGGTTGAGGCCGTTGGTTCGAGTTTTCCTGTCGGCACGAGCGTATTGTCTGTTTCNAGATAACGNGAAGCCTTCATTTTCATCTCATGGTCGAGCACCGAACCGCTGTCGNCCCCCGAAAGATTCCAATAAGTATGATTGGTGAGGTTCAANACAGTATCTTCATCTGTTGTGGCANAGAAATCAATGGTCAGCNCATTGTCTTCACTCCATAAATAAGTAATCGTGACCGACACATTTCCGGGATAGTTCTCGGTGCCCGCCTCGGAAAAGTGCGAGAATTCAACTCCACCGGGAACAATACGGGCTTTCCACAGTTGGTTTTGAAAGCCATTCGCCCCTCCGTGCAAATGATGTGGNGNCAGATTCANGTTAAGCTGATANGCTTTATCGCCGATAACCAACTTTCCATGGGCAATTCTATTAGCATAACGCCCGGGGCATTTCCCCATNTTGGGGCCGTCGGCATAGTAATCGGCCACGGCAGAATATGCCAGTGCCACATTCTCAATGCGGCCGTCACGGTCGGGGACACCGACGCCNAATATTCCGGCGCCCAAGNCTGATAACTCCACCCATGCCCCGGAAGAATTTTCCAATCGGAACAACGGAGTTTCTCCAAGCGCGGTTACTTCAGAAGTTTCTGTTATTTTGATCATAAGTAGCTACTTATCTTAATTTCCAANTTNNCGCCCATCAAATCTCACGCCCNTTGAAGCTGAGACAATGAAAAGGAGTCTTAAATGGGTTGGATTAAACCATTTCTTAAATGGGTTGGGTTAAACAATNAACGCAAGAATGGCCTTACTTCTTGTTATCAAGAATTTTTTCAGCGGCAATCGCAGCTTCAACTTCGCGGGGAGAGGGGGCGGCAGATTCGGGATTCACAGCAAAAACATAGTTTTTTCTTTCGAGCAAAGCCCACAGCAGAAGCAGAACCACCACCACACCCGAGAACACGAATTCAAATCCTGCGGAAGTGGAATGGAAAATTTTACGGAAGAACCCGTCAACAAAGGGGACCATCATAATGGCCAGATAGTTTGAAGAGAGCACATATCCGAAATATTTCATACCGGCCTTGCGGTCGGGAGCTATATAAGTAGTCTTGTTATATATGATTGGCTGAATAATGCCGTAAGCAAAGCCAACAAACAGCGAGGCAAAAATCATAAGCAGGTAGCTGCGNGTGAAGCCTATCACCACGAGTCCGACAGCAATTATACCGAGCGTGATGAACATCGTGGGGGTGCCGAAGAATTTCTTGAGATTTCCGACAAACGCTCCTGAAACGGCAACCATCAGATAGTAGGCAGCNGTAACGATTCCGGCCTGAGTTGTCGACATGCCGTATTTCTCCATCATGAACGGCGCGTAGTAAGAAATAGANGTTGTGGCGTATGTGAGGAGCACATATAATATTATNAGCCCGATAAGCAGACGAGTCGATTCAGATCCCTGAAAGTGATATGCCACCTGAGCTGAAGATTTTTTAGCTGTAGCCGTGGTATCGGCGGGTGCCTTTGCCGGGGTGTTCATCACTCTATGCTTCAGGATATACCTTTGTGTCATAAAGGGCACAAGGCAAAGAGGAATAATGGGCACAAGGTAAACTGCGAAAGCCGCATGCCAGTTTATGACAGCCACCCAACCTACAAAAAGATTGGCGATGATGACCATTGCATTTGATGTGGTTGACTTAAGACCGAGGTCTTTCTGCCGCGGAGAGGCCACAAACCATTCGGAGATATANCCTGCGGCAATGGGGACAACGAGTGCACAACCNACGCCACCNACACAGCCGAGGAANATCAACATTCCCATNCTGTCGGCAAAGAGACTGAACAAACCGCTTAGAAAGAANAGCGACAAACCGCATGTCAGCACCGCCGTCTGCCACTTGGGTGTCGCAATCTTTCCGGCAATCAGCACCACCGGAATCATCACAAGGTTAGGCAAACTCGTGATGAGCTGAGATTCAAGCTCGGAAGAGTGAAACACATGATGCAGTTTACTTAGCATCGGCGAGACCGCAAGGCCCGGCAAATTAATTGTCAGCGATATCGATAGGATCGCCAGAAGGGAGATGAGAGGCATTTTGCCGTCTCCTGAACTTACATATTTCATGGNCGGAAGATATAAAAACAGTAAATAAATGACAATTCATCTTTCAGGCTATATTGCCTTNTTAAAGATGAATTATCATTTATTTAACAATATTTAGTTTTCCTTTGTTCGATGCCCGATTATCGCTTGCCTCTGCCCCGGTCTATTCGTCANCTCTCTTAATCATCTGTGTTGGCGAGAAATGAAAAGTCAAACGGAGAGTTGAAGAATTTATCAGTGGATTCAAGATTTGTTGAGTAACCGGGNCTTGTTCCGATGATGGCTTTNATGAGTCGGGGAGAATAAAATTGTCTTATATTGGAAGCATCGANCATTGTGGCCTGCAAGATGAAATCATCAAAACTTTTAAGAATATCGGCAAGTGCCGACATTGAATTTCGGGTTTGCTGATCGTAGAGAGTGCCACTCATTGTNGTGCTGTCGAGCTTNCCTTGCAGGGCACCGTTCACNCCCGATATGTCTTCCATCATATTCATCTGGATTTCCAACAGTTGNGTAATGCCGATGTCTGAAACCTTCGAACTGACTTGTTGGGGCAATGGCACTCCGGCCCGNGGCCTGAAAACTATCACACCGTTGAATCTGCTCCATTCCTCAGCCACNTCGTTTATGTCCACACCGTCGGGGAGCGAACCTTCCGGAAACAGAAGGACTCCCTTGGCCGAGGCNCGAAGTATCCAGTCATACATAGAAATCANNCGGTTGGTGAGTTTNTGCTGGTCGATAATATCGCNGACAAATGAATGAATCTCACCGTCAAGAAATGGATANGCTTTTATTACGTAAGGATGACGCCTGTGNGAGTAGGGNGAATTTCCCCGTTTCAGTATCAATCCGTCGGGAGTCATGAACGTGTATTGCCATATTTCTTCAAANACATACCGGATTTCAATTGTGGCCCGGTGCTGCAATGTCCTTATTGAATTCAACCGTTGAACGGATGCCTCTTTTTCAGGGGGTAAATTATACCATTTACCTAACTGCCGGTCATGACAGCTTAATCTCATGGGGCGTTGCCGTTCCCACACTTCGATAACCTTAAATTTAGCANCCCTCTCGCGGGCGGAAGCTCCATANATATTTTCGAGACTCCGAATCTCAGCAGGATTCCGGGCTATTGAGGCGCACAGATCGGTAAACGTGAGGGTNTGGATTTCGCCGACAAGTGAAATATCGTGGCCACGGATGTCGCCGGCTGAATTATCGAAAAAGAATTTTGCAGGAGAAATAAGATCTGTCTGACAGTCGGCATATCTGTTGCGCTGGCCAAACCATTTTTTATGAATGATGAGGCCGCTTATCAAAAACTCCTCCATGGTGCGNGCATANAGCTCCTGAATCTGATTTGCCTCCTGATTATATTTNAGCAGCAGGTTCATGGTCTGCACGCGCGAGGCCTCGGAAGGATCGCGNGCCACACATTCGGGCAATTTCATNCTGTTGCGGAACACGCCCAGNACATTGCGGACAAGCCGCCTGATAAGATTNTTTTTCAAAGGCACGTTCCCCTGACTTCTGATGAAGTCTTCTTCTTTCATTCTCACCCCCGCGTCTTCGATGGTGTCGATCCATTGGTCGCCGTAAGTGAAACGTTTGCAGCGCTTGCGTTCCGCACGGAAGGTCTGCAGAGCGCCCACACAATTGTTTACCTTTTCCANAAGGTCGTAATCTCTGTCAGTAAAAGCCTCGNGGNCCTTTTTAAGCGTCTGTTCAGTCATATTTTTTTGCACAAAGGAATCANTTTTCCGCATGGCAAAAACCTTATCCGTCAACTTTCCTTAAAACCGGGGAGGTCNGAGACANGCGATATGAACATGATTTGCAATTATGGTGTTTTTGTAGTAAATTTGTGACAAATAAAAAAGTTATGACAGACCATACAGAAGCATCTGATACACAGTCTGAAGTTCGGGTTTGTGCACCGGGCGTTCGCCCTGATATTCTCAATTATGAGGATATCCGCAAGATGGTCCCGCTTCTTGACGGACATCCCAAGATTGTAAANACAATCATGCATTGGCTGATACTTGACAAATGCAATGCGGTGCATGGNAAATATTGTTACGAAACCGGCGTTCCGTTTTCGAATTTGCTGATTGACGATTGCTANAAGATACGAAAACGCATTGACAATGAGGANGTTCTCGACCGNTTCAAGGAAGGCCCGTTTATCACTGTAAGCAATCACCCGCTGGGTGCCTTGGATGGCATTATGCTTATAGACATAATCGGCAGGCATCGCCCCGATTTCAAGGTAATGGTCAATATGTTTCTGAACTATCTTACAGCCATGCGCCCGTCGTTTATAGCCGTAGACCCGTCGGGGAGCGATGACCCGNTCAAGAAGGCTGCCACGATGCANGGCATCCGCGAAGCCATGTCGCGTATCAAGGGAGGCCACCCTATCGGCTTCTTCCCTGCCGGCGCCGTGTCGAAACTCAACCGACATCTGCGAATTGCCGACCGCGAATGGCAACCATCCATCATCAAACTTATCAAGCAAATGAAAGTGCCNGTGATACCGGTCTATTTTCACGATCATAACTCTACNTTCTTCAATATTTTAGGAGTGATCGACTGGCGTCTGCGCACATTGAGGTTACCGCGCGAACTCTTTAACAAGACCGGCAAGGAGATGNATGTCTCNTTCGGCGAACCAATCATGCCCGACGAGCAAGCCCTCTACAAAAGTACGGAAGACTTTGGCAGGATGCTGCGCGAACGCACCTACGCACTCTCACAAATTAAATAACACCCAAGCCCAATGCCTACAGAATCTACGAATCCGGAGGTATCTCCTGAAGTGATGCAAGCCAAACAACGTTTTGGCATTATCGGCAATTCGCCGGCCTTGATTGCGGCAATCGAACGCGCNGTCAGGGTCGCACCGATTGATTTGTCGGTGCTCGTAAACGGGGAAAGCGGCTCGGGAAAGGAGTTCTTTCCTAAAATTATCCACCAGTTTGGAGCACGCAAACACAANAAATATATTGCAGTCAATTGCGGTGCTATCCCCGAAGGGACCATCGACTCCGAACTTTTCGGCCACGAGAAGGGTTCGTTCACGGGCGCCATTGCNTCGCGTAAAGGATATTTTGAAGAGGCCGACGGAGGCACGCTCTTTCTTGACGAAGTGGCCGAATTGCCTCTAACCACGCAGGCCCGACTGNTGCGTGTGCTTGAATCGGGTGAATTCCTTAAGGTCGGATCGTCGGTGGTGCAGAAAACCGACGTCAGGATTGTGGCCGCCACCAATGTTAATCTTATGGAAGCGGTAAAAAAAGGTAAATTCCGTGAAGATTTATATTACCGGCTTTCGACCATCGCCATCGTCGTGCCCCCNCTTCACGACCGCGGTGCAGACATTCATCTGCTGGCACGCAAATTCGCATCCGATTTTGCACGCCGTTACATGACCGAACCCATCTCTTTCTCGGCNGAGGCTGTGCGCGCAATGGAACTATACCGCTGGCCCGGAAATGTGCGCCAGCTAAAGAATATCGTGGATCAACTGGCTTTATTTGAAGCCGGCTCGGAAGTGTCGAGAGATAAATTCATAGATCTTCTCCCCATTGACCATTCCGGACTTTCAACCCCTGTTAAACAGAATCANCCGGCCGATTATGAGACCGAGCGCAAAATGCTGTGGCAATTGGTGTTATCTCTTAANAACGACATCGACCGCCTTGAAAGAAAAATAAATAACGAAGATGCTGATGATGCTCATAATGCCGACTTTAAATCCGTGCCTTCTGTAACTTCCCTTATAAAATATCCGGAAAGCGACATCCTTAGCGCNCATTCCTCAATGGANGAGGCCGAAAAGCAAGCTGTTTTCGAGGCGCTGGCACGCAATAACGGCAATAAAAAGAAAGCCGCCGAGGAATTGAAAATCTCATTACGCACCCTCTATCGTAAAATACAGGAATATGATTTATAAACCTAAAAAATTATTCCGTAATATTCTGTNGGCACTTGNAGCGGTTGCTGCNTTTCAAAGTTGCGTNCCGGTTTATACCCTCAACGGCTCGGCAATAAATTATGACATCTACAAGACTGTTGATATAGGGAATTTCCCCATCCGCGCAGCTTTGGTTTACCCTCCGCTGCAACAGACCTTTGAGAATGAATTGATGAACTATGTGAGCCGTAACACACGCCTGCAGGAAATTGATTCGAATAACGCCGATCTTAAACTCGAGGGTGAAATAACNGGCTATACACTCTCGCCCCAGGCTGTCGGGACGGATGCTTACGCCACCGAAACGCGCCTCACAATCTCGGTGCACGTAAAATATACCGACCAAAAGAATCCGGCCAACAGTATCGACCAGACTTTCTCGGCCTATCGCCAATTTGACTCGTCGCTGATGCTGACCGANGTGCAAGACGATCTTTGCCGCCAAATCAGCGAAGAACTTGTGACCCTTATTTTTAACGCCACGTTCGGCAACTGGTAAAAAAACGTAAATAAATGAACACCACTCCCTCCGCATCAATTTCAGCTCCCGATGCGCGTTTTCCCTACTTTATTAATCCGGCCGTGGATGCTCTNGCCGAGGCTACCGGCGAACAACGATCCATTCTGGTGCGCTTCATTGCCGCAAACATCGGTGATGAGGCAACCCTCCGCTCAATCCTTGGTATAGACCCTGAGGAATTCAGNAATTTCTATCCCGATATGCAGCCACCCTCTCTTTCAACTGAAGANACCATNGACTCTTTTATTAATCGTTTTTCTTCGGAATCGGCNGCCAAAACCCCTGAAATAGANGAAATTGTTCAGGCNCCGGTGGTAGACTATGCCTCNCTGGTTGCTGCCGAAAATCANGNAGATAANCCCNACGANATGCAGCAAGCCGACGCAACGTCAGACGCTATCTCAGCTTTCCTTGCCGCCGTGCCTCCCAAAACANCCGACGCGCATCGCGCCCCAAGAANGAAACAACCCGAAAATAATGAATCGGGAGCCGAACTTTCAGAAGCTCTTTTCAAATTGATGGTCAAAAATAAAAACTATCGCAAAGCTCTCGAAATTATTAATGAATTAAGTTTGAAAAATCCAAAAAAAAGTATTTACTTTGCATACCAAACCCGATTTCTTGAGAAATTGATAAAAAATCAGGAAAATGCTGCCCGCTAATCCCTGATTCAAATCTAAATCAATCGGATAATTAACGAAATTAACATTTTTTAAGACATGTATATCTTTCTCTGCATTCTCATCGTAATTGCAGCCGTGCTCCTCATCGGCGCCGTGCTTATTCAGAAATCCAAAGGAGGAGGTCTCGCCTCTGACTATTCAAGCGGAAACCAATATCTTGGTTATCGTAAAACCACCGACTTCATTGAGAAAGCCACTTGGACACTCGCCATCTTTATCTGCGTATGTTCAATTTGCGCTTCATTTGCAGTGAAAACCCCGGTNAATGTTTCATCGATCACTCCTGCAGCCGCNCCNGCTCCTTCNAGCGCCGCTCCNGCTCCGGTGAACNCTCCGGCNCCTGCCGCTACTCCGGCCCCTGCCGCTGAGAATGCCCAATAATTCAGGTTGACTNATCACAAGGCGCGTCAGGTCTTTTATGCCCTGACGCGCTTNGCTTTTTAGAATTCGNGTTGTCTNCNCANANTTGAATTGTCNATTACTTCTGCAACTACAGTCCTATANTTNGATTGCCTTCTTCAACACCTATAAGTATCTTTAAAAGATAAATTGTAAGTAATTATTCAAAGATAAAAAGCACTTATNCCTGAGCTGTTAATCTAAATAAATTCAATGAAAATCAAATTTCTGTTTGCAACCCTTCTTGTTGATTTCCTCAGTCTGACNTGCCATGCAGCAGATTGCACNNCCTTNTTCGGAGATCTTACTTCTTCGGAGACCTTTAATTCTTTCACTATAATTGATGCCAACAAAGACGGACGCTCATGGGTATATGATTCGGTCTNCAATCANACTCTTTATCCTCCCACGCCCGTTATTGAGGCAAACGATTGGCTCGTTACACCCCCGNTTGCCCTGGAACGGGATTCATTCTATCGCATTGAGGCCAACATCGGCACCGTCAGTTCTTATTCGTTCGAAAAGATTGATCTCATGATGGGAACCGANATNTCCGACCTATCCGNCTTNCAATCCANTNTNAANTCTTCNCCTCTCGTANTAACAGGCGCNCACAGCNCNTTTAGNGCCNTCTCTCCCGCTTTTAAACCCACGGACGACACNACCCTCCGNTTCGCANTTGTGGCGCTTACAGCTAAAAATTCCGGCGGTATTNTCGCCAACAATATTTCTGTTTCAAAGGTATCNCCTTTTTCTCCATCACAAGTTACGAATCTGTCGGTCTACTCTGAAAACTCCAATAACAGGAATGTTATTCTGTGTTTCATGGCTCCCGATACCGACATTTCAGGCTCCCACCTCGATAAAAATATTTCCAGAATTGAAATAAGACGCGGCGACAAATTAGTCGGAACTGTCCACNATTGCAGTCCGGGAACCAGGATATATCTTACCGATTCAGACAAGGATATNAGGGATGGNTGGAACACATATACCATTACACCGTTTTCCGACGGAATTGAAGGGGANTCAAATTATGCGAAGATATTCATCGGAACAGACATACCCATGACCCCCGAAAATTTCACAGCTGTCGATCGTGAAACATACGTGTCTCTTTACTGGNACACCGTTGATTACATTGGAGAAAACGGAGGTAGTGTTTTGCCTTATAACGTTTACTACAACGTGTATCGCGCCGAACCCATTTTTGAGAATGGCCAACTGAAACAAACATTATTAACCTTCCTCAAAAGAATAAAAGGCTCACGAACCGATTGCGATGTGCACCAGCTAAGCGAAGGAATGGTTGAACCAATATATTTCGCCCTGACTGCAGAAAACACAACCGGAGAGAGCACACCGACTTTTGTAAAGCTTTTAAAGGGACAACCCTCTGCTCTGCCATTTCATGAAACATTCAATGGAAACGGTCTTAANTCATATCTGGAAATCAGCACGGACTGCAAGCCNGACNNTTANGATATAACNATTCANANCGAACCTCAGAATGAAGCAAGCATCGCTCTNAACTGCAAAGAAGACGANCGATACATCGCAATNACCACAACAAAGATTAAGCTCAATTCGAGCGACGAACCAAAACTTAAATTCCGGGCCAAGAACACACAAGGAATCAACAGATTGGATGTGAATGCACACACACCCGACGGAACCATACAAGAGCTGATGTCAACATTTCCCCCCGCGGAATATGAAGAATTTATNATCGACCTAAGNGAACTCAACCANCACCGCTGGGTNAGACTGGAATTTAGAACNACNTACACNAACCCGGACCCCGAGCAAGGNAACCAGACAAACATAGGAGCCATATACGTATACGANAAAGAATTTCAAGACAACATCANCCAAGTCACCGACGACACAACCAAACAAACGAAAATATACACCCTCGACGGGCANCANATAAAAGACAGCACCGNGCCNAGCGACGCCCCCCACNGCATACTGATNATCAACGGGAAGAAATATCTATTCCAATAAGCCCCCGACGCAACGGCAACTTGNGGAAANNTGNGAAACTTGNGNAACTTGGGANNNTTGNGATTATTGAGATTATTGAGATTATTGNGATTNNTNNGATTATTGNGATTATTGGGAAGTATAGATAGAAAGCAGTAGAAGCAGACTGCCGTAGAAACCGGCAGACCACCACAGAAAGCCACAGAAAGCCACAGAAACCAGCAGCACGCAGGCGAACCAGCAGGAGGAAGCAGCACGCAGCCGCAAGCACCAGGACGCGCCAGGACGCACCAGCAAGAAGCAGCAGGAACAGGACGCTGCAGGAGGCAGCTGAACCCAACAGGAGGCAGAAACCAGAGAGAGGCAGCAGAAACCAACAAGACGCACATTATCTTTGAGAACATAAAGACTCATAAACTTTACACCCACACAAGACTCCCATAAATATTGAAGCCGGCTTAACATTAAGCCGGCTTTATTTATGAGGAAAGTTCACCCCTTATTTCCCCTACACTCCCCCCCCTTCGCGCCGCTCGGGGCACAGACCCCACCGCCTCAAGCCTCCCAATATTCCCAAATTTCCCAAGATTCTCAATCTTCCCAAGCCTCCCAAGGTTTCTCCTCGGCCCGGGGAGGGCAAAAAAAAAGAGTCGGCTCCGTTGGAGTCGACTCTTCAAGGTGGCGATTACCTACTCTTCCGCTTTCGCAGTACCATCGGCGTTATAAGGTTTAACTTCTCTGTTCGGAATGGGAAGAGG
>JAAVCL010000009.1 GCA_014802335.1 Bacteroides sp. | reverse complement strand
TAGATGAATGTAAGGAATGGCTACAAACCTTTCCATGTGTTTATGCCTATTTCAAAACTCCAAGTGGGAAAGGGTTAAAAGCAATCATCCTGCATGATAATCGCAATAAGGCTAATCATACGGATCTCTATAGCCAACTGCTCAAGATTTTCAATGGATATGGTTGTGATACATCAACCTCTGACTTAGGACGTGGAAACTATCTGTCATACGATCCCGATTTGTGGATAAACCCCAATGTTCAACCTTACCACTACGAGCCATCTAAAGAAGTACCACAACCCACGCTCATTGCTCAAACTGTCGTAAAGGGAGATAACGGAGAGCCGGTGTTAATCCAGAATGATGACTACACAAGCTTCTTCCTGCAAAGATTAAGTATGGAAATCCTCTCTGATGAATCAATAATCAATATGCTCAGGAAAAAGTGGACTCAGCAATCCCTTGATCGTGGCCGCAACAATACTGCACTCACTTATGCAGGTATTCTTTGCAAAGCTGGGGTTGAGCATTCCAAGGCATTACACTTCATCCAGGAGCTTATCCCTGATTTACCCCAACGTGAGATAGTCCGTGCTGTCGAATATGCCTACAAGCATAATATCTTTGGCTCCCACAGACGCACTTACCTGAAGCGAAAACGTCAATGACTAGGAGTAAGTCCCTAGTTAGATATGTAAAAAATGTTAAAAATACTCAGAGGTAGGGGGGACCCATTTGGGGTACTAGTATTTTACAACAAAAGAAAACCCGCTGAATATCAGCGGGTTAATTCTGGGTTGAGCGGAGAGGGAGGGATTCGAACCCCCGGAGGTGTGACCCTCAACGGTTTTCAAGACCGCCGCAATCGACCACTCTGCCACCTCTCCTTGGTGGATTGAGAACTGTTGCTCTCCCTTTTGCGAGTGCAAAGTTAATCTTTTTTTCTTACTTCTCCAAATTTTTTTTGAATTTTTCTCTTTTTTCTTTCTGAAATCGGTAGAGCGAGGGGGTGTGGCGGGGTTGAGACGGCTCCCGGCTTCGTAACAATTCAAACCGATAGCCCTCTTTCTCAAACAGCGGCAGGCATGATTCGCTATCATCTTCTCCTATCAGTAGGTATCCGGCATCCGGCCTTTCGCGTTTGAAATTGCAGACGGGATCGCCCATATAAAAGTCAAGTTCGAAATAATGAACCGGATTACCGGTTGCTTCTTCCGCTATCCGGATGTATTCGTAAATTCCGTTCTTTGCATCCGGATATGTGTTCAATATTTCGGCAGCCATCGGTTTCATTGATTTGGCATTAAGCACGGCCGGTTGATAAGCACCGCCATAGGCTATATAGAGTGAAACCACCAGCGCTCCTGTTGATAAAGGCAAATAAATACCTGTGTATTTATTCCGTATTTTTGCCCACCATCCAATTGCTGTGGCTACTGGGATTAGGGCGCAAAACCAGGTGCGCAGAGCCGGTGCCGATGCCAGCGAGTGCAGCATGGCGGAATTTTGGGCAGCGTGGCGTCCGTGGCCGAATATTGAATCCGTTATAATACCGGTGCGTATCAAGAACAAAGCAATAAAAAGAAGGATACCCACGCATGCAATTCCATCGCCCAGACCCCTGATTGTGGCCCGTTTGTGTTTAGTCATCCACACCAGCAGGAGTGCCATAAAATAGGCGGTGAAAGGATACATTGGCATCAGATAGACACTGCGTTTACTTGCCGGGATGCAATAAAACAGGAATACCGTCAGCGCGCACACAAGCGAAAACAAAGTAGTCGGGTCGGTGTTTCTCACGCGGACCATGAGTTTGGCCCAAGTCTGAGATTTGAATTTATTGAGCGGGAAAGAAATATTTTTCCATTTAACAAGAAAAAGAGCTGTAACCGCGGCGATGGTCCAAGGCAGAAAGCCGGCCAGAAGAGTAAGGATGTTATAATACCATGGGTTGACATGAGATTCATAGGTCATGGTGCCCGTCATGCGACCGAAATTTTCTTCAATAACGAGTTTGAGAAAAGTTTCTCCTCCCCGGTTGTAGGCCGCTGCATACCAAGCCAGTGGAATAATCAGAGCCAACACTGCACTTATGCCTAATTTAAGGAAAACAGGAAAAAAGCGGGCTCCTCTCAGCAACATGAAAATGCCCGTGGCAAGGCAGGGGATAATGATACCCACCGGGCCCTTGGTAAGAGTGGCTGCACTCATCATCAGAATTGCAATCCAAGGGAGATTTTTCATCCCTTTTTCCCACCAACGATACAACAATATCATCGCGCCCACGCTGAGAGCGGTAAGAAGCATGTCGACACGGCAGTTCATTCCGGCGCGGTAGAGTTCGAAAGACGTAAGAGTAACAACGGCAGTCAGAAGAGCAATACCGGTCTGCTTGCGGCGTGAGAAAAAAGCGAAAACACCCAGGCACATACCGATAAGAGCCAAAGCCGACGGCAGACGCGACACATATTCATTCACCACACCGCCGTTAAGCAAGCCGGCAAGGGCAATCAGCCAATGGAAGAAAGGGGGTTTATAGGGTATTTCGCCACCATTATTAGAAGGCAAAATCCAATTATTCTGTTCAAGTATGGAAAAAGCCACCACAGCCTCGCGTGGCTCCCCCTTGGTGTTGAAATCCGTAAGACCAAGGAAAGGAAGAAGTGTAATGCAGGCCACGGCAAGAAGAATAATAAAAGCCTTGCGTCGGGATAAAGAAAAGTCAATCATTGAAGAATAAATTCAGACATACAATTATTAAAAATCAGGGCATAAGACCCTAAAGATGTCCTTTTTGTATTAAATTTCACTCAAAGTTAACTAAAAAAATATAAAATTTAGCTTAAATTAAGTAATATTTTTTTGTAGAGTATGATAAAATATGTATATTTGTCAGCGAATCTAATACTGCATTTTAATTATGATTACAGAACAAGAAGAAAATAAAGGTGAAATTATCACAGAGGTAACCCCTCTTTCGGAATGTGATTTTCTCTATGTGGTGGATCGCACCAAAGACAATCTCAGCTTCCCGGTGCATCGTCATTCGGAATTTGAGATCAATTTTGTAGAAAACTGCGAAGGTGCAAGGCGAATTGTAGGTGATTCTGTCGAAATTGTAGGCGATTTCGACCTCACGATTGTGGGCCACGGAGTGGAACACGGTTGGGAGCAATATGAATGTAAGAGCAATCATATCCGCGAGATCACCATTCAATTCCCCGTCGACATATTCGGCAACGAAATGTTGCGACGCACGCAGATGCAACCTGTAAAGGAACTGCTTGAGAATGCAGCCAAGGGAGTTGCATATCCCGTTGGAAGCATAATGAAAGTTTATCATCATCTTGAAGAAATGATGAATGCCAAGTCAAGTTTTCATCAGATGATGAAGCTGATCGAAATTCTTCACACAATGGCCATAGACCCCAACGGCCGTCTTCTCTCAAGCACCAAGCATGCCGGAACTCAGACCACTGTCAGCAACACCCGTCTCCGCAAAGCCCAGGAATACATCGCGGCCCACTATAAAGAAGAGGTTAGACTCCCGTTCCTCGCCGAGATGGCCGGAATGTCGCCCTCGTCATTCAGCCGATTCTTTAAATTGCGCACCGGCCGTTCACTTTCCGACTATGTGATCGGTATTCGTCTGGATGCAGCTTCACGAGAACTTGTCTCAACCACAACCCCCATCGCTGACATCTGCTTCAGCTCCGGTTTTAACAACGTCTCCAACTTCAACCGTATCTTTAAGAAAAATAAAGGATACACACCCAAGGAATTCCGCGAAATATACAAACGCAATAAATTCCTTGTGTAACGCAATAACGCAAGTCAGCTGATAGGCAGGCAGAAATCTGTCGTCGCCGGCTTGACACTTTGCAAATCATAAAACCCATTAAAAAAGAAGACCGTGTGGTTCCACTCGGTCTTCTTTTTTCTTTTCGTATAAGCCCCAAAGATCAGAGAATCTCAGAAACTTCGGCACCTGCATTAACATTGAGAACATGTTTGAAACAATCGCGACATTGCTTCTTTTTTATATTGAATCTGCTATAAATTTATATTAAAACTGCTATAAAACATAAAATTTAATAAATGTTTAAATTTGCTAAATTCAAAATAATGTTTTAGATTTGCAAGTGAGAAGTAATTAAATATAGAAAAATGAAATTTATTTGAATATTTTATTTATATTCTGATTTTAAAGTTTAGGGCTTACCAAATAAATTACTTTTCATCGAGACACCATTATATTTTTTTATTATCCGGAATTAAAGGATTCGTTTCCGGATGGAGATTATCAAAAGATAAAATAATTTCAAAGGGATGAATTCAAGTTTGTAGTTGATTTTCGAATTTGTTATATATTGTATTTGCCGATAATAGAGAATCCAGATCATGAAACATGGCACAACGTCTAACCAAAGCTATGGCTGCGGCTCTCGTACTGACGTTGGGTACTTCTGCAATTGCGCAGACCCGGCTCAGTGTCAAGACCGATCGCAGCAAGATGAATGCATCGTCTGTTTCACTTAGTCCCAAATCTCCGTCACAAATGCTTCTGATGGCAAAAAGTGGCAAACAGACAGATTCCAAAATTTTATCTGCCGGGATGCAGAAAACGCCTTGTACAGGCAAAGTCAACGGTGCGCCCTCGCGAGAGGCAGCTTCCGACACTTATTACAACACTTTCGATGATCCGGCGACAGTGTTGATAGTTAATGCCAACAATGATGACCGCGCCTGGGCTATAGGAATACCCGAAGGTTCCGAGGGCAGCTGTGCACTCATCAATTGGAGCAGTGAGAACGCTATGGACGACTGGATGATTACCAACGGTATCCAGCTCGAAGGTGGCAAAGCCTATAATGTCTCAATCGATATGTGGGGCAGGGGTGACGGTTATCCCGAGAAAATCGAGGTGTTGGCCGGCACAAGCCGCTCTGTCGATGCGATGAACATCGAGGTAATCCCAGTCACCAAATATGGCGGAGTTACTCCTAAAACCGTTGAAGGGATATTTGTCGCCCCCACCAGCGGAACCTATTATCTTGGTGTTCACGGGTGTTCAGATGCCGACATGTACACACTCTTTGTCGACAATCTCAAAGTCAGTGCTCCTATGAGTGCCGACATGCCTGCGAAGGTTTCTGACTTCACGGTTACTCAGAAAGAGGATGCCGACGGCGTGGCGGCAATCAGTTTCAAGGCCCCCACCACCCGCTTTAACGGGCAGCCTCTGTCAGGCCTCACGAAGATAGAAGTGTTGCGAGGCTCGAATGTAATTGCCTCTTTCACAAACCCCGACCAAGGGCAGTCATTCTCTGTGGAAGATGAATGTGGAAAGGGTAAATTCACATGGACTGTACTGGCTTATAACCAAGAAGGTGCCAGCCAACCCGCCACAGTCACCGCAAGCATCATCGGTGTGGGAGAAGTGCCCTACCATAAAGATTTCCCCACTGCTGATTCGATGGATGAAATGACCATTATCGATAAAGATAATGACGGCAACACATGGGGTTGGAATCCTTACCAGATGTATGCTGAACTCAGCTCCCCGCAGGGCGGTTCAAACGACTGGTTGATTTCAATTCCGATGAATCTGAAAGCCGGAAAGATCTACGACTTTTCATCACTTGTGAGCGCCGGAAATCCCGATGCATTCCCTCCAAAAATTGGATTCTATGCCGGAAACGCGCCCACGGTCGAAGCAATGACCATTACAATCGTGCCTCCGACTCAGATCACAAAATACGACACTTATTTCAACGAGTCGTTCTCTGTGCCCGCCGATGGTAAATATTATATCGGAGTGCATGGTTGCTCAACCGAGTTTCTCGCTCTTATCAAGCTGATGTACTTCGATGTCAAAGGAGGCGCCGAACTTGATGGCCCGGCTGCTCCGATGGATGTTGTGGCAACTCCCGACTGGTCAGGACGCACCAACACCGTGAAGTTTGATTTCACAGCTCCCGTCACAACTAACGCCGGCAACCGTCTCACCTCGATTACAAAAATCGAAATCCAGCGTAACGGTGAAACCGTGCACACAATCAACAATCCGACTCCCGGCAACGAGTATACTTATACCGATACAGCTCCTGATAAAGGCACTTACAGCTATGCAATTGTGCCCTTCAACAGCGTAGGCCAGGGAAGCAAGTATGAATTCACTGCATCCCTCGGAGAAGAAGGCAAGTCCGTGCCCTATCTGGAACAGTTCACAACCTCTCAGGGTTATGATAATGAGCTGACCTTCATCGATTATAATGAAGACGGAGCAAGCTTCTGGCACGCCAGTCAGACCGAGCCTCCATACGCATGGATCAACTGTGCCGAAAGCTCGCCGACAACCGACGACTGGATGATTACTCCTCCCATTGCTCTTGAGGAAAACACAGTATATACATTCTCGGCAGATGCATGGGGCTTCAAAGAGGGTATGGAACTCCGTGCAGGTGCGGCTCCAACCGTCGAAAGCCTTTCGGAAGTGGTTGTGCCTTGGGTTGAACTCAACGGTGATATCACCACTTATGGCGGAACATTCACCTCAACCTATGCCGGCAATTACTTCTTTGCAGTCCGTGCATTGGCAGAAAACCGTATTGACGATTTCCATGTTACAAATCTCAGCATCACCAAGGTAGGTGCCACTGCCGCCCCCGAAATGGTGGAAGCACTCACCTTCACTCCCGCGGCCAACGGCTCATACGATATCGAATTTAAAGCCCCGACCAAGACTGTGGGTGGTGGAAATCTCAGCTCTATTTCATCTATCTCGGTTCTCCGCGACGGTGAAAACATCAAGACTTTTGAAAATCCCGCTCCCGGAGCTACTCTGAAATTAAACGATACTCCCTCTGCTGAAAGTTTCGTTGCCTACGAGTTCATCCCCGTCCTTAATGGTGTGGAAGGCCATATCACATCGCGCGTTATTTTTGTTGGCGACGAGGCTCCCGCCCAGCCTCAGAATGTTGTGGCCGAATACCTCGGTGATGGTAAAGTCAAAGTCACCTGGGATCCCGTTACAACAACTGCCAGCGGTGTTTCTATTCCCGCTGCAAGCTATATCATTCTTGAAGTGGACAGCTATGGAAACGAAAAGCAACTCAGCTCTGTCTCCACAAACTCTTTCACTTACGATGCTGTAGACCCCGAAGGTCAGGAACTCTTCAACTATGGTGTGTTCCCCGTGAGTGAATCAGGAATGGTAGGTAACTATGGTTACTCAAATGGTGTATATGCCGGTTCTCCCTACAAGATGTCTTACCGCGAAAGCTTCGCTGACGGTTCAATGTCTTCCGTAATCAAGATTACCCCGCTTATCTTCTCCGCACAGTGGATTCTTGCAACCAATCAGTCATTTACCGATGTTAAGCCTTCTGACGGCGACAATGGTTTCGTAGCCATGTATGGCGCTATGGGCACCTCCGGCCGTCTCGAAACCGGTATGATCGATCTTTCCACAAATGCAATCTCACCCACACTCTCTTTCAATGTCTATGTTATCAACACCGACGAATACGACAATGAGATGTATGTGGATATCTGCGAAGTTGGTTCCGACAATTGGACTGAACTCTACGGTGGCCCCATCTCTGCCATGGGCAGCACTGCCGGCTGGGCACGCGTTCAAGTTGACCTCGCTGCCTATAAGGGCAAGAATGTGAAGGTAGCTCTCCGCCCCGTTGGTCACACTTATCTCTACACCATCATGGATGCTATCCGTGTTTCTAATCTCACCGACAATGACGCTGGTGTAAGCGCTACTGTTCGCGATGCCGATGTCCTCGCAGGTGAAAGCACTGCAATTGATTTCACCGTTGTCAATAACGGTCAGAAAGATCTGTCAGCTCTCACAGTTGAATTATGGAAAAATGGTGAACTCGCAGGCTCAAAGAGCATCAAGTCTCTTGAATCGGGTGCTGTTAAAGATGGTCTTTTCAACCAATCGTTCACTGTTGCCGACACCGATGTCGTTGAATACGTTGTGAAAGTTATCAACGAAGGCGATGAAAATATGGACGACAATGTTTCTAAAACTATCAAAGTCAACGTTGTCAAGCCTATTTACCCCACCGTGCAGAATCTTACTGCCAAGGCCGAGGGTAGCGAAGTAACCTTGAACTGGGATGCTCCTTCAATGGAAAATGTGGCTCCGTCTCCCTACACTGAAACATTCGAAACCGCTGCAAGCTGGAACCTGACAGGCGCTTGCGATTGGACATTCGTTGATAAAGACGGCGCTCCGACCGGTGGATTCGAACAGTTCCAATTCCCCGGCATAAACACCAACGAGACTGTAACTTCATTCTTTGTCGTTGATATGGATGAACCTTCATTAGAAGGGTATGGTCCTCTGTTCTATGGTGCCGACAATAGCAGCAAATCAATTGGTGCATTCCTTACATACACAGGTGCAGCTTGCGACGACTGGGCTATTTCTCCCGAACTCTATGGAGGCCGTCAGACAGCTCTCTTCTATGTGAAGGCTCTCCTTGAAGCAAATCCCGAAACCTTCGAATGTTACTATTCAACAGGCAGTCTCCTTCCCGAAGACTTCATTAAGGTTGGTTCTGCAATGTCTTATAACGACGATTGGACTGAAGTTGCATGTCATCTTCCCGAAGGTGCGAAACGTTTCGCTATCCGTCACGTCTCCACCAGCGGTGCGCTCATGATGGTCGATAATGTGACTCTCCGCCTTGCCGGTGCCGAACCTGAAGACCTCGCTCTGGTTGGTTACAACGTTTATTGCAATGGCGAGCGCCTCAACACTGCTCCTGTTGAAGAAACAACCTACGCTGCAACCAATCCCACAGATGGTGAACATCGCTACTCTGTAAGTGCAGTTTACGAAGAGGGAGAATCCAACAGTGTTCATGCTCAGGTCAGCGTTTCAGGCATCGAAGATGTCATGGCTTCATCTCTCAGTGTTAACGGAGCCAAAGGTTCTGTAATCGTTCGCGGTGCCGAAGGTATCGAACTCACTGTGGCTGCAGCCGACGGTAAGGTTATCTTCTCGGGCATGGGTGAAAACTACATGCAGATCGCAGCCGAAACAGGCGTCTGCCTCGTTAAGGCCGGCAACAAGACCTTTAAAGTAGTAGTTAAGTAAAGTTAACTCAAAGTGCTAATTCGCGGGAGGCGTGTCGAGGAACCTTGTCCCGGCGCGCCTCCCTCTCTTTTTGAATCTGAACGCATTTTATTATGATCGATATTAATTTAAGAAATATTTTTATTGGAGTTTCACTGACCTTTCTTGCTGCAAACTCAATGGCCATACCCGCTCACCCGGCGCCTGCAAAAGTGCTGCAGTCTGACGGCTCGGAGCTTACGGTGCGCGTTGTCGGTGACGAGTTTTACCACTATACAATGACTTCCGACGGATACACGGTGATGAAGTCACCCGACGGCGACTATAAATATGCTGTTGCCGAAAACGGGAGGCTTATGCCCGGTTCCGTTACTGCCCACGACCCCTCAAACCGGAATGTTGAGGAAACACGCTATCTTGCTGCAATCGGACATCTGCGTCCCTCCGTTGCATCGCTCGTGAAAAGTGCCATGAAGGCCGACCGCCAATCGGAATCCTACGGGCTGATAAGCCGTTCGGCTAACTATGACTATCATAAATTCCGCGGACTGGTGATTCTCGTTGAGTATGACGACTGCAGCTTCAGTATGTCCGATCCCCTTCAACGCTTCACCGATATCGTAACCAAACGAAACTATACCGGATTTGGAACAGACTATCAGCGAGAGGAATACACCGGAAGTGTCGTCGACTATTTCTACGATAACTCCGCCACTCAGTTTGAACCTCAGTTTGACGTGGTGGGACCCGTAAAAATCTCCAAGTCGCAATATTTTGTCAATGCAAATGAAAATATCCGGGAAGTAATCAGCGAGGCGATACAGCTTGTGGACCCGGTGGTTGATTTCTCTCAATATGACGGAGACAACAATGGCGAAGTCGACATGTTCTATGTCATATTCGCCGGTGGCGGTTCCAATTTCGCCGGTAACGATTCGCGCCTTGTGTGGCCGCACGCATGGACAATGACCGGCGAGGAGTTCGACGGCAAAAAACTGGGTCGCTATGCCTGTTCAACCGAACTTTTCGGCCCCCCGTCCTGGAAAATGTGTGACGGCATTGGCACGATCTGCCATGAATTCAGCCATGTGCTCGGCCTCATGGATGAATACGACACCGACTATGAAGGAAGCGGCGGTTTGAGCAATCATCCCGCCGACTGGTCGCTTATGGCCTCGGGTAGTTATCTTAACAATTCACGCACCCCGACCGGATATTCGCTTATGCAGCGTTATCAGAGTGGTTTCTGCGTCCCGGTCGAGATTACCGAAGACGGCGATTACACTCTTGAAGACCTGGATGCAATTAACAACGGCTTCCGCATCAGCACATCCGATCCGCGGGAATACTTCCTGCTCGAAAACAGACGCAAAGATAACAAATGGAATGCTTATAATCATGGTGCCGGAATGTTGGTGCACCGTGTCGATTCCACCAATACATCCGTCTGGACATACAATAACATTAATGCAAACCCGTCGCATAACTACTATTACCTGTTGCGTGCCGTGCTGAAGACAAATGCGTCGGGAGTGGTGGATCATGACGGCGACCCCTTCCCCGGAAGTTATAATGTCACAACCCTCGACTACGACTCCGATCCTTCCCTTGTGGCCTGGTCGGGGAAAGGAGCCAACTTTGTGCTCAGCGACATTGCGGAAGACTCCGATGGTCGCATCACATTCCATGCATACGCCAAGCGGCTTGCCGAACTGGTTGAAGATTTTGAGGATATGGTCACCACCGGCAAATATGACGCCGATGTCGAGGGTCGGTTCACAAACTGGACATTCTATAACGGAGTCGTTGATACCCCCGAAAACGGCTGGGACGACGGGAATGCAGCCGGACTTTTCAAAAACGGATATTTTGAAACAGCAGAGGTTGAAGGAAAGACAAACGCAATTTCACTTCAGGTTTACAACCCCTCGTCGCGTCCGGTGACATTCAACGTGCGATATTGCACCGGAGGAAACAACTGGGACTATCTGTACGAACCCGGAGGCCTCGCCGGAATTGCCGCGCGCAGCAACGAAACCGCAGCCTATCGATTTGATATTCCGCAGGAATACCGAAACAATCTGCGTATTCAGGTGCGTATGGCCAACAACAGCGGATCAACATCCGAGAAAGTCTATTTCGACAACATTTCCTTCATCCAAGACCCCGGAAACATCCCAGACAGCATCACCCCGATTTCATATTCAGACACAGCTCCGCTTCGCTACTCCGTCAACAACGGCCTTCTCGCAATCGAATGTGCCGCAGGCGAAAATGTGACAGTTTGCGATCTTGCCGGGCGCACCATCCACAGCAACGTGGCTCAAACCGGCCATGTGCAGATACGCCTCAACGCGCAAGGCATATACATCCTGCGAATCGGTTCCCGCACCGCAAGAATAATCCTCTAAGCCCGGAATTATTCCCGATGATTAGATTATTCCCGTGAATTATTTGAATAGATTTAGAATTGATCCCCCATGAAGGCGCACCCCGTCCGAACAAAAAATTACCGGACGAATGTAGGGACGTGGCGTGCCACGTCTGAATGTTGGGGCGATGTATTATGGACAGTGTTTCCCCTGACGTGGCACGCCACGTCCCTACATGTGCCGGTTAAAAACAGCAACTTAATAGAAAAGGTAAGAGTTACCGTCACTCTTACCTTTTTTATTCCCAAATCTCCCCACCCAACCCCAAATCCTAAAGAATCCTAATGCCTAAATAAGCCTTACGCCCAAAGCCTTAAACCTAACGCCTAAAACCTAACGCCTAACGCCTAACGCCTAACGCCTAACGCCTAACAATAGTAATCGACGCAAGCGCGGTCGGCCTTGTGGCCTTTCAGCAGGCCGGCGGCAGCAACGTGGGCCGGATGATTCGCATAAATTGCTACATCAGCCATGCTCGGCACGATTGCTGTCAGCACTACGTCCCATTCCTCCGACGGGTTTTCATTGATGCCGACTTCTATGCTTTCCAGCACGTCTATTTGCTCGGGGAGTGCTTCAAGAGCCTCCTTAAAATTACGAGCCACCTGCAGGCGTTCCTCCGGGCTGCCTGTCAGCTTGAATGTCACGATATGTTTTACCATAAGTAGCTATGATTAATTTATTGCCTTGGCGGGGTAGAGGCGTTCGCGCGCAGCAGCCACTTTCTCATCTTCCACATAATCGTCATAATCCATCATCTTGTCGATTATGCCATTAGGTGTAAGTTCGATAATTCGGTTGCAGACAGTCTGGATAAATTCATGGTCATGACTCGACATCAGGATAACACCCTTGAAATTCTGAAGTGTGTTATTGAACGCCTGGATAGATTCGAGGTCAAGATGGTTGGTAGGGGAGTCGAGCACCATAGTGTTGGCATCAGTCAGCATCATGCGTGCTATCATGCAACGTATTTTCTCGCCACCCGACAGCACAGAAGCCTTCTTAAGAACCTCCTCACCGCTGAAAAGCATCTTGCCTAAAAAGCCTTTCAGATATATTTCCGATGAATCCGAACTGTATTGGCATAGCCAGTCCACAAGATTCAGGTCTGTATCAAAAAATGCGCTGTTGTCCAGCGGCAGATAGGCGGTGGTGATGGTCTGTCCCCACTCATATTCACCGGCATCGGCCTTTCGATTGCCCATGATAATCTCGAAAAGGGCAGTCATTGCACGCGGGTCGCGGCTCAGGAACGCCACCTTGTCACCCTTCTCAATCTGGAAATTGACATCGTTAAACAGCACTTCGCCATCCACGGTTGCCTTCAGTCCCTTTACCTCCAGAATCTTGTTGCCCACTTCGCGGCTTGGAGTGAAGATTATGCCCGGATAGCGGCGCGACGAAGGTTGGATTTCCTCCACGTTCAGCTTCTCGAGCATCTTCTTGCGGCTTGTGGTCTGCTTGCTCTTGGCCACATTGGCCGAGAATCTCTGGATAAACTCCATAAGCTCCTTGCGCTTCTCCTCGGCCTTCTTGTTGGCAGCCTGCTGCTGGCGCAATGCCAATTGCGACGACTGGTACCAGAAATCGTAATTGCCTGCAAATATCTGAATCTTATTGAAGTCTATATCAAGAGTATGAGTCGACACTGCGTTCAGGAAGTGGCGGTCGTGGCTCACCACCAGCACCGTGTTCTCGAAATTGGCAAGATAATTTTCAAGCCAGGCCACCGTCTCAAGGTCAAGGTCGTTGGTCGGCTCGTCGAGAAGAAGGTTATCCGGGTTTCCGAAAAGAGCCTTGGCAAGCAGCACGCGCACCTTCTCGTTGGCGCTCATGTCTTTCATCAGCATGTAGTGGCGGTCTTCCTTAATGCCAAGACCCGACAGCAGGGCCGCCGCGTCGCTTTCGGCATTCCAGCCCTCCAGCTCGGCAAACTTCTCTTCAAGTTCGGCCGCCTTGATTCCATCCTCGTCAGAAAAATCCGGCTTGGCATAGATCGCATCCTTCTGCTGCATAATGTCCCACAGCACCGAGTGGCCGCGAAGCACGGTCTCGATCACCGTGCACTCGTCAAACTCGAAGTGATCTTGCGACAACACCGAGAGGCGCTCGCCCGGTCCGAACGTTACCGTGCCGTGCGTCGGCGACAATTCCCCGGCAAGAATCTTCATCAATGTCGACTTGCCGGCACCGTTGGCTCCGATTATGCCATAGCAATTCCCATGATTAAATGTGAGATTCACATCCTGAAAGAGCACGCGCTTGCCAAACTGCATGCCCAAATTATTTACCTGTATCAATTCCTTTGATTCTAATTATTAAGATTTAGCGCCTGAATTTAGGCATCTGGCGCATTTGCTTCATTTTCTTCATCATCTGCATCGGGTTGCCCATATTGGTGGCCATGTGCATCATCTTGCGTGTGTCTTCAAACTGTTTCAGCAGACGGTTCACCTCCTGAAGCGAAGTTCCCGAACCTTTGGCTATGCGCTGACGGCGCGAACCCACTATAACCTCCGGATTGTGGCGCTCGTAGGGGGTCATCGAATTGATAATGGCTTCAATGCTCTTGAAGGCATTGTCGTCAATATCGATATCCTTGATAGCCTTGCCAACTCCCGGAATCATCGAAGCCAGATCCTTGAGGTTACCCATTTTCTTTATCTGGTTGATCTGGTGCAGGAAGTCCTCGAAATCAAATTTATTCTTCTTGATTTTCTCCTGCAGGCGTTCGGCTTCCTTCTGGTCGTAAATTTCCTGTGCTCGGGTGGCGAGTTCCACAATGTCACCCATTCCGAGGATACGGTTGGCCATACCTTCGGGGTTGAACTCCTGGAGGTCGGTAAGTTTCTCGCCCGTTCCCACATACTTGATAGGCTTCTTCACCACCGCGCGAATCGAGAGGGCCGCACCGCCGCGGGCGTCACCGTCAAGTTTGGTCAGCACCACGCCGTCATAGTCAATGCGGTCATTGAAAGCCTTGGCGGTCTTCACCGCATCCTGGCCGGTCATCGAGTCGACCACAAACAAAGTTTCCTGCGGGTTTATGGCCTTCTTGATGCTTTCTATCTCATCCATCATCTGCTCGTCGATGGCCAGACGTCCGGCTGTATCCACAATTACGAGATCGTAATTATTCTCGCGTGCATGTTTAATGGCGTTTTGCGCTATTTCCACCGGATTGCGGTTTTCCTCTTCGGTGAAGACAGGCACGTCAATTTCCGAAGCCAGCACGCGCAGCTGTTCGCGAGCCGCCGGGCGATACACGTCGGCTCCCACAAGCAGCGGGCGTTTCCCCTTCGCGCTTTTTAATTTGCGGGCCAGCTTGCCGGCGAAAGTCGTCTTTCCCGCGCCCTGAAGGCCGGCCATAAGTATCACTGCCGGTTTCCCCTCGGTGTTGAGCGGCGCAGCGTCGCCTCCCATCAGGGCGGCAAGCTCCTCGTGAACTATCTTCACCATCAGTTCCTTGGGCTTCAGCGCGTTGATTACGTTCTGTCCAAGTGCTTTCTGCTTCACCGTGTCGGTAAACGTCTTGGCTACCTTGTATTCCACGTCGGCATCCGTAAGGGCGCGACGCACATCCTTCATCGTCTCGGCGATATTGATTTCGGTGATGCGTCCTTCACCTTTCAGAATCTTAAAAGAGCGTTCCAGACGCTCGGATAATCGGTCAAACATATTGTGTATGAGATTTTTCTAAAGAATTCGTTTAAACGACTTCAAATGTAACTTCAAGGTCACTTCACCAGGCGGTTGGTGCGTGTGTCGGGGAAAATAACTTTCGGTTCCAGGGTGCGTGCCTCTTCGGGCGTCACAAGCGCATAGGTCATGATGATCACTATGTCGCCGGGTTGCGCTTTGCGGGCAGCCGCGCCGTTCAGGCATATCACTCCCGAGCCGGCTTCCCCTTCTATCACATACGTGTCGAAGCGCTCACCGTTGTTGTTATTGACAATCCATACGCGCTGGCCCGGCAGTATGTCGGCTGCCCGCAGCAAGTCGGCATCAATCGTGATGCTTCCCACATAATTCAGATTCGCCTCGGTCACGGTGACACGGTGAATCTTCGATTTCATCATTTCTATAAACATGATGCTTGGTTATTTATTACCGGGTTGGTCTTGTGGCCACCCGAAGTGTAAGTTTTGTCAGTTACTTATTGATTGTTTTGTAGAGGATATTGTCGATCAGGCGCACTTTCCCGCAATACACGGTGATGCATCCCACCACCTCGGGCGCCTCGTCCCACTCGGTTATGGGCAGCAGTGTGCGTGCATCCACAATTTCGAAATATTCCGTTTCGAGCCCCGGCACGGCATCAATCCGTTCCACTACCGTGTCGTGGGTGGCCTGCACCGAATGGTTGCGCGCATATTCCAGCGAGTCAACCAAGGCTTTCCTTATTTCCGGGGCAACGGCGCGTTGCTCGGGGCTCAGAAGCGCATTGCGGCTCGAAAGTGCCAGCCCGTCGTCGGCCCGTTTGATGGGGCAGGCTATTATATCAACTTTGATTCCCTCCGATTCCACCATATTGCGGATAACGGCAATCTGCTGGAAATCTTTCTCTCCGAAATAAGCGCGAGTGGGGCGAACCAATGCGAACAGGCGGGCCACAACCTCGGCCACGCCCTGAAAATGCCCGGGACGGAATTTCCCTTCCATCACCTCGGCGGCCGTTCCAAGCGCGTATTCATGGCGCTCGCGCCCCTCAAGCCCTCCGGGATAAATCTCTTCTACTGTCGGCATGAAAATCACATCCACACCGGCTTGGGCCAAAAGGCGGATGTCCGCCTCCTCATCCCGGGGATAAGTGGCAAGATCGGTCGGATTGTTAAATTGGGTGGGATTGACAAAAACACTCACGACTGTCACGTCATTCCCCTGCACAGCCTTTTCCACCAGCGAAAGGTGACCTGCATGAAGCGCTCCCATCGTCGGCACAAATCCTATCGAATGTCCGTTCTGCAGCTCGCGGCCCGTATAGGCCTCAAGTTCTGCAGCCGTTCTTATAATTATCATCTGTTATTTCCTTTATAGAACTTGATTATCTCGGCAAAATTACAATAAAATCGGCAAACATTATAATTTTCGGCCATAAAAGAGTATAAACATTCGCCCCGGGGAGTTAAAATTTAATAAAACTCCTGCCTCTTAGACTCCTATCACTCTCTATTTGAAAAATTTTTATTAATTTTGCATATTGAAGTTGTCTAATTTTTAATCGGAATCACTTAGACTGTGAGGTCCCCTCATGAAGTTTAAATGGTTTCTTTTATACAGCTTGCCGGGGCCTGAAAAACTCCGCTTGGCAGCTTTATTGAAGTGAACCTGCGTTCATGCCTTTCGGGCACCGTTGTTCGCTTCCCTTTCCAAATAGCTCATTTAAGTTCAATGGCAGCACATAAAATCATTTTCGTATCTCAGGAAATCTCTCCCTACCTTTCCGTATCGGCGAATGCCGCTTGGGGCCGCTCGCTCCCGCAGTCTATTCAACAGCGCAAGTATGAAGTCCGCACATTTATGCCCGATTTCGGCGACATAAACGAAAGGCGCAATCAGCTCCATGAAGTTATCAGACTCAGCGGTGTGAATATTCCGATTGCCGATGCCGATCACCCCCTTGTCGTGAAGGTCGCTTCAATGCAGCCGTCGCGTATTCAGGTATATTTCATGGATAACGATGATTATTTCCAGAAGCTGAAATCGGACGTCGATTCTTTTGGAACCGACCGCCCCGACAACGATGAGCGTATCATATTTTATTCGCGGGGCACAATGGAAACGGCCCGTAAACTCCGCTGGGAGCCTGAAATCATTCAGGTGTCCGGCTGGTTCTCCGCGCTGATTCCACTCTATGTGAAACGTCTGTTTAAGGGCGACCCCTCTTTCGCCTCCACTAAAACTGTTTATACCGTCCTGCCCGATTTTGTGCCCGCGGTCAAGGAAGGGGAGAACGAGGCCCCGGCAGCCCCCGAGCTTAAAATCGACCAATCCTTTTTCGACAAACTTGTTGAGGAAGGCATCGCCAAGCGCGACCTCACTCCTTTCCGCGAGATGACTCCCGATGTCAGGATGCTTCATAAGATGGCCATAAAATTTGCTGATGCCGTCGTGTTCCAGACTCCCGAACCCGATGCCGAGCTTGTGGAATATTGCGAAGCGCAAGGAAAGAAGTGGAAGCATTTCACCGGCGAGGGCGACCATGCCGATGAGTATGACGCTCTTTACAAATCATTGATGGCTTAAGAAACTTATTTATTGCTGATGAAAGCTAAAAAAATCCTCCTCTTTGCCTCGGCCCTGTTCGGCCTTCTGGGGCTGGCCGCATGCGACGATGATGTGAGTCAGATAGGAAGCTCCGTTACAAACGGGGAAGTCTCGATCCAGGTCGACTCGCTCACCACCGCTGTCGAAACCGAATGTATCGCATATAATAATCTCGACGGCCGCAACGTAACCAAATTGCTTGGCCGAATCAGTGTGCCCGAATACGGAAATCTCTCCTGTTCGTTTGTGTCGCAGATGATGGCCGCAACCCGTATGCCCGTGCCCGACTCGATTCAAGTGGAGGATATAGACTCGATGAGACTTGTGCTCAGCGTGCCCCGCGGTGCCCTCACCGGCGACTCGCTGGCCCCCCAGCAACTCCGCGTCTATCGCCTCACCGATCAGCTCCCCTCGGATATAAAGGCCACTTACTCTCCCGAAGGCCACTACGATCCCGTGCCTCTCGGCTCGCGAAGTTACACCCTCTCGAACATCGCCAAGGGCGACTCCGCCCTCAAAAAGGATGCTTATATCAAGATTCCGGTGCACATGCCCCTGAAGATGGCACGCGATCTGTTCACGCAATATCGCACCGACAACTCTATCTTCGCGTGGCCCGCAACTTTTAACCAATATTTCCCCGGCATTTACGTGCAGCAGAATTTCGGAAACGGATGTATAGCAAACATCTCGAATGCCGAAATGTACACTTATTGGCATTATACCCGGCGTGTCAGCGAGATGCAGGCCGACTCGACTTACCAGATGGTGACGCGCGTCTATCGCGACTCCATGTGTCTCATGTCGTCGCAGCCCGAGGTGCTTTCAAGCAACGTTATCGATTATCAGGTGTCGCAGAAAATCCGCGACATGGTGGCCGCCGGCAAAAGCATCATCACAACCCCGGGCGGTTATATGCTCTCAATCAAATTCCCCGTCCTTTCGCTGCTCGAAGAGTTTCATCGCAACGGCAAGGCTCTCGCCATTGTGTCAAGTCTTCGCTTCGAAATCCCGGCTCTCCCCATCAGCAATGACTATGGTCTCGGCGCCGCCCCCAACTTGCTGATGATCAAGAAATCGGAATATGAGTCCTTCTTCGCTGAAAACAAAGCGCCCGACAACAAGACTTCTTTTGTCGCCTCATACGATTCCGATAACGGCCGATACCGTTTTGCCGCCATGCGCTCATGGTTTGTGAATCTGCTCGAGGCCGAACAGGCCGGTGAGACAATCGACGAGGACGACTATGAATTTATTCTCGTTCCGGTCAATACGGTCACCGAAAGTGTCACCGATTACAGTGGCAATGTCACAACCTACGTGACCCGTTGTCAGCCCTATCTGGCGGCTCCGACCATGACCGAACTTCACACCGACCGTTCCATCATCTGCTTCACTTATTCCACTCAGCAACTCCGGTGATCAAACTCATTCTTTTCAGCCTTCTCTCCTTTCTGACCGGTGCCGCCGCTCCCGGCGCCCCGCAGGGTGCCGACCTCGTCTTCGTGGGCGATGCAATGCAGCATCAGGCTCAGTTGGATCGTGCTTTGGAACTCGGCGGTGGCAAAGAGTATGATTATTCCGGGTGTTTCACCCATATCGCCCCGGTCATTACCGAGGCCGACTATGCCGTGTGCAATCTTGAAGTTCCCTTAGGTGGTGGCCCCGACTACACCGGCTATCCCTGCTTCTCGGCTCCCGATTCTTACGCCCGCGCCCTGAAGGATGCCGGCTTCGATATGTTCCTCACCGCCAACAACCATTGCCTTGACAGGCGCGACAAGGCGGCCCGACGCACATTGACGGCTCTCGACAATCTCGGCGTTGACCATATCGGAACATATCATGACCTTTCCGACCGCGAAAAGAAAGTTCCCTTCATAAAGACAATCAACGGCATCCGGTTCGGTTTCCTCAACTACACCTACGGCACAAACGGCATCCCTCCGCGCGAGGGCGTGGAAGTCGCGCTTATCGACAAAGAGCGTATGGCACGCGAAATAAAACAGACACGCGAGGCCGGAGCCGAAATAATAGTTGTCGCCATGCACTGGGGCATAGAATATGTGCTGCTCCAGAACCGTAATCAGGAGGAGCTGGCCGATTTCCTTATAGACAACGGTGTCGACCTCATAATCGGGGGGCATCCCCACGTCGTGCAGCCCATGAAGGTGGTCCGTAATGACAAGGAAGACAAAGATGTGCTGGTGGTTTACTCATTAGGCAATTTCATAAGCAATATGAAAACCGCCGACACCACCGGGGGAGCATTGGTCAGCGTGCGTGTGGAGCGCGATGAAACAGGCCGCGCACGATTCAAGCATGCCACCTACGACACATTATTCAGTGCCAAGCCGGCCGGAGGGCGCACCAATTTCACTGTCTACCCCTCGTCGATGTCCAATAAGATTCCGGCCGCCCAGCAAGGTGCATGGCAGATATTCAGCCGCGGCGCCAATCGGGTTTTCGACACTCACAACGTCGGCGTGCCCCGCAGTACAAAACCATAACCCACACCGGACCCCCAATAACGAAAAAACGCCGGCAATGCCGACGTTTTTCTGTTATGCGGGGCTTAGCTATCTTATTTCCCTAACTTCTGCTGCCAGTTCCACGCGTTGCGCATGGTTTCGGTCAGCGGCACTTCGGCCGTCCAGCCCAACACTTCGTTGGCCTTGGTGGGCTGTGCCCATATCTTTTCAATATCACCTTCGCGGCGCGCTCCGATCTTATAGGGCACTTTCACACCCGTTGCGCTCTCAAACGCCTCGATAAGTTCAAGCACCGAGACTCCGCGGCCCGTGCCGAGATTGAAGATTTCAACCGGATCGGTGTCGGCATTGTCGAGCATCCGGCTCATGGCCGTCACGTGCGCGCGCGCAAGGTCGTTCACATCTATATAGTCGCGGATACAGGAACCGTCGGGCGTGTTGTAATCGTTGCCGAACACTGTGAGCTGCTCGCGTATTCCGGCCGCCGTCTGGGTGAGATAAGGCACAAGATTCTGAGGAACACCCACGGGCAATTCGCCGATCAATGCCGAGGGGTGCGCCCCGATCGGGTTGAAATAGCGCAGGATTATACTCTTTATCGGAGCCCCCGAGGCTACATAATCCATTATAATCTCTTCCGAAATCTGCTTCGTGTTGCCGTAGGGCGATGTAGCCTTCTTTATCGGTGCAGTCTCGTCGATAGGGTTTACATCCGGTTCGCCATAAACCGTGCAGCTCGATGAAAAGACAATACCCTTCACTCCGGCTTCGGGCATAAGCTCAAGCAGATTTATCAGCGTGTCGAGGTTGTTGCGGTAATATAGCAAAGGCTTGTGCACCGATTCACCCACGGCCTTCGAAGCCGCGAAATTGATTATACCCTTGATTCCGGGATGCTCCTTGAAAAGTCGGCGCAGTGTTTCGATGTCGGTGCAATCTCCCTCCACAAACGCAGGGCGCCGTCCCGTTATGGCCTCGATGCCGTCAAGAACCTCCCTGTTGGAATTGCTCAGATTGTCTATAATCACCACGTCGTATCCCGCCTGTTGCAGCTCGACTGTGGTGTGCGACCCTATATAACCGGTTCCGCCGGTTACTAAGATTTTGTCTTTCATATTGATAATCAATTGAAA
The DNA here is from genome assembly GCA_014802335.1 of Bacteroides sp. Taxonomy (GTDB): domain Bacteria; phylum Bacteroidota; class Bacteroidia; order Bacteroidales; family Muribaculaceae; genus Lepagella. The sequence goes on along the minus strand of JAAVCL010000009.1, from coordinate 59,459 downwards.
AGTGGAGTTGGATAAAGGCCCTCGTCAACAAGCTTCTTGAACTGAGCCACGGTGGTGTCGCGGTCGGCGGCGTATGTCACGCCAAACCATTTCGAATCGGTCGGTTCAACTTTCAGGGTCACGCGTCCCGAAGTGATAAGGTTGTTGACCACGGTCGGTATATAGAACTCCGATTTCAGTTCATCTCCATGCTCGTTCAGGAAGTCGATGAACTGCTTTTCGCTGTAATCGAAATAGTCGGGAGTGAAGCCCCACATATTCATCGATACGCTTGCATCCTCGGGAAGAGTGGCGGTTTCGCCCTCCTCGGTAACGCGGATGATAGTGCCGTCTTCGCGACGCTCGATGCCGTGACATTCGGTGACGCCGGTCAGATAGCCTTCGCTGTTCACGCTGCACACGCCGCGCGATACCCCGCCGTTCTCGCTCAGAGTGTTGCCGATGCGGAAGCCAACCATGCAGTATGCGTCGCGCTTCCCTTCCATCGAACGCAGGAAGTCGGCCAGAACCTTGAACGAATCAACACCATAATAATCATCGGCATTGATCACGCCGAACGGTTCGTTGATTACTGTCTTGCCCATCAGCACGGCATGGCCCGTGCCCCACGGTTTGCTTCGCCCTTCGGCCGGCTTGAAACCTTCCGGAAGAGCCGTAAGATCCTGAAAAACAACTTCCACCGGAACGTGGCCCTCGTATCTTGATATGATTTTTTCGCGAAATTCCTGTTCAAAGTCGTGACGGATAACGAATACGATTTTTCCGAATCCGGCGCGCAAGGCGTCATATATCGAGTAATCCATGATGGTTTCGCCCGAAGGGCCGAGGCCGTCAAGCTGTTTCAGACCTCCATAGCGGCTGCCCATTCCGGCGGCAAGGATATAAAGTGTAGGTTTCATATTTTTAGTATGTGTTAGAATTTTTTTATCGTATTGAGTTATTTTGCGGCTTTGCGGTGCAACAGGATGATGCACTGAATGAAATAGTCGAACATCACGAGTCGCGCATTGCCGTTACGTGCCACATCCCGTTTGGCCATGTCGGTCTCGCGGGCGAAATCCTCTACATTCAGGTGGTTCACAAACGGCGAGAAGCGCGTGGCGAAATTTTCTTCCTCGCGGGTCATGGCCGACAGTTGAGGCATGTTCATGTTGTAGATGAAATTCTCGCGAATCATCCGCGCCGTATAATCCAGATAGCGGCACAGTTTTTCACGTCCCCAGGCTGCCGTGCGTTCCGCAAGAATCTTCAGCATGGCCACCCGTTTGCTGTAGGCGGCGCGCATCACGTCCTGATACATGGCCAGGAATTCCTCGCTCTCGCCCGTGTGTCCTCCCAGCTCGTCGGCGCGTATGATGCTTCCATTGCAAAGAGGCGCAAGTCCCAGCGCGTCGTAATCGCGCATGCCATATCGCTCCATGAGATAATCCATTATCTCCCGGTCGCTGAAACGGCCTGCATGAAGCCTCTGCAGTCGCGACGTGATGGTGGGTAACAACTGCAATTCGTTGTTGCTCACAAATATAAACATGGTTGTGGGCGACGGCTCCTCGATAACTTTCAGCAGCTTGTTGGCGGCCTCGGGGCGCAGTCGTTCCGGTTGCCACACGATGAATATCTTATGGTCGGTGCTGAATGGAGGCAGCGAATCAGATTCCACTATTTTTTCAGCCTCATTCACATAAATGCAAGGCTGCGAATTGCCGGCCTCCAAAAGTTCGAGCCATTTTTCTTCGGGCATTGCCGGGTATCGTTCCAGCATCTCGTGCCAGGCATTAGCCATATCGGCCGAGACATAACGCTTCAGTTTCTCGCTTTTGACGATAGGGTAGACGTAGTGCAGGTCGGGATGCGAATTCTCGGCATGGAGGCGGCAGCTGCGGCAAACTCCGCATGCCTCGCCGTTGCTCGGATTCTCGCAGTGAAGATAGCGTGCGAATGCCCGGGCAAGAAGCATCTTGCCCGAACCCGCCGGGCCCGTGATCAGCAGGGCGTGTGGCAGGTGGCCGCTGTCGGCCATGCTGTGCAGTCGTTCTTTTATCGACTCCTGGCCCGGTATGTCGTTAAATCCTATTTTCGTAATTGCTCCTTTTTTATTTTAGGGTTTTCGTAAAAAGTTTAAACGACTCCTTACTGAGTAATTCCCAAAATTAACAAATTTCAGCGACTTTTCAATCACAATCAGCACGAAATTTGCTATATTTGTATTGAAGTTGTTTAATCCGCTTCATTTAGTTATGCCCTCCGGCTCCCAAACCGATTTTTTCACCTCCCGTTATGAATACCGATCCCTCATATCTTTCCGATTCGAATGTCTCTTTTCTCGGCTCGGTGGCTCAGGCCTGCGTGTCGCGTTATGATGATTTGTCAGACATTTGCTTCATCTTCCCCAACAAGCGAAGTTCCACGTTCTTCCTCAAGATTCTCTCGGAGTCATTGGGAAAGGCCACTATGCTTGCGCCCGAAGTGCTGGATATCGAGTCGTTTGTCTCGCGGGTGTCGGGTCTTACCGCCGCCTCCCGTCTCGATATGCTTTTCCGGCTCTACAAGGTTTATTGCGGCCTGATGGGGCGCTCCGATTCGATAGACACCGAGGAGGACGTGCTTTCGTTCGATCATTTCGCCCCCTGGGGCGACACTCTGCTGGGCGATTTCAGCGAGGTGGATAAATATGAGGTGGATGCCCCGGCCCTGTTCCGCAATGTGCGCGATTACCGCTCCATAGCCTCCAACTTCCTCACCGAGGAGCAGTTGGATGTCATTGAACGCTATTTCGGTTACCGCCCTTCGGCCGGAGATGTCGAGAGTTTCTGGAAGTCGCTGGGCGATGTCGACGACCGTTCGGCCATTAAAGAGAAATTCATCGAATTGTGGAAACTTCTGCCGGAGTTATACGACGGTTTGCGCTCGAATCTTGATGCCGATTCACTTGGCATGCCGGGCACTCTGTTCCGCCTTGCCGCCGCCCGTGTGGCCCGGGAGGGGAGGGGAGTCCTGCCTTGGTCGAAAGTGATGGTGGTGGGCTTCAACATGATTTCCACTTCCGAGGCCTCTCTGTTCAGCTCGATGCGCCGGCTCCGCGATGACGATGACGAGCCTTTTGCCGATTTCTTCTGGGATGCCACCGGGCCTGTCCTGGGGGTGGAACGCCGTTCGAGCGGTCCGGCCACTCGCGCCATTCATCGCAACATCCGCCTTTTTCCGGCCCCGGAATGGGCCATGCCTTTCCTGGCGCTCTCGATGCGTGAGGATATGCCTGCTCTCACCGTGGCGGCAGCTCCTTCCAATGTGGCGCAGACTAAAGTGGCTTCCGGTATCATTTCCGACTGGATGCATAAATATTCCAAAGAGCGAATCTCCTCCCCGCGAACGGCCATTGTGGTGCCCGATGAAAATCTGCTTATGCCCCTGCTGCACTCTCTCCCTCCCGATCTGCAGGATGTGAATCTCACGATGGGCCATTCGCTGCGCTTCACCGCCACGGCCTCGTTTGTGGGTCATCTGCGCCGTCTCCAGAGCCGCCGGCGGCGTTCGGGCGGATTGACCGGATATTTGCGCGACGATGTGAGGATATTTCTGGCTCATCCGTTGGTTCACGTTCTTGTCGGAACCGATATGGCCAATCAGATTAACGGCGATATTGCCCGTTTCCATTTGCGCGTTGTCACCATTGAGTGGATAGCCCGTTATTCCGTAACGCTTGCCCGGATTCTGCAGCCAATTGAGGCCGGAGCCGATGCCGAATCGGTTATCGGATATATCGACAGCGTGCTTGAAGAAGTCGACGATGCTCTGAAGGGGGATATCGGCGAGTTTTCATCTGTAAATTCCAAAATGGAGCGCTCGCAGATCGCCACTTATCGGTTGGCGATGTCGCGCCTGTTGGCAAGTGTCAGACGCCACGATATTGAAATGACGTGGTTCACCGTTTTTCATTTGGTCGACCGCCTGCTTGCCGCCGAGCCCGTGCAGTTCGAGGGGAAACCACTCAAGGGGCTTCAGGTGATGGGCCTTCTTGAAACCCGCGCCATTGATTTCGACCGCCTCATCATCCTCTCGATGAACGACAAGGTGATGCCCCGGCGCGGAAGACGACGCACTTTCGTGCCCGACACTTTGCGCCGCGGATATGGGCTCCCGCTCAGTTCGCAGGGCGAGGAACTATATTCCTATTATTTCTATCGCCTCATTTCGCGTGCGCGCGAAGTCGCGCTTATCTACGATGCCCGCGACGGCGAGGGAATGCGCAGCGGAGGAAAGTCAAGATTCATCATGCAGCTCGAGATGCTTTATGCGCGCGAAGCCGTGCATACCGACAGTTATGTCTTTGGCCTCGAAACGTCGGAGGCCGTGCCGCAACCCGTCCGCAAGACTCCCTCTGTCATGAAACGCCTGGCCGATTTTACCGCCGAAAAAGAGGGTCGCAACCTCTCGGCCTCGGCCCTTATGAATTATTGCACCTGTCCTGTAAAGTTCTATTATAAGAATGTGGTGGGGCTTAGTGACGACCGCCCCGATTCCGAGGGTATCAGTCCCATTCTTCAAGGTAATATCGTGCATCAGGCTCTCCTTAACCTCTATTTCCCCCCGAAAATGCGCGAGCGGCTTATTCCGCGCGATTGCCGCATCACCCTTTCGGCTTCCGACCTGCAGGGCCTTCTTGCCGACGATGCCCGGATCCGGCGCGAAGTCTATCAGGCCGTCCATACCCAGCGGGGCGACGATGATTCCCAACTCGACGCCCCCCTCTACGGTGCCGATCTTATCGTGGCCGACAGGCTCGTCGAGCAGGTGAAGGCCGTGATTGAATACGACAGCACTATCGCCCCGATAACTCTGGTGGGTGGCGAAATGCGCGGCAACGACCGTTTCAGTGTCGGCCAAAGTCCCGAGGTGAATGTGGCTTTTGCATTCGACCGTGTGGATATCACAGCAGAAGGTATCCGTATCGTCGATTACAAAACCGGAAAGTCTAATGTCGAAGCGGCCGAGGCCGACTCAATCTTCAACGGCGACTATAAAGCGAAATACCTGCTGCAGCTGTTGCTCTACGCGCGCCTGCTCGTGAAGAAACTCTTTAAGGAAGAGGGCGTTACCTATCCCAAAGTGGGGCTGCATATCTATGATGTCAACACCATTCGCGACGAAGGCTCCGTGCGTCCCGTGGTCGAAAAGCAGACCATTACGGATCATTCTCAGCTTGACGAGGTGTTTCTGCCCGGCATCGAGAAAATCCTTACCGATATTTTCGACCCGGAAAAGCCTTTTGAGCCAACCCAAGACGAAACGGCCTGCACCTTTTGCGCCTTCCGCGATCTTTGCACGTCGCCCGGCGGCTGCACGAAGTGACCGTCGCCACAGGGAGCCGGCGTCGGGCAGCGGCAAGGCGGCTTAGCCGTTAAATTTGTTCATGGCCCTGTCAATGCCGGCAAGGCAGAACTCGCGCACGGCCTCGGCTGCCCGTTCGGTCAGCTCGGGAAGTTGGGCACGTTCCTCGGGGGGAAAGGCTCCCAGCACAAAATCTATCTGGCCTCCGCGCGCAAAGTCATTGCCGATGCCAAACCGGAGACGCGCATAATTCTGCGTGCCAAGCTGGTCGGCGATGTTCCGAAGTCCGTTGTGGCCAGCGTCGGAACCCTTTTTCCGCATCCTTATCGTGCCGAACGGCAACGCCATGTCGTCTACCACCACTAATAGGTTCTCAAGCGGAAGCTTCTCATGATTCATCCAGTAGCGCACCGCCACTCCACTCAGATTCATGAACGTGGAGGGTTTCAGCACCAGAAGTTCGCAATTTTTAACTTTGATTACGGCCATGTCGCCATAACGTTTCGAGCTGAACGCCACCTCGGCATCCGCGGCCAGACGGTCGGCCACCATAAAACCGGCGTTGTGACGCGTGTCGATATATTCCGGGGCCATGTTCCCCAGGCATGCTATCAAATATCTTTTCATATTCGTTGTTGAAAATAAAAAAGCCCGCCGTCGGCGAGCTTTTTTTTAACTCATTCAATATTATTCTCCTGCTTTTGCCATTGCACCGCGGGCTGCACGTGTCAATTGAACTGCACATACCACTGCGTTCTTAGCGTTCATCAGTTCAAGACCTTCATAGTGAAGTTCGCCTACTGCAAGCGATTTGCCCAAGCCGAGGTTGTCTACGTTTACAACGAGACGTTCGGGGATTTCGCTGTAAACAGCTTTAACCTTAAGCTTACGCATTGAAAGAGTGAGCTTACCACCGGCTTTAACACCCTCTGCGTGGCCTTCGATCTTAACGGGAACTTCCATTACGATTGGCTTGTCAGGATATACCTGAAGGAAATCGATGTGGAGAAGAGTGTCCTTAACGGGCTGGAACTGAAGGTCTTTCATAACGGCCTTGATTTCCTCACCGTTCAGGTTGATGTCTACTTCAAAGATGTCGGGAGTGTAAACAAGCTTGCGAACGTCTTCTGCCTTCACAACGATATCGGTGGTGATCAAACCGCGCTTGCCGTCGATGTCCACTACTTTCTGACCCTCCTTGAGAGTGCCGGTGTAGGGGAGTTCCACCAGTGCGCCACCGTTGATAACTGCAGGGATAAGACCCTCTTTACGCAAAGCCTTTACCGACTTTTTGCCAAGCTCAACACGAGGCTGAGCGTTCAGACTGAATTTCTTCATTTTTCTTAATTAATTGTGTTACTCAAAATTAGTTTGCTTCATGCGAACAAATTTCCCATCACACGAGATTATGCCATAAAGCGGACGCAAAGTTACAAAAAAAATCCCGATTTTGCAATCTCGAATATAAAGATTATTTTTGCAGAATGGTTGAACAAAATATTGCAGATAGCATTGTCGTCGGCGCCGATTCCATGGTCGGGGCCTATCTTGTCCCGGCTTTGGCGTCGGCCCCCGCGGGCGCCACGCCCCGGATCGCTTATTTTTGCCTCCCCCCGGCCGATCAGGCCGATCTCCCCGTCGATGTCGACGCCTTCGTGTTCCTCAGCTCATGGCGGGTTTATGGCCTCGACGCAGGCCGCAATGTCGAGGAATCGGCACCCCTCTTCGCCGCCGATGCCGAAGGCCGTGCATACGCCCGCGCCGAAAAAATTATCGCCGACCATGCCCGCAAGCTTGGAAAACCTCTCGCGATTCTCCGCGCTGCCAATTTGTTCGGCAACGGTATCTCCGGCCCCATGCTCAGCCTTTTCAACCGCGCCATCCGCGGTCACTACGTGCACGTTCGCGGTAATGACGCCATGCTCTCGGCTGTAACAGCCCTCGATGCCGCCGCCGTTATGCAGCTCATGGCCGGGCGAAACGGCATCTTCAACCTCTCAGATGGCCGGGAATACACATGGCCACAGCTCGTCACGGCAATGACCGCCAACATCGGAGCCGAAAAACGCCCCGTCACTCTCCCTGTAAAATGGGTGAAATGGATAAACAGAATCTTCGGCTTCCTCCCCATTGTGGCCGAAACCATGAGCGAAGCCGCCCAAAAGCCGGTGTCGCAGACTCTCACCCTCTCCACCGAGCGTCTCCGCAACGCCCTGAATTACGATTTTCACCCCACGCTCGAAGTCATTGCCCGTCGCGATGCAACTTACCCCTACTCATCCACCGCAAAATGAAGCTTACCGATAAAATACAGACCTTCTGCAAATCCCTCTCCGATTCAGTCGCAACTCTAATCAAAATTCCGCTGATGTCGCGACGCCCCTCGCCCCGCTCGTACGAGGCTAAAGACACCATTATAATAATGGGGAACGGTCCGTCGCTGCGCACTGCCCTCGAGGAAAACCTTCCGGCACTCATGGCGCATCCCCGTATGGCCGTTAACCTGTCGGCCCTCGCCCCTGAATTCTCCTCACTTCGGCCGCAATATTACATTCTGGCCGACATCGCCTTCTTCCTTAAAGAAAAAACCGGAAAAGTCCCGGCCCTCTGGGACGCCCTCGCCGCCGTGTCATGGCCCATGACGTTGTTCCTGCCCGCCACCGCGCGCAAAATGCCCGAAGTGAGCCGGCTCCCCGGTTGCGTCACTCTGAAATACTATAACCTAACCCCGGCCGAAGGGTGGCGCTGGCTCATGAATCCGATCTACGACTCCGGACTCGCCATGCCCCGACCGCGCAACGTCCTCATTCCCTCCATAATGTGTGCCATGCGCGAAGGCTTCCGCCGCATCATCCTCATCGGGGCCGACCACAACTGGAGCAAAACACTCTGGGTCACCGAGCGCAACCGCGTCGTGTCCGTTCAGCCCCATTTCTATAAGGACGACGACGAAGAACTGCGTCGCGCCGAAGAAATCTTCGCCAACGTGCACATCCACGAAGTCTACGAAAACTACGCCATCGCCTTCCGCTCCTACTTCAACGTCAAAGCCTACGCCGACCGCCGCGGCGTCGAGATCATCAACGCCACCCCCGGCAGCTTCATCGACGCCTTCCCCCGCGGTTCGCTAACGCCTAAAGCCTAACGCCTAAACAGCCTATGAAACGATTCTGCCTCTCTGTTCTGCTTTTACTCGCGCCCATCCTCGCTGCCATGGCCCAAACCGATGCCTCCCAGGTCATAAACATCGGCCGCAACGTCATGTCGATGGACGATTACATGCTCGCCATCCAATACTTCAACCAGGCAATAAAAGCCAAACCCTATCTGGCCGAACCCTACTTCCTGCGTGCCTACGCCAAAATGCAGCTCGAAGACTTCGACGGTGCCGAAGCCGATTGCTCACTCTCGTTGGAACGCAATAAATTCCTTGTCGAAACCTACCGCCTCCGCGGATTCGTGCGCCAGCAGATCGGCAAAGACTCGCTCGCCCTCCTCGACTATAACGAAGGCTTGCGCTATAACCCGCAGGATAAATATTTCCTCTTCTACAAGGGGGTGGCCCAAGGCGAACTCAAGCAATATGCCGATGCCGACTCCACTTTTGCAACCCTTCTCAGCCTTTATCCCCGTTTCGACGACGGTTATGCCGCCCGTGGCCGCATGAACGTGCTCCGCGGTGATACGATTGCCGCCCTTGCCGACGTGTCGCGCGCCGTCGAAATAGCCCCCACTTCAATCCAGCCCCACCTGATTCGTGCCGATATCCTCGTGAAGCGCCACCAATGGGGCGATGCCCTCGATGATATCAACGAGGCGATCAAACTCCGTCCCCACGAAGCCGACTATTACCTGAACCGCGCCTTTATCCGCTACAACCTCGACGACTTCCAGGGCGCACTGGCCGACTATAACTATACACTCGAACTCGAACCCTACAACACCGGCGCCCTCTTCAACCGCGCCCTGCTGCGATATGAAGTGCGCGACTTCCGGCGCGCCTCGGCCGACCTCGAGGAAGTGCTGCGCATCGAACCCGAAAATTTCCACGCCCTCTTCAATCGCGGACTCATCGCCCTCGAATCGGGCAGTTACAATCAGGCCATCAACGACTTTCAGGCCATTGCACGCCGTTACCCCCGTTTCCACCCCGCATTTTATGCAATGGCCGAGGCCTACGACAAACTCGGCAACAAGACTCTGGCCGGCCGGAGCTTCATGCATGCCGAAGACCTGATTCGCGCCTACGTGAAAGACCCCGACAAAAATCCCCTTGACCGTCCCGCCATCCGCGCCGGCGAGGCCAACGACGGCCGACCCGCCGACTCCCCCGAATCGGAAGAGGAGGTGATGCACCGTTTCAATCAGCTTGTCACCGCCGGACACGCCGCCGACACTCAGCTCGCTTACAACGATCGCATCAAGGGCCGCGTGCAAGACCGCGATGTGGCTATCGACCTCGAACCCTCATATATGGTTTCCGTAGTGGCCGGACCCGCCTCTTTGCAGGCGGCTTCAAACTATTTCCGCGAAATCGACGATTTCAATGCCGCCGCCTACATCGGTCAGCGGCTTTACCTTACTCCCGCCTCCGAAGTCAGTCCCGATAGCTTCGACACCCTTTTCTCTCTTGCCGAAGCCTTGTCGGAGACCGCCGAACACAGTTCGCGTGCCGCCGACTGGCTGGTGTTGGGGGTGGTGCGCGCCATGCTCAAAGACCATGAGGCCGCCACGCGCGCTTTGTCGCGCGCACTCGAACTGATGCCCGATTTCACAATCGCACTCATGGAGCGTGCATACGTGGCCCAGCTCAGCGGCGACCCGCTGCGACTCAACGGTGCCATTGCCGACTATGATGCCGCGCTGGCGCGAAATCCGAGGCTTTTGTTTGCTTGGCATAACAAAGGGAACATATACTATTCTACCCACGATTATACCTCTGCGCTCACAGCCTACAACGAGGCCCTTGCCATTGACCCCTCTTTCGGCCCCGCGCTCTATAACCGCGGACTCACCTACCTGCGTCTCGGCAACCGCCGTCAGGCATTTACCGACCTCTCCAAAGCCGGAGAATATGGAGTCCTCGCGGCCTATAACCTCCTTAAACGCATGAAATAACGCCCCGATTCGGCTCTGTTAAAATTGTTAACACAACTTACCCCCCCCCATTTTTTTAACATTATTTAACACAAACTTTCATTAAACTTTCTGCAAATTACGCTAAATTTGCGCCTGTTAACCTTAAATGTATTAACAAGCTTGCTGCGGAAATCTGTTTTTACCGTTGGCTTGCATATTTTGTTGAGCTGTCCCGCTCAGATATTTTTAACCTCTCATTGTGAGCATGAAAAGTTTATCAAAGGTACTGACCATGTTGACTCTTTCTGCCGCCGCGTTGCCGGCCGCCGCAGAAGACTTTGCTGTCAAGACCAACCTTCTTTACGACGCCACGGCTTCGGTGAATCTCGGGTTTGAATTCGGGGTTGCACGTCAATGGTCGGTGGATATTTCAGGCGATGTAAACTTCTGGAACATAGATGGCAAGCGTTGGCGCCACTGGTTTGCGCAGCCCGAGTTGCGCTATTGGTTGTGTCACCGTTCGGTGGGCCACTTCCTTGGCGTTCACGTGCATGGCGGTCAGTATAATTTTGGTAACTGGGGCACGGATGCCTTCACTTTTCTCGGCACTGATTTCGGCAATCTGAAGGAACGCCGCTATCAGGGCTGGTTTGCCGGCGCCGGTATCGCTTACGGCTACTCATGGGCTTTCTCCGAGCACTGGGGAATGGAGGCTGAAATCGGTATCGGTTGGGCTTACTCCCGATATGATGCTTATCCCTGCCGCGAATGTGGCAGAAAAATAAAAGATAATGCCGTTCACAACTATGTGGGCCCCACAAAAGCGGCGATAAACCTGGTCTATAACTTCTGAATCCCCTCACCGTCATGAATATTCTTAAATTTTCTTTTGTAGCACTCGGTGCCGCCGCCATGTTGTCGGCTGCTGCTGCCGAGGTTCCGGTGTCGGGCCTCGACTTGAAACGCGTTAAGGGTGAACCCGGCAAACTCGTCATCTCATATACTATCGACCGCCCGGCTTCCATCCCTTCAAATTCAGAGGTTGTGGTGACTCCGGTGCTTCACTTCGGCAACGACTCTATCGAATTGACTCCCACCATTGTGGCCGGTCGCAACGCTTTCCTTGCCCGTAAACGCAATCACGACATGCCGCAGGGTATGAACCTTGTGCGCTCGAAGGGTGAACCCATCCAATATGAAACTTCGGTGCCCTGGCAAAAGGCAATGATGAAGTCGGAGCTTACTTTCCGCACCGAAACTGTTGGCTGCCGCTGCAAAAGCGACGGTGTCGGCCGTCTACCGCAGTTCCTGGCCGTAAACTTCGAACCCAAGCATTTCGACCTTATCATTCCCGAAGCTCAGCTTGCCGCCCTCGAAAAGAACATTAAAGACGTGGTGAAAACCCGCACTGTCGAGAAAAGCGCCCACGTAAACTATAAGGTGGGAAGCATGGTGCTTCTGCCCGATTTTGAATCAAACCCCGCCGAGTTGGGGGCAATCCTTGCCACAATCGACTCCGTGCGCGCTGACAAGGATCTTACTGTTGACCGTGTGCAGATTCATGGCTACGCTTCGCCCGAAGGTTCCTACAAGCTCAACACCAAGTTGGCTGCCGGACGTACCGAGGCACTCCGCAAATATGTTGACTCTCACTTCAACTTCGGCAAGACTCTCACCACCACTTCAACTCCCGAAGACTGGGCCGGACTCCGCAACTGGGTGGCTGCTTCATCACTCCATGACAAGGATGCTATCCTCAGCGTGATTGACTCGTCGCTCAGCCCCGATGCCAAGGATGAGAAGCTGAAAAACGGATTCCCCAACGCTTATAAGATTCTTCTTTACGAAGTATATCCCACACTGCGTCGTTCGGATTATAGCATCAACTACACCGTGCGCAACTACACCAAGCCCGAAACAATCGCGCAGGTGCTGAAGACAAACCCCGACAAGCTCTCGTTTGAGGAGGTGATGCTTTTGGCGCGCACTTACAAGACCGGCAGCGCCGAGCGCGACGACCTGTTGCTCACCGCGGCCCGTCTCTTCCCCGACGACTGGCGCGCACAGCTCAACGGCTCGTTCGTTGCCCTGAAGCGCAACGACCTCGAAGCCGCACGCAAGATGTTGGCACGCAGTGGCGACTCGCCATTAGCCGACTACGGTCGCGGAGTCCTGGCGCTCTACAATAAAGACTACGCCGGCGCCCGCCCCCTGTTGGAGCGTGCAGCCAAAGCCAACATTCAGGGAGCCGCCGAGGCGCTGACCTGCTGCGAGGAATAACCACCGCGCCCACCCCTTGAACGCTCCCACGGTAAACGCCACCCACGGGCATTCAAGGAAAGAAAAAAGACAACAAACAAAAAACAAATAAAATAAAACCATAATTATTAACCCGGGCAAGGGGCAACCCTGCCCACTAACCCTAAAAATCAAACATGAAAAAAAGATCAGTTTGCAGTAGGCCTTATGGTTAATAAAAATATTATTTTGCCATTTAAAATACTTTTCCTATATTTGTACCGTGTTTCCGACGAGGCCTAATTCCTCGCTCGAAAATACCATAAAAACTCAACTCCAGCCGCCGCTTACCGGCCGGAATGATTATCCAGACCCGGCCCCGCCTTGCAAGGGCCCTCGCGTTAACCGGTAGATACTAACCCATTATCCACCACTCGCTTACATCGCACCGCGCTCCGCGCGTGCTTACCCGATGCGCGCAAGTCAACATAATCACCCCACCGCCAACCGATGGCCCAGCCGCCCAAAGGGCGCAACCGTTAACCTACACCAGTCGTTAACCTAACGAATTAACACAAATAAAACATAAATAATAATTAACTAATCTAAATTTTTCAGACATGAAAAAAATTTATTCGTTTGCGCTCGCAACAAGCCTCCTTGCACTTGGAAGCTGCGCCAGCGACGCTCCCGAACAGCCCGGAACTTCCAACTCTGAAGGCGACGCTTACGTTGCAGTACGTATTTCTCAAAATGGTCTTACTCGTGCCGATGAGCAGGCTCCCTCTGAGACAGTTGCTTCAAGTGAATCTGAGGAAAACATTAAGAGTGTGACTCTCTTTATTCTTGATAAGGATGGAAGGCAGTTGCGTCGTTTCACTACCAATGATATCGCCGAAATTAATGGTGATAGTTATGCGTATTTTGCAATTACCTCATTCATGTTCGATGATCTTAAGGCAACTGTACAGGGTGGTTCTGGCGCTGCTCAGGTTCAGCTTAAGGTTTATGCTAATGCTCAGGCTAACGGCGCGACTATTGCTTCGTATAATAACAGAGAATACTACACAGGTAATACTTGGACCGCCAATCAATTCCTTATGACTGGTGAAAATAATCTCGCTTATCTTAGTGCTCCGGGCGAAGGCAAGGATGGTTCCTCTAAGGCTAATGCTTGGTTGATCAATGCCGGTGGTACAGGTGAGTCTGTTAATGTTAACCTGACTCGTCTTGCTACTCGCTTTGATATGGAGAATGTCGCAGGTATAAATGATGGTGAATATACAGCAACTGAAAAGGGTCTCAGCAATCTTAAGATTACTATCGAAGGTGTGGCTATTCACACTCACGAAGCTTCAACCTTCTGGTGGGCTCAGACTCCTACCGAAGGTGTTCGTTATACAGTAAACCCCGATGTAACTGGAACCGGTGGCGGTTGTAATTACAATGATGGCAAGAAGCAATTCAAGACATTTAACTATAATCTCGTTCTCCCCGGAGTGACTGGAGAAGGTTTGTCTTCTACTGTTTATGCCCATCCTCATACTGTTACAGCTGACATTCCTGTATTCGGTTATCAGTACCTCTCTTTCGCTGCTGTGAAGTGTTCATTCACCTATGATAAGATCCCCGCTGATGCTACTGAAGTGTATGCTCACAACGGCTACCTTCTCGGTACGTTCGAGCAGTTTAAGAATAAAGAACTCGACTACTCTGAATATCCCGATACAGAGAAGGCCTGGATTGCTGCTACTCAGAATTCTACTTCTCTTTCAGTAGAAACTCTTAAGCAGGCAGCAACTGTATATGAGAAGGAGGGTGACAAGTTCTACTGCTACTACAACATGATCCTTACCAACGTTTCTAAGGTAAAGAAGGAGGATCGTAACCGTACCAACACTGCAATCATCCGTAACACTTGCTACAAGATCAGCGTTAACTCTATCGCCAAGCTTGGTTACGACGAGACAGATGTTCCGCACGATGAGGTTGAAGACCAGATGCTCTACATCGACATGCAGGTTAGCGTTCTTCCCTGGGTCAAGAATACTGCAAATACCGGCGTTGAGCTCTAATCGAACTCCCTGAGCTGAAACGCTCTGATATATCTGTAAGGAGGGTGAAACCTCCTTACAGAACCAATTCTCTCCCTCACCATTCTCTCTTTTCCTTTTTCTCATTTCTTTAACCTGACATCAATTTCTAATCTCTATCTATTCAGTATTGTTACCCTTTATTGTTTAGATGAAGTCTCTTTTAGATGAAACCCAAGTCCTTTATACTTCCATCTTTTGCCCTCGCGCTCGCCTTATCTTCCTGCAACGCGATTTATGAAGACCTCGCCCCATGCCCGCAGGGTGTGGAGATCTCGCTGGCCTTCACCAACAATATGGAAGGCGTTGATCGTGTCGCTTCTGATGTGCATTGCTCTAATATCTTTATCTACGATGGCAACGGCGACCTTTACGGCCATTACGATCTCGACAACTCCAACCGTATCGACCTCGAGCTCCCCGCCGGCAACTACCGCGCTATCGCATTCGGTGGCATGCGCTGCGATGACGCCTCTTTCGATTTCTCTCATCATCCGGAAGATTTCCACAATTACGCTGACCTCCTCGCATATATCCGCGGCACACGCGCCCCGGAGTCGAACGCGCGTCTCCACGATCAGTTTCACGTGGCAAGCGATTTCTCGGTTGATGCCGACGATATGACTCACCGCTCGATGACGTTGGATTATATCCGCAATACAAACAATATTCGCGTGGGACTCGATTATGAGGACGGTACCTCAATCAATCCCGCTGATTTCAATTTCTCTATCACGGCCGATAATTACGTGACCGACCATGCCAACAACGTGATTCCGCAGGGCGCCGATTGTGTCTACACTCCATGCGCGCAGGGCACAACCCCCGCCGCAGGCGATGCCCGCCAGTACGCATGGGCCGAGATCTCCACGGGCCGTCTCACTTCCGACTCTAACGCACGGCTCAAAATTACTTCAGCCTCCGACGGCAAGACGCTCTTTGACGTGAATCTCGTGGAATACATCGCCAAGATTCATCCCGCCGAACTCCCCGGCACGAATCTGCAGGAATATCTCGACCGTCAGAACAACTGGACTGTCAAGTTCTCGCTCGAACCCTCGGGCGACAAGATCGCCGGCCTCGTGATCACCATCAACGGCTGGATTATAAATCTCTCCAACACTAACGTCGACCTCTAATTCTCTCAGGTAATGAAACGCTCTTTGATTATCCCGGCCCTTTTCACCCTCACGATTCCGGCAATCCTTACGGCCTGTTCCGCGGATTCCGCAGGTCTTCAGCCTCCGGTGGATGTCCCTGCCGAAGTGTGCATTTCTTTCAAGGTGAAGACCGATGCTCCCACACGTGCCGGAGTCCCCGACGACTGGGACGCGAAGATTAAGACTATGGTCGGTTATATTACGGAGAAGGGTAAGGGAGATATCGTCGCCGTGGCCCAGACGCTGTTATATCCTGAGTCGTGGAACGAGACTATAGACAACGTAGATATCGAATACCAAGGCAACGGTGAATATGAGGTGATGATGGGTGTCTCCGATGCCCTGACCGCTGAAAAGGACTATGATCTCTATGTGGCCGCCAATATCACCGGCGACGACCTCAACAAAATCCTCACCGCCCGCTCTACAAGCAGCCCCAACGAACTCAACTCCCTCCGCATCACGACTTCCTCAGCGTCATGGACCAAACTTGGCTGTGCCGATGTGGAGGCCTCGAAGGATATGCCTATGAGTTGTGCGAAACCGATCTCTTTCCGCCTCGAGAAGGATACGGAATATTCGCGTGAAAATCCCGTGCTGGTTGGCAACTCGGGTACCGACCGTCAGAAATTCGACCTCGTGCGCGCAATCTCGCGCCTCGATTTCAAGGATGAGTCTGAATCAGGAAATCATCAATATGATATTCAGAACAGCGACGGCTCTCTTATCGCTGAGTTCAAGCAGATCACTCCCATCAACCTTGAGCCTTCCGCCTTCATGCGTCTTACCTATAAAACGACTGAAGCCGAAGGCCTCGTGACTATCCCGACGGGCGGAACGCAGTTCCACGCCTCAGCCGTTGACCTTCCCACCACGGCTTCGGATTTCCAGAAGGTATTTTACATGCCGGAGAACGTGCATGACCATTCGACGCTGACCATCTCCAACTCTACCGGTTTCCAGCTCACCGCCGTGTTGCGCCCCGGTGCGAAATGCGACGCTGATCTCGCCGCCTACCTCAACGGCACCAAACTGACAGCCGACGGCAAGCACCCTACCCTCTACTACTACGACGACGGAGTGTTCCAGTCGCCCCTCCGCTACCGCGACGCCAACCCCGGTGCCGATTGGTTTGCAGTGAAATGGGATGACAAACTCGGCGGCTACGCGGTGACATACCGCCACACCATCCGCCATGGTGGCACGAAAGGCGACCAATCGACCGACACCGACCCCACAGATGGCGATATCTCACCGATGGAATACGCCGTGGTCCGTAACCACATTTACCAGACCTCCGTCACGTCCGTCACCTCGCTCCCGCGCCGAGACGATCCCAACGACACCCCCGAGTCGGGTAAGCAAGACATCAGCATCCGAATCAATCCCCCCGCTAAGTGGACTTATCATCGCGGTGGTTTCGAAATATCTTTTGAATAAGTTCTCTATACCTTGTCATGATACGTAAATTTCTGTTTTTTTTCATAACTGTGTGCTCGCTGCTGCTCACCGCTTGTAGCGATGAGCCGTTCTCCCTGCCCGGGGCCGACGGTCGCACCACAATCAATCTGCTTATCCCTTCCACCGAGATGGCGCGTGAGAACACACGTGCCGAAAGCTCAGACCAACATGGCGAGGTGGCGGCCGAAGAGGGTGCGATCAAGCAACTTGCCGTGGCCGGTTTCTATACCGAGGGGGGAACTAAGAAGCATTTCTTTGCCGAACTCACCGAGGATATGTCGACCGAGGTGGAAGACGTTTACCGCAGTTACAAATTGCAGGTTGTTCCTGCCGATTATACTCTTTATGTGCTTGCCAACATCCCGGTTGAAGGTGATTTGAAGACGAATCTCGAAAAGAGTGAAACAGTTGCCGGACTCGAAGATGATGTCAAGGCTCTGCTGTATGAATATGGCCAGAATCTCCCGGTGGCTGCCAATGGCCTCCCTATGGCCAAGAGCATCAGCGCCGAGGTGAAGGATGGTCAGGAGAAACAGGTGGTGGCAAATCTGGAGTTTGTTTGCGCCAAGGTGCGCCTCACCGTGATTTACAACAATGCCTTCGGCGATAAAACCCCCTTTAAGATCAACAATGTTGACGTGTTGAAGGCTTACACTCCTTCAGAAGTGTTCAATGCCGGCTCAATGAAGGGGAGTGCTAAGGATTATACAGGCTTTACAGGAACACATTATGAGCTTTCGGCCGCGCAGGCCGCAGAGCCATTGTCTTATTGGACCGCAATACGCGAGGATCTGACCAATGACCCTCTCAACGGGTTCACGACCGTAAAGTCAGGTTCAGGCGGCTGGACAAGCTTTGCCTGGCAGGCCACTATGTATGTGCCCGAGTGTGTGAAAAAAAATGAGGATAATACAACTAAACTGCAGCTTCATACTCCCAAAGGAGACCCGAAGGTTGTGAAATTCGGCTGTGGCGACCCGGCGAGCAACCACGACGAGAACGTGAGCGGCGATATTCAGCGTGGCCATTTCTATGACGTGGTGGCCATGGTGGCCGATAACGGCGAGGTGGAATACAGCTGGAGAGTCGTTTCGTGGAACGCGAAAGACCTTGCTGTGCAGCTGGCCGGTATCAGTAATCTTTACGTGGCTAAAACTGAAATTAACCTGGTGGATGGTGACGAGCCTGTGGAAGTGGAATACGCAACGGATGCTCCGAGCCTCACTTTCGAGTCTTCGAAGGTGAAGTATGGTTCGATGACTTCCGAACTTCCCCTCTTCAAGGTTACTGAAGACAGAGCAAACGGTGTACTCATTGTTAATGTGAATCCCGACCTCCCGCTGCGTCAGGATCATCTCACCGGCGATGACATGGGTTTCTGGGTGATTGCAGGTAATATCCGCAAGTGGGTGGCCGTGAAAGAGGTTGACCTTACCCCTTATCTCCGTCTGCTCCCTTCATATCGTTCGCTTTCGATTGCCAACATCGTGAACGAGCCCGATTATTCTCTCTGGTTCGACTATTCGACCAACGCCGATAATCTGAAACTTATGATGTCGGCCTATAACAACGAGAATACCCAAAAAGGTTACGATCAAACCAATTCAAAGGGTATCTATATCGAGATCTGCGCATCCGACTCGACTGCGATCACCAACAGAATTGACATCAAAGCCTTAAACACTTCGGTGCCTAACAACCTTTTTAACACATCTTATCTGAAAGAAGGTAACAGATCGTTCCCCAATTCAGGTTTCATAAAGGTCACTTTGGTCGATCCGACCGACGTGTCTTGTTTCTCAAAAGAAATAGATGCGACATTCTCGGCCTCGGCATCAGGAGTCGAATCAAAGAAAGCCGAGCTGGAGATTGTGCCCAACCCGTCGGTCTATACAATCCACTTCAAGGCTATAAATGGCACTCCCTGGAATTCTCCCCACATCTATGTATATCAGCCCCTTTATTACAAGGGTCTGCCGGTGTTCGGATCCTCGGGAAGTAACAACATTAACTGGCTTGAATACGACTTCACCGGAAACCGGGCTTTCAAAGGCTGGAAAAAGGATGGAGGTTCAATAGATAATATAACCGGAAATACAACATCGATTACATTCGGTGGTGAAGACGTTACCGGATACAGTGTAGGAACGGACTGGGGTAATCCCGGAGAGGACCTCCCGGATGAAAAGTATATGAAAGTACAGCTTGTGGACTACACCCAATCAACTTGCGGTAGTTGTAAATCCGGAAGTCACCCCGGTAAAAATGGGTATCTTTGGCCCGGAATCGGTATGACCGAGGAGGAGAACGGCTGGTGGAAGATAGAACTACCTCTGATTGTAAAACCCGGCCAAGCTCTTGTAATGTTCACAAACGGACACACCACGAATCCGAATGCCCGCTACCCCGAATATGCACAGCCCGGTATCCTTATTCCTAACTATACCGACAAGGAAGCATGGTTCTTGTTAGACCAGAAGATAGGTGGTGATAACTGTTCGTTCTCTGACGACCGTCGCGAAGAATATGAAGTTGAGGAACAACCGGTAAATTCACTCGTGATTCGTGTCAAGAAGTCTGAGATCAATGCTGCGAAGACTTACTGTTACACTTGGACGGGTGGCAGAAAGTGGTTTGGTGAATATAGCGAACATAAAGCTACCCGTCAGGAAGACGGCGACTATTACTACTGGCAATATCCGATTACAGGTACCGTGTCAAGCTTAGACGGTGTAATCTTCTACGATGACAGCAGTCAGATTGACATTCAGGATAAGACCCGATTCAAGAAGGAAACTACCCTGGGCATTCAGGAAAGATACGGTTCAAACAATATCTACACCGTCGATGCCAGTGGCCTTGAAGCACCCGAATCTAAAGGGGTTGCGCTTTACTGGCACACCGGAACAACTGATAGCAGTGGTATTCTATTCTATCAGATAGAAAATAATGGTAATTGGACTAATTTCTATCCTAATAGTGATTGGTCGGTTAAAACCGGCACTAAGGTTAATAATGAATGGTATATAGTGGTTCTTGAAACTTCCGCTGATATAGCCAATTTTAATCAGATGGTTTCTGCCAATCAAGGAGGAATTCAATGGAAAGGAGATGGTGGTACGCATGAGATGTTGTGGAAAGACAACAAATATCGTAAGGACCAATCTAAACCTGCGCAATTCAGTTCCTATGGAAATCTGGAATATTATCAGATTTGGTACTAATTAAGAATTAGTTATAATGATGAAAAAGCATATCAAAATACTGTTTTCTCTTCTGTTGCTGCTCGCCCTCGGCGGTTGCTCCGACGATTTTCACTGGGATGGCGTGAAGGTTGAGGAGGATGAATATCTAATCGCCTTCACCAACTCGGGCATGCAGATGGAAGTGCTCAATGCAACTCGGGCTGACGATGCCACGCGCGACAAGGTGAGTAACCTGACTCTCGTGATTTTCAAGGATGGTAATCTGTGGGAATCACCCCTCTATTTCACTCCCGGTGACGATAATTGCACCGCCCCCTCGGGCGATACCCCCGGCTCTATCAGAATGAAGAAAAGAGAGGTGACCGAAGGCGACTGGTTGCTCGTTGCAAATGCTAAAACTGAGATTTCTTCTTTTGTAAGAAATCATACCGGTGACGTCAGCAAGGCTGATTTCCTTAGCGGTATAAAATATGGCAAGTCTTCGAACGACGGCGCCGTGTATGGCCCCGATCAGCTGAATGGCGAAAGTGCGCATGTTATGACTGCAATCCGCAACATAACAGATGTGGTAGAAAACCAGACAGCTGCCGAGGTATTCGAACTTAAGAGAATTTATTCTCGCATTTCGGTTGAGATCAGCGGTGACCTTATGTTTGTGATGACCGGTGCGCGTCTGAGCCGCACGGTGGAATCGGGAAGCCTTGCTGCTGAGAAATCGAGCACGGTTGGCACCGCTGCTGTCAGCGCCACCGAGGGCTGGATTGCTCCGGCCGACGGACTCACATGGACTTCGCCCTCTTTCAAGTATGCCAAGAAAGGGGAGAAGATCATGACCGCCACTTATCCTTATCAGGTGAGCAAAACCGCCGCAAATAACGGTAAGATTATGATGATGGTGCGCGGTTATTTCAATCAAGGCACAAAGGATGAGCCGAAATATGAATCGCCGTGTTACTATGCCATTCCGCTGCCCGACTGCGAGGCCAACCGCTGGTGGAATATTAAAATCAATGGTTGCGAAACGGAAGGTCGTGAAACTCCTGCCGAGGCCGAGGCTAACCCCGGCGGACTCTCGGTGGAATTTGAAGATGCCGAACCCGGTATTCATAATATTATCTCTGACGGCGAGAATGTGCTTGCCGTGGTAGACACCGTGAAGTTTGATGCTTCCGGTGCCGGCCTCACCCAGAATCTGATCATCAAGGCAAGAAAGGCCGGAAGTTCAGCTCCAGCCTTTACGATCGAGCCAAAGGATCGTGCAGCGGCTACGTGGTTCACGGGTATGGAAAATTATGCATCCTGGCCCGCACAGAACATCACCGGAACCGTCGAATCAGACAACGGCCTCTTCACTTCGAAAGTGACAGGCACGCTTAAGGCTAATGTTAACGAGGGTTCTGACCGTGCTCTGGTTTACACTGTGAAGCTGAACGGAACAAAGCTTGAACGCGACTTCGTGGTCTATCAGAAGGCTAACGATAATCTTGACTATTCGTCGGTGGTGAGCATAAGGCTCCAGATCAAAAAGGGTTCTACAGTTCTGCATACCATCAACGATTATCTGAAATTCATTAAGCCGGATGCTTCCACAACCGAGAAGTGTTATGGTTTGCAACCCGACGAGAATGGCGGCCGCGTGCGTAATCTCGGTCTCCACATGCCGATGCCTAACGGCGGCGTGACTTACGTCTATACCCTCACGGCAAAGAACGGCGCCACCATTTCGGAAACTACCTATACTTTCAATGATACTGACGTGCCCTCGGGTGTGGGTGGAACAAGTAAGTATTCTTACGCCACTAAATCTGATTATATCGAGATCAAGAAGGGTGAAGTGGTTTATACTCTCGACCTCTATCACACCGGCTTCTTCCACAATCTGCATGGCGAGTGGTTTTATTATGAAGTAATGCAGCAGGGCGAACGCGACCTTTATTGGTTGGACCGCAACCTTGGCGCGATGAGTGCCGGTATGGGTGTGCGCACTTCTACGGGCGTGCTCACTTCAACCGCTTGGCCCATTGTGGGCGAGAATGCGATGGGCGAGATGTATAATCTTTCGGAGGCCCGCGCCGCTTGCCCCGACGGCTGGGGTGTGCCCTCTTACGCTCAGATGCGTTCGATGACCGTTTCGTCGGGATTCTCACAGAATCGTCTCGCCACCGAGCCGGCTCACGTAACCTACATTGCGCCTACATATTCTTTCCAGGCTCTCGAGGATGGACAGGTGAAGCGTATCAACAGCTATTTCCCCCAGAATCGTATACTTGTGGATGGTGGATTCAGTAAGGATGCCTCTTCCGGTTATTACCTCACCAAAACCGGTGCCGGTACGTCCGGATGGTATCAGACCATGCAATTCGTGGGTATGAACGTTACTTCGCAGAATATCGATTACTCGAATTCGCAGGCGTCGGTGCGCTGCTGCGCAGGTTCTTACGACCCACAGACCGAATCGGAAACATACACCTGCAGCGTGAAGGGTTACACTCACGTGTTCCTTTACTATCTGAACAGTGACGGCTCGAAGACCTATCTCACTACGTGGCCCGGTGAACAAGTGGCTGTTTATACCGATATCAACCGCTATCATCCCTTTGAGATAGAGCCCACCATGAGCTACAACACCGACCGTCTCTACGTGATTTTCAACACGGTCAATACCTCGGGTGTAAGAACCGATTCGAACATGAGCGAAGAGGATGTGAAGAATCGTCAGGGAACCAAGTTCGTGAATGGCGGTTGGTATAATAAGGACGCTACACCGAAACTGGCCGACGTAAAGGCCGGTAACTGGGTGGATGGCGATACCCCCGGTCCTGATCCTGTTGACGAGTACAAATACATCATCAAGGGTACTATCTGGCAAGATGACGCCTGGAGGTATAATACTTACTACCTCAAAGAGGAATCGGGCAAATGGACATACCGCAGCGTTACTATCAAGGAAGGAAACTTCATTGTCGGCAAGTTCAAGAAGAGCACGACTGTAAACAACAATGAAACAAACGACAACAATCGCGTGGCATGTATCGGCGCTGCCAACAGCAACGAGAAGGACTTTAATGTTACGGCAGGAAACACCAAGACAATATCGATCATGGAAACCGAATCTAACAACTTCAGCATCAAGGCCGGTACCTACGATATTGTTATCGACCCCTCCGCGATGACCATAACCGTTACCAACCTTGAACAAGGCGGAAACACCACCGAAGATTGCAAGATTTATGGCGATTTCGGCAGTGTAGAGAATGGTTTTACCAATTGGAACACGAGTGGAGCGGAAAAGACGACAACCACTGATAATAACAAATATGTTTATAAGGTGACAGCGGCCTCCACCGGAGAAATATTTTTCCGATTCGTTTACAAAGGCACGATATATGGCCCCGACAGTACCAGTGATGATGTGGAAATATCGACGAACGGTCCGAATTCGAACAGTCCGATAGCGAAAGCGAATTCAGAGTCTAAGGCATTTAAAGCGAACTTAACCGCAGGCAAGACCTACGAGATAGAATTCTGGAGGGAATACAATGGCCAAACGCGAGTAGCCATCTCCACAAAATAATCGAACCAAACTCCCACATAATCGAACCAAACTCCCACAAAACAGGGCCGGGCACCACCCGGCCCTGTTTGTCCCCCCTAATGCCTAACGCCTAACGCCCGGTGGGGAAACCCCCCGTTCGTGGCTTCCGCCCGGAAACGCCCTTACACCCTCGCTGCGCGTCGGGGAACGGTTGGGCCGCGCTCCCTGCCCCCTCCATTCCCTCCTTCTCCTCCTTTCTTCTCATCCTTTCTTTAGCTTGAGCCTTTAGCCCAATGGCTCGGAGATCTGGCTGTCGGGGGAGCGCGTTAGCCACTGTTCTCCGAAGCGAAGCAAGGGGAGGCAGAGAAGCAAGGGGAAGCAGAGAAGCAAGGGGAGGCAGAGAAGCAAGGGGAGGCAGAGAAGCAAGGGGAAGCAGAGAAGCAAGGGAGGCGGGGAAGCGGGGAGGCAGGGGAGGAGGGAAGCAGGGAGGGGATTTGGCTGGTTCGGCTTTTTTCTGTATCTTTATGGCGTTATGTCTAATAGGGATGCTTACAAAAATAAGAGGGAAACTGATATGAATTGGTGGGAGAGGCCTCCGTTCGCCTTGTCGGCGATGGAGAAGCGGATGCTGAGGCGTGCGCCCTGGCATGATTACCGGCGCCCATAGCGTCGCCCTTTTTTCGCGCCCCCCTTCGCGCCGCTCGGGGCACAGACCCCACCTCCCGGGGCGCCCCCCAAATCCCAACGCAGGGGAAAAGGGGCGGCCCCAAAAGGCTGCAATGCCGGCGGAAAAGGGGCATCCGAATGCGGCTGGAAAATCGGGCCGGGTTTGCGTGCCGACGCTGTGAGAGTTGGGTCTGTGCCCCGAGCGCCGCGAAGGGTGTGTGGCTCCCCTCTTCAACCAAACCGCCCTCAAACCCTAAAACCCAAACCCAAACCCTAACCCCTAAACCCTAACCCCTAAACCCTAACGCCTAACCCCTAAAACCTAACGCCTAACGCCTAACGCCTAACCCCTAAACCCTAACCCCTAAAGCCTAAACCCTAAACCCTAAAACCCAAAAACCCTAAAACCCTAATGCCCTCCTCTTCGCCTTGGTGGGAAAACCCACCGTTCGTGGCTTCGGCCCTGGAGCGCCGATACCGGCGTCGCTCCCGTCATCACGATTATCAGCGTTCCAACCGCCGATACATGATCACGATCTCCGCGTCGCCCATGTTGCCTCCGCTTTCGCAGGTGTTAGGCTCGGTGAGTCAGGGAGCGGAGGTGAAATTGTCGCCTATAGGCGAATGTTTTTTAGAGGCATTGAAAGATTGGTTAGATTATTACAAAGCATATATCAGCCTCGACAATCAGGTGATTATGCCCGACCATGTTCACTTCTGTTTCTCGACAAACGCCCCACTCAAAACAGCCTTTTCCACCATGATGTCCGTTCTGATGGGGAAGGCCACAATGCGCCTCCGCACATTGCTTGTGACGAGAAGAGAATGGTATGACAAGCTGATGGAGACATCCATGATGCGCCTCAGAAAATATGATGAGCAGGAATGGCGGAAAGTTATGGCAAGTGGACCGGTGCCTGTGCCGATAGAGGCCGTGAAGTTTTTTTCACGAGGCTTCACAGATTCAATCGCACTGACAGAGAAGAGATGGAAAGATGCGAAACGGTATGTCACCGACAATCCACGGCGATTGCTGTTCAAGCGGATGTTTCCTGAATATCTGAGACATCGCTGGCAGATAACCGTCGGGGAAAAGACTTTCATTGCCGTCGGCAACGTAATGCTGCTGAAGAATCCGCATAAGGAAGTTGTTAGGTATTCGTCGAAATATACGCGCGAGCAACTGTTGGCGAACTGTAGAAATTGGGAGGAATGTATCAGAGACGGAGGGGTTCTTGTCTCGCCGTTTATTAACCCTAACGAGAATGCAGCGCGTAAGAATGCGGTGGAAAACGGGGGATTGGTGATAAAGATCTGTGATAACGGTTTCCCGGAAAAGTTTTCGCCGGGGCGAGAGGACTTCGACATGATAAGTGAGAAGCGGTTGTTGCTTATCACCGACCGCCCCTATACGATGGGAAAGAAGGAAATAAGGCGCGAGACGGCCTTGGAGCTGAATAAGCTTGCTGTGCTTTTGGCGGAGACAGATTTTCTGGCCCCCGACGCGGCGCGCATCCGGCGCCTTTGACGCACCCCCCCCCTTCGCGCCGCTCGGGGCACAGGGGAAGCCCGCCCGCCGCCCGCACGCCGAGAGGGCCCAAAGGGCAAAGGGGGAAGAGGGGAGGGGGAAAAAGGGCGAAAGGCCGAGGGAAAAGGCCAAAGGAGGGGGAAGGGGCGCAAAGAGGGGGAAGGGACGGAAAGGGGGGAAGGGACGGAAAGGGGGGAAGGGACGAAAGCGGGAGGCTGCGCGCTCGGGCCGTCGCGGCGGGGTGGGGTCTGTGCCCCGAGCGCCGCGAAGGGTGTGAGCGCGCAGCCTCCCGGTTTGCGCGTGCTTGTTTAGGCGGTCAGGTGGCCCCCTTTTATTTGACTGTGCTTGTTCAGGCGGCTTATTATTTGCAGCCGCAGCCCTTTTCTTGGTTTCCGCAGTCGCAGCTGTCACCGCAGCTGCAGCCTTCTTCTTTGTCGCCGCAACCGCAAGAGGTTTCGGCTTCTGAGCCACAACCGTCGCCGCAACCGTCGCCGCAGTTGCCGCAGCAGCCGCCTCCGCAGCCGTGGGCCGGCTTGAGTTCCTGCTCGGTGGCCGGGCGGACTTCGTCGACTGTGCCGTCGTAGCGGACGGTGAGGCCGGCGAAGGGGTGGTTGAAGTCCATTTTGATTTTTTGGTCGCCGATTTCGAGGATGGTGCCGATCACGCGATAGCCTTCGGCTGTCATCATGGGGAGAACGGCGCCCACTTTCACTTCCTCGGCGAGTTTACCGTCGCGGGTGAATATTTCGCGGTCGAGTTCCACGATGTCTTCTTCGTGGCGTTCGCCGAAGGCGGCCATCGGGGGGAGGGTGACGCCGAATTTATCGCCGGCCTTGAGGCCTTGCATTGCTGCGATAAGGCCCGGCACGACTTCCTGCGAAACGCCGTAAACCATCACGTCGGGGTGGTTTTCGGGGGTTTCGAAGAGGAGGGCGCCGTCGGCCTCGTTGTAAAGTTTATATGAATAGGCCACGAACATACCGGGGCCGACTTTGAGTTCTTTTTCCATTTTCTTTTCCTTTCTTTTTTTATATTTATTGGCGCTTCGCTTCTTTTTTCGCGCCCCCCTTCCTTTTTTTCGCGTCCCCCCTTCGCGCCGCTCGGGGCACAGGGGAAGCCCGCAGAAAGACCGGGGGGTTATTGGCGGAAGGCGGTGTAGCGGAGCGAGGCGGCCGTGGTGTGCAGGTTGGCCATCTTTATGGCTGCAACGGCGGCTTCGGCGCCTTTGTTGCCTAATACGCCGCCGGCACGGTCTAATGCCTGCTGATCGTTGTCGACGGTGAGCACTCCGAAGATTACCGGGGCTTTGCCCAAGGCGTTCAGCTGCGCTGTGCCTTGCGACACGATGTCGCAGACATAGTCGAAGTGGGGAGTGTCACCGCGAATCACGCAGCCGATGATGATTATGGCGTTCACATCGGGCATGTGGGTCAATGCCATTGCCGCGGCGTTGACGAGTTCGACGGTGCCGGGCACGCTGTGAGAGAAGATTGCGTTGTCGTTGATTCCGGCCTTGTGGAGCACATCTATGGCGCCGTCGCGCAAGGCATCGGTGACGGTCGGGTTCCACTCGGCGGTGAAAATGGCGCACTTGAAATTATCGGGCTCCATGACACGGGGAATTTCAAGGGTTGCACCGTTTGTGTTGAGTATAGTAGACATGCGGCTGATGATTTAGGCTTCCTGAGCCGGCGTTTCGTTCTGCTCGGGTTGCTCGGGTTCTTCTTTTTGCTCTTTGTTTTCCTTTTTGATTTTGCGGAGGCCGCTTTTAGCGGTTCGTTGCATTTTCTCGAGGAAAGATTTCCATACGGGTTCGGCCGATTCGCGATTTTCAATATTTTCGAGAAGAGCGAGAATTTCCTGCTCGAGTTCGATAATTTCGAGCGAGACGGCATGTGGGAGCACAGCCTGGAGCAGACGTTTCGCGCGAGCCATTTCGTTGCGTGAATGAATCATGGCCCGCGCCATGTCGATAGTCATTTTTATTTCGCGGCGTGTGACGCGTCCGGTGCGTTTCTTAGCCAGTTTGATAGCCTCCATATAGAAGCGCACGGCACCGCGGTAGTCGCCGGTCTGAGCCATCATTTCGGCAGCTTTCCGCAGCGATTCGACGAGTTTATCGGTGGCGGCGGCGACTCCGGCATTTACTTTCTCGTAGAGCACGCCGGTGTTGATCTGCTGTTTGGCCAGCAAGTCGAGGGTCTTTTTGCGCGAGCGGAGGATACGGGTGGAGAGTTCCATGGCGAGCACATGGGTTTCGCCGAATCGGTCGGCATCCTCGTGCAGGAGCTGTTCGAGTACTTTGAAAAGCACTTCAAGTTCTTTTTCGCTCTGTTTGTAATCTTTGAGTGTGAAATGGATTTCCGAGAGGTCGAAAAGGAGCACGGCGAGGATGGCGCGGAATTCCTTATGCGAGAAATCGGAGAAATCGCGAAGGCGACGCAGGGCGTCGACCACACGGGCCAGGGCTTCGTCATATTTTTCTTCGGCAAAGAGTTCGAGAGCCTCCTTGCGGAGTTGGAGAGCTTCTTCAAAGGCCTCGCGATCGAGGTCGGTGGTAATATCGCCTTTATTAAACCGGGGTTGTTGGAGTGTCATAAGTAGTTCTTAGAAATTAGTTTTAATTGAAGTAATTCTTAGTGGCTATGCTTCTTTTCGGTCTTTTTTGATGTCTTTGAAA
This sequence comes from Bacteroides sp., assembly GCA_014802335.1. Taxonomy (GTDB): domain Bacteria; phylum Bacteroidota; class Bacteroidia; order Bacteroidales; family Muribaculaceae; genus Lepagella. The sequence continues at coordinate 30,485 of JAAVCL010000009.1, read as the reverse complement.
TTGTTCATCAGTCGTTTAGCCCGCTAAACTCCTTCTTCTCAATTCCAAATCCATTCAAAAAATCCCCGAAAATAAGTCATAGCTAATTTCTAAGAACTACTTACAAGTATATTTTAGTCTTTTTTACGAGATTTCTCGCCAAGATAGCCACCGTGGTGACGTTTGGCATATTCCTCTTTAGTGAAGCCGATGGCTTTCATGGTTGCCACAACGAGCACATCGCCCATGACAGTCATCATAGTCGTGGACGTTGTTGGCGTAAGGCCGAGCGGACACACTTCGGGACTCCCGCCGGTGAGAAGAGTAACGTCTCCGGCACCGGCCAGGAGGCTTTGGGGGTTTCCTGTTATAACAATTATAGGGATAGAGGGGTTCAGATTGCGTGCAAGATCCACGAGTTCCACAATCTCGCGGGTGCGTCCGCTGTTGCTGAGCAGGAGCAGTAGGTCGTTGCGCTGGATGATTCCGAGGTCGCCGTGTTGGGCCTCCGAGGGGTGGAGGAAGACGGCCGGGGTTCCGGTTGAGCAGAACGTGGTGGCGATGTTCATGGCAATCTGTCCGGCCTTGCCCATGCCCGAGGTGATGAGCTTGCCACCGCGGCGGTTCACGTGTTCGACAATCAGATCGACGGCTTTGCTGTAGGCGTCGGAAACGGGTATATTGAGGATGGCTTCGGCCTCCTTGCGGAGGATTTCGCGCATCAGGTCTTCGGTTTGAGAGGTGGTCATGTTGTTATATATAATTGACAATTAGAGTTTTGGGTTATTTGCATGAATTTTCGAGGGCAGTTCGCAAGTGGAGGGGAAGGGGTTGTGATGATTTGGTTTCGGGGTCGAAGCAGACCATCACGGTTTCGGCACACGATTTCAGCTGCCCGTTCCTGTCGATGATGATTTGCTGGAGGCGGAAGCTTTTTTCGTGAATTTCCATGCAGCGGGTGCGGACTTCAATTTCATCGCCGAAGTAAATTGGGGCGACGTAAGCGCAATCCACGTTGGCGATGACGGTTTCTACCTTTCGCCAGTTGATTTCGCCGTTAAAAATGCTTTTGAAGAACCAGGCCTTACCGGTGTCGTAGAAAGAGAAATAGACGGTGTTGTTGAGGTGGCCCAGAATATCAATGTCGTTGAAACGGATCTGCAACGGGACAGCAGATTTGAACGAAGAAAAATTGGGGAGATTATCGGGATGCATGGAAAATGGAGTTAAGACTGATTTTTTAGAATTATCGGAAGCGGATGTCGGTGATGACTTCGCGTCCGAGTGTTTCGTTAATAATTTTCACGAGAGACGATCGGCTCATGTTAAGTTCCTGGCGGAGAGCGGCGTTGCGGACGTAAACGGTCATGATTCGTTTGAAAATCATTGGCCTTGAAGAGAGGGCTGCGATTTCATCGCCGACTACCGAGGGCCAGAGGTTAATGGCACGGGTTTCGTAGAGGCGGTCGGTGAGGCCGCTGTTGGAGAGAGTCTGGCGGAGGACATCGCCGATTTTTTCGGGGTCGGTTCTCTTCATGAGGGTTCGGGTTTTTTAATGGGGGAGGGGGATTCCCCTTCGCGCCGCTCGGGGCACAGACCGCACTCTGCAATTTCTTTGAAGTGGCCTTCGGTCACTTCAAAGAGGCGGCTGGAGGAGCGGAGGGATTGCAGCGTTTCGTCAAGGTGCTCGCGGTTGGTGTCGGTTATGAAGATCTGCCCGAAGTTGTCGCTGCCGCTCACCTCGGCGATGATGCGTGCCACGCGCGTGGTGTCAAGCTTGTCGAAGATGTCGTCGAGCAGCAGAATGGGGGTTATCCCTCCGCGGCGGCGCAGAAAGTCGAAAACGGCGAGCTTGAGTGCGATGGTGAAGGTCTTTACCTGGCCTTGCGAGCCGAGCCTGCGCATGGAATAGTCGCCGAGCCGGGTGGATATGTCATCGCGATGCACGCCCGCCGAGGTGAAACCCAAGGCAGCGTCGCGCGCACGGTTCTCGTCGAAAATTTCGGGCAGGGTCTTGTCGGAGAGAATACTTTTATATTTAAGGGAGGCTTTTTCGGCATCTCCCGAAATGTGCGAATAGTAACGGGCAAAATCGGGAGAGATTTCGTTCACCCAGTCGCGGCGGCCGGCGTGAATGGCAGCGGCGGCCTCGGCCATAGTGTTTTCCACCGATTCATAAAGCAGACGGTCGCGGATTCCGGCCCGCAGCATTTTGTTGCGGCTTTCGAGAGCCTTGTTGTAACGGATAAGCAGGGCAAGATAAGAACTGTCGGCCTGCGAGATAACGACATCCATGAGGCGTCGGCGCACTTCGCCGCTACCGTTCACCAGTTCCGAATCGGCCGGGGCGATACTCACGATAGGAAAACGGCCGATATGGTCGGAAATGCGCTGATACTCCTTGTCATTTCGGCGCAGGGACTTACCTTTCTCGCGCGAAATGCCGCAAGTAACGGTTTCAGACTCGCCGGCATCCATCGTGTATCGCCCCTTGACCATGAGGAGGTCGGCCCCGTGGCGTATCAGAGCGCTTTCCGGCATGGGACGGATAGGCCGGGCCATGCTCAGGAAATGTATGGCTTCCAGCAGATTGCTTTTGCCCATGCCGTTGCGTCCGAGCAGACAATTCACACCCGGGGAGAATTCAAGTTTCGCCTCGGGGATGTTTTTGAAATCGAGGATGTCGATGGAGTCAATACGCATGAGCGTTAATCTTTAATGCCGTAGGCGAGGTCGCCGGCATCACCGAGTCCGGGCACGATATAACTGTGAGCATTCACTTCGGCATCAATATCGCCACACCACAGAGTAGTGTCGTCGGGGAAACAATTCTTCACATACTCCACACTTTGATTGGAGGCGATAACACTGGCAATGTGAATTTTAGCCGGAGTGCCTTTGCGCAGCAGGGCGCGATAGGCCAATTCCATCGAAGAACCGGTGGCGAGCATCGGGTCGACGATAATCAGGGTTTTGCCGTCAAGACGCGGGGATGCAAGATATTCCACCAGCACATCAAACGAATCTCCCTTTTCCTTATATTTGCGGTAAGCGCTTACGAAAGCGTTTTCGGCGCGGTCGAAATAGTTGAGGAATCCGTGGTGGAAGGGCAAGCCGGCGCGCAGAATCGTGGCGAGCACAATCTGGTCGGCCGGTTCGTTGCACACACATTCCCCGAGGGGTGTGTTGATGCGAGTCTGCTTATAATCAAGGCGTTTTGAAATTTCGTAGGCCATAATCTGGCCGATACGGTCGAGGTTGGTGCGGAATCTGAGCGGGTCGTGCTGAATAGTGACATCGCGCAGTTCCAACATATATCGGTTGACAATGCTGGGAGAATCAGCGAAATTAATGACTTCCATGGCTTGATAAATTTAGATTATTATAGTTATAACACTAATTTTTCTTGAGAAGTTTGCGTGCGCGGGCAATGTCGAGATTAATGCGGTTTATAAGTTCATCGGCCGAGGCGAAATGACGTTCCTCGCGGATTCTGGGTCCGAATTCGATTTGCAGTGTGCGGCCGTAGAGATCGCCGGAAAAATCAAGCAGATAAGCCTCGACGGTAAGAGTCGAGCCGTCGGAAAGGGTGGGGGCGTTGCCGATATTCACCACCGCGTTATAAACGTTATCATCGGCATTGATAACGCGGGCTGCATACACACCGCGCAAAGGGAGCTGCCGGCGGGGATTGATGTTGATATTGGCCGTGGGGAAGCCGATGGTCCGTCCCATTTGGCGGCCATGCACCACGGGGCCGCTAACCGTGAAAGGAGAGCCGAGAATCTCGGCGGCTTTCACAGTGTCACCGTCAGACAGAGCGCGACGCACAGCCGACGAGCTGCATCCCGGCACAGCCGAGGTGGTGAGCAGTTCGATTCCAGCCTCGGCGGCAAGATGCCGGTAATCGTCGATATTCAGATTCCGCCCGTCAGAGCCGAATGTGTTGTCATAACCCAAGATAAGGACTTCAACGCCATATACCGAAGCCATGCGGCGCAGCCACTGGGCCGCGGTAAGATTCCTGATTTTGTCGGAAAACTGCACGCGTTCCACGCGAATCCCCCGGCTGCGTATAAGTTCATCGCGGAGGTCGGGGTCCATGAGGGTTTTCGGTGCGCGGGCCGGATCGATGGTTTCCAGCGGATGACGATCGAACGTGAACACTAATGGGTCGAGCCGGCGTGACGCGGCTTCGTCGCAAAGGATTCCCAACACGGCCTGATGCCCGCGGTGCAGCCCGTCGAACATGCCTATAGTAGCAATTCGTTTCCTGCTTTCCATTAGAATAATTAATTAAGGTCGCAAAGTTTGCGGGCCATGTCAAGAAATGTCTCGTTTTCGGTGATTCTCACGGCGTTCATTCCGAGCGAACGGGCAGTGTTGCAATTCGCCTCCGAATCGTCCAGCAGAACAGACTCGGCCGGAACAAGCCCGTAACGGTTCAATACGGTTTCAAACAGCCTCGGGTCGGGCTTGCAAACGCCCTCGGCGAAGCTGGTGACAATGCCGTCGAAATAATCGCCCACGCGCAGACCCTCCTGCATGAAAGCGCGCTTTATCCAGCCGTCGAACATGATGCCGTTTGTATTCGAAATCATGTAGAGGCGCAATCCGGCGGCACGCAAAGCGCGTAGAGCCGCCAGCCGCTCAACGGGCAGAGACACTAAAAAAGCATTGAAAGCCGCTTCGAAATCACGGTCGGCCACCGGGCGCCCCGCCCGCGACCGCAACTCATCATAAAACTCGGCCGCCGAGATGCGCCCTGTCTCTATCGAGAGGAAAGGCTCCTCCTGGCGATAAAGCCCCAGCATTTCATTAACACCTTTGATGCCTAAAGCCTCGAACGCGGCCACGCAACGGTCGCGATCAAGATCGATCATCACACCGCCAAGATCTATAATTACATTTTTTATCCCGTTCATAATGCAAAGTTAATAATTTTTAGTAATTTTGTAAAAAATGTATTTGAAAGTATGAGCAATGTCAAATCAATAGGTATTCTTACTTCGGGAGGGGATGCCCCCGGGATGAATGCCGCAATCCGTGCGGTGACACGTGCCGGTATCTATGCCGGATTCAAGGTATATGGCATCTATCGCGGTTATCGTGGTCTTATTTATGATGAAATAGAGGAATTTTCCACTCAGAACGTATCCAACATCATACAGCGCGGTGGAACCATCCTCAAGACCGCCCGCTGCAAGGAATTTCAGACCCCCGAGGGGCGTCAATGCGCCTACGATGTTCTGAAACGCCACGATATAGACTCGCTGGTGGTGATCGGCGGCGACGGCTCACTGACAGGTGCGCGAATCTTCGGAAATGAATTCCAGATACCTATTGTAGGCTTGCCCGGCACAATCGACAACGACCTTTACGGCACCGACACCACTATCGGTTACGACACGGCGCTCAACACCATCATGGAATGTGTGGATAAAATCCGCGACACAGCCACCTCACACGAACGCCTCTTCTTTATCGAGGTCATGGGCCGTGATGCCGGCTTTCTCGCCCTCAACGGTGCCATAGCAGCCGGAGCCGAGGCCGCGATCATACCTGAAATTTCAACACAGGTAGACCAACTTTCCGAGCTTATCAAAAACGGATTCCGCAAATCTAAGAACTCTTCGATAGTGCTCGTGGCCGAATCGCCCATCACCGGCGGAGCAATGGGGCTCGCACAGCGTGTGAACGAAGAATACCCCGGCTATGACGTGCGTGTTTCGATATTGGGTCACCTGCAACGAGGCGGCAGCCCCACGGCTCACGACCGTATTCTTGCCTCGCGCATGGGAGCCGCCGCGGTCGATGCCCTGCTCGATGACCAGCGCAACGTGATGATCGGTATCAAGAACGACGAGATTGTGTACGTGCCGTTCACAAAGGCAATCAAGAACGACAAGCCTATCAACCAGGAACTTATGTCGACACTTCGCCGGCTTTCGATCTAAGCCCGGCATATTGGCGATTGCGAAATTGCAAAAATTTTAAGCTTGAATTTTGCGGTTTGAAATATTTTATTTAACTTTGCAATCGCAAAAGGGTGGTTACCAGAGTGGCCAAATGGGGCAGACTGTAAATCTGCTGGCTTACGCCTTCGGTGGTTCGAATCCATCACCACCCACGTTTTATATTCAACAATAACAGCCCTCCCATCAGAAAGAGTGTACGTGAGTACACTCTTTTTTCGTTGATGCATTCGTCCGGTATTGGGGCGGTGTTTCCTCGGACGTGGCACACCATTGACGCGACATTTTGCCGGTGACATAAAAATTTTTTGCGGCGTCTTCCAACATTCGAGGCTGTCTAATCGTTAAAAAATATAAAAAACCTTGATAAAAAAATATAAAAAACCTTGATATGAAGAAAAACTCATACTTTTTGCTGATGCTCGCGGTGGTAGTGGCGATGTTGCTGCCGGCCTGTTCGGGCAATAAGACTGCAGACGCCGGCGATCTGCTGGCTACGATTCCAAGCGATGCCTCGCTGGTTGTGGTGGTTAACTCGGGGGCTTTGCTCGAAAAGGCGGATTGTAAGGTTTCTGACGATAAGATAGAACCCGGCGCGGATGTGAAGGCATTGCTCGAAAGAATGAATACTTCGGACAGTGCGGGTAAAATCGAGAAACTTTTGGCCGACGGCACCGGAATCGACCCGACTGTCATGGCCGTTTTCCAAGTGGGTTACTATTATTATATCACCGGTTTTCTTGCAGACCCGGCAAAGTTCAAGGAAGCTGTGGAAAAAGATTACACCGGTTCCTTCTCGACCGAAGATGGTATAGACATCTGTGCAAACGTGGCCGTATCCAACAGCCGTTTTTGGATCAATATGGAGCAGGGTTCGATAGACTCCAAGGAAATAAAGCACTTCACGGCGCTCGACACATCTCAGAGCTTCCTTAACAACAACTATTCCGACAATCTTAAGGAATTTTCCAAGGATGTGGAAGGTTGGGGAAATATCAACGGTATGCTCAATACGGCCGGATTGAGTTTCCAGGACCGCGCGACCGCCCAGGTCACCATCCAGACACTCTTCGAAGATGCCTCGTCTTTCACGTTCTCGATAGAATTCGACAAAGGGGTGGCCTCGCTCGAGGCCGAGATATTGAACTCGAAGGGGAAAGTGGCAAAATTCCAACTTCCCACCAAAGAACTGGATGTCGAGACCGTGGCATCAGTGGGTGGTACCTCAAGAATCCTGGCTGCCCTTTCGATGCCCGCCAAGATGATCTCGAAGCTGACGAAAGAAGTGTCGTCGAAGAGTCCGTCGGTATTGGGCGAATATCTGAAAGTGCTTCAGGGAGTTGACGGCACGGCAGCCTGCGCTATGGGAACTGACGGCGCGATGCGCGGTGTGATCACCACCTCGGGCAACAACATTGGAATGTTAACCGACGTCCTGGGCCAGAGTGGTATAAACGTGAACAAAGAGGGAAATATACTCCGCCTGTCAAAAGGAGAGGCCAGTGGCCCGGGCGATGTGGCCACACTTTCAAAAGACTTCAAAGGGGCTATGTTCGGGCTTGCGATCTCCGACTTCTCGGGCACGCCATACGAAAAATATGGATTTACACAATCGGTGCTTAAGCTGATTCCCGACGGCGACGGAATCCAGATTGACCTTCAGTGTAAAGTGGCCGATGAAAACGACAATATATTGCTGACCCTTATCCGTAAACTGTGAACAGCATAACACTTGACAATACGTTGCCCCGTGTGTTCGTGAATGAACGGATACCGGGGTCGGAGGTATGGAATACCCGCGTTCGTTTCGAGCGCGGGAATTACTATCTTGTGGAGGCAACCAGCGGCGGGGGCAAATCGTCGATGTGTTCCTATATATATGGAGCGCGCACCGATTATGAAGGGCGCATCCTGTTTGACGACACCGACACGCGGAGCCTTGACATGAAGCAATGGTTGCGGCTGCGCAGGTCGGCGTTGGCATATCTCCCGCAGGAACTCTCTCTATTTCCCGAACTCTCGGCACGCGAGAATATAGAACTTAAGAACAGCCTCACCAATCATGTCCCGCCCCGGCGCGTGGAAGAAATGCTGGAACGCCTCGGGATAGCCTTCCGCGCCGATTATCCGGCGGGGCGCCTTTCGATAGGGCAGCAGCAGCGTGTGGCACTCATCAGAAGTCTCTGCCAACCTTTCGATTTCATACTCCTTGACGAGCCGGTGAGTCATCTCGACCCGGAAAACAACCGAATCGCGGCCCAACTGATAATGGAAGAAGCCTCCCGACTGGGCGCCGGCATAATTTCAACATCAGTGGGAAATCACCTCAACCTCGACTATCACTTTAAGCTCAGACTATGATTTCAAAGATACTAAGAAAAAATACGTCGGGAGCTCGCCTGGCGGGATTTGTTCTCTCGAATTTCATCGGGTTGGTTATAGTGCTCGGAGGGTTGCAATTCTATCTGGATGCGGCGTCAATATGGAACGACTCAGACTCGATAGTGAATTCCGACTATCTTGTGATAAATAAGAAGGTTACCTCGGGCAACCTGCTGGGAGGCAATGACAGCGGCTTCTCCGATTCGGAAATTGCCGATCTCAGACGGCAGCCGTGGGTGCGCAACGTAGGGCTCTTCACCTCATCCGACTATCGTGTGCTGGCCTCTATCGAAGGGGGACGAAACGGCGGACGCGGCATGTCGACCTATATGTTTTTCGAATCAATCCCCGATGACTTCGTAGACGTTTCCGGCTCGGAATGGTATTACCGCCCCGGTTCCGATGAAGTGCCTATCATACTCTCGAAAGATTATCTGACCCTCTATAACTTCGGGTTCGCCTCGTCGGCGGGATTGCCTCAACTGTCGGAAGGACTTATGAGCAGTATTCCGCTCAAACTGCGCCTCACGAGCGAGGACGGCACGCGCACGCGCACTTTCAACGGGCGAGTGGCCGGATTCTCCAACCGGCTCAACACCATCCTTGTTCCTCTCAGATTCATGGAAGAAACCAATGCCGAACTGGGTGGGGGAGAGAAACGCCCGCCGTCGCGCCTCATAATCGATGTGAGCAGTCCCGGCGACGTTGCAATCTCCGACTATCTTTCCGCCCACGATTGGGAAACGGCCGGCGACAAATCTGCGAGCTCGGCCGCATTCCTGCTGCGTGTAATTGTGGGAATCGTGCTCGCCATCGGAGGGGTGATAACAATACTCTCGCTCTTTATCCTGCTGCTCAGCATCTCGCTGATAATGGAAAAGAATCGCGACAAACTCCATTCGCTGCTGATGCTCGGTTACGAATTGCGCGAAGTGGGGCGTCCCTACGCCGTGATTGCAATTACGGTTCCGCTCGTGGCGCTCGCGCTGGCCCTGATTGCCACCCTCTGCATGCGCTCGTTCTATATGACTCCCCTCAGCGGACTGGGCGCCCATCCGGCCGGAATCTGGGCCGTATTGGCAACCGGCCTCATAATGACAATTATAATCATCGCAATAAATCTCCTTACCATAAGCCGGCGCGTGCGGGCCTCGTTCTACACCTCCCGCCATTGACCGCCAAACGGTAAACTATCAATATTTACTAACCATGAACAGCACATCCGAATCAAATCGCCCCACGCTGCATGCCCGCGCAGCAGTGGCCGAGGCTGTTGAAGCCGCCCGTGAATCTGACCGCCCGTTGCGAATACTTTTTGTATGCCTGGGCAATATATGCCGCAGTCCGGCCGCGCATGGCATCGCCGAGCAGGAAGCCGCCCGGCGCAACATGAAAATAGAGATAGACTCCGCCGGATTCTACGGCGGGCACGCCGGCGACCTTCCCGACCCGCGTATGCGCCGTGCGGCCGCCGCCCGCGGATATACACTCAATCACAGGGCGCGCAAGATACGCAGTTTTGATTTTGACGACTTCGATATCGTGATTGGCATGGACGACAATAACATCTCCGACCTGCAGCAATTGGCCGGCACGGTGGAACGTGCCCGCAAGATTGTGCGCATGACCGATTTCGCCACCGCCCATCCAGATTACGATTATGTGCCCGACCCATATTACGAAGGTCCCGAAGGCTTCGAAATCGTGCTTGATCTTCTGGAAGACAGTTGCTCGGAACTGTTGGACTTATGCGAGGAGAGTGGCTTGAAATGACCCGGATATATAGAAATAGAGTCAAAAGCTATAAAAAATCGGTTTTAACAATTGTTAATTAACATTGTTAAAAGAAAAAGGAACCATAATTAACTCGGTAATATTCTCTATTTTTGTAATTGCTTTGCAATAATTAACACTTATTGTATAAATTAAGGATTCGATGAATGGCGTGCGCGGAGGTCGCGGCATGTTGAAGAAAGAAGATAAAGTGTTGATTAGAAGCGAGGTATATTATATTGCTACCTAAAATCAGATACCATAATATGGATATCAGCGCCTATGCGCGGCGAGTTAACCTTAACGAGAACAACTCAAAGACGCAACCAGAAACAAAAACATCAGCCCGTTTCGTGACAGAATCGGGCCGTGACGGTATGTAAAAATAATAACAATAAATAACCCAATGTAAAACTTAATCACATTCTTGCATGAAGAACTTTTGTTTTCATCTGAACAGGAAGCTATGGGTGACAATGGCCATGCTGTTGACACTCGCGCTCCCCTCGCTGGCTCAGAAGATCACTGTCACCGGACACGTGGCTGACGAGCTTGGCGACGATCTGATCGGTGCGACCATCATGGAGAAAGGCACCACAAATGGTACGTCGGCAGACATTGACGGTAACTTTACCATCAGCGTTCCGGCCAACGCCACTCTCCAGGTCAGCTACGTTGGCTACGATCCTATGGACGTGGCTGTAAACGGTCAGACTCATCTCGACATCGTTATGAAGCAGAACGCAACCCTGCTTTCTGAAACGGTGGTTATCGGTTACGGTTCTGTCAAGAAGTCGGATGCTACCGGTTCGGTGGCTATCGTGACTCCCGACGATATCGATGCCGGTATTTCTACATCAGCACAAGACCTTCTGGTTGGCGCAAGCCCCGGTGTGGTTGTTACAACTTCCGGTGGTGACCCGACAGGTAACGCTGATATCCGCATCCGTGGTGGTTCATCACTTTCTGCATCCAACAACCCCCTTATCGTTATCGACGGTGTGCCTCAGACTAACCAGTCGAACGCCGGTGGTACCAATGCGCTCACCATGCTCAACCCCCAGAACATCGAGAGCATGACTATTCTTAAGGATGCTTCGGCAACCGCTATCTACGGTTCGCGTGCATCTAACGGTGTGATCATCATCACCACTAAAAAAGGTAAAAAAGGTGCTCGCCCGCAGGTGAACTTCGCTGCCAACTTCCACGTGAACACTCCGCGCAACACTCTCGACATGATGAACGCTGACCAAATCATCGAGATCTACCGCAAATATGGTAACGAAGCTGCCAACCAGCAGGTCGACAACCTTATGTGGACTAACGAGGCAGGCGAACTCGCTTACTATAATACAGACTGGCAGAAAGAAGTGCTCCGCACAACTTTCTCTCAAGACTACTCTCTGAGCGTCGGTGGTTCGGCAGGTAACCTTCCTTACCGTGTCAACGCTTCTTGGACAGACAACAAGGGTATCATAAAAACTTCAAGCATGCAGCGTACAACCGCCGGTTTCTCGCTGACTCCGAAGTTCTTCAACGATGCACTTTCTGTTTCGGCAAACGCCAGCGGTTCATACATCCGCAGCCAGCAGGCTCAGGGTGGTCTCGGCGGCGCAGTGGGCATGAACCCCCTCTATCCCGTTAAATACGACTATCCTACTTTGGGTGATACCGGCATGACAATGTTCAACGGTTACTACAACATCATCCGTCCTTCTGGTGAACCTGAAATCAACGCAAGCCAGAACCCCGTGCAGGAGCTTATGGACAACACAAGAATCGGCAAGACCCTTTCTTCTGTGGGTAACCTCCAGCTCGACTATGCTCTCTACTGGTGTCCTGAACTCCACTTCAACCTCAACCTCGGTTACCAGGTATCAAAGAACTGGGCAAACGGTTATGTGGCTCAGAACTCTATCCAGGCATGGCGCAACAACTATCATGACGGTGCCGGCACTCGCTACAACTGGTATGAACTTCAGCGCAACACTCTGCTCGACTTCTATATCAACTATAAGAAATATTTCGAAGCAGCAAAATCTGACCTTGATGTGACCGTGGGTTACGACTGGCAGCGTTTCGACTATCATGGCCGCGACCTCACCACTATCAATACTCTCGGTTTTGAAAACACCTGGAGCTCTATCTACAACGGTGGTACATACACTCTGACTCCTGATCCTGCAACTGAAGAACACATCGGCCGCACTTATGGCGACGCTCCCGTTTCCCGCTGGGCTCAGCAGAATCAGCTCGTTTCATTCTTCGGTCGTATCAACTACATCTTCGACGATGCTTACCTCTTGACTTTCACTCTGCGTGGTGACGGTTCTTCTCGCTTCTCGAAAGACAACCGCTGGGGTATCTTCCCTGCACTTGCTCTCGGTTGGAAGATCAACAACATGAAGTTCATGGAACGCACCCAGGGTTGGCTCAACGACTTCAAACTCCGTCTCGGTTGGGGTCAGACAGGTCAGCAGGAAATGGACCAGTACTTCCCCTATATCGCAAAATACTCACTCTCTTACCAGAACGGTTCTCACTACCTGAGCCCGACAGGCAGCGGCACATGGATCAACCCCCTCTTCCCGCAGGCCTACAACCCCAACCTGAAATGGGAAACTACAACCACCTGGAACGTCGGTATCGACATGGGTATGCTCAACAACCGCATCACTCTCGCTCTTGACTGGTATCTCCGCAACACTACCGACCTCCTTTCATACGTGCCCACCGGCGCTGTGAACACCGAGGACATGATGTGGAACAACATCGGTTCTATGCGTAACGTCGGTATCGAGGCTACTATCGGTGCAAAACCCGTTGTTACCAACAACTTCACTTGGAACACTTCATTCAACGTGGCTTGGAACCGCAACAAGATCACCGAACTCCAGGGTGGCACTTCAGTTGCAGCGCTTTCAACTACCGGTACAGGTTCTTACACCATGGCTTACCACATCGTGGGCAAACCCGCCTATACATTCATGGTTTACGAACAGGTTTACGACAGCAACGGCAATCCTATCGAAAACCAGTATGTTGACCAGAACGGTGACGGTGTGATCAACGAAAACGATAAGATCGAATATCACTCTCGCGACCCGAAAGTAACCATGACCTGGAACAACAACTTCCAGTGGAAGAACTGGGACCTCGGCATCTCGCTCCGCGCTTCACTCGGCAACTATGTTTACAACGGCCTCGGATTCGGCAACAGCCGTGTCTACAGCGTTGCAGCCGCTCAGTATCAGCTCGGCAACCTTCTCGCCGACCGTCCTCTCTTTGTTAACTCAGCTTCAGGTTCGCTCCTTCCCCTTTCAAGCTATTGGGTTGAGAACGCTTCTTACCTCCGCTGCGATAACATTACTCTCGGTTACACATTCCGCGACCTGATCGACGGCAATCTTACTCTCCGTCTCTTCGCTGCCGTTCAGAATCCTTTTGTCATCACCAAGTTCACCGGTCTTGACCCCGAGGAATTCAGCGGTTACCAGAGCAGCCCCTATCCGCGTCCTATCACTACTACACTCGGTATCGTGGCTACATTCTAATCTTTCAACCTAACAAAAGAATAGAAATTCCAATATGAAAACATTCAATAAAATATTTCTGACTCTGGGTGTGGCAGCATCTGCTTTCGGTCTGTCATCTTGCGTAGGCGACCTCGATATGCAGCCCGTTGACCCCTCGGAGATCACCGATGTCAGCAACAATATGGACGAAGTGTTCGCCGACATTTATCTTAACTTCGCAACTTCGGGCGCAAACGGCAGCTCTCCCGTTCACACTTTGGACGACGGCGGTATGGCTACTTTCGGCCGTGCAATGTTCACCGCCGAGGAAATGCCCACCGATGAAGCTTGCTGGCTCTGGGACCCCGAAAAATTCGGCCGTATCAACTACGGTTATGTAACTCCCGACCTCCCCATCGTCAAGGGTATTTACGCTCGTCTGCTCATCAACATCGCGCTTTGTAACGACTTCATTACAAGCGTGCGCGGCGGCAAGTTCAATCTCGACGATGCAGGCCAGGCAAGAGCTGAGGAATATGTGCGCCAGGCGCGTATCCTTCGTGGCGCTTGCTACTACTATGTGCTCTCTTTCTACGAAAATCCTCCCTACGCAGACGAGACTACTCCCATTGGTGCAGATCCCGAACAGCCCGGTCGCGCTCAGGTTTATGCAAACGTGACTTCCGACCTCGAGGATGTTGTGGCTTACTACAAGGCTAATCCCACAACCACTTACTATGGTTTTGTTGGTCTTGACGCTGCCGAATCTATCCTTGCCAAGATTTATCTTAACGGTATGGTATTTGCCGGCCGTGATGACTATGCGAAATGCTACGAACACTCTAAGGCGGTTATCGACCGTCTCGGCGTGGGTGGTAAATATGGCAATGGTCTCGCTCCGACTTATGCTGCACTCTTCGGCGCCAACAACTCGAAATATTGTATCGGTAACGCCGGTGATGCTGTAAGCGAAATCATCTGGACTATTCCCGCTTCTAAAGAAAACGTGAACGGCAACATCACCGAAAACCTCACCACTTGGGCAGGCTCGACATTTATGATTGCTGCTTGGAATGGTGCCAATGGTGTTTTTGCTACAGTTCCTTGCCCCACTACAAATGCAGCTTATAAGAACGCTAAGCCCGAAGAACTTCTCTTCACTGATGCCGACGGCGTTCAGCACATTTATAAGTATTTCGAATCTGCTGATGATGCTTATAATGAGGCAAAAGCAAGTTATGATGAAGCTGCAGGTGGCGATACTTGGAAAATTACAGTTGCCAAGTTCTTCAACGGTGTGGCATATTCATTCGATCCCAAAGAAGCTGCTCACACAACCGGCGAATGGATCAATGCAACTGAATCCTGGAAGTGTATGGTTGCCCGCAAATCTTTTGTTCGCAAGTTTGACTGGAGCGACGTTGAGATGAGCAAGAGTGATGACTCTCGTGTTGCCAACTGGCGCACTTCAGAATATGGTTTCACAGCCGAGAATCCCTCGCTCGTTGGTGACGACTGGGGTAAGAACGGTTACCTTGCAATGAAATATACCAACTGGATTTACGATGCAAACGGAGAAATTGACTTTGATGCAAGTGCGAACGTTCCGATGACTGCTTGCTATGGTGGTGACTTCGTTGCACTCCGTCTTGCCGAGGTTTACCTTATGGCAGCAGAAGCTATCCTTCAGGGTGGCGGCGGCTCGCAGGCAGAAGCACTCAAATATGTCAACTACCTCCGCCAGCGTGCTTACGGCGACAAATACACTCCCTGGGCATCACTCAGCATGAGCGAACTTCAGGACGAACGTTGCCGCGAGCTTTACACAGAGAACAACCGCCGTACCGACCTTATCCGCTGGAACAAGTGGTGCACAGGTTATACCTGGGAATGGAAAGGTGGCGTGGCTTCCGGTACAAACCTTCCTGAATACACTAAGAGCTTCCCGCTCCCCTCAGGTGTTATGACAACCACTAATCTGCAGCAGCAGAAAGGTTATTAATATCGGTTCAGGTATATTAAATACATAATATTTCAGAACAAATGAAAAAAATATCGATAATATTAGGTCTGGCTGCCGTTGCTCTCGGTTTCACTTCTTGTAAGCAGGAAGAGAACCCCAAATATCATCAGCCGACTGATTTCATCATCTCGACTCCCGCGATGCAGAACATTGCATTCGAAACTGAATCCGAGATGACTTCAAACGAGACTTTCAATCTTTTCTGCTCTCAGCCCGACTATGGTTATGCAGCTATCTGCAACTATTCTGCAGTGGTGTCGCTTGACCCTGAGTGTCCGGTGGAGAGAGTGGTAGATGAAGAAACAGGTGCTGTTACAATCCAGGCTGTTGAAGGCAAGTCTGTTCTTCTCGAAAATCAGAACCCCACTTCAGCTGCCATGGCCATCAAGACTTACGATCTTGGCATCGCAATGCTGAATCTCGGCGGTATCTACAACGACAGAGATGATTACAATGCATCTGACTTTGCTAAAGGCACCGTTAAAGCATATTTCCGTGCTGTTTGCCAGATCGACGGCATCGACAATTCTGCAATCGCCTCTACAAACGTTGTAAGCTACAACGCGGTTAAGGTGGCATACGCAGAAAAGGTTGCCGGCTGGATCTATATCTGCGGTAACGTTCAGAACCCCGACACCGGTGTGGTTGACGACTTCAAGGGCCCGAGTGTGGCTAACTACGACTGGTATTACAACAACTTCCGTCTGATTGAGCCCGAGAGCATGATCGGTCAGAAACTCTATGTCGGTCAGTTCAACATCGCGCCCAAATCGCCTACTCCCGATCTCGGCAACGTTGACGACACATCTCAGTTCCGCTTCTTCACCGAACTGCTCGGTTGGACCAACACTGCATCTCTCGGTTCTGCGGAGGCTGACTTCTATGTGCTCCCCATCTCCGACAAGTTTGCTGCCGGTTTTGACGGTGACATAGTTAACCAGGGTCTCGGTAACTGGGGTGTTTGGGTATCCGATTACACACCGATGACAGTTGTAGTTGACGTTCCTTCACTCAAGATTTACATTAAGGAAGGTTTCCACGAAGTTTCATTCGTAGGCCGTAATCCCGAATTCAATTGATGCCTAATGTACTGACGCACCCGGGTGCGCCCCGGAAATAATCCTGACGTGCCGGGTTGCGTCTCTACAAGCAAACACTAAACAGAATTAAAAAATGAAAAGTTTAAAATTCATATCCGCAATAGCTCTGACTCTGATGATGGCATCTTGTGAGGATTTTGACCTTCCCAATCCTCCGGGTCAGACCAATCCTGAGCCCGAGAAAGTATTCGAGAACTCGGGAATCCAACTCGCTCAGGGCGAAGCTACACTCAACCTTGTGGACTATAACAATAACAACAAGGATGTAAATGTAGCTAACGTAACCGAACTTGTTAATTTCCCCGCTGACTATACTCTGTCGGTTGATATGGAAATTGCCGGTGACGCTTTGTTCACCAACGCAACTACTATCAGCACCACTCTCGAAGGTGACGCTGTAATGGTTAATCCCGACATTCTTAACGGAGCTATTCAGACCGCTATCTCAAAGAAGCCGGGTCTCTATGACATTTATGCACGTTACATAGCTTATGCAAACCGCGATAACACTCGTGTACGTCTCGGAGGTCTCGATGCTTACTTCGCTGCCGGATCGGTTTATCATGTGACCACTCTTGACCCTGCCAAGGTGCTTGAAGATGCTTACTATTTCGTTCCGGTTGATGCAAACGGTAATCTTCAATATGGCAAGGCCCTTAAGATGAACAACACTCTGGGCAATGTGAATGTATATGACAATCCTGAATTTGCCGTGAAGATCAACGTTGAGGAGGCAGAAGCCATTACAGAACAGGGTTACACCTGGAAGATTGCTCCCCAGTCGGCTGTTACAGCTCAGAACACTGTTGGTGTTCTCGGATGTAATCCTTCGGAAGGCGACCCCTTGAGCGGTAAACTCGGCGACGCTTACGATGCAGGTGCAATCCACATCTTCGGCCCGCTGCTCGTTACTATCAACGTAGAAATCGACTCTTACACTGTAAGCTATGCGTTCGAGAACCTGTGGCCGCTTTCTGGCACAACTCAGAACAAACCCGGCGATGCGTTGATGCTCTACACTACAAACTATATCGAGTACACAGGTGTGAGCGTGCTTAACAAGGTATGGATTCTTGCTGCACAGCCCGACAAGAACGGTCCGGTAATCTTCAAGCAGGATCCCGACATCGAAGCTGAAGTTTCTGAAGACATGCTGTCGCAGACCGGTGTCCTCACTGCTCTTTCAACCGGCACTTCACTCCGCACTCCGGGCAACACCAACGGTCTCTTCTGGATCAAGGCTAACGTTGTTCAGAGCCTCTATGAACTCCACTACCTCAAGACACTCTCAGTGATCGGCACAGCTAACGACTGGAATCTTGAAACTGCAGTAGAGCTCACTCCTTCTAAGGACTTCAAGACTTGGACAGCTGAGAACGTACACGTTAACGGCGACTTCAAGATCAACGCTAACGGCGCATGGACCATCGGCTTCAGCGGTACTCAGGTTCAGGATACAATGAATGAACTCGTTTACAATGTAGACAAGCAGGACGGTGGTGATAACCTCGTTGCTCCGGAAGGTCACTACGACATCACACTCGACTTCTCGGCTAAGCCCTACGTTGTAACCCTGAAGAAGAAATAAGAAACACCCTGAATTCGCCTGAGTCGGAAAAGTAAACCCCGACCCCGATCGGAAAAGTAAAGCCCGACCCGACGAATCCCCTTGATAAAAAGCCTGTCGTGAACCTCACGACAGGCTTTTACTGTTCACGGCACGATTCTTTGACTCGTGTCAGCGATCGAACCTTTGTAGGGCACGCCACGTCTGGTCAACCATCGTCCCAATACCGGACGAGTGTAGGGACGTGGCGTGCCACGTCTGAGTAAAAACATCGACCCGTTACCGAACAAATGTAGGGACGTGGCGTGCCACGTCTGGTCAACCATGGTCCCAATACCGGACAAGTGTATGAACGTGGCGTGCCACGTCTGGTCATAACTTACGGGAAACTTTGCGAGGAATGAGTTGGGTAATTCGACGGTGTTTCCTCAGACGTGGCACGCCACGTCCCTACACTTGTCCGGTAATGCGTCGTGCCACTCGTCCGGTAATGCGTCGTGCCACTTGTCCGGTATAATGTCCCATCAATTGCCTATGTTTATTTTATGTCTCACGGCGCGTACAGATACTCTGATGCAATCGGATAAGTAACTAATATTTATTATATTATCTGTTTTCAGCTGAATTATTGAGATAAGAATGTACATGTAATGTTAAAATAAACAATTTTTAGCAAATTATTTTGTAAAATTAAAAATTGTTAGTATCTTTGCACCGAATATGGGCGTAAGAAGTCCGACACGTTCGGTTGCCATGAAAAAACTCTTAAGCTCTATATAACCCCTACACATTCAGCTTTTTGCAAAATAAACTGGAAGTGTGTCTTGACTTGAAAATTAACAATCATAACCATAAACATTAACTTAAAATCTACTTCATTATGAAGAAAATCTACGCTCTTGCAGCTGCAGCTTTCATGGCTTTGGCAGCTAATGCACAGAATGGTGCTCCCCTCTACATCACAGGTCAGGCTGGTGCTGACGACAACAGCGGTTTTGTAAATGGCAACTGGAATGCTACAACTCCTGATGAGTTCACTTTTGCTGACGGTGTGTACTCAATCCATGTGAACAATCTTTCTTCTTTCACAATCTCCAAGGCTTGTGGCAGCTGGGACGCTCTTCAGGCAGAAGGCATGCCTTTGACTTGTAACTACGGCGACGTTCCCGGTGTTGCTGTTAATCTTGAAGAAGGTAAAGCTAACATCCTTACTCCCTGGCTTGGTGACTATGATGTTGTTGTAGCAGGCGACCTTTCTACAATCACACTTACTACCAACACTCCCCAGCCTCCTATGGAAGTATACCTCCGCGGCGATATGAACGGATGGGGTTCTCCCGCTGAATGGCTCATGACTCCAAGCGAAGGCAACAAGGTTTTCCACTTCGTTTGCTCAGGTGACCTCGCTATCAAAGCCGGTGAATCTTTCAAGATTGCTGATGCAGGTTGGGCTAAATACAACTATGGCGCAACAAGCGCAGAAGCTATCGAGCTTGACCTCGAATATGACAGCTGGTTCAATTCATCAGATAACTTCTCACTCGCTGAAGAATGGGATGGCGCTTGCTGGGCTATCTTCACTAAAGATGCTGAAGGCAACGACTTCAACCAGGTTTTCTTCTCTAACGACAAGGAAGTTGAAATGCCCGAATATTGGTCAGAAGTTCTCGCCGGTTCAGGCGTTCAGACTGTAGCTGTTGACAACAACAACGCAACTGCTAAATACTACAACCTCCAGGGTGTAGAAGTTGCTAACCCCGAAAGCGGTCTTTACATCGTGGTTAAGGGCAACGAAACTAAGAAAGTTCTCGTGAAGTAATCATTACTCACAAGAAATAAACAATAGGCGGACGGCTCCCGGAGTCGTCCGCTTTATTTATACACATATAAGAGTTCTATTTATACCTATCTTCCGGCTAACTGTGATTTTCCGGGGGATGAAGACACGGCATAGAGTTGACAGATAAGGATGACAGTAAAGTGGCGATTCGTAATTTTGGTAAAAAAAGCTATGATTATCCGAATTCCTCTTGACGACACAAATTCGCGTGTCACCTACCGTTTCCCGACTTTGTCGGAAGCCAAGTCTGCAACTCAGCTGCAGTCAGATAAAGATGGTTCTTTCGACTCTTCAGTTTACAAATCTTCCGATTCCTTAAAAGTTTCAGATGAATTTAATAAATTGACGGCGGCATTGATTCCCTCGTCGATTCCTGCTTATAAATCTTCGTATTATTCCTACCCGGTGGTCAATATCAATGTCACCGTGCCGGATGATGACAAGGCAGTGGTCGCGTCATGGTTCGGCAATTCGTCGGGAAGTTCGCAGGCAAGTGACACTTTGGTCAAGCGAATGACAACTGTCGTGCTGGGAGCCATAAACACTTTTTACACCGAAGCATCACGAATAGGCCTTTTCACACGGCCCTTCAAACTCGGGTATGCACTCATATCCTCTGATTCCGTTATTGTTGCTTCGGGTGAGACAGTGGTAATTACCCCCAACGACCGGGCACCGGTGATGACAATACGCAACCCGGAGCCAAATGGAAATCAACTCAACACGCTGACTGAAATCAGAAATACCCCCTGCGAACTAAGAGTGTCATTACCACCGTTCACTATTCCCGATGAATGGAAATCGAAAGTCACCGAATTGATCTTTTACACAACCGATCAGACATCACCCCTCACCGGGAACGAGCAGGTCACCGGGGTAAGAACCTTTGCAATCGAGACGGGAAACTGCCCCGGCTGGTATTATCCGCGGCTCAGTTCCGATTTGGTTAAAGAGAAAACACTGGCGGATTCTGCTTTTCGTATAATAGGGAGAGTGCCGATAGCACGGGCAGTGACAGGTTTGAACGATTATCGCCTTCCCGACGAACGTCTGGATCTAAATGAATTTAAATCCTATCCGGAAATAAAAGATGTTCCTTCCGGTGGAAATTCCGGCAATACGGAACAGCCGGTCACACCCCTCCCGGTCGGAATGGATGTGCAGACGTTCGCCCTCGATTTGGGCTTGCCCGAAAAAGAGAAAAGAGTGCGCGCGGTCACGGCACGCGGAATCTTCAGCCGTCATCCAGATAATGTGAGTGTGGTGCTTTATGGCGCGCATCATCAGCCGGCCGACACACTGCTCGGTTCGTCGATAAGCTCGGGAAACAGTGCAGCCGAAGATGCCGGCGCGTGGCACAGGATAGCCAAATCGCGAGGGCCTCACATACGCCTTTTGCGCGGAGTGCGCTACCGCTGGCTCAAAGTGGAAATATCAACTCCGTGGCCTGCGCGAATTGATGCGCTGACATTCACAATCTGTTAAGAATTGAAATGTTGGTTCAATTTCTGCTCAGAATATCATTTTTTTTGATTATTTTTGCTTTTTGAATTCCGAAAACGGAAAATTCAATCGTTTTCGTAAAAAGTTTAAACGACTTCAATGAATAAAGCAAAAATTCTACTTACCATAGTCGCGCTTGCAGGCGCCATGCAGGCGCAAGCACAAGTGTCGGCAAATTCAGACCGGTTCTCACCCCTCGCATCGGGATATATCGAGCGAGCCCGGGCCATGAGTGGAGAAGGGAACTTCGCCGGAGTTATCGACCAGATTCGTCATCTTGATGTGCAGCGCGTCAGTCTGGCAGCCGAGCAGGCGGAGGAATGTACGTTCCTGCTTGCCAAGGCTTATTATGAACGCGGAGATGAGGAGTGTCTCAGGCTGTTGCTCGACTTTATGGAGGAATATCCCGCCTCTTGGCTCGCCCCTGAGGCTGCGTTGGCCGTGGCAGACTATTATTTCTTCAGACATGATTGGGCCGAAGCGCTCGATGCTTTTGAGGCCGTTGATTTCGACAGGTTGAATAACGACCAAAGGAATTTATATTCATATAGGGCCGCCCTTGCAAATATCCGAACCGGCCATTATGATGAGGCGCGCCCCCTGATCAACTCTCTGAAGAATGTTGCCGGATATGAAGACGCCTATAATTTCTACAGCGGTTACCTCTATTATATCGAAGGTGACTACGACAGGGCTTGGAAAAAGTTTATGGAGGTCACGCCATCCGTCCCCGGCCTGAGCGCGGGATATTATATGACACAGATCGAATATAAACGCGGGGAATATGAAAATGTAATTCAGCATGGCAATTCGTTGCTTCGCAAACAACCCGACCCGGAGCTTGCCCCCGAATTGCAGCGCATTGTCGGTTTGAGTTATTTCCGGCTCGGCGAACCCGAAGTGGCCGAAGGGTATCTTGAAAGTTATCTTGAAAAGACTCCGGCCTCTCCCGAGGCTGACGCTCTCTATGCAATGGGGGCGATAGACTATAATCAACACCGATATAATGCAGCCATAAGCAGATTTTCCGAGATCACCGACCGTCAGGATGCACTCGGGCAGGGAGCATGGCTCTATTTAGGGCAATGTTATCTCGAACAAGGCAACGCACCCTCGGCGGCACTGGCGTTCGAGAAAGCAAGCCGTATGACATACGACCCGGCTGTGACCGAAACCGCTATTTATAACTATGTCACATCCTTGACACGAGGAGGGAAGGTGCCTTTCTCGGCTTCGTCAGATATGCTGGAAGACTTCGTGAAGTCATTCCCCGATTCGGAATTTACTCCAGAAGTCGAGGCTTATCTGGCAACGGCCTATTATAACGACCGTAATTTTACGAAAGCTCTCTCTTATATCGATGCCATCCGTCAGCCGTCGTCGGATGTGATGAAACTCAAACAGAAGGTACTGTATGAACTGGGAGTCGAAGCCCTCACAAATGGCAGCCCCGAAAAGGCTGAGAACTATCTTAAGCAGTGTATCGCCCTTAAACGTATGGATTCAACATTAGCATCCCAAGCTTCGCTATGGCTTGGCGACGCATTGTTTCAGATGGGTCGTTATCGCGAGGCAAAGCAGAGCTATGCCGATTTCCTGAAAGACGGAAGTGTCCGCGAAAACCGGGCATTGGGCTATTACGATCTGGGATATGCCTGCTATAAACTTGAAAATTGGCAGGAAGCGGCAAATGCTTTCGGCTCGGCCCTGTCGGCTCGTCCGGCATTGTCGGAACAGCTCGTTGACGATGCGACTATCCGGCGTGCGGATTGCCTTTACTATCTCGGAAACTATGCTCAGGCGGCTTCGCTCTTCTCGAAAGCTATCGACAACGGGGCAACCGACACAGATTATGCCTTGTATCGACGTGCTGTTATCAGCGGCCTGCAACGTAACAATACAGCCAAGCTGGCCGACCTGGCCCGGGTGGAAAAGGAATTCCCCAATTCCCGTTGGCTCTCGAAGGCTCTGCTGGAACAGGCACTGACTTACGAAGAAACGGGGCAACGCGACTTGGCAGCCGAGGCCTACAGAAAGCGCCTGAACGTAACCAACGATGTTGATATTGACGAATTGTTGAGAATGGCGACTGCGATGAACGATGCTTCGCGGTGGAGTGATCTTCTCGATGTGGTGGATAGAATCCGGCATGCCGGTGGTCTTGAAGCCGATGAGGTTGCAGAAATCAATCTCTATGAAGCCGACGCGTTGCGTAATCTCGGCCGCGGGAGTGAAGCTCGGGCCATATATGAAGAACTGGCTCAGAACCCAACCTCTGTCCCCGGCTCGAAGGCTGCGGTGATGCTGGCTGAGACAGAAATATCCAATGGCAACCATGAGGCCGCAAGAGTAAGAATGGAAGATTTTACCGAAACCGGAACGCCCCATCAATATTGGCTGGCACGCGGGTTTATCGCTTTGGCCGATGCTTATCACGGCCTTGGCCAAAAAACACTTGCCGAGGAATATCTCAAGAGCCTGCAGGAGAATTATCCGGGTGAAAATGACGACATTTCCTCCCGAATTTCGTCAAGACTTAAAAAATGGCGGTAAACTGTCAGCGACACAGTAGTTTAAACTTTAATTCTCCTCTCTAATTTACGCTTATTTCATCATGCTCATAAATAAACTTAAAATATCGTTCTTGGGAATCGGCGTGGTTGCCGCGGGTGTTTTCCCGATTGCCGCTCAGTATGATCAGGATATAACCGTTGAAGGTAAATACGTGCCGGAATATATTGCGCACGATCGCATTGGACTTTTCCCGAAACCACTGAAATTAGAAACTCAGAAGTCGGAACTTTCATACTATATGAAAGGGGTGAACGCCAATTTTGAGCCGTCACTGGTGCCACTTCAAGCCACAGGCTGGAACACGAATCGCACTTATTCGCGTTCTCGCGGGTATCTTGATTTGGGTCTGGGCTCATGGCTGACAAGCACACTTTCGGCCGGATACAGAATCATCGACACCGATCAGACTGTTTTCGGAATCAGACTCCAGCATAATTCCACTTCTCTCTGGAAGCCTGAAATAAGTGAAGCGATGCGCGATGTGAAGCGCAGCCGTTACGACGAAATGATCGGGCTCTATGCCTCTCATGATTTCAACGGAGCGGGCCGTCTGGATGCTGCCCTGGATTATCACCTCGGGTATTTCAATTATTACGGTGCTGATATGCCGCGTTTATCCTCCGGTGCGCAGGGGGGTGCTTCTTTCGATCTGAAAGCTCCCACTCAGACACTTAACGATATTGCCGCCCGTGTTCAATGGAACTCACGAGCCGGACGCGATGTGTTCTCCTGGTTTGCCGGGGCGGCTGTAAGATATTTCGGTTATCGTTCGGTATATGGATTGGATGGATTCAATTTAAATTCCGGCTATCCGTCGGCTCAGGGAAGTCGCGAAACTAATACTGCTCTTCAGGCAGGATTTGTGTTCCCTACATCTGAAAAGTCAGCCGTCGGTCTTGATTTCGAGGGCGACCTCGTTACATACGCAAAGCGCAACGACTCTGCAGGGTCGCTCTATGATGTGGAGAATCCCGACAACTACGGTATTCTTTATTTTACACCCTATTACCGTTTTAACCGTTCGGGGATAGATATCAAGCTGGGGGCCCGGGTTGATCTTTCATTTAATGCGGGTCCGAAGAATGACCGTTATTCCACATTCCACATTGCCCCCGATGTGAAACTTGATTATAATGCAGGCCCGGTGGCGCTCTATCTGTACGCACAGGGCGGAAGCAAACTGAATACACTCGCATCGCGATATGAGAATGACTACTATCAGGATCCGTTGCTCTTGTCTACAATTCCGGTATATAGCCCGGTAGACGCCACTTTCGGTGTTACGTTCGGACCCTTCTCCGGTTTCCATGCCGGGCTCAGTGTGGCCTACCGTATCAGTCGCGGACAATATTCGGGAGGGTGGTACATGGCCACCTTGAGCGGTTATAACATATTTGACTCGGGACTGCCCGAAAGATTGGACGGGCGACTTCTGAATTATGATCTGTCTCCCGAAGTAAGATATGATTTGAGCGGATTTTCGTTCGGTGCCTCCTTAGGCTATGATGCAGGCAGGTATTTCAAAATCGATGCTTCGGGCCATTACCAGCGTCAGCATGGAGAAACCGGATACTTCAACGGCTACGACCGCCCGGAATGGACGGCCGATGTTGTTGCCGAGTCAAACCCGTGGAANACACTGAAACTCAAACTCGGTTATTCGNTGCGTGCGATGAGGATGATGGCTGCCCCGGCTTCTTGGGCGGATTCAACACCTCTGAACGGCCTTTTCTATGTGGACTATCGCTTGCCGAATCAATCAATGTTGAATTTCGGTGCTTCCTATGGAATCACACAAAATTTCGATGTCTGGATTCANGCTGATAATCTGTTGAACAGAAAGTCGTTCTATCTTCCCATGGCTCCCGAACCCGGAATTACGCTTACTGCCGGCATCGGACTCCGTTTTTAATTGAACNACAAGACNCAAGTATTAATTGTGTNGTAAGAGACATGCCGGAAGTATGGNCNGTGAAACTTTACTCTTAGANAGGGTTGAAGACAACCTTAANCGGGCTCCGGGTGTTTTATAAGAAGAAAAAGAAAGAAGAAATGAGCAAAACCACATTGACGCTTGCATATTTGAATGAAGATGACCGTGCCTATGGACTCGCAGGNATGGCTATCTCTCTCGCTGCCCTCGATGCAATCGACAGGGTAGCCGCTATNTCTCTCGATGCTGACGGGCCTATGGTCTCGTTTGCAAATGAGTTCTATTTCAGCGGGTCGCCCTCAGTGTCACCGAAATCAACGTGGCATAATCTGGTTCACAACTTCTATATNACTTCGGCAATGGCCGTTTCTAATTTAATGGCCCGTTCTTTGGTAAGACTCGGTGAGGAAGTCCCGAATGATTTGTTGGAAGCTGTGCATAACGCGATGCTAAACGAGGGGATGGAGACCTGTTCGCTCGAAGATGACGAGGTGGACAATCTNTTTACAAAAACGACCATTGGAATGAGACGAATTTTCGCAAATCGCCGCCTTCATCCGGCCATNGATACGTTCGCACGCACACTGTCGCGCCGTCGTAACCTTACCGGGACTGANATTTATGATGAGCTTCGCGAGTTGCGACTGATATAAATTCNTTGCATGAANTCGATTATGACAATTCNGAAATAGGACACGNGTCTNNTAAATCGGCTTNGAAAAAATATAAGAATGANTATAGAAGAAATGCAGCAAGCCGTCGACCAATGGATAAAAAACATTGGCGGCGGTTATTTTTCTGAGCTCACNAACATGGTGGTGCTGACNGAAGAGATCGGAGAGTTGGCGCGNATAATAGCGCGCGTATATGGCGACCAGGTGGCAAAACCGGGCGACCTTGAAGACCCGCAGAAGCAATTAAGTGAAGANCTTGCAGANGTGTTGTGGGTGATATGCTGTTTGGCCAACCAAACGGGGGTAGACCTGAGCCGTGCATTCGCAGAGACACTTGAAAAGAAAACTCGCCGCGACCGCGACAGGTTTAAACACCGCTGACCCCCCGGCTTGGGAAATTTGGGAAATTTGGGAGGCTTGGGAAGCTTGGGAGGCTTGGGAAACTTGGGAGGCTTGGGAAATTTGAGAAACTTGGGAAATTTGGGAAGGTTGGCTTAATTCGTTTTGCTGCGGTGGTTGAGGCGGGCGCGGGTCATTTCTTCGCGGATGCCACCCTCGGCTATAAATTTTTGTTTGGCTGCCTCTATCAGCCTGATGAGCAGATACAGTTCCTGTCTTATCAAGGTGATGCTTAAGTTGGCAATTGTTTCAGCATCTCTGGATGGCGCTATTGCCAGATAGTGTGACGCATCAGTTTGCTTTTTACAGTAGTCTCTTACTCTTGATTTTTTTGCTTCATCCCAATAAGAGAGTCCTCTTGTAAGAATATAGTCTTCGTAATCGGCAAGCAATTCGTCAAAGCTTGCTTTTGCCACATTGAAAAGTTTTATTTCGCTTTCGCGCGAGGTGGCCGACGCCGCTGACCCCTCGATTATGTTTTGTTTACCGGACCGGGCTGCCTGAACCATCTGATCGATGGTTCTGTCTCCTATCTTTAGGAATCTATGGGCAAAGTGATAGGTGAGAGCATAGATGCACTCCGCCTTCTTGTATACGATGAGATTCCGATAATCGCCCTTAGGGGCGAGGAAGTCCCGGTTAATTTTCATAGTAAAATATTTTAAGGNAAAGTGAANTTTATAGTCATTGGGAGGCTTGGGAANNTTGGGAANNTTGGGAGGNTTGGGAANNTTGGGAGGNTTGGGAGGCTTGGGANGCTAACATAATTATCTTAAGTTTCCCAATAATCCCAATAATCCCAAGTCTCCCAAGTCTCCCAAGTTTCCCAAGTTTCCCAAGTTTCCCAAGTCTCCCAAGTCTCCTAAATCTTGGGGATTATTCGAGGGTGAATGCCACGGCGGCTTCTGCTGTGCTTTCTATGGCGGTGCCGTTGTCGTTGGCCGGTGTCCACGCGGGCATCTGTTTGATAAGGCGTATGGCTTCTGCTTCCAGATCGGGGTCGACCATGCGTTTTATTTTAATGTTGCCTATGGAACCGTCTGAATGAACTGTGAATTGCAGATTCACTACTCCTTCAATGCCGTTTGATTTTGCAGTGTCGGGGTATTTCAGATTTTCTTTGATGTATGAATTGTAGGCATTTTCTCCACCGGGAAATGACGCGGGTGTAGCCGCCCATGCTGAAACGCTGATTGCCGCAGCAGCAAGTAAAATCGTTAGTTTCTTTTTCATGACTTTTTGTTTCTATATTTGACCGTCAGGTTAGTGATTGGTTTATTCTGCGGGAATATCATCGGGGTCGATTGGGTCGGAAGTGCTTTCGGATGCGGGCAATTCGTCGGGATTCGGGGTTTCCACCACATTCTCAACGGTAACAATTTCCTCCGGGTGTTTTAGTTCGTATTGTTCCTGGAGCATCATTACGTTAAAGTAGAATCCTTTTGCCGATTTGTCGCGGCGACGTTTGTCTGATTCATCGGGTTGGACGGCGAGATAGTCATAGCCCGGTTCGATGAAGTCGGCATCGATGGCTTCGTAACCGAGAAGTTGCACCATGTCATATTCGTGTGCCGGATACATGACATACCAGGCGTTTTCAACAGAATCGCCGGTACCGGTGCTTTTGATTGCGCCCAAAAGATTTTCAAGGCGATATTCCCATATCTTCGCGCGCATATTCTTTTTGCTTTCCTTGAGCACGTGGATCAGGAAAGACATCTGGCGGAGGTCGAAAGGATTGTCTTCGAGTGCCAGCTGGCTATATTTGATGATTGTATCTATTTCGGCTTTTGTATGCGTTGGTTTCTGTCGCAACTCGTCGGTAACTTTCGAGTAAGGAGACACACGGTAGGGGTCGAAATCTTCCTGAAACATATATCCGAGATAAAAATTCCGGAAATCTTCAGGCGTCATTGAAGTGGTGTCGTTTTTTTCATATTTTTGCTTCAACCGTGGGAAATAGAATTTACTTGAAGGGTCAAGAGTCATTTGCTTAATGGCTTCAAGGTCGGGTTTTTCCACTTTAATTTTACGACGGGAGTCGGCTGCGGAAATCGAGCTGATAGCGGGAGCGCGATCGGCTGCCGAGTCGAATTGCGAAGAGCGTGGCGAAGCCGCCGGGGTTTCAGTGGCAGCTACGGATGATGGTTGAGGTGATTGGGCACTGCGTGTCGAGCCGGATGCCGAACGGCGACGGCTTTTTGACGATGCCGATGATTTCTTGGTGCGGGATGTTTTGCTGCTTCCTGATTTCTTAGAACTCTTTGTTGATTTAGAACTCTTTGAAGTCTTTGAAGCTTTTGACTTCTTGGAACTTTTTGAGCTTTTGGCCGTAGCTGTTGTTTTTGCCTTTGATTTCGTTTTTGCCTGGAGATCAGACGCCGGCGCGCCCACCATGAGGAGGGCGACAATCAGAGTAATAAGACGAAATAGAGCTTTTTTCATAATGCATTCACATTTTTAAGTGCAATTAAAAGGACCAGAACAACTCCAAGTTGCATCACTGTTATGGCTGTGGGGAATCCCTTTGCAAGCAAATATCGGAAGAAGTGACCCGAGCCGGGTTTCACCGGGCGCCCGTCGGGGGTGTTTGTGTACAGCAGAAATCCGAGTGCGGTGCCAAGTGCGGTTGCAATTATCATCAGGCCATATCTAAGATTTAAGTCATCTCCGATTGAAAATCCAAGCAATCCGAGAACCATCCCCACGACTGCACCACCGATAAGGTAGGTCATGCCACGGGTCTGACGGCGGATTTCCTCGGGTTGAAGCATTGCACTCAGCATAACCACCATCGTCATGGCTAACCATCCTATCAGAATTGTCGTGTTAAGGGGGATTATCGGATAACCGTTTTCTTTTGCAAACGAGAGCATCAGCATTGCAAGATAAGAAAATGCCGGGGCAATGGTTTGCCGTCCATAGAGGCACACGAACGCGATTATCCAAAACAGGATGCTTATTATGATAAGAAAAATAGACATGATCTCTGTATTAAGCTGTTTGCGCAGATAGGAACATTTACCGGAGCCGTTTAAACGACTCCATTTATATTATTACAACGCCTCAAGGATAAAAAATATTTTTAAAAAGATTGTCACTTGCCCTCGTCAGAACCATTGAAGTCGTCTAAACTTTTTACGAAAACCCAAGAAATGTTTAAAATTGTTTTCTTCAAGGCTAATATTTATTAATATTTTGGCGCCTTTCGATTCTTTCATCAGTCGCATAGCCCGCTATGCTCCTTC